>NZ_JASHKV010000008.1:0-198257 GCF_030056895.1 Rhodococcus sp. IEGM 1341 | reverse complement strand
GAACAACCGGAAACATCAACACGGGGTGGGGACTTTTACCTGGCCACCAGCGGGGACATCGACATGGCGATTGACACCTCCGCCCGGGGACACGTCGTACTCGTCCCACACTGCGGCACCCGTCTCGAAGTTTCCTTGAAGGTTCCACGCTTCGTCGCCGGAAGCGAACTCTGCATTGCCGAACACGTTGTCGGACCACGCGGCCAAAGTCACCGCCGCCCCGATACCGAGAACGAGACCACCTGCAAGTAATGCGCGGACCTTACGCTTACGGTTTGAATTCTGAATGCTCTCGGACATGCCCCGGCTCTTTTCTGAGGGTGTGGTGGTGAATGCCGATTGCATTCACTGCACCAGTTGTCGAAGCATAGGGCAGTCGCGTTACACGTTCTTGGAAAATGTATGGGTAAATTTTTTGGAGGATATTTGCAGGGTTTCTTTCACGAAGAAGAATGCAGACAGCATCATCCGCACTGGTCCTCAAACCGAACAACAGTGAATAAAGTTAGCCAGCTTCGAAACCGGGCGTCCAATTACTCACGCAAAAGCCGAACTTGCGTCGGCACCAGATTCCAACGCCACTGCTTTCGCATCCGGCCCTGGTGAAACCTCGTCCCCTTCCGGCCTACCACCGATGACGAATGCTCCGGTGTCCGGGAGCCAACCCAAGGCCCCACGCTGAAACAAGCTGTACCGACCGAACCCTGTCGGTGTCGGCCGTTCGTCGCTGATCGGGTAGCCGAGGGCACCGTACGGCCCGCCGTGCGCCATGTACCACTCCAGGATCGGTCCGTGCACCTCGTGCGCGCCGCCCTCTGGAAGCGCGAATACCGTTGCATGCCGATACTCGAGCATGCCGCCGCCACTCGGGCCGAGCATGAATTCCCCAACCTGCTCACCGATCCAAGAATGTTCGTAAGCAAACCGATCGAATTGATAGGCGAATACTTCGAGACCGTTGTACGGAGCAGACATGATCAGCGCCTCCCTTACTTACACAGCGTTGAGTATCCCTCGAATTCTCGCTTGCGACATAGAAATTTGCTCAGATTGGCCCAATTCGGCCACCATGTGCCGCATAAGCAGACCGGGTGACATGAGAATGGGAGCAAAAAAGCCCCGCACTCCGAAAAGTGCGGGGCTTTCACGGCATATCGTCCGATTACCGCAGAATGTCGCGGCGAACGATGGTTTCGTCGCGACCCGGCCCGACTCCAATGCACGACATGTACGCACCCGAGAGCTCTTCGAGACGCAGCACGTAGTTCTGTGCGTTGATCGGCAGTTCCTCGAACGTGCGGGCACCGGAGATGTCTTCCCACCAACCGGGCATCTCTTCGTAGATCGGCTTGGCGTGATGGAAACCGGTCTGCGTCATCGGCATTTCGTCGTGCCGGACGCCGTCGACGTCGTACGCGACACAGATGGGCACCGTGTCCAGGCTGGAGAGCACGTCGAGCTTGGTCAGGAAGTAATCGGTGATGCCGTTGACGCGGGTGGCGTATCGCGCGATGACGGCGTCGAACCAGCCGGTGCGTCGAGCACGCCCGGTGGTGACGCCCACCTCGCCGCCCTGCTTGGCCAAGTACTCACCGTAATTGTCGAACAACTCCGTCGGGAACGGTCCCGAGCCGACACGCGTCGTGTACGCCTTCAGGATGCCGAGGACGGTCCCGATCTTGTTGGGGCCGATGCCGGAACCGACCGATGCGCCGCCCGCAGTCGGGTTCGAGGACGTGACGTAAGGATAGGTGCCGTGGTCGACGTCGAGCAGGGTGCCCTGCGACCCCTCGAGCAAGATGGTCTCGCCGCTCTCTAGTGCGAGGTTCAGCTGCAACCTGGTGTCGGTGATGCGGTGCTTGAAGCCCTCGGCCTGCTCGAGCACCTCGTCGACCACCTGCTGTGAGTCCAGCGCCCGCCGGTTGTAGATCTTCGAGAGCACCTGGTTCTTGAATTCCAGTGCGGCCTCGACCTTTTGGGTCAGGATCTTCTCGTCGAGCACATCGGCTGCGCGGACGCCGACGCGAGCGATCTTGTCCTGATAGCAGGGCCCGATACCGCGGCCGGTGGTTCCGATCTTCTTGGCACCGAGGAAGCGTTCGGTCACCTTGTCGATGGCGACGTGGTACGGCATGATCAGGTGCGCATCGGCACTGAGCAGCAGGTTCGTGGTATCGACGTCACGCTTCTCGAGGCCTTCGAGTTCGGTGAGCAGCACACCCGGGTCCACGACGACGCCGTTGCCGATGACGTTCTTCACGCCGGGCGTGAGAATTCCCGACGGGATCAGGTGCAACGCGAACTTGTCGCCGTTCGGAAGGACGACGGTGTGACCGGCGTTGTTGCCGCCCTGGTAGCGAACGACCCACTGAAGGCGTTCGCCGAACAGGTCGGTGGCTTTGCCTTTGCCCTCGTCGCCCCACTGGGCGCCGATCAGGACTATCGCCGGCATGTGCTCTCCTACGTTGCTTTCGTGCGAGGACGCGCTGCAAATACTGCTCGATCGAACGCAGCCGTCACCATTTGCCGCAGGCGCGACAGTGGCCGGGGGAACAGTCTAGCCGAGGCGGTGAGCTGGCCCGCATGCCGCTACGGTGGAGCCGAAACGAGGGCACTATGGTCGTTCGAGGGTTCGACGAAGATCTAGGAGCGCCGTGACACCGTTCGTTCTGCACTGCGGAAATCCGCCGTTGCCGATCACGCTGACCGACGTCCCACTGCGCACCGCCGATGCAGTACCGACAGACGACGACTGCAGCGCGATCTTCTCCGACATCGAATCCGCACCGGCCCCCCGCATCATCGTCCTGGGCAGCGACGCGTCCCTGGCAGCCGTACTGACCCGATTGATGCGCACCGATCGTCTGCACGTCGAAGTCGCGTTCGTACCGGAGACCGCAACCGACGCCGCCCACATCTACAAGCTCGGAACCGGATCCCGTGCCGCAAAGGTGGCAATGACGGGCAAGGCGTCGAGCACACCCCTCATTCGCGACGACGCAGGCAAGGCCGTTGTCGGTCGGGCGCTCCTCGGTGGTGCCGGCGGCACGGAACTCGAGGGCGAGGCGTACGTCGACGACACTCGGTTGTTCTCCGGAGTCGTACCCGGCGTCGAGGTGGCACCGACCCCGGAACTGCCGGGGCTGCGCGCGCGAGTGATCAGCCGTCGACGATTTCTGCCTCGCCGCTGGGTGAGCGGACGGGCGATGCAGCTCGGCTCCCCCGCCGCAGACCTGATGCGCGACGGCATCGCCGGCGACAGAACGGTGAAGCGGTCTACGTTCTATCGTCACCACGAAGAGTGGCTACTGGTCCGATGACCGTTCCGCTGCGCCGCAGTCCCGTTCTGCCGAGCCCGGTGTTCGTTGCCGTTCTCGCAATCGCGGGAGTGGGCGGCGCACTCGCGTGGACGGCCGAGGACGTCACGTCGTTCACCGCGCGCCTCGGAGTGTTCGTTCTGGTATTGGCCGGCTGGATCGCCTCGGTGTGCCTGCACGAATTCGGTCACGCATTCACCGCATTCCGCGCCGGCGACCGAGAGGTCGAACTCCGCGGCTATCTGACGCTCAACCCGCTGAAGTACACCCACCCGCTGCTCTCGATCGTCCTGCCGGTGGTGTTCATCGCGATCGGCGGAATCGGACTTCCGGGCGGGGCCGTGTACCTGCGGACCGGCCAGTTCTCGGCGTCCACGCAGCGGCGCATCGCCCTCGCCGGCCCCTTCGCCAATGCCGTTGTCGCCGTAGCACTCCTGATCGTCATTCGCATGTTCGGCACCGACGGCACTCATCAGGCCTTCTGGTACGGGCTCAGCTTCCTGGCGTTCCTGCAGATCATGGCCACGATCCTGAACCTGATTCCGGTACCCGGACTCGACGGCTACGCCGCACTCGAGCCCTCGCTCTCGCCCGCCACCCGTGCATCGCTGAACCAGTTCAAGGGCTACGGAATCCTCGTTCTCGTCGCGTTGCTGTTCGTGCCAGCAGTCAACTCCGTGTTCTTCGGTGCGATCTACACCCTGTTCGGGCTGTCCGGTGTTCCCGAGTTCTTCGCAGGCAACGGCAACTACCTGATGCGATTCTGGCTGTGACGGCTGGTTCATCCAGGAGCAGCGGGAAGAATTGCACGGTATCGAGCGCGATCGACGGGATTCCGTCGATGCAGGCAGGTTCTGTGCAGACTTTCCCAGTTGTGTCGGTGGTCGGTCGCATAATTTCCCCATGACGACGTGGAACGACTTCTCGACGGCAGCACCGAGCCTGGCTTCGGCGGTGCGCGCCAGATTCACCGCCCACAAGCACCATGTACTCGCGACGCTCCGGGTGGACGGCTCACCGCGCGTCAGCGGAACCGAGGTCGAGTTCGACGACAGCGGCGTACTGCGTCTCGGCTCGATGCTCGGTGCCGTCAAAGCTCGAGATCTGCAGCGCGACGGACGGTTCGCGCTGCACAGCAATCCGGGTCACCATTCGATGGAGGGCGGGGACGCGAAGATCGGCGGGCGTGCCGTCGAAATCACCGATCCTGCTGTGCTGCAACCGATATTCGACGCCGCGCCGGGCGAGCTGGTGCCCTATCACGTGTTCGATCTCGACATCACCGAGGTCGTACTGACCTCGCTGGTGGACGATCACATGCAGATCGACGTGTGGCGTCCCGGCTCCGACGTACACACCGTCACCAGGTGAGCTCTTCCTTGCAGGTTCGGCCTTGCGCGGCGGGTTCGACCTGCACCGTGGCGTGGTCGAGGCCGTAGCCGGACAGCAGCGACTTGGCACGATCGAGCACCATCGACGACGACCCCTCGCACTCGAGGTGCACCGTGGCCACATCCATTCCGGTGGTGAGCGTCCACACGTGCAGGTCGTGCACCCCCGTCACGCCCGGTAGCGCACTCAGGTCGCCGGTCAGCGCGTCGACGTCGACATTTGCCGGGCTCGCCTGGGTGAGGATGCGCAGCGCCGACCCGGCGAGCTTGATCGCACGCGGAATGACCCACAGCGAGATCAGGACGCCGACGACGATGTCCGCCCACGTCCACCCGAACACGACCATCAGCACGCCGGCCACGAGCACGCCGACACTACCGACCGCATCGGCCAGAACCTCCATGTACGCACCGCGGACGGCCAGGGAATCCTTGGCGTCGCCGCGAATGAGCAGCATCACGACAATGTTGGCCGCGAGACCGGCCGTCGCGGTGAGAATCAGTGGTACGCCGGGGATTTCAGGAGCGTCGCCGATGCGTGAAATCGCCTCGTACATGATGAACGCCGCAACACCGAGCAACAGAACGGCATTTGCGATGGCGGTCAACACTTCTGCCCGATGCCAGCCGAATGTTCTTGCCGCTGCGGCACTTCCCTTGCGAGCGAGCATCAATGCGATCAGACCCATCGACATGCCGAGCACATCGGTGAGCATGTGGCCGGCATCGGCGAGCAGGCCGAGCGACCCGATAGCCAAGGCGACGGTTGCCTCGACGACGAGGAACACCACCAGGACCACGAGCGCGACGACCATCTTGCGCACCCGAGACCTGGGCGGCCCCGCACCTGCGGGCGAGTGACCGCCCACGCCGTGGCTGTGCCCGTGACCCGCGCCCATGACTCCCCCTGGTGACCGATGTCGACTTCCGGAAGTCACCATATGCGTACATACGCATATATGCAATGGTGCGCTCGGGTCACAACTCCGGCGGGACGTGCGGATGGTCCACCGTCGGCGGAAGTGTCGCCAAGGCAGAAATACGCTTGAGCCCGGCGACCTGCAGCAAGTCGACGATGATCGATCGCAACTGCGCCAACACCACCGTCGCCGACAGACCGGCGTTCGAGATCAACTCCGGCTTGGCACCGGCCGCAACCGACCTCAACACTCGCGCCGCTTCTGCCGCGTCGGGCTTCCGTCCCGGATCGGCGAGGATCATCTGCCGCAACACCTCCACCGCATGCGCCAACTTCTCCACCTCGTCGACGACACGCGGATCGAGGATCTCGTCGTCGCGCACCAACGTCAGCGACCGGCGCGCGAGCACCCGGATATTGCGGACGGCGTTGTCGATGGGATCGGCCGTAGCCGCGAGCGCCGCAAGACGATTGCGGTGATTCCAGTACATCGGAGAGATTCGCGCGATCTCCCGGCCGCCCTTGAGGTCGGTCCGCAGAGCATCGATACCGGACTGCGTCGCACGCGCCTTGCGCAACGCCTCCTCGATCGGTTTGGGATCGTTGGCCACCAAACCGTCGGCCACCTTCTGCAACACGCTTGCAGCCGTCGCCAACACGCTCGCCGCATCCTTACGGGCTCGCCACACCGGATGCGTCGGGATCAACGCCACGATCGCGATGCCCACCAGACCACCGACCAACGCGTCGACCATGCGGTTGGGGCCACCCATGTTGCCGGGTGGAATGAGTGTCGCGACCAGCACGGCGGACGATCCGGCCTGCATCGCGATGATCGGGCCGCCGTCGAGGAACACCGCAGCCGACATCGCCAACACCACGACAAGAGCGATCTGCCACGGACCGCTGCCGATCAGTGAGATCAGCAGATCTCCGATGCCGATGCCCACCGTCACTCCGACGACGAGCTCGGCCGATCGGCGCACCCGCGCACCGAGCGAGACGCCCAGTGAGACTACAGCGGCGATCGGCGCGAAGAACGGGCTCTCGTGACCGACGATGTCCGTCGCGACGAACCACGCCACACCTGCCGCCAACGCGCACTGAATGATGGGCAGCAGCGACAACTTCAGCCGAGCGCTGCCCGAATTCACTCGGGTTCGGCCGCGCACCCGGCTGGCGCGGGCCCGGTCAGCCCAGGCCGAGCGCTTCTGCTGCCTTGGGGTCACAGTCTTCGAGGAGGTCGAGGCAGCGGGCGTACTCGTCGTGCTCGTTGATGTCGCGGGCCGCTTTGGCGAGGACTGCGACGCATCGGAGGAATCCTCGGTTGGGCTCATGGCTGTACGGGACCGGCCCGAATCCCTTCCATCCGTTACGACGCAACTGGTCCAGACCTCGGTGGTAACCGGTACGAGCATAGGCGTACGCCGTGATGGTGGCACCGGACTCGAGGGCGGCCTCGGCCAGGTAGGCCCACGCGATGGACGCCGTCGGATGCGCCGCCGCGACGGCCTCGGGCGCTTCGTGGTTCAGCAGCGCGGATTCGGCCTCGTCGTCTCCGGGCAACAGTGTGGGTTGGGGTCCGAGCAGATCACCGAAAGAAGTCATGGCGCTCATTGTGCCCTTACGTCACCGAATCGTGTCCGAACACCCCCGGTGGCGCTCGCGGCGAGCGGCACACCCGGTCGATAGGCTGCCAGCTGACGAAATCGAGAACCTCCGAGTTCTCGGATGAATTCGGTGAACGAGGGAGAACGCATGCCGGACGAGAAGAAGAAGGCGCCCTCCGAGGCCGACGCAGACACCGAGAAGATCGACCTGGGCAAGAAGAAGCAGATCGACGAGCCCGCCGAGACTCCGACCGAGAAGATCGTCACTGCCCCAGCCGAGGAACCGGCAGCAGCGGAATCGAAGCCGGTCGCGAAGCCGACTGCAGCCCCGCGTCGTATCCCGCCGCGAAACCCGTCCGGCGCTCCAGCGAAAGATGTTGCGGCAGAGAAAAACTCAGCAGCCTCCGGGCCCCCGCCGGTCGGGCCGAGGAAGATCGAGCCGCAGCAACCGAGACCGAAGCAGGTCGGTCCCCAGCGCGTCGGACACCCGCCGACGGAACCCGGCAAACCGAGTCGGAAGAAGTGGTGGGCGGCGCTGGTGGCTGTAGTTGTCGTGGTCGCGGCAATCGCAGCCGGTGCGTATCTGCTGATCGACCGCACGAGCGTCGACGACTCCCCGGAGGCCCGGATCAGAACGACCGTCGAGTCGTTCACCCGCGCATTGGCCGACGGCGACCTCGCCACGCTGCGCAGTACCTCGTGCGGTGACCTCGCGACGTTCTACCGAGACATCCCGGACGCGGAATTCACCGATGTCCACCGCGTCTCGGCCGAGCAGGGCAACATCCCGACCCTCGACAGCATCGACGCCATCCAGGTCGGCGACGACACCACCGCGATCGCCCAGGTCATCGCGCACACCGAGGCCAATCCGAACGATCGATCGCCGCGCACCTTCGACCTGCGCCTCGAGGGCGATCAGTGGAAGGTGTGCAGCTGACGCTGCATGTGCGCGGAAACTCGTAGCCTGCTACGTGTGCTGTCTTGATACATGTGGGACACGGGTGTCTCGATACATGTGAGACACGATTTTAGGCTGTGGGGCGGTGGAGTTGTCCTTGGTAGAGCTTGTCGATGTTCAGGTGCAGGTGGCCGAGGACTTCTCCGCTGGCCTTGTAGGCGGTGATGTGGTTTCCGTCGCGTAGGACGGTCACGCGGGTGTAGGCGTGGGGTCGTCCGACGGAAATCTTGTGATCGCCGACGGCGATCACGCCGGAGTCGGAGACCAAGTGGGTGCCGACGGAGGCATCGACCTGGGCGGGTAGATGCTGCGGGCCGCCGAGCGTTTCAGCTCGGTTCCAGGCCTGCTGCGGGGGCATGTTCACGGCACTGTGGCGGCGGTCGGTGTTGTAGAACTTCTGGTACCGGTTGCACGATGTCTGTAGTTGAGCGGTGGTGCCCGGCCGGGTGGGTTGGTCGGTGAGCCACTCTTTGAAGGTGCGGTGGTGGCGTTCGACTTTGCCGTTGGTCTGCGGGTGGTACGGGCTCGAATGAATGAGCCGGGCACCAGAGGAGCTGACGAATGCACCGAACTTCGAGCGACCCTTCGATGCCATTGCGGAGAACGCCATTCCGTTGTCGGACAACACGATTGCGGGCACCCCGTAGTCGGTGAAGGCCTTACCGACGGCGGCGATGGCACCGGCGGTGGTTTCGGCGTGGCAGACGTAGGTCGCGACGAGGGTGCGGGTGCAGTCGTCGAGAACTTCGAAGACGGTGGCTTTGCCGCCGCCGGCGAGCACGACTTCGGTGGCGTCGATCTGATAGCAGTCGCGGGGCCGGGCGTATTGGAATCGGCGGTAGGACGACTTGGGTCGTTTCTTCGGCTCCGGGGTCACCAGGCCGTGGCGGGTGAGGATGTTGTTGATGGTCGATCTGGCCGGGATCTTCCAGCCCTTGCCGTCCCAATCGTGTTCGGCAGCAATCTTTGTCAGCTCGTAGCGGATGTTGTCGGCTCCGTTGTCGCGGCCCAGTTCTGTCCGGAGTGCGATGATGCGGGCTTCGACAGCGTCGGCGGTGCGTATCGGGCTCGAGCGGGGCCGGCGGGACTCGAGTTCCCACCGGCCCCGTTCGCGGATCCGGGCGGCGTGACGGTTGGCGGTACTGCGCGAGAGCCCGTGATCGGCGCAGAAGCCTAACAGGCCTCGGGCGTCGAAGACGTCAGCTCCTTCGATGATCCATGCGGTCAAGGTGGCGTCGAGCAGGTTCATCCGGGCATCCGTTCTGGCCATGGATTACTCCATAGCCGGTCACAGTGCCCCGCAGCATCACCACAGCCCGTGTGTCACATGTCCCTGGACATCTCGTGTCTCATATGTCCCCGGACTCAACACGTAGCCTGCTACGAGTTTCCGCGCACATGCGGGTTTGCCCGCTCAGCCTGCGGATACGCTGCGTCCGGCGGACTTGAGGTCGTTGCAGGCCTCGACGACGCGGGCGGTCATGCCGGCCTCTGCCTTCTTGAGGTAGCTGCGCGGGTCGTAGGCCTTCTTGTTGCCGACCTCGCCGTCGACCTTCAGAACGCCGTCGTAGTTGGAGAAGAAGTGTCCGGCGATGGGACGGCTGAACGCGTACTGGGTGTCGGTGTCGACGTTCATCTTCACCACGCCGTACTCGAGAGCCTCTTCGATCTCGCTCTTCGCCGATCCCGATCCACCGTGGAAGACGAAGTCGAACGGCTTGGAGCCCGATGCCAGGCCCAGCTTCTCCGACGCGACCTTCTGGCCGTCCGCCAGCACCGACGGCTTGAGCTTGACGTTGCCCGGCTTGTAGACGCCGTGCACGTTGCCGAACGTCGCCGCCAGCAGGTAGCGCGAGCCTGCGTCGCCTGCGCCGAGGGCCTCGACGGTCTTGAGGAAGTCCTCGTTGGAGGTGTAGAGCTTGTCGTTGATCTCCGCCTCGACGCCGTCTTCCTCGCCGCCGACGACACCGATCTCGACCTCGAGAATGATGTTCGCTGCCGCCGCGCGGGCCAGCAGGTCCTTGGCGATCTCGAGGTTCTCGTCGATCGGGATGGCCGAGCCGTCCCACATGTGCGACTGGAACAGCGGGTTCTTGCCTGCGTCGACGCGCTCCTGCGAGATCGCGATGAGCGGCCGAACGTAGGTGTCCAGCTTGTCCTTGGGGCAGTGGTCGGTGTGCAGAGCGATGGTGACGTCGTACTTGGCGGCGATCACGTGCGCGAACTCGGCGAGCGCCACAGCGCCGACGACCATGTCCTTGATGCCCAGTCCCGAGCCGAACTCGGCTCCACCGGTCGAGAACTGGATGATGCCGTCGCTACCCGCGTCGGCGAAGCCCTTGATGGCGGCGTTGATGGACTCGGAACCCACACAGTTGATTGCCGGAAAGGCGAACTTGTGTTCCTTCGCCCGGCCCAGCATCTCGGCGTAGACCTCGGGAGTTGCGATAGGCACGGCGTCATTCCTCCATTGAAAAGTTCGGTTGTGTCCTGTGCAGTATGGCAACCTCCGAGCCCGGTGTCGTGCGTACCCGCATCGCTGACGTCATTACGCGGGAGATCGAACAGGGCAGCGTGTTCACAGCCGGGCGACACCAACTACGGAGGGACTTCCCGGTTCAGGCCGGTAGTGTGGGCGCGGTGAGTCTTCTAGCTGCCTCGGAATCGGTGACGACCAATCTGGCGTTGTTACCTGGATTTCTCGACCCCGTGAACCTGCTCAACTCCTTCGGTCACTGGGTGCTGATCGGGCTGCTGCTGGTCGTGTTCATCGAGTCCGGGCTACTATTTCCGCTGCTCCCAGGCGATTCGCTCCTCTTCACGGCCGGCTTGATCGCAGCGTCGAAGTCCACCGAGATCGAGCCGTTCGCGTCCATCTGGACTCTCGTGATCCTGATTCCGATTGCGGCAATCCTCGGCGATCAGGTCGGCTATCTGATCGGCACGAAGGGCGGCGCAGCCCTCTTCAAGAGCAACGATTCGCGCTTCTTCAAGAAGAAGTACATCGACGAATCGCACATTTTCTTCGAGAAGCACGGTCCGATCACCATCATCCTGGCGCGCTTCGTGCCGATCGTGCGTACGTTCGCACCGGTCGTCGCCGGTGCGTCGCACATGAAGTACTCACTGTTTCTCACCTACAACGTCGTCGGCGGCGTGCTCTGGGGCGCGGGTGTGACCACCCTCGGTTACCTGCTCGGGCAGATCGCGTTCATCCGCGACCACGTCGACATCATCTTCCTGCTCATCGTCGCCGTCTCGGTACTGCCCATCGTCATCGAGGTCGGCAAGCGCATGATCAAGGCCCGCAAGACTCCGCTCGGGGAGGCCACCGACATGATCGAGGCAGACGCCCCGGACACCAAGTCCTGATCGAGATCTTCCGAAAGTGATCGAGTCCATGTCGTCGATTACCACTGCGCTGCCGACCGTCTCCGTTCAGGCCGTCGGCAGTTTCGGTCCGCTGGAGACAGCAGGCCCCCTCGTCGTGTGGATCATCGTCATGACTTTCGTGTTCATCGAATGCGCGGTGATCATCGGATTGTTCCTGCCAGGAGATTCGATGCTGATCACGGCAGGAATCGTGATGGCGACCCACGCGTCGGGCACCGGTCACATCTGGGCGCTGTCGCTCGGTGCGATGGTCGCCGCCATCGCCGGCAATCAGGTGGGGTACTCGATCGGTCACCGCACGGGCTCGACGCTGGTGGCTCGCAAGAACGGCAAATACCTCAACACCAAGAACCTGCACAAGGTCAATCTCCTGCTGGAAAAGCACGGATTCTGGGCGGTGCTGGTCGCGCGATGGATCCCCTGGGTGCGCACCCTGTGCCCACTCGTCGCCGGTGCCGCGAAGATGGATCACCGCAAGTACACGATCGCCAGCACGCTCGGCGCCATCATCTGGGCTCCGGTGCTGTTGCTGATCGGGTTCTACTTCGGCTCGTTCATCGACGGCATCCCGTGGCTGATGCCCGCCGTCCTCATCGGCATGGTCGTGCTGCTGGTCGTCGGAACCGGACTCGGCATCTGGCAGTACCGCAAGGAAATGGCACGCCCCGAAGAGACCATCGAGGTCGAAGAAGTAGTGGAGTAGCGGCCCTAGAAACCTGGCAGGAGTGGAGCCTGCGGAACGACTCAGAAACCTGCAGCTGCGACGCGGTATGCGGCTTCCATGAGCATCCATCCGCCCAGTTGGACCGAGAGGTCTCGCTCGGGTACGTCGGACGGTCGGACCGTTCCTTCGGTGAAGCTGGCGATGTGCAGACCTTGCCCCGGGAATCGGGCTTCGCGGGTCCAGTCGGCTCCGAACAGCGGGTTGTCTTCCACTTCGAGGCGGTTCTCCCACGCTGCTTCGGCCGAGTTCAGCACGATCGCAGCTGCGAGTTCGCGAGCTCGGTCGTCGGCGTCGGAGTCCCCGGGCAGCTTCACCGCGACCATCGCCAGGTACCGCGCGAGAATCGGGTTGAACAGGCCGCCGTCTCCCCCACCGCCGCCGGTGATGACGAGGTTGCGGGTCAGGTGGTTGTCGACTGCGTCGACCAGAGCGTGGACTCGCTGCGCGTGCCTGGGTTCGCCGAGCCGAACTGCGAGTTCGGTCTCGAGGCCCAACGTGACGCCCTGGCAGTAGCTGTAGACAGCGCGTTCCATCTCACCGGGCTTGCCGGCGTCGACGAGTGCGCGAGTGGAATGCATTCCGTCGAGAATCAGCCCCGTGCGCTCGTCCCTGAGGGTGCGGTCCATCCAGTCGGCCATCTCCTGGGCACGCCACAGCCGACCGGTGCGCGCCAACAGGATCGCGGCCGGACCGTTGGCGGGTGCGTTGTAGAAGTCGGACTTCTTGCGCCACGGAATGCCGCCGCCCTCGGCCGGAGCCCAGGCGTCGAACAATTCCATCTCGATCTGCTGGATGCCACCGCGATTGCCGACGAAGTGCTTCCGCTGCGCCCGTTCGAGCGCCAACCCGAGCCACGCCATGTCGTCGTAGTAGTTGTTGGTCCACCCGCTGACGTTGCGGGTTCGGTGCGCTCGGGTGATCTTGTTCAGTCGCCGACGGCGCTTGGGGGTGAGGTCGCGATCTGCGGCGTCGACCGCGCAGTCGAGCAGGTGGGCCTGCCACCAGTAGTGCCAGCGCAGGAACATCCGTTCCTTCCGGACCGGTGGCCAGGCGACGACTCCCAACGTCGTGCCCGGTAGCCCCCAGAGCCGACGCATGTGCCGCGCGACGACGGCCCCCTCCGCGGCGTCCGCACGCTGCGACCACAACTCCTGCATACCTGCAATCCTGCCACTACCGTTGCAGATTCGTTACATCCCGCCCCGGAAACTGCCCCCGAAACCGTTCCGGAACCCGTGGTGGTGTCACCACGCAGTCTCGATGTCGGCATGCCGCCGAATCCACGAGTGCATGGCAATTCCCGCGGCAACCCCGGCATTGATACTGCGGGTGGAACCGAACTGGGCGATCGATACGGTCATCGACGCCGATGCGCGGGCACTGTCGGTGACGCCCGGTCCCTCTTGTCCGAAGAGCAGCAGGCAGTCGCGCGGCAACTCCGCCGTCTCGATCGGTACCGACCCCGGGGTGTTGTCGACGGCCACGACGACGAGGCCCTGCTCCGCGGCGAATTCCATCAGCGCTTCCACCGTGTCGTGGTGGTGGATGTGCTGGTAGCGGTCGGTGACCATGGCACCGCGGCGGTTCCACCGACGTCGCCCGACGATGTGCACCGCCTGGGCGGCGAAGGCGTTCGCGGTGCGCACCACCGTCCCGATGTTGGCGTCGTTGGTGAAGTTCTCGATGGCGACGTGCAGCGAATGCCGTCGGGTGTCGATATCGGCGACGATGGCCTCGCGCCGCCAGTAGCGGTAGGCGTCGACGACGTTGCGGCGGTCACCGCCTGCGAGCAGTTCCGGGTCCAACCGCGGGTCGTCGGGTGGTGGTTCGACGTGGGTGTCGGACCACGGTCCGACACCGTTGGGGTTCTCGCCCCACTCGGTGGGACCGGCATTGTCCGACGGAGAAGTGCTGTCGCTGCTCAATAGATTTCGTTGCTGTCCGGTGCGATGCGGAATCCGTGTCCGGTCGCATCGTCGACGCACGAGATGCCGTTCTCGGCGGACGTGCAGGTGAATCCGTTCTCGGCGATGGTCGCCCCGACCGCGAGCGGCGGATCGATCGTTTCCCCACCCGAGGTGTAGACCACGCCGCCGGAGCACATGAAGGCCGCCGGCCCTTGATTGGTGACTCGAATACCGTTGCCCCAGTTGATCATGCAATCCTCCGGCCGCGGCGGCACCGGAGTGGTGGTGCCCTGACACCCGGCCTCGGTGCGGTTCGACAGCGGCACGATTCCGCACTGGAACAGACCGTCGGGGGAACTGAAGTAGAAGGTGCCGCCGATGGCGGCGTACGTCGTCTGCGGTTCTGCGGTGGGCGGCGGCTCGACCGGAGGCGGGGGCGGCGGGAGCGCTTCTTCCGTCGTCGTCACCGGCGCAGGAGTGGTGGTTGCCGTGGTCGTCGTCGGCGCGAGAGTGGTGGTCGACGGCTGCGGCGGCTGGGCAGCGGACTCACTGCTGCAACCGGCGAGTAGTAGCGCCGCGGCCCCGATTCCCACCGACAAGGCTCGAAACCGACCCATTCGCCTTGCCCTGCTCGAACGCAACCTGCTCGAACCCCACGTACTCAGCATGAAGAAACCCCGACCCACCTTTCGACACCGATTGCTCGAAAGACCGACGATACCGGCGTCAGGGCCGGCATCGTTCGGCGACGAGTTTCTAGGTGTGGCTCAGGCGCCGGTTGACCTCGCGAGTGAGCCATGCGGGCGAGAAGCGCGAGCCGAGCGAGAGCGCCTTGGACGGCAAGCCGACCGGGAAATGCACCTTGTGCAGCCGACGCTTCACCGGCCGGGTCGCGTCGAAGATCGCGTCGGACACGTCTTTGACGGTGAGCCGGACACCCAACGAACTCGTGGTGCCCGTCGACACGCCCTGGGTCATCGCAGTCTGGACGAACAGCGGCCACATGGCCTTGACGGAGATGTCGTACTTGCTCCACTCGAGATCCAACGCCTCGGTGATGCCGCGTACCGCGAACTTGGTTGCGCCGTACGTCACCAACTCGGGCTGACCGTAGATGGCCGACGCCGAGCACAGGTTGACGACCTGCGCGCCTGCCGTGTCCTTGAGGTACGGGAAAGCCGCGAGGGTGCCGTAGACGACCCCGTTGACGTTGATGTCGATCTGACGGCGGTGCACCGAAAGCGGCATGTCCTCGAAAGCGCCCGCGGCGAGGATTCCGGCGTTGTTGATCAGAATGTCGAGTCGACCGTCGCCCTCGGAGACGAACTCCTTCAACCGGGTTTCCCACTGGTCGGAGTTGGTTACATCCAAGATGCCGGTGACCACACGGCCGCTGAGCGAGGCAGCTTCCTTGCCGAGCGATGCCAAGCCGGTCTCGTCGATGTCGTAGGCACCGACGAGGTAGCCACTGGCGGCGAACTTGAGGGCCGTCGCGCGGCCGATACCGGCAGCTGCGCCTGAGATGAAGACAGTTGGTCGAGTCACATCGATCACCGTACATGTAACCCTACTTACCGGTAACCCCCTATCGTCGAATATCCAACGGCCGCTTTCGGCGGCGTAGGAGCACCGAAGTGAACAACGCGAGAATCGTGCGATCCGTCGTCGTCGTGACGATCGGCTACGCCCTTGTGCTGGCGATCTGGATCGGTTGGTTGAGGGACCGCACCCCACCGGGAACGCTTCCGTATCAGTTGGCAGCCCTGGTCGCCGGATTCGGCGCAGCTCTCGGACTGGCCATGCTGATCGCCGGACGCCCCACACGTGAGCAGAAGGAACTGATCGAACACGGCGTGGAGGGGTGGGCGACGGTCGATGCCATCCGCCGGATCGACGACGACACCGCCGAGTTGGATCTCGAATTCACCGTGCCGGGCTCGGGCAGCTACTTCGGCAAGATCGTCTACGACATTCCACGTTCGGACAGCTCACGATTCGAGCCGGGCACCGTCATCGCCGTTCGCGTCGACCCTGCCCACCGCGAGCGGGTACTGCTTCTACCTCGAAGCCAGGGCCTCGACGAGTAGGACCTGCGCCGCCACATAGGTCGAGAGGATGACCGCTTCCGCGGCGCGCCGCCGACGGTCCTCGGTCAGAAAGAGCCGTCTGAACACGATCAGCGCGTCGGAGACGGTGAACAGAACACCGCCGATGATCAGCCTGCGATCGCCGCCGCGCGAGACCGAACGCGCAGACAGGGTCGACGTGGTCGCGAGCACCGCACCGTAGCCGGCCAGGGTCGACGCCACCGCGGGCTGCCGCCTGGCCAGAAGCGTCGATGCGACTGCCCATCCGGCGTATCGCGGAGCGGCGTCGAGCAGCGTCGGACGCGCACCCCGACGGAGCAGCAGATACGTATAACTGCCCTGCATCACCGCGAACGCACGCGCGCCCCATTCCAGAGCGGAGTCGTCGTCGGGGTCGATCAACAGAACATCGCCGACCGTGGCCGCCGCAAGACCCGCCAGGAGCACCCGATCTCGCGCCGGATCGAGCCCGCTCGCCAGCGCCGGGACGATCAGAGGCTTGGCCACACGCTGCACGGGCATCGACCCCGCCGCCGCACCGACCACGGTCACCGCACCCGCCACCAGCGCGGCTGCACGAGCCCGCCGAACCCGACCGACAACCATCGCAGACCTCCACCGACAATCTCGTCACAGCGCAAGTCACATGTGACGCTGACCCCTATCGCTTGATACTCGCAGGTCGCGTCGCCATCGTGGAGAGGTCGGTCGGATCATATCGAGGTAGTGGGGACCATCATGCGCCGCAAACTCACCGGGCAGGACAGTTCGGGACGATCCGCCTTCGCCGGCAATCCCAACCCTTTGCTCCGCGACTGCGACGTTCGTCAGGCGCGCATCAAGCGCTGGGTGACCGCACTGCTGATACTCATGGTTCCGGTGTCGCTGTGGATCGGTGCCACCGCCCACTCCGACCAACAGCAGCGACTCGAAGACCAGAAGAATTCGATTCACCAGGTCACCGCGACCACGACGGCCGTTGCGGAATCCGTGCCCGCCGTATCCACCGAGCTCGGCGCATCCGGCGCAGCCGCAACTGCCGTCGACTCACGCTGGGTCTACCGAGGCGTCGAGCACACCGGACGCGTCAGCGTCGACACCGGATCGCCTGCCGGGACCACCACGCAGATCTGGGTCGACAACAGCGGCGATCTGAGTATGCGCCCCCTGACCTCGTCGGATGTCGTCGCCGCATCCATTTTCAACACCATCGGCAGCTGGGTGCTCGTGGCATCGGTTCTCATCGGTGCCTATCACTTGATGCGCTTCCGCTACGACGGCCGACGGGACGCCGAGTGGGACCGCGAGATCGCCGATCTGCTGCGGCAACACTGATTCGAACTCGTCCATCGCCCTGGAATCGAGCGCATTTTGCGATAGATAGTTAGTGTATGTAACAATAAATCGGTGAGTCACTCCGACGAAGACATCCGAGATCTCCTCTCGCAGCTGGTCACCAGCTCGTCGCGCTTCGTCCGATTGGCCGCACGGTTCGGCAGCGACGAATGGCCGAGGGCGTGGATGCGGGCCCTGTCGTTGCTCGAGGAGTACCAGCCCCTGCGCATCAGCACCTTCGCAGAGCTGGACCGCTGTTCCCAACCCTCGGCAACGGCGCTGCTCGCCAAGTTGAGCAACGCCGATCTCGTCACCAGGCGACCCGACCCCGACGATTCGCGTGCCGTTCTCATCGAGATGACCGAGGCCGGCCACCGATGGCTCGCCGAAGGTCGACGCCACCTCGTCGACGGACTTCTGCCGTACCTGTCCGACCGCGACCCAGAACAGATCCAGAAACTGACCGACGGCTTGAGCGAGCTTCGCAGCATCCTCGAGCCCGTCGATCACGAAACGAGAGGAACTCTTTCGTGACCACCAGCACCTCAACCGACAGCCTGCTGAAGCAACCACGCGCAGTATGGGCAGTTGCATTCGCCAGCGTCATCGCCTTCATGGGCATCGGTCTCGTGGACCCCATCCTCAAGCCCATCGGTGAACAGCTCGACGCCTCGCCATCGCAGGTGTCATTGCTGTTCACCAGCTACATGCTCGTCACCGGCATCGCGATGCTGATCACCGGAGTGGTGTCGAGTCGCTTCGGCCCCAAGCGCACGCTGCTGGTGGGACTGGCGATCATCGTCGTCTTCGCAGCCTTGGCAGGCACGTCCGGATCGGTCGGCGAGATCATCGGATTCCGCGCAGGCTGGGGGCTGGGCAACGCACTGTTCATCGCGACGGCGCTGTCGACCATCGTCGGTGCCGCATCGGGAGGTGTCGCTCGCGCGATCATCCTCTACGAGGCAGCACTCGGTATCGGTATCGCGACCGGCCCTCTCGTCGGTGGAGTTCTCGGCGGGTTCAGCTGGCGCGGACCGTTCTTCGGGGTGGCCGCACTGATGGCCGTCGCGTTCATCCTTCTCATCGTCATGCTCCCGGACACCCCGAAGCCCGCCCGCACCACGTCGATCCTCGATCCGTTTCGCGCGCTTCGTCACCGCGGTCTGCTCACTGTCGGCATCACCGCGCTGCTCTACAACTACGGATTCTTCACACTCCTCGCCTACACCCCCTTCCCGTTGGACATGGGCACCTACTCCATCGGCTTCATCTTCTTCGGCTGGGGCCTGTGCCTGGCCGTGGCGTCGGTGTTCATCGCGCCGAAGCTGCAGCGGGCCTTCGGAACGCTGAACATGATGATGCTCGCGCTGCTGCTGTTCGCCGTCGACCTGGCCGTCATGGCGATGTTCACCGAGAACAAGACCGTCCTCATCGTGGGAACCGTCGTGGCCGGGTTGTTCCTCGGCGTCAACAACACGCTGATCACCGAGACCGTGATGATCTCGGCACCGGTCGAGCGCTCGACGGCATCGGCGGCCTACAGTTTCGTTCGCTTCACCGGCGGGGCCGCGGCTCCCTACCTGGCCGGCAAACTGGGCGAGTCGAACATGCACGTCCCGTTCTGGGTGGGTGCCGCCTGCACTGCTCTCGCCATCGTCGTGCTGGCAACCGGCCGGAAGGTGCTCGCTCACGTCGACGATCACGAACCCGCACCTCACAGCATCGACGAGGCCCGTGCGGTGACGGTCGGCGACTGAAATACGTTCACCCGACGGGGTTTTCGCGGCGGTCGAGATGTACGCATCTCGACCGCCGTTTCACGTCTCGAATCTCTCTCGTCACATACGTCCCATCAGTAACACTTTCATAACCAATTCTCAGGTAAAGCTCTGAACGGTTCCCGAGACCGGCCGGTTGGTTTACGGTCACGTCAACACGGTTGTTCGTGTGACTCACCAACTACACCCGTTCCGCGTGGGAGGGCGGGTGCGTGCAGCACGATGCTGCCACTGACCGAAGGGCCACAATCTCCATGTCGCAGAAGTCGATCGCCAGGTCCAAGAAGGCGCGCCTCGCCGCTGCCGGGGCCGCCATGGCACTGTCCCTCTCCATCGCCGCACCGGGAATTGCCAGTGCGCAGGAGCAGACACCCGAAAGCTCCTCCGTCGAACAGCCCGCCACCGAAGAAGGCACCGAATCCGGCGCTCCGACCGCGGAAGAGGGCGCAACCGTCGACGGATCGGCCACCGTCGACGGGCAGATCGAAGCGCCTGCTCCGGCCGTCACCCCGGAAGACGCCGCAGCAGCCGCCGCAGCAGCAGTGCCGGCCCCCGAGGTCCCGTCGGCCATCCGCCCACTGCCGCAGGTGACCGGTGGCGTCGTCTTCAACGACGACGGCACCGCGACAGTCAACCTGGACATCATCCCGCAGCTGTCCGACGCCGAGAAGCAGGCGATCGCCGACGCCGAGGCCGAGAGCAAGGCAGCGGTGGAAGCCACCACCGCCGCCCAGGTGCGGCTCGAGACCGCCAAGGCCGCCGAGGCCACCGCGAGCACGGACGCCACCAAGGCAGAGGTCGCCGCCGCCGAGGCCGACGTCAAGGCCAAGACGGCCGCCGCGGAGGCCAAGGCCGCCGTGGTCGCCAGCACTGCCGCCAGTGCTGCGGTCACCGCAGCCAAGAACGATGCCCAGACCCTGCAGACCGAGGCCGACGCCGCCACTGCTGCAGCGGACCAGGCCGAAGCCGACGCGACAGCAGCCGAGGAGCTCGCTGTCCAACTCGAGGCCGCAGCGGTATCGGGCGATCCCGAGGCCACCGCAGAAGCCGAGGCAGCTCGCGCCGATGCGAACGCCAAGGCCGAACTCGCCGCCAGCGCCAAGGTCGAGGCCGATGCGTCGACCAAGGCCGTCGAGGATTCCGTCGCGGCACTGCAGGAGTCGTTCAAGAGCCTCAACCTCGCCAAGATCGCTGCGGCCACCAGGGCCGCAGCCGCGACCGCAGCGAAGTCGCTGGCACTGCACGTCGAAGCGCAGACGGCCGCTGCCGTGGCCGCGATGTCCGAGCAGAACGCTCTGAACCTCGAAGCTGCAGCCGAGGCCGCAGCAGGTGAGGAAACCGAATCCGAGAAGGCCGCAGCCGACGCCCGGACAGCAGCCGATGCTGCCAAGGCCGACGCCGAAGCCAAGGCCGACGCGGCTACCGCAGCCCAGGCCGCCCTCGACGCCGCCCCGTCCGATGCAGACATCGCAGACCTCGAGCAGGCTGCAGCCGACGCCGCACAGGCAGTGACGGATGCCAACGCAGCCGTTGTGGCCGCCGACGCGGATCTGCAGCTCAAGACCGAGGCAGCCGCAGCAGCCAAGACCAAGGCCACCGACGCCGCGACGGCGCTGACGGCCGCACAGGCAGACGTGACCGCAGCCAAGGCCAACTCCGACGAGAAGGCCAAGGCCGAAGCCGATCTGAAGGCCGCAGCCGCCGAATTGGCTGCCAGCGGACCGAAGTTCGAGTGGACGATCAATCTCGGAAACACCGTCCGCGAGGACGTTCCGGTCACCGAGGTCGACGAGAACACCGTCGTCGTCGACAAGACCGGAGTCTCCCTGGTCGGCGTCAAGAACGAGGACGGATCGTTCACGGTCGCGGACTACTTCACCACCGACGAGAACGGTGTCGTCAGTGTTGCCGGCGATCTGCCGCCGGTCGATCTCGCTCTCGGCGACTCCTCCGACGAGGCGTCGGGCGCATCGGACAGCTCGTCGAACACCCCGGTGATTCTCGCCGGAGTCGGCGTGGTCGTCGTTGCGGCTGCAGGCGGAGCGTTCTACCTGCGTCGCCGTAGCTCCACCGATGCCACCTCGTAGTACCCGCTGGTTGTGGACGGCGATCCTGACCTTCGTTCTCCTCGTATCAGGTTGTGCGAGTGACGAAGTCGGGGTCGCCGCGCCGGATCGCTCGCCGGTGCAGTCACAGATCACTGTGGCGGCACCGGCGAGCGACGTCGCTCCCGCTCAGCCGGAATACATCGAACTCCGATCCTCGGACGGCACGACCTATCTGAGCAGCCCCATCCATCCCGATCCGCTCTACCGCGGCGGCGACAGTGGCCAGGTACTCAACCCGGTCGACGAGCTACCTGCCTGGTGGGCCGAGAGCGGCATGCCGGGAACCTCCACCGAACAGACGGTAGTGGTTGCCGGACACAACTATTCGAAGCGCGACGCGCCGTTCAAGGCGCTGCGCGTGGTGATGCCCGGCGATACCGTCGCGTTGCGCACCGCGAGCGGCACTCTGGAGTACGCGGTCGAATCGGTCGGCCCCCTACCGAAGGGGTCGCTGTTGGCCGACAACGAACTCCGACGCTCGGTGCCCGGACGATTGATCCTGGCGAACTGCGACGTCCAAGGCGGCGAACCCACCGACGACAACTTCGTCGTCGTCGCGCAACTGGTTCGCTGACAAGCCCTTTCGGGACCGGGATTACAGGCCGAGGTCCGCCAAGCCGAGCAAGGATCGATACTCGAGTCCCTCGGCGGCGATGACCTCGTCCGCCCCGGTCGCGCGGTCGACCACCGTGGCCACTCCGACGACCGTCGCGCCCGCGTCCCGCAGAGCCTTGACGGCAGTGAGCGGTGAATTTCCGGTCGTCGTCGTATCCTCAACCACCAGAACACGTTTGCCGACGATGTCCGGTCCCTCGATCTGACGCTGCATGCCGTGCGCCTTCGCTGCCTTGCGCACCACGAATGCATCGATCGGCCGTCCCTGGGCGTGCATGATCGACATCGCCACCGGATCTGCGCCCATCGTCAAGCCGCCGACCGAGACGAAATCCCAATCGGCAACCAGATCACGCATCAGCGAACCGATCAACGCACCTGCCCGGTGATGCAGGGTCGCGCGACGCAGATCCACGTAGTAGTCGGCTTCCTTGCCCGACGACAACGTGACCTTCCCATGCACGACGGCAAGCTCTTTCACCAAATCGGCCAGTTCCTGCCGGTCCGAATTCGCGGCACTCTCGGCCATGTTCGGATTCCTCTCGTCGCACCACGGATCTTCGATAGGTCGGTACGAACTTACCCACCGACTCGCGCGACCGCTCCCGGCGGCTCCGATGCTCGATCTCGGGTCGTTGCTGCCACTAGGCAGCGATCTCGGCCGACTGCTGCTCGTCGAGCAGTTCCTTGGTCTCCACGAACGGTTCCGGTGCGGTCATCGAGCGAGACCTGGCGACGAGCGAGGACGGGAACGTGCCGATCGCCTGCGACAGCCGGTACGCGTTGTCGTTGTACACGCGAACCGCGCCTGCGATACGACGCTCGGTGACGTTCAGTTCTCCGGCCGGACCCTGGAAAGCCCAATTGCCCAACGCATTCTGACGCGCATCGGCGTCGACGAGCACAGCATGGAACGCGGCGGACAACGCATTCTCGGCAGCGGCCTGCGCCTGCAGACCCAGGCTGCGATCGCGCACTGCCTTGGACCACGACCGTGCACCGCCGAGCTGACGCAACAGATCACCGGACAGCCCGGTGGCCTCCGCGGCCGCGAGGAACGGGCCCAACTGCTCGTGACGCCGATCCAGTTCGACCTCGACCAGTCGCAGACTCTGCTCCGTCTGCTCGCTGTACCGACCGAGTCGACGCAGCGCGATCAGCACGTAACCGACCACGACAACCGCGACCAGGACCACCACTGCCACGACAACACCCGAAGAAACCGTCACGAGGTACGAATTTAGCCGCGTAAGCGCACCTGCGCCTGTAAACACGCCCGAACTTTCGTCAGGGCTGGTTGCGTCGGCGCTCCGAGTCGAAAGGAATCGGACGCGACGCAGGCGGACGCGGCACAGGACGCGACGGATTCGCCGAACGCGCAGCCTGCGGACCGGCCGCGTCGGGCCGCGGCGGACGCGGCCTACGTCCGGGTTCCTGCGGACGTGGCTCGGAAGTACGAGGATCTCGGGTACGGGGCTCCGGGGTACGGGGCTCCTGGGTACGGGGCTCGGCTATCCGAGGAGGCCGAATCCGAGGCTCGGGTGTCTTGGGCGCAGGCCTTCTCGGCTCGGCAACACGTGGCTCCGGGCTTCGCACCGCCTGGATTCGGGGTTCCGCCACCCGAGGCTGGGGATGGTGCGGCACGTCCGCTTGCTGATTATGTGGCTCATGGACCAGTGGCCTACCCGGATCGCTTCGATCGCGGCCGGGATCGCCGGGGCGAGCGCCGTAAACGGCACTTCCGCGAACCGGGGGCAGCACGTGCAACATGCCCGACAGTCGTGCGACCGCGTCGATCGCGGCATCCCAATCGCGACCCGAACTGTTCAGCGGCAGGGACCCCAGCGTCCAGTCCTTCTCGCTCCACAGCAACTGCAGATTCGCCGGAATGGACTCGGTGAACGCGGCCATCCGCTGGTCGCAGACACGGCGAGCGATATCGACGTCGGTGGCGAACACCACGCGCGGCCCGATGGAACCGAGCAGTTCCATGTCCTCGTCGCGCGGCGGCGGCGTCGAGCGGGGCCGGAGGTCGATGTCGACATCGGAACCGACCGAACGCTGCACGGCCACGATGGTGCCTGTCTCCTCGACGTCGAAGAGAACGAACTCCTCACCGCGCCGAACACCGGTCACCACTCCCAGAGCCACGTCGAACTCGGGCTTGGACAGAGCAGCGCGAGAGAACCGAGTGACCAGTTCTCGATCGTGCGGTCGATACTCGTACCCCTGCGCCTTGGCCCACATCTGCCGGACACGTCCGTACCGATCTCGCTTGGACCTGTCGATGTAGAGCAGCGCCACTGCACCCATCAGTGCAATTGCCGCAAGGCCGAACCACATTGCCGTCATCGCGAACCACCTTAATCGACATCCACACCTTCACCGCCCACCACCGCCGGGTCCTGTGAACGGTCCCTACGACAGCTCGCACCGCCTACGGGGTCATTCCGCAGGCTCCACTCCTAGCCACCCAGACTGGGCGTTTCGATGATGACGTTCGCGCGAATCGTTCCGTCCTCGACGGCCTCGCCCTGCACCACGACGAAAGCACCGACCGTCAGCGACGCCAGATCGCTACCGGACAACGAGATTATCTGGGTCTGGGGCGTGGTCTGCACCGTCACCGGAGCGCCGTCGAGTCCGTCGAGCGTCAGAGTCGAACCGTCGTTGGCGCTGATCGTTCCCACCGACGACCCAAGCTGACCGAGAATCTCGGGAATTCCTCCCGGGATCAGCTCGGGCGTGGTGGCGGTGCCCGATTCGGTGGGCTCCGGCGTGGTCGTGGGTGCACTCGAGGTGGGCGGTCGGATCGACGTCGACGGCGCAGAAGCGGTGGTCGACTCGTCGGATCCCCCGTTCAGGAAGGAAATCCCGAACACCACGACGATGGCGAGTACGACGAGTCCGATCAGCGCCAGAACCCACGGTCGTGGCCCCTTGCTGCCGGAATCGGCGGCGTTCGGATCTTCGCCGGGAGGCGGAGCGCCGTACTCCGGCGGCTGCCCGAACTGCTGGGTGTGGCCGAATTGCTGAGTGTTGCCGTACTGCTGTGGCTGCCCGTACTGCCCAGTCCCATACCCCTGGCCGTACTGCTGGGTCTGGCCGTAGCCCTGATTCGCCGCCGCCTGCTGCTCGGGGTCGTACGGCGGAAATGCCTGCGTGGGCTGATACCCCGGCGGATAGGCCTGGGGGTCGGGGTTCTGCTGGGCAGGATTCTGCTGAGTCGGATACTGATAGGCCGGATCCTGATAGCCCGGGTTCTGGTACGCCGGGTTCTGGTACGCCTGGGTCGGATATGCCTCGGTGGGGTGAGCGCCATCGGGATACTGCTGGGCTCCGGGGTACGGCCGACCGTAGTCCTTGGTCGGCTCGGATGGCTCCGCCTGGGGTGCTGCGTCCTGATCGCGCTCCCGAGGTGACCGTGGGTCGTCCGGATTCGTCATTCCACGAGCGTACCTACCCGGCACTTACCGGTTGAAGGCACAAAACAGGCCCACCCGAGCAGTGCTCGGGTGGGCCTGTTGCGGAGAAGGGCCGCCGCTAGCCCAGGATCAGGCGTTCGCCGTCCGGGCTCGAGTTGACCGACACCACGTCGCCGTCGTGGACGTCGCCGGCGAGCAGGAGCTTCGCCAGTTGATCGCCGATCGCCTGCTGGATCAGCCTGCGGAGCGGACGCGCGCCGTACAGCGGGTCGTAGCCGCGGGCCGCGAGCCACAACTTGGCCGGCGAGGACACCTCCAACGTCAGGCGACGAGCCGCCAGACGCTTGGCGAGGAAGCCGAGCTGAATGTCGACGATCGACTCGAGCTGGTCCTCGGACAAGGCGTCGAACACCACGACGTCGTCGAGGCGGTTGACGAACTCGGGCTTGAACGAGCGCCGCACCGCGTCCATCACCTGCTCCTTGGTGCCGCCGGCACCGAGGTTGGAGGTGAGGATCAGGATCGTGTTGCGGAAGTCGACGGTCCGGCCCTGGCCGTCGGTGAGTCGGCCTTCGTCCAACACTGCGAGCAGGATGTCGAACACGTCGGGGTGCGCCTTCTCGACCTCGTCGAAGAGCACCACCGTGTACGGACGCCTGCGCACGGCTTCGGTCAGCTGGCCGCCGGCCTCGTAGCCGACGTAACCGGGAGGCGCGCCGACCAACCGAGCGACGGCGTGCTTCTCGCTGTACTCGCTCATGTCGATACGGACCATCGCGCGTTCGTCGTCGAACAGGAACTCCGCCAACGCTTTCGCCAGCTCGGTCTTGCCGACGCCGGTGGGTCCGAGGAACAGGAACGATCCCGTCGGACGGTTGGGATCGGCCACCCCGGCGCGGGAGCGTCGGACGGCGTCGGACACCGCTTGTACTGCGTCCTTCTGTCCGACGACTCGCTTGCCGAGCTCGTCTTCCATCCGGAGTAGCTTCGCCGTCTCGCCTTCGAGCATCCGGCCGGCCGGAATCCCGGTCCAGGCTGCAACGACGTCGGCGACGTCGTCCGGGCCCACTTCCTCCTTGAGCATCACGTCACCCTGGGCGGGCGAGTCCTCGGTCTTGGCTGCAAGCTCCTTCTCGAGGGTCGGGATGCGTCCGTAGCGCAGCTCGGCGGCCTTGCCCAGATCGCCGTCGCGCTCGGCGCGATCGGATTCGCCGCGCAGGTTCTCGAGCTCCTCCTTCAGCGCCCGTACCGAGTCGATGGCGTTCTTCTCGTTCTGCCAGCGGGTGCTGAGCCCGGCCAACTTCTCCTGCAGGTCGGCGAGTTCCTGGCGGAGCTTGTCGAGTCGAGCCTTCGACGCGTCGTCGGTCTCCTTCGCCAGTGCCATCTCCTCGATTTCGAGGCGACGGACGGCGCGTTCGACCTCGTCGATCTCGACGGGGCGTGAATCGATCTCCATGCGCAGACGGGACGCGGCCTCGTCGACGAGGTCGATCGCCTTGTCCGGCAGGAACCTGGCCGTGATGTACCGGTCGCTCAGGGTTGCGGCGGCGACCAGGGCGGAGTCCGTGATCCGGACGCCGTGGTGCACCTCGTAGCGTTCCTTGAGTCCGCGCAAAATGCCGACGGTGTCCTCGACCGACGGCTCACCGACGTAGACCTGCTGGAAGCGTCGTTCGAGAGCGGCGTCCTTCTCGATGTACTTGCGGTACTCCTCGAGGGTCGTCGCACCGACGAGACGTAGTTCGCCGCGGGCGAGCATCGGCTTGATCATGTTGCCCGCATCCATCGCCGATTCACCGCTCGCGCCGGCTCCGACGATGGTGTGCAACTCGTCGATGAACGTGATGACCTGGCCCGCGGAGTTCTTGATGTCGTCGAGCACGGCCTTGAGCCGCTCCTCGAACTCACCGCGGAACTTCGCGCCCGCGACCATCGAACCGAGATCGAGAGACACGACGGTCTTGCCGCGCAGGCTCTCCGGAACATCGCCGGCGATGACGCGCTGGGCCAGTCCTTCGACGATGGCCGTCTTGCCGACGCCGGGTTCACCGATGAGCACCGGGTTGTTCTTGGTGCGTCGGGAGAGAACCTGTACGACGCGCCGGATCTCGGTATCGCGCCCGATGACGGGATCGAGCTTGCCTTCCCGGGCCAGCGCGGTCAGGTCGGTGCTGTACTTCTCCAGCGCCTGGTAGGTGTTCTCCGGATCGGCGCTGGTGACCCGAGCGCTGCCCCGGACGGCCTGGAAGGCGTCGCGCAGCTCGTTGGGTCCGGCTCCGTGGCCGGTCAGCAGCTTGGCGACGTCGTCGTTGCCGGTCGCCAGGCCGACCATCAGATGCTCGGTCGAGACGTACTCGTCGTCGAGTTCGGTGGCCAGGTGCTGCGCTGCGGTGATCGCGGCGAGGGTTTCACGGCCGAGTTGCGGAGTGGTGGTCGAACCGGTTGCCGAGGGCAGCCGGTCGACGAGGCTCTGCGCTTCTCGACGCACCGTTGCGGGGTCGACGCCGACGGCCTTCAACAAGGGAGTGGCGATGCCGTCGGTCTGATCGAGCAACGCCACCAACAAATGTGCCGGACGGATATCCGGGTTACCGGCCGCGGATGCGGCCTGCAGAGCAGCGGAGAGTGCTGCCTGCGACTTCGTGGTGGGAGTGAAACTGTCCACCGGTCACCTTCTTTCGACTGGGTTCTGCAAAGACTGTCGCTCGGTACAACCATAGCGAAGTTGAGTCTGTTCCGCTCAACCTTGGATTTCTCCACATTCTGCGACGTGCGCGATATCCTCGACCGGTCTACTTTGGTGTCGGTCGACAGCAGTGATTCGGTGGGGTGGAGGTGGATCGATGCTCGACGCACGCACGATCTCCCTGGTTCGCACCGGATTCAAATCCGTCGTGGCCGCTCAGGACGGTCCGGCGCGGCTGTCCCGGTCCTTCTACGGCCATCTCTTCGCCCAGCACCCCGACTTCCGGGCTCTGTTTCCCGCCTCGATGGATGCCCTGCGTGAACACTTCGTCATGGCACTCGGCTACGTCTTCGAGCATCTCGACGATCCCGACCGCGTCGAACCGTTCCTCGAACAACTCGGCCGGGACCACCGCAAGCACGGAATCTCCGGTGCACACTTCCGTGCGGGCAGTTCGGCTCTGATCAGCGCGTTCCGCACCTTCGCCGGCAACGAGGTATGGACCGACGAGGTCGAGACGGCCTGGAACGACGCACTGACCGTGGTGAGCGATGCGATGGCCGTCGCCGCCGACGACGACGAACTGCCGCCGTTCTGGAGTGCCACCGTCGTCGAGCATCAGCGGGTGCTCGACGATCTCGCGGTGGTTCGATTGAAGACCGACGGCGAGATCCCGTACTTCCCCGGGCAATACGTCAGTGTGCAGATTCCGCAGCGGCCCAAGCTTTGGCGGTATCTGTCCCCGGCCATTCCGAGTAATCCGTACGGCGAGATCGAGTTCCATGTTCGACGCGTATCCGGGGGCTGGGTGTCACCGGCGATGGTCACCGAGACCGCGGTGGGTGATCGCTGGTCGATCAGTCCGCCGCTGGGCGGGATGCATGTCGATCGCGCGATCGGCGAGGACGTGTTGATGATCGCGGGAGGCACCGGTCTGGCTCCGCTGCGTGCACAGGTCATGGAGATGGCGCAGCGCAGCAACAATCCGCGGGTGCATCTGTTCGTCAGCGGAACGTATCCGTGCGATCTCTACGATCTGGACACGTTGTGGCAGCTGTCGCTGTCGAATCCATGGTTGACGATCGTTCCGGTGACCGAGCAGCTCGAGAATCCGTGGTGGTATTCGGGCACACCTCGCGAGCTGCCGTGGGGCATGCATCACCGTCTGCACGGTGCGGTGGGCAAGGTGGTGACCCAGTTCGGCTCGTGGGCCGATCGGCAGATTCAGATCTGCGGGTCTCCGTCGATGGTGCGAACGACGATCTACGCCCTCCGCAAAGTGGGCACGCCGATGGAGCACATTCAGCACGATCCGTTCTGAATCAGTCTGCGCTGCAGGGCAATCAGCTGGACAGCGATTTCGGCGGTAGATCCTCGACGATTCCGCCGGCCACCAGTCGCGGAGTCCACGTCTCGGTGATGAGCCGGCCGTCTCCGGTGATGATCGCGTCGGGGTCGGGATCGATCAGGATGGGATAGCCGGTGTCCGCGGTGGCGAGAATGTTCTGCACCAGGAGGCCGTTCTCGATGGTGTAGTGCACCGACACCGGATACAGGTCGGAGTCGAATGCCCATGGGCGGCCGATGAATATCACTGCATCGCCGAGATCGTCGAGTATCGACACCGAGCCGTCGCGCTCGAGCCGCAGGCTCCACTGGGGCGGCATGGACGTGGCGAACTCGAATCTGTGGGGCGCTCGGGCATCGAGCAGGTGGATCATCAACAGCGCGCCGTCGCGGGGATCTCGTTGCGGAACAATGACTTCGAATGATCCGCATTCGTAGAATCGGGACCCGAACGGCCCCGGGATGCCCGCGCCGAGATCGTCTGCGATGGTGAGTGCGAGCCGAACGAACCCGGAGCCGTCCTCGGCCCGGAGCGTGATTCCCTCGGAGGGGTGCGGCAGGCGCGATTCGTCCCGCGGCGCGTAGGACAGCACGGCGCGTAGCAGCGGCTCGACCACCTCCGCGTCACCGTCTCGTGAATCGAACGTTCGCCGTCGACGATCGGTCATCTCCACCCCCTTCGCCTGGCAAGACAGTCTGCCACCGGGGCTCGAATCACGCGTCCGATTCTGCGGAAAACCATTCGTTCGTTCCCGCTCTCGGGGCACCCCACTGCCCGGCCTCGCCTCGCTACGTCCACCGACGCATGAAACCGATCAGTACGATTTTCTGACGAATTTCTGCAGGTCAGCCATGGTTCGCGGGATTCGCGGCAGCGGCTACTATGAGCCGGTTCGGTCCGCGGCGGACCGATCTGCCCGGGTGGGCAGCGGCTGTATCAGGAAGGCACACACATCCCCGATGTCCGCTGATTTCGCCGCACGTCTGAACCATCTGTTCGCCACGATCCACCCGCCCGGACGCAAGCCACACACCAATGCCGAGGTCGCCGACGCTCTCGCCTCGCGCGGACACCAGATCTCCAAGCCCTACATCTCGCAATTGCGCTCGGGACAGCGCGCCAATCCGTCCGCGGACACCGTCGCGGCGCTGGCCGCGTTCTTCAAGGTCAAGCCCGACTACTTCTTCGACAACATCTATGCGACGAAGGTCGACCACGATCTCGAACTGCTCACCCAACTGAAGGGCTACGGTCTGCGCCGCCTGTCCGCTCGGGCATTCGACCTGTCCGAGGAATCGCAAAATCTGCTCAGCTCGATGGCCGAGAAACTCCGCGTGAGCGAAGGCCTACCCGCGGTGCCGCCGGACAGCACCCGCTAGGACCCGCTAGGACCCGGCCTTCGCCGCTGATATGGGTCGTTCCGCAGGCTCCACTCCCGCCGCGGCAATTCGCGCCTGCACTTCCGGACGCCGCAGCGGCGGCACCGTCGGCGGTGGCTGACGCCGCTCGGGAAGCGCATCGAGGAGCCGGTGCGTCGTTGCCGTCACCTCGGCGACGGCCAGCTCGAAGGCATCGCGGGTGGCGTCGGACGTCTTCTGTACGCCGCTGATCTTGCGGACGTACTGACGCGCGGCCGCTTCGATCTCGGCGTCGGTGGCGTGCGGTTCCAACCCTCGCAGGGTGGTGATGTTTCGGCACATGACTCGACGATAGCCCCGCATCTCACACCTCGAGAAGACCCGACAACGCCCGTAGACACAACGCGCGTACCTGCTCGCGGTCGAGAGTTCTGCGCTCCACCCAGTCCAGACACACAGCTCGCACGAAGGCGATCCAGCCGCGCAGCGCGGTGCGTACCGTTTCGTCGTCCTGCAACGTCGTCGGCAGCGCGGCAAGGATCCGCTGCTGCTGGACGTCGAACTCGCGCGTGAGGATCTCGTTGATCAGAGGATCCCCCAGCAACGTGCCGCGATTGACCGCGCGGACGCCGTGCGCATGTTCGTCGGTGTACGAGATGTACGCATCGAGGCCTGCGGCGATCTGCTCGAACACCGGCAACGAGGTGTCCGGCGCGGTCAGACCGAGGTTGCGCTCCGATTCGGCGCGGACGATCTCGACGAAGAACTCCCGCTTGGACGGGAAGTAGTGATACATCAATCCGCGTGACACGCCGGCGAGGTCTGCGACCTCCTCGATCCAGACGTCCTCGTACGGCCGCTCGGCGAACAGTGCCGAGCCGATCTCGATCAGCTGCGCACGCCGCAGTGCCGGCGTCATGCGCTTGCGCGGTGTGGTCATGGGCCTCGAACCTTACTTGACACCGGTTCAACAGTGAGTACGGTCACTATTTGACACGGTTCAACAAGGGCCGGTCCCGAGACGATGGAGTGGCGATGTCGACACAGTTCGCGGTACGAGGCGGCTCCCTGCCCCATCCCCCGCACCGACTCCCCGTGCTCGGCGACGTCGTCGGCGTCGATCCCCGCACCCCCGTCCAGGATTCGACCGCGATGGCCCGCACGCTCGGCCCGCTGTTCGAGCGGCACATCCTCGGCCGACGATTCGTCTTCGCCTCCGGTGCCGACGTGGTGGGCGAGCTGTGCGACGAAAAGCGCTTCGAGAAGTTCTTGCCCCCGGGCGTCGAGAATCTACGGGACATCGGAGCCGACGGGCTGTTCACCGCCTACAACCACGAACCGAATTGGCAACGCGCCCATGATCTTCTGCGCCCGGCGTTCACCGCAGGGGCCATGCGCGGGTACCACGAGATCATGGTCGACGTCGCCGACGACCTGATCGAGCATTGGGAGTCCCTCTCTCGCAACGCGTCACCGACCGATGTATCGGCCGACATGACGACGTTGACGCTCGAGACCATCGGCCGGACCGGATTCAGCTACAGCTTCGGCTCGTTCGCGCGTGCCGAGCCGCATCCGTTCGTCTCGGCCATGGTCGGTGCGCTGACGTACAACCAGCGGCGGGCGTTGCTGAAGGTTCCCGCGTTCGCCAAGCCTCTGTTCGCCCGCTCGGATCGCCGGTACGCGGACAACAAGCAGTACCTGGCAGACGTCCTCGCAGATGTCGTCAGGACCAGGCGCCGATCCACCGAAGACTTCAGCGACCTGCTCCAGATCATGATGGACGCCGCGCGTGAGGCCGACAATCCGAATGCATTGAGCGAAGCCAACATCGGCTGCCAGATCCTGACATTCCTGATCGCCGGTCACGAGACCACATCCGGTGCACTCTCTTTTGCGCTGTACTACCTGGCGACGCACCCCGAGGTGTTCGAGCGCGCCCGCGCCGAGGTCGACGAGGTCTGGGGCACCGGCAAGCCCGAGTTCGGCCAGGTTCCCAAGCTGCGATATGTCCGACGCGTCCTCGACGAATCACTGCGCCTGTGGCCCACGGTCCCGGCGTTCGGCCGCGGGGCACGCGCCGACACCGTCGTCGGCGACGGCTACGCCATGGCGGCCGGAGACTGGGCGATCGTGCTCGCCACGGCGCTGCACCGCGATCCTGTGTGGGGTGACCGCCCGCACGAGTTCGATCCCGACAACTTCCTGCCCGATCGCATCAAGGCCCGGCCCGCTCACGTGTACAAGCCTTTCGGCACCGGTGAACGTGCCTGCATCGGACGGCAATTCGCCATCCACGAGGCCGTTCTGGTACTCGGAACCATTCTGCAGCGCTTCGACCTGCAGGCAGACCCGTCGTACCGACTGAAGGTCCAGGAGCGACTGACCATGATGCCCACAGGCTTTCGGGTACAACCCTCAGTGCGGCAATAGTCAGTCGGGCAGCAGCGGAACCGAGATCCCCGGATCACGGCCGAGCAACACCCCACGAGTGAGCGACGTCGAGCCGAACTTCTTGTGCACCCCGTCGAGCGCCCGGTCCAGGGCCGAGGCCTCCGGCGGTGTCCGTACCTGCGGCGGGTCGAACTGCAGCTCCAGTTGCTCCGCACCGCCCCTGTCGATGCTCGACACGGTGACCCCCACCAACGTGATGCCCTTCTCCGCGATCAGCGGCGCCGCGTCGTGCAGCAATTCGAGTGCGGCGTCGAGAATGTCGCGGGTGTCGGCGGTCGCTCGATCGAGCGTGTGCGACCTCGTCGCCCGGGTGAAATCGGCAAAGCGCAAGCGCAACATGACGGTTCGGCCGGTTCGCTGCGCGGCGCGCATGCGGTGCGTGACGCGATCGACGAGCCCGATCAACGATGCCTCCACCTCGGCCGCGTCGTGCCTGCCGCGACCGAGTGCCCGCTGCGCACCGATGGAACTGCGCGACTTACCGGGCTGGACGCGTCGGGGATCCCGGCCCATGGCCAGCGCGTACAGGTGGGCACCCGCCCCCTTGCCGAGTACCGAGGCCAACGACCGCTCGCCGTAGGCCGCGATGTCGCCGACCGTTCTGATATCCAGAACGTGCAGCTTCTCGGCGGTCACTTTCCCTACGCCCCAGAGTCTTTCGATGTTCAGCGGGTGCAGGAATTCGAGTTCGCCGCCGGGCGGTACCAGCAGCAGACCGTCGGGCTTGGCGAAGGCGCTGGCAACCTTGGCCAGGAACTTGGTGGTGGCGATCCCGACGGTGATGGGCAGCCCCACCTGCTCGGCGACCTCCTGCCGCAGACGCTGTCCGATCTCGGTGGCACTGCCCGCGATCTTCTGCAGCCCGCCGACGTCGAGGAATGCCTCGTCGATGGAGATGCCCTCCACCAGCGGGGTGGTGTCGTGGAAGACGTCGAACACGTCCTTGCTCGCCTGCGAATAGGCATCCATACGCGGCGGCACCACGATGGCCTGCGGGCAGACCGCGCGTGCCTGCCCACCGCTCATCGCCGTGCGCACCCCGAAGGCCTTGGCCTCGTAGCTGGCGGCCAGCACCACTCCCCCGCCGACGATCACCGGCTTACCGCGCAGCCGCGGATCGTCACGCTGCTCCACCGAGGCATAGAAGGAGTCCAGGTCGGCGTGCATGATGCTCGCCACGGGTCTACCGGTGGACTCCACCGTTCCATGCTCGCACAGGCCACCGACACCCTCGGCCCGCTCACTCGCAGACGTGGTCCTCCGCGGCCTGCACTATCGGCTCGGCCCAGGGTTCGCCGGTCCCCTTCTCGTAGGTAGCACCGAGCGAATCGGTCACCTCGGCGACGGCCTCCTCCTCCGACAGTCCTTGCTGAGCGCGGGTTTCACAGAAACCCGGAACGTAGATGCCCAATGCGAACACCTCGTTGACTGTCGTGCCGATGCCCTGCCCGTACAGGTCGTCGAACAGTTCGCTCATTCCCGGAGTCTCGAGAAATCCGTCCCTGGCCTCCTGCACGTCACGCGAGATGCCGGTACCGGTCTCGGTCGACGTCATCTCGTAACTGCAGCCTGCGCTCAGTGCCATCAAGCAGAGTGCAGCGCCCATCGATATCCGACCCGCTCCCCGCTTCACAGAATCACCCCCGCAACCACGTAGGTCAGCGCGGCGACGGCAGCGGCCGCGGGCAGCGTCGTCACCCACGCTGCGAACATGTTTCCCGCCGTCCCCCAGCGCACGGCCGTCGTACGCTTGGTTGCCCCGACGCCCATTATCGCCGACGAGATGACGTGGGTGGTCGACACCGGCGCTCCCAGTCCGATCGATGCCACGTACAGCACGGTCGACGCCGTCGCCTCCGCGGCGAACCCCTGGGGTGGGTCGAGTTCGATGATCTTGCGCCCGAGGGTGCGCATGATCCGCATCCCACCGGTCGCCGTTCCGACCGCCAGCACTGTCGCGGTGAGGAAGTAGCACCACAGAGGAATCGTGTAGTCGGCCTGGTTGCCCGATACGACCAACGCCAGCACCACGATGCCCATCGTCTTCGCTGCATCCTGCATGCCGTGTCCGAAAGCCATGGCCGCTGCCGAGCACGTCTGTGCCCGGCGGAATCCGCGGCTGGTGGCACTGGGAGACGATCGTCGGAACATCCACAGAATGGCCACCATCGCGGCGCTTCCGAGCACGAAACCGACTGCAGGAGAAACGATCATCGGGAGGATCACCTTGGTCGCGACGCCTCCCCACAGCACCGTCATTCCGCCGGCCAGTGCAGCTCCCACCATGCCGCCGACCAATGCGTGCGAGGACGAGGACGGCAACCCGTACCACCAGGTGATCAGATTCCAGACGATGGCACCGACCAGGGCGCATCCGACCACGAGCAACGCGTCGGATCCGACGTCGAGGGCGATGATTCCCTCCCCCACCGTCGACGCGACCTTCGCACCGAAGAAGGAACCGAGCAGATTCCCCACCGCGGCCATGACGAGCGCCGTCCGCAGCGTGAGTGCGCGAGTGGACACCGACGTCGCGATGGCATTGGCCGAATCGTGAAAGCCGTTGGTGAAGGTGAACGCCATCGCGAGGGTGATGACCAGAACCAGTGCTACCACCGCGCACTCACGTCTCTTTCAGCACGATGGATTCGATGACGTGCGCGACCTTCTCGAAAGCGTCTGCGGCATCTTCGAGTTCGTCGCCCACTCCCTTGAGCTTCATCACGGTCAATGCGTCGAATCGGCCGTCGAACAGATCCGCCAGAAAAGTCCGATAGGCATGATCGGCCCGGTTCTCGAGCTCGTTGATCTCGATCCAGTACCGCTCGAGATCCTTCATCGACGCCAGCCTCGGCATGGCATCCGCGGTGACCTTCGCCGACCGGTCGAGGATGTCGATCATGTCGTGCATGTGCGGGGTCAGTTCGTCGATTCGGTACAGCGAGAGCAGATGTGTCGCCGCTTCCATGTGGTCCATCACGTCGTCGAGGCTCGAGCCGAGGACGTAGATGTCGGTGCGATCGAACGGGGTGATGAAGCTCGAGTTCAAGGTGCGGAACAGATCGTGGGTGACGCTGTCGGCTTCGTGCTCGAGATCGACCATTCGACGCGCCACCGCATCGATTTCCGGTGTGGATTCGAGCAGTTCGGTCAACGTCTTCGCTCCGGTGGCCAACAGCTGAGCCGAGGAGTTGAACAGGTCGTAGAACAGAACGGACTTGGGTTTGAAGCGTGCGAACATCTTTCGTCTCCTGAATGGTGCGGCTACCGGCGAGCGCCGGCGTAGGGCTCGAGCAGATCCGACGGAACGCGATGGTCGGCATCGGCGGGCAGCACCAGTTCGGGCGCACCGGCGCGTGATCGAGGTGCCATCTCGAACGCCTCGATCGACTGGCAGTACTTCGAGACTCGGATGACGGACATGTTCATCCGTGCCGTCATGTCGGTCACCCAGTACGGCACTCGTTCGTTGGCCTTGATCTCCAGGATCGCGAGCTTGGGCGGGATGATGAAGCGGTTCTGGGCACCGGAATCGAATCGGAAGTCGCGATCCCGGCCGTGCACCTTGTGATCGATCGTCACCCGTAGACCGAGGTCGGCCTCACGACCGATGTACGCCTCGCGCAGATAACCGGTGGTGACCATCGGACGCAGATCCAGATTGGCGATCAACGTGCTGACCTCGTTGACGAACGGGCGTTGACTGGGATCGCACTCGATCTCCTCGCGGCCGTTGAGCCACCGCTGAGAAACGTCGTAGGGCAACGAGATTCGGCGCTTCTGGGTGACCCTGTTGACGCGCTGCTTGATCTCGATCTGCACCGGCGTGTCGTCGGTGCACTCGGACGGAGCCCCGTACAGCCGTACCCGCACCTTGCGCCTGAACTTCAGGCCCTCGATCTTCTCCCAGTAGAACCGCAGATCGGTGGTGTCGTAGTACAGCGAGGTGACCGGGTAGCCACCCTTGGGCGAGAACGGGTCGGTGTCCATCCGTGCCGTCAGTTCTTCACGGACCTGAGCGACGTCGGCCTCGGCAACGAAATACTTGATTTCGTACCTGTTGAACGAGTGCAACTTGCTGGCGGTCTGCTGATACCCGGTGGGCTCGGTGTTCAGGTCCTCCGGCGACGCACCCTGCTTCTCCAAAGCGGCCTTGGGTCGAAATTTGTCGAACAGATTCATGGATCGAACCTTCCTTCGGTGGGTGTGCATGGTCGGGCGACGCCGCGTTCAGTTCGGCTCCGCGAACACGATCGGGGGTAACTCGGTGGCTCCGTCGGCCTCGGACGCGAGCAGCAGTTCACCCGCGTCGGTGTAGGCGACGGCCTCGCCTTGTGGTTGATCGGGGCCCTCGACAACACCAGCGGGAGCGCCCGAGAATGCCGCGGCCACATCACCGTCGGCGATTTCGAAGACGAACAGATCCTTCTTGGTTCGCAGTGCCCCCACGGTGGCGTCGGCATCGACGGCTGCACCGGTGATCGGTCTGCTCGACCCGTCCGACGCAGTCGCAGACACCGTTCCGGAACGGACCAGATCGATGGATGTCGTTGTGGTGTAGATGGTTTCGTCACTGCTGTAGATCGACGCGGCCGCACCGCCCGAGACCTTGGTGATCAGCACCGGTTGCCCGGTGGGCGTCAGAGCGAACGCCTCGACGTCGTGTGCGCCGTCGGGGTAGCGCATCGTGACCGAGGTGCGCCGGTCGGTGGCCACGTCGACGCCGATCAACGTCACGCTGTCGCGGTCGTTGTCGTTGTCACCGGTGTCGGCGAGCCACACGATCCCCGCGCTGTCGACGGCGATGTCCTCGACGTCGACCGTCTCCACTCCGACGTCGACCCACCTGGTCACCTCGCATGCCCGGTCCAGCACCGCCAGCCGGTCGTCGCTGCCGCGGTCTCCGATGGCGTAGCCGGTATCGCCCCTCCACGTCAGGCCCGACAACTCGGACAGGCCCGAGTCGGTGGGGGTGCACCAGGTTTCGAACGGTGCTGTTGCGGTCGTGGGTTCGACTGCCGCGAGCTCGGTTGCCGAACACGACGCGAGGACCCCGCACCCCGCGAGAATCATGCCCACGCGTCGTCTCCGAGTATTCACCCGACCGTCGCCTACCCGCCACGAGATCGAGCGTCGGCGGTCACCGCGCGGGAGCAGCATCGGTTCATGAACGGTCGAACTTCTGTTCCCGAGTTGCTGGTCGCCACCGGCACTGCGCGCACGCTGTCGCAGGCCGCCTCCTTCGTGATGGAGGGAATGGTCCTGATCAACGGCTTGCCGCTGCGCGATCCCCGCCGCGAAGTTTCCCCGGCAGACACCCTGACCCTGCGCTGACCGCCGGGACATCACGACGATCCCGTCACGACAGGATCGTCGGCGAGTGCATCGGTGCGAATCTGCAGCCGTGACTTCAATTCCGCAGCGTCGGCGTCGATCTCCTCCTGAGTGAGCGCCGCCGACGTCGGAATGGATGCGGCGACCTCGTCGACGATGTCGAGCACTCGGCCGCTCGCCCACAGCTCGTCGTAGATCGTGCGGAAGGCAGCGTCGTACTCGTCGGTGAATTCGGTCGAGTCCAGGAACATGTCCTTGAGCGAATTACCCAACATCGGGCCGCCCTCGGGCATCCCTCCGCCTTCCGGAATCTCCATCCCCTCCGGCGGTGTGAACCCCTCGGGCATCTGCGGCATCCCGCCGCCACCGGCCCCTCCGCCGCCTGGCATCATCGACACCGCGTCGTTCGCACCTGCCGTGGAATCGGAGTTCAGAGCCAGATTCAGATCCCACGACACCACCGAGAACGTCTTCGAGTCCAGGTCGTAGTACAGGTAGAAGTTCTTTCCCGGGCCACCCATGTCGTCGCCGTTGCCCAGCAAGTTCTGCAGGGCAAGGTAATTCGCCAGTGAGTCGACATCGACATAGTCGGCCAGATGCGCATCGAACTCGGCCTGATCGGCACCGTCGAGCCACTTCAACAGCGTGATGATCGGTTGCAGGTCCGCGGTGCCGAGAGCGTTGATCTGTGTGTACTGCTCGGCGTACGTCGTCTGATCGTCTCCCTCGTAGGTGAAACTGGCTTCGGCACCGACCTTGTACAGCACCCCGTCGCCGTCCTCCAGGGAGTTGGCGTAATCGTCGTCGGGAGCGACGACGACCAGCCGCGTCGTCTCGGCCGAGTCGTTCACCGAGTACGTGGTGTAGGTGAAGTCCTGGGTCGCCTGGCCCGAGGCCTCGGTGATCGCAAGAGAGACCGACTCGTTCAACGCGGGCGTGTACGGCCGAAGCGACAGCGTGGTGTGCCCCTGATAGGCCCGCCCCTCGGAATACTCCGCGAAGTCGATCAGGAACGGAAGATCCTCGGTCGCATCGAAACTGAGCGGCTCCCCGAACATATTCATCCCGGCACCGCCGGGCATGGCCCCACCCTCCGGCATGGCCCCACCCTCCGGCATGGCCCCACCCTCCGGCATGGCCCCGCCCTCAGGCATCGCTGCACCCTCCGGCATCGCCGCACCCTCTGCAGGTGCTGGTCGACCGGATGTCCCGGCGTTACCTCCGCCGCGGCCGGGCATCGAGCCGTCGTCGCTGCTGAGAGTTGCCAGTGTGGAGTTGCCCTTCAATCGGATCCCGACGTCGGTGATCAGGGTTCCGTCGATGGTGATGTCTGCGGGTACCGACTCCTTGACCCCTTCGTTCTGGAAGGAGTCCTTCAGTGTCTGGTAGTCGCCGGCGTCCACGTCGATCGAAATGGAGTGCGACACAGTGGTATCGAACAGATCGACCGTGCCCTGGACGTTCTCGGTGATCTCGGAGGCGATCACGGTTGCATCACCGGTGATGTACGGGCGGATCCGGGTCGACCCGAACACGGTCGCCATCACCACGACGAACACCAGCAGGGTGGCAGCAATTTTCCAGTGCTGCCGCACCGTCCGCGGTACTCGGTGGACGAGCCTCCTTCGCAGGGTTGTCGGGGCCGAGGGAAAGTTCGTGTTCGGGTCGGTCACGATCAGATGTCCGTCTGGTCGTATCCGGTGAGTACCGAGACCCGTTGCCCTGTGTTGACCTCACTGAGAGCAGCGATCAACTCGCCGGGTTTCTTCCCGGATCTGAGTTGGGCCGTGAAGTAGAGCTCGGTCAACGCACCCGATCGCACCGATTCGGTACTGACCAGCTCGAATTCTTTGCAGTACTTGATCAGTACGTCTTCGACGAGATCGGTGTAGTCGGCGTCGGGCGGCACCTGCACCTTGACGACCTGGCGCTGGACATCGAGTTTGAACCAGTTGAACTTGCTCATCACCACCATCACCAGGCAGATCGCAAACGTGGCCGCAATCGCCAGTACGTAGAACCGAGTTCCCGTGGCCATGCCGATCGCCATCACGAGGAAGATGAACCCGACGTCGCGAGTTTCCTTGATGGCGTTGCGGAATCGGACGACGGACAGCGCGCCGACGAGCGCGAAAGCCCGTGCCACGTTCGATCCGACGACCAGCATGATCAAGCTGATGACCATGCCCACCGTGACGAGGGTCTGTACGTAGGACTGGCTGTACGAGACGTTCTTGTGGGTGAGTCGGTAGACCCAGCCGATGATCGCCGACAGGACGAACGACAGTGTCAGGGACACCACGATGTCGAACGTCGAGAACGTTCCGCTCAGGTCTTGAATGTTGAAATTCATTGCATTCCGATCGAGTCGATTCGAATTCCGCACCGGTCACCGGGAGCACGTGACCCGCGCGCCGACATCCGCAACCGATGCTGTTTACCGTTTGTTCGGATGCCGTTAACCCTAGAGACAGCTGCGACGGAAATTCCACCTCAGAAGCTGGCAGTTTCCTGCCAATTCAGCCGTTCATTTGCTGGCAGCGATCGAATTTCGAACGCACACGACCCGGCGTCCCACTCGGACGTCGGTCGGTTCGACTCTTCGGTTGTGTTGTGCATCAATCGATTACGCGTAAGCGCACGTGTACGTACCGTCAATCCATCGTCGAGCGAAGTGACGGCAGAATTACTTCGTCGATTATTCGCGTTCGGTATTCCGAATCCAAAGGCTCGGCGTCCGTCAACGGACCCGTCATGATTGCGCTGAACACCATGTATTGCAGAAAGTCTGCCGATCTCGGCCTGCTCGACAATTCCCCCCGCTGCACCGCACGAACGACGACGGATTCCAGGAACCGAGCCTCGGGTTCGAGAAACGTTCTTCGCACCGCTGCCGCCAACTGTTCGTCGACCATCACCGCATGGTGAATCGCCGCGGCAAAACGTCGATCGTGCTCTGCCCCCTCGGAGATCCGGCGCATCAGCTCCACCAGATCGCCGCGAAGAGTCCCGGTATCGATTCCGGCGAACGGCGGCGGGCCGACCGATTCGATGGCGGCGACCACCATCTCCCCTTTGCTCGACCACCGCCGGTACAGGGTGGCTTTGCTGCACTGCGCTCGCTCGGCGACAAGATCCATCGACAGCGAGTCGTAACCGACGTCGCCGAGACACATCAGTGCAGCGTCGAGAAATTCTTCCTCGCGCGCCGCACTGACCCTCGATCGACGTGGAGCGTCGCTGTTCATGCGTGCCACCTTATCGAATCGAAACAGTTTCGTACCGCTTCTCGACTGTAGCGCTGAGGCATAATTCTGTCACCGGACGAGCAGTGCGGGTGACCGACGTCACGGTCGTGTGCCATTGTTGAAGCCGTCGGATCGGCGTGAACGGCTGGAGAAAATCGTGACGGCCTGGTGGCGGTGGTACGCAGCGCTCGGCGCAGTCGGCTGCGCCGCTTACTTCGTTGTCCCGACCACCGTCTGGGGCCAGTCGGTCTTCGTCCTCGTCGGAGCCTCCGCCGTTGCCGCCACCGTCGTCGGCACCAGGATGCACCGGCCCCGCAACCGTACGGCCTGGCTGGCCATCGCCATGGGCACCGCCCTGTGGGTGATCGGCGACATCGTCTACGAGTGGATCCACATCACCCAGGGCAGTGTCCCCTACCCGTCGCCGGCGGACGCGATCTATCTCGTCGGCTATCCGGTCTACGGTTTCGGCCTGTTCCTTCTCGCTCGCCACAAGTGGCGACCCAGCGAACGCGGCCACGTGGCAAACAGCGCCATCATCATGGTCGCGTTCGGACTGCTCACCTGGGTGTTCGCCGTGCAGCCGTCGCTCGGCGGAGGCGGCATCTCCGGAACCGCGGGCCTGGTCGACGTCGCGTACCCCGCGATGGACATCTTTCTGCTGGGACTGCTGGCCCACTTCGTCGGCTCACGGCAGTGGCGGACCCTGTCTTATCGGCTCCTCACCGTCGCCGTAGCGCTGCTCGTGGTCACCGACACCGTGAACAACTTCGCGATCGTCTCCGATTCCTCGTCCGACAGGTCTGTGTTCGACGTCGGATGGATCATGTCCTACGTCCTCATCGGGGTCGCCGCCCTTCACCCGTCCATGCGGCGCATCACCAACCCGAACATCGAATCCGACGCCCACCTGATGGCGTCGTTCACCACTCCCACGGTCGTCGTGCTGACCGCGGCCACCCTGACTGCGCCGATCGTGATGTTCATCGAGGTCGTTCGCGACGAGCCGATCGCCCAGTGGGGATGGGCGGTGCTGCTCTGCGCTCTCGCTCTGGTGGTCCTGGTGATGCTCCGCATCACCGATCTGCTGCGGTTGTTGCACACTCAGACCGTCCAGCTCCGTGCCGTCGCCGATACCGATCACCTCACCGGACTGGCCAACCTACGCGCCCTCGAGCATCGACTCTGGGGCAATGCGGGTGAGTCGACCTTGCTCACCGTCGACATCGACCGATTCAAGGAGATCAACGACACCTTCGGACGCGGCCTCGGCGACCAGGTCCTCGTGGTGGTCGCCGAGCGACTGCGAGGCGTCGCCGACGACTCGATTCTGTTGGCGCGCTTGGCCGGTGACGAGTTCGCCCTGTGTGGAGCATCGGAGTCGATGGACCCGGCCGCGTTGGCGCACCGGATTCAGCTCCTGTTCGCCACTCCTTTCGAGGTGGGGAACATGACCCTGCTGATCGAAGCGAGCGTCGGAGTCGCGTCGAATTCTCCCGGCGACGGTGAGGACGAAACGACACCCGATCGCCTCGTACAGCGCGCCGACCTCGCCGTCCAGGCCGCGAAAGCCGCCCAGTCTCGCGTCGCGTACTACGACCGGTCGATGGACCGGGACAAGAGCGAGCAGCTCATCATGCTCGGCGAACTCACCACGGCACTGGAGACGGATCAACTGCAACTGCACTATCAGCCGCAGATCGACCTCACGACGATGACCGTCGTCGGCGTGGAAGCACTGCTGCGGTGGCATCATCCGAACGGCACCGTCCTGTCCCCCAGCACATTCCTGCCCACCGCCGAACGCACCGGACTGATCCGGCCGTTGACGAGCTACGTCCTCACCCAGGCCCTCGCCCAACGAAAGCAGTGGATGACCGATGGGCTCGAGCTGAGCATCGCCGTCAACATCTCGACCCGAAACCTGTTCGACGACACCCTAATCGAGCAAGTGTGTGCTGCGCTGAAGGAATTCGATTGTCCACCTCGCCGATTGACCGTCGAGGTGACCGAGACCTCGGCGATGACCGACCCGATCGGCGCGACCGAGACGTTGTCGATACTGCATGCGATGGGCGTGCAGGTCGCCATCGACGACTACGGAACCGGTTACAGCTCGCTCGCCTACATCGAGCGATTGCCGGTTCAGGAACTGAAAATCGATCGCACGTTCATCGGCGGCATGGCACACAACCCGGCGCATGCCGCCATCGTGCGATCGACCGTCGAGCTCGCCCGTACGCTGGGATTGTCGGTGACGGCAGAGGGAGTGGAGGACGAGGTGACGATGACGGCGTTGCGCGAACTACGGTGCGGACGAGCGCAGGGTTACCACCTCGGCCGTCCCACCTCGGCAGACCGACTACCCGCCCTCGTCGCCGAACTGAACGCGCATCTGAATACTGCTACAGGAGAACGGATATCATGACCGAAGCAGCCCTGTCGGTGTATGCCGCGATTCGATCTCGCCGCGACGTCCGCGCCGAGTTCGACGGAACCGTCGTCGACGACGAGGTTCTGCGACGAATCCTCGGAGCGGCGCACCAAGCCCCGAGCGTGGGCAACACCCAGCCCTGGGACTTCGTGGTCGTCCGCAAGCCCGATACTCTGAGCGCATTCGCGACCCACGTGGCCGGCTGCCGACAGGATTTCGCGGACAAGCTCGACGCCGAACGACGAAAGACGTTCGACCCCATCAGAATCGAGGGAATCGAGACCAGTGGAACCGGGGTGGTGGTCACCTACGATCCCGACCGTGGAGGTCGGCACGTCCTCGGCCGCGACACCGTCGACGACACCGGACTGTTCTCCGCCGTCCTCGCCATCGAAAACCTCTGGCTCGCAGCGATAGCCGAGAACGTCGGCGTCGGCTGGGTCTCGTTCTACGACGAGGCATACCTCACCGAACTGCTCGACATCCCCGCACCGGTCCGCCCGATCGCCTGGCTCTGTGTGGGTCCGGTCCAATCGTTTCAGGAGGTACCCGATTTGGAACGCTTCGGTTGGCGTAGCCGCCGTCCACTGGACGACGCCCTGCACTTCGAGCAGTACCGCCGATGAGGGCGCGCCTGGTCGCGGCGGCCACTGTCTGCCTGCTCGTCGCCGGCTGCTCTGCGGCCGAATCCCCGACCGAACCGACCACTCCGGCAACCACTCCGGCGGCCGAGCCCGCACAGGCCCCGGATGCGGCCGACCCGATCGGTACCGTCGTTCCTCTTGCGGGTGCACCCGAAGGTGTCGTGGTGGGATCGTCCGGGATCGCTGCTGCCGGAGTGCGGGAGCCCGACGGCGTGGTGCTGTTCGACGCGGCCACCGGTGCCGTGCGCCAGATGGTCTCGACGACGGGTGCGCCGCGACATCTCTCACTGGCCGGTCCCGACGGCCCGGTGTTGGTTCCGCTCGAGGGCAGTGACGAACTGCTCGAGATCTCACTCGCCGACGGCGCGATTCTGTCGACCGCCACCGGCGTCGGCCGTCAACCACACGATGCGGTGCAGACCTCCGACGGCACCGTCATGGCCACCAACGAGATGGGTGGCGGAGTGATCTTCCTGCGCGACGGGGCGATCGTGTCGGAACTACCGCCGGGCCCTGTCCAGCCCGGTGGCGCTGCCGCTCTCGGTCCGTTCGCGGCTGTCGCGGACGTGCAGGGCAACGGTGTGTGGGTCTACGACGGCGCGACGCAGCAGGAGGTGTCGCAGGCTCCGATCGGCGTCAAGCTCACCCACGCGGTGACGGTGAATCAGACGGTGGCCGGGTTTGCCGACACCGACGGCGGTACGGTCCTGCTCGCATCGGTCGACGACGCCGGCGGCATTCGTCAGATCGCATCGATCGACGCACCGGGTAACCCGTACGGGCTCGCCGTGGATCTCGAACGTCGGTTGCTGTTCGTGACACTGACAGCATCGAACGTACTGCGGGTGGTCGATGTATCCGATCCCGCAGCTCCGCGAACCCTGGGCGATGTTCCGACGGTGACGCAGGCCAACTCGGTCGCGATCGATCCGCGGAACGGCGACGTTCTGGTGACCGGCAGCGACCCCGGCGCGGCGAGTTCGATTCAGATCATCCCCCGCGCCGAGTTGCCGGTCGGTTAGGGCGTCACCACCCGTAGGAGCCCGGGATTCCCTTGAACGGACCGACGACGTCGTCGGTGATCCAGCCCTCGTAGAACCCGCCTTCCTGGGGTCGGACCGCTTCGCCGTCGATCTCGCACTCGAGGCGGCTCGGCGAGAACGCCAGGTAACCCGCGATCTCGGCGAACCGAGGGGTGGGGTTCTCGTAGCTCCACCCGGCGGCCTCTGCGACAGCGTCTCCGCCGTGGACGTCCCAGTACGTCGCTGCGCCTTTCCACTCGCAGTGCGTCGAGCGGGCCGCCGAGGGGGTCAGCGCGCCGGGAACGACGTCTGCAGGCGAGATGTACCAGGTGGGCGGATGGCTCGTCTCGAGCACGCGGTAGGCGGCGGTGGTGCGGGCGATCACCTCGCCGCCGAGCCGGACGACGAGGGAACGGTTCGAGGCTTCGAGCTTGGGCGGACGGGGGTAATCCCAGACCGATTCTTGGCCCGGCTTCGGCTTCTCGGGAACGACGGATCTCGGCAAGTGTGTACTCATTCTTCGATGGTGCCACCGGGTGTCACGGGGCGTCGACGGGATAGAGATCGTCCACCCGTTCCTCGTCGAGAATCCAGCGATCGACCTCGTCGAGTGGCTCGACCGTGCGCACCGAGGTGACCGAAGATTCAGGTGGGCGGTGTTCGCTGCGGACCGGCTCGGTGAGGACGGGCTCGGTGCGGACCGGCTCGGTGCGCTCGATCGGCGCGGGTGCCGGTATATCCGGGGTGGTGAGTTCGGCTGCAGGTGTCACGGGTTCTGTTCTCGGGACGATAGCCACCTCCTCGACGGCGGGTTCTTCGTCGGCGATGTCGATGGTCTTCGGCAGTTCCGCCGGTACCCGGACGAGGATGCCGAGCCCGTGGGTCGCGGCCAACAAGCTCACCGGGGCGACGGTTGCAATTGCCGCCGACAGGGCCGGATGCAGTGTGCCTGCGTCGGAGATGAAGGCGTGCATGGCATTTGCGCCGATACTCACCAGAGCTGCCGTGATCAACACACCCCAGAAGAAGCGTCGACCACTGCGTTGATCTTCGAATTGGGCGAGCGCAATCACGGAGATCGTGGCCTGCAGGATGGTGCCGTCGACGATCACCGGCCACAGCCAGGACAGCGAGCGTGGAACGCCTGCCATCGTGGCCAGATCCCACAGTGCAGCGAAACTGAGCACGAAGGACGCAATGCCGATGACGGTGGTGATGACGACCGCACTGACGAGCGTCGCACGCAGGACCTTGTTCATGGATCGTCATGAAACACGAACCCACCGACAAGTTCGGTGTGGTCGAAGCCGGCTAGCGAGCTTCCGCGACGAGACCGTGCACGACGAATTCGGCGAAGCCCCGAATGTCGCTGTCGTCGAGCCCGTCGGTACCGGCGAGGGGGCTGGTCTGAACGCCCAGGAAAGACGACAGAATCATCACTGACGTCCGGGTCGGGTCCAGTGTCTCCGGCAGGTTTCCGAGACTGCTCTCTGCTGCGATGTAATCCGAGAGAAGAAGTGGTGGACCGCCCGCCTCGCGCACCTTTTCCTGGAGCTGGTCGGCCGTGAGATTCGGCCGGGCAACCGGTACCGCGTCGTTCATCGGGAGAACTGCCTCTCGAAGTCGAGAGAGTTGGGTGAACGTCTCCTCGAGCAGGTCCACGATGGGTGCCGTCCCGGCGCGCCCAGGTAGTTGCGCCATCCATTCGGTGACCTCGCGCTGACCTGCGAGTACTGCCGCTGCGAACAGTGCTTGCTTGTCGGGAAAGTGTCGATAGATGGTGCCTTCGGACACTCCTGCGCGCTCGGCAATTGCTCTGGTGGTGGCCCGGTGATAGCCGACCTCGGCCACCAGCTCGGTCGTGGCATGAATCAACGCGTCCTGGGTGCGCTTGGATCGCTCTTGCATGCCCTCATTCTCCCGTGTTCGATTCCGCGGACTCTCGTCGACGGTGTTCAGTCGGTGATGTCGCGGCGTCGGAACACCGTGAACGACGCCGACAGCGCCACGATTACGTACGCCGCACCGACGACGGACGCCACCGCCAGTGTCATTGCGGCGTTTCCGCCCTGTGCGAGAGCGGTGAGGACCGACCCGGGAAGCCAGTCCGCCGCGTCACCGGCGACCGCTGCGATGATGGCCTCGACCAACAGGACGTAACCGACTCCTACTCCGATCGCGATTCCGGCGGAGCGAGTGAAAGTTGCCAGTGCCAGACCGAGGGTTCCCCACACGAGCAGCGAGAGATACAGGTGCAGGTACGCGGTGAGCACCACGCCGACTGTGCCATCGCTCCATGCGTCGGGCGCGTACCCTCCGGCCTGCGCGGCTATCGGTGCGACCACGACGTTGACGACGGTTGCAGCTGCACTGACGGCAGCCGTGGCGGCGGCGAGGGCGATCCACTTGCCGAGGAGCAGTCGCCATCGGCGTGGTTCTGCGGCGACGAGGATGCGGACCAGTCCCGTGCTGTAGTCGCCTGCGGTCGCCAGTGCCCAGAACGCGAGAGTGACCACCCCGAAGAACGACGCTGCGGCACCGAGTCCGGCGATGATCCCGTCCGCGGACAACAGCGTCTGCGCGGTGGGGAACGCCACGCCGGGACCGTCCGTCATCGAGGTGCCGTCCTGCGGGACGACGTTGAACATGACGAAGTTGATCAACACAGCGAACACGGCTGTCAGTCCGAGCCACCCGAGGACGATGCCACGCCGACCGATGCGTACCGATTCACTGCGCACGACGCCGATCATCGTCGCGCTCCAGCCGTGTCGCGTCCGCTCAGGGCAGCGTCGCGGTCTCGAGCCAGTTCTTTGTCGTCCGAACCGGTCATGGCCAGAAACACCGCTTCCAGGCCGTCTCTGTGCACGGCGAGCGTTCGCAGTGTCACTCCGGCTTCGGCGGCAACGCGGTTGATCCTCGCCGCATCCGCGGCTCCGGCCGAAACACTCAACGTTTCAGCGGATTTCGGGGACACTGTCCATCCGTTTCGGGTCAGTGCATCACGCAGTCTCGAGGTGTCGATGTCATGTTCGGCTGCAATGTCGACTGTGGTGTCGGCGCGTTCCATCAGCTCCGAGATGGGCCCGGAGAACATCAGGACGCCGAAGCGGATCACCACGACATACGAGCAGATGGACTCGATTTCCGTCATCTGATGCGAGGACACCACGACGGTGCGGCCCTCCGTTCCCAGTCTCTGCAGCAGTGCTCGGATCTCGACGATTCCGGCTGGGTCGAGCCCGTTGGTCGGCTCGTCGAGAATGAGCAGGGTCGGGTCGGGCAGAAGTGCCGCGGCGATGCCCAGGCGCTGCTTCATACCGAGTGAAAATCGCTTGACGGGTTCGGACCCTCGCCCTGCCAGTCCGACGATGTCGAGCACATCGTTCACCCGCGATCGCGGGATTCCTCGCAGTGCAGCAATGGAACCGAGATTGGCTCGGGCCGACAGTGCAGGAACGAAAGCGGGTGCTTCGATCAGCGCACCGACCTTCCCGGCGTATCGGCTGGGACGCTCGATGCTCTCGCCCAGTACGGACGCCGAGCCGCCGGTCGGAGCGATCAGTCCGAGCAGCATGCGAATGAGGGTGGATTTTCCGGAACCGTTGGGGCCGACCAGTCCGATCACCCCACCGGCGGGCAGTTGCAGATTCAGGTCATCGACTGCGGTGAGGGAGCCGAACTCCCGTCTGAGCGTTTCCGTGCTGACGATCATGATTCCTCCAAATGCAAGTGAGCGCCCACTTACATTTGCACACCGGGCTCGATCCCGCAAGGAAAATGCGGGTGCCGAGCAACCATGCCCGTGCACCCACGTTCTGCGAAAGCTTCCGAAACCGCGAGAAACGATCATCGACCGACGCCTTGCCACACGACCAGCGGACATGGACCGAGATCGAGTCGACCGGCGACTTCGGTTGCGTCACAACGCATTCAGCAGTACATCGGAATCGCTCGCGAAAAGCACGTGGCACTTCAGACGGAAGTGGCCGACACGAGATGCGACATCGGCCGAGCCCTCGGGGCCGACGTCGCCACCGGAAATGAAATCCACGGCAGGCGAGAGTCGAGGGCGCAGTACCGACACGGACGATCTAGCGTCCGACGATGAACGATTCTTCCCGGGCGCATGCGAGCGCACCGAGGCCGCTCAGAGATCAAGCGGTACGAACGGCTCCGCGGTAGAAGTCGGCGCGATCGTGTGCGGACATTCCGCCCCATACGCCGTAGGGCTCATTCGCCTCGAGGGCGTGCTGGCGGCACTGTTCGAGTACCGGGCAGCGGCCGCAGACCTGCTTGGCGGATTTCTCACGCGAGGTGCGAGCGCGGCCTCGTTCACCTTCGGGATGGAAGAACACGGACGAGTCCAATCCGCGACACAGACCGTCGAGTTGCCAGTCCCAGACGTCAGCATTGGGAACGGGAAGTTGGACCGGCCTGGCGGGTGCGCCTCGCACCATGAGCTGTCTCCTCACTGAAAAAGTGAACAAGCTCACTATCTCGCATTCGTCATACTTTTACAAGTCCTTTCGGTCATTCGTAGTACTTAAAAGCAAGCGCGCTTGCTTGAAATATGCACGTTCAGGACAGCCGTGAGCAGATCTGCGCCCCGTTTGCGGCCCCAGGCCCGGATGAATGTCGCATTGCCGCAGTCAGACCGACTGGAAATCACATTGATCCCCCGTGGCAGATACGAAACGGCGATCAGTGACTCTCCGACATGCCCGCACGCTTTTCGAGCTCGACGAGAATGCGCTCGGCGATCTTGGTCGGCGGCGGTCCGATGTCGACGACGATCGCGTTCTCGTCGTCACCGAGTGGCTCGAGCGTCGAGATCTGCGTATCGAGCAGCGAGGACGGCATGAAGTGATCCATCCGAGCGTTGAGGCGTCCGCTGATTCGGTCCTTGGTGCCGGCCAGATGCACGAAGATCACCTCGGCCCCGTCCCTCGATGCGGCGCTCAGCACGTCTCGGTACGACCGCTTGAGGGCCGAGCACGTCACGATTCCCGACCGACCCGTGGAGGTGTGCTCGGTGATCCACTCCGCGATCACGTCGAGCCATGGCCACCTGTCCTCGTCGGTCAGTGGCTGACCCGACGCCATCTTCGCCACGTTGGCGTCCGGGTGCAGGTCGTCGCCTTCTTGCAGGTCCCATTTCAAGGCTCCGGCGAGGATGCCCGCCACTGTGGATTTACCCGAACCGGACACTCCCATCACCACGAGAACCGGATGATGTGCTCTGCCTGTCGTCTGTGCTGCCATCCCTCGATACTGCTCCATCTCGCTCGGGTGGACCGGACAGACGCGAGAAACCGGGCAAGGCGTGGGACGATCGGTCGGACATGAGCGAGACCAGCGACTTCCGCCAGCTGCACGATTCGGTGCTCGACGAGCTCGGTCGCGACATCGTCAGCGGCGCGATCCCGAGCGGGACCCGAATCTCGGCCGACGACGTCGCCGTGCGGTTCACCGTGTCACGGACCGTCGTCCGGGAAGTGGTCCGCGTCCTGGAATCGCTGGGGTTGCTCACCGTGCGTCGACGCGTGGGGATCACCGTGCAGGGCTCGCAGAACTGGAACTCCCTGGACCCGGTGGTCATCCGCTGGCAACTGGCCGGGCCGGCCCGCGCCGAGCAGTTGCTGCTGCTCAGCGAATTACGTTCGGGGATCGAGCCTTTGGCAGCCAAGCTCGCCGCGCATCGAGCAACGCCCGAGCAATGCGGCGCGCTGACGGCCGCCGTCATCGGAATGTCGTCGACGTCCCGGGCCGCTGACTCCGACGCCTACCTCGAACACGACAGCAATTTCCATCGCACGTTGCTCGCGGCGTCGGGCAACCCGATGTTGCGCTCGATGTCCGACATCGTGGTGGAGGTGCTCGCCGGCCGCACCCGCCATGCCCTGATGTCGCGGCAGGCCGACCCGGAGGCGATCCGACTGCACGGCGTGGTCGCGTCGTCGATCCAATCCGGCGACGCCGACGGCGCGCAGCGAGCCATGTTGGCCATCGTCACCAAGTCCGCCGCCTCGATGTCGGCGGCCTCCGGAGTGACTCCGTCACCCGGTCTGGTCCCCGACCAGCAGTGATACATCCCGCGCACAAAGCCAGGTACGCCGAGGCGGGGTTCATCGCCTAGATTCGACGGGTGACTGCTCTCGAATTGCCGCTCGAACTTCGCCGCGCGCTCGTTGGAGTAGCTCGGACTCCGCGTCTACTCGTCGCGTCCGATTACGACGGCACCATGGCGCCGATCGTCTCCGACCCGCAGAAGGCCTTCCCGCACCCCGAGTCGGTCAGCGCCATGCGCGGGCTCGCCTCCCTCGCCGGCACCAACGCTGCCGTCATCTCCGGGCGTGCCCTCCGCGATCTCGCGATCCTTTCGCGCCTGCCGTCCGAGGTGCAGCTGGTGGGCAGCCACGGCAGCGAGTTCGACGCCGGGTTCGTCAACGCCATCGACGACAACGCCAAGAAGCTCCTCACCGTCATCACCGGCGAACTGCAGGCCATCGCCGACGCCCATCCCGGCGTCAGCATCGAGACCAAGCCGGCCAGCGTCGCGCTGCACGTCCGCAACGCCGAGACCGCCGCCGGTGACGAAGCCCTCGCAGCAGTGCGATCCGGTGCGGCGGCGCGGGACGGCGTTCAGGTCACCGAGGGCAAATCCGTCATCGAACTGGCAGTCATCGTCACCGACAAGGGCGTCGCCCTCGACATCCTTCGTCACCAGGAAGCCGCTACTGCCGCAGTCTTTTTCGGCGACGACGTCACCGACGAGAAGGCCTTCGGACACCTGCACGGGCCGGACATCGGCGTCAAGATCGGACCGGGAGACACGCTCGCGGAATTTCGCATCGACAGCACCGAGCAGGTCGCGCTCGCCCTGGCATTCCTGCTCGAGGAGCGACGACAGTGGCTTTCGGGAGCCGACGCCCCGCGCATCGAACGACTGACGATGCTCGCCAGCCCCAATGCCGTTGCCCTGCTGACCCCCGACGCCGACGTCACCTGGCTGTGTCACCCCGAACCCGATTCCGCAGCCGTGTTCGCACACCTCCTCGGCGGCGATCAGGCCGGCCACTTCAGCGTCGGACCCACCCGCGCATCGCTTCCGTTGAGTCAGCAGTACGTGGACGGCACGATGACGGTGCAGACCAAGTGGGCCAGCCTGCAGGTCACCGATTATCTGCCGCACGACATCGGCCAGGGCCAGACCGCGCTGACGCGAGTCATCACCGGCAAGGCCACCGCCGTGGTGACTTTCGCACCGCGTCCGGAATTCGGAAAGGCCTGGGCCTCACTCGAACCCGATGTCGACGGCCTGCGCATTCTCGGTACGGCAGATCCGATGGTGCTGCGCAGTCCCGGCGTCACCTGGAACATCGTTTCCGACGGTTCGCAGCAGGCCGCGCACGCCGAGGTCGATCCGTCCAACGGGCCGATCGTTCTCGAATTGCGGCTCGGCACAGACGATCTGAGCGAGCACCCGTGGGACGAGGTGGAGCGTCGCCGCGCGTCGGAGGCGTACTGGAAGGACTGGGCCGACGGCCTGGACCTGCCGCCGCTCAAGCGCGATCTGATGAAGCGATCGGCACTGACCCTCCGCGGCCTCGTCCACGCGGAGTCCGGCTCGATCATGGCCGCAGCCACCACCTCGCTACCCGAAGACATCGGCGGAGTGCGCAACTGGGACTACCGATACTGCTGGCTGCGCGACGCCGCACTCACCGCAGCCGCGCTGGTCGACGTAGGGTCGACGGCCGAGGCCGAGAACTACCTCTCCTGGATTCACGGGGTACTCGAGTCGGTCTCCGGCCCCGAGCGTCTGCACCCGCTCTACACCATCTGGGGTCTCGGGCTACCACCAGAGGCTGTCATCGACGAGCTGCCCGGCTATGCCGGCTCACGTCCGGTGCGCGTGGGAAATGCTGCGAACCAACAGGTTCAGCTCGACGTCTTCGGCCCGATCGTCGAATTGGTCTCCGCCCTCGCCCACGCACGCAAGGCCAAGGGTTCCGAGAACGGCCTGTCCGACGACGATTGGGAACTCGTCCGCGCCATGGTCGAGGCCGTCGAGCGTCGCTGGTTCGAGCCCGACCACGGCATCTGGGAGATTCGAGACAACCCCCGGCACCACGTCTACTCCAAGGTGATGGGTTGGATCACCGTCGATCGCGCCATCGGTCTGGCCGAAACCTTCGGTCGTACAACAGAACCCGGTTGGGCATCGTTGCGCGACACCATCCGCGAGGAAGTACTCGCCAACGGCTGGAACGAGGAAGTGCAGTCCTTCACCGCCGCGTACGACGGCACCGACCTCGACGCCGCGACGCTGTTCATCGGATTGTCCGGACTGATCGACCCGGCCGACCCCCGCTTCGCGGCCACCGTCACTGCCACCGAAGCCGAACTGCGCAGCGGCTCGACCGTCTACCGCTACCGCCACGACGACGGCCTGCCCGGCGGCGAGGGCGGCTTCCACCTCTGCGCCGCCTGGCTCGTGGAGGCCTACCTACTGGTGGGACAACGCGCCGAGGCCGAAGCACTGTTCGCCCAGCTCGTCAGCGCCGCAGGCCCCACCGGACTGCTCAGTGAGGAATACGACCCCATCGCCGAACGATCACTCGGCAACCATCCCCAGGCCTACAGTCACCTGGGTCTACTGCGTTGCGCGAGATTGCTCAGCGCCTAGGGCTCACCCCGTCTGCGTCAATGGACCACTGCATACGTCTGACCGGTGCAGTGGTTCATTCACCCACTGGGGTCCGCTGCGTGAATGGCACCCTGCATACGTCTGAGCCGTGCAATGGTCCATTGACGCGAACGGGGGGGCGAACGGGCGAGGGGCAGTTCAGGCGATTGCGGGCGGCTGTTTCGGCGGCGGTCCTGCGGTTCGTCCGCGGAAGAGTTCGGTCGGCAATGTTTCGGCGGCGACGATGCCCGAGTGCGAGGACGAGAGCACCAGTTTCCCTGCTCGACGGCCTTTCTCCTCGGCGTCCTGGCGCACGGTGGTGAGGTTTTCGCGGATGGCGTCGGAAATGCCGTCGAATCCGGTGACCGAGAGTTGGCTCGGCACATCGATTCCGGAGACCCGGGCGAAGTTGAGTGCGCCGAGGGCGATGACGTCGGTGGTGCACAGCAGTGCGGTGGTTTCGCGGTTGGCCTGCAGTGCTTGGGCGGCGGCGGAGTGGCCGGAGCGAACGGTGTGGTCGAAGCGTTCGACGACGGTGAGGGTGTCGGGGTCGAGTCCGGCGTCGATCATGGCGGCCTGAACTCCGGCGATGCGTTCGCGTTGGACGTGGAAGTGACTGTCCGCCAACCGCCCCGGGGGTACGACGCCGTCGCGGCGGTCGCGTCCGAGCCGCATGCACAGTACCGCGAGGTGTTCGTGACCGAGCGCGATCAGATGTGCGGCAAGCATTTTCATCGCGCCGCGATCGTCGATGGCGACGAGGGCGGCTTCGGGGATGTTGCGGGGCTGGTCGCACACGACGATCGGTAGGTGGCGCTCGCGCACGGCAGCGAGGTAGGGGTCGTCGTCGGCGACGGAGTAGACGACGAATCCGTCGACTCCTGCCTGTTGCACCACGGCAGCTGCTTGCACGTCGTCGCGTTCGGCTCCGGCGGGGATCAGCAGCAGGCCCTGTCCGGCGGCTTCGCAGGATTCGGCGAGTCCGGCGAGGAAGCTCATCGCGGCTGGGTCGCGGAAGGAGTAACTGAGCGCTTCGGTGAGGAGCAGCCCGATGGCACCTGCTTTACGGGTGCGCAACGATCGGGCGACCGGGTCGGGACCGGCGTAGCCGCGGCGTTTCGCGGCCTGGAGCACGCGTTCGCGAAGCTCCGGGGAGAGCTGATCGGGTCGGTTGTAGGCGTTCGAGACAGTGGTGCGAGAAACCTTGAGCTCGGCAGCGATCGACGCCAACGTCGCCTGACGTCGCGGTTCGCTTGACCTGGCCATAACCGGGACGTTAGTCCCACAACGCGGCGCAGAGAAACTCGAGGTCGCGTTCATCCGATTCGATCCGCCACCCCACTGCGCGCTAGAGTACAACGGTAACGGTTTCCATTAGCGTCAAGTTCCGCTCATCAGGAGTACATCGATGTCGTCCAACCATCGCGCGTCCCGGACCAAGCTCACGGCCGTACTGGGCCTGACCTGCGCCGCAGCGCTCACGCTCAGCGCGTGCAGCTCCACCGAATCCGCGAGCACCGAATCCGCACCGGCCACCGCCGTCGACGGACCGATCACGATCGTTGCATCCACGAACGTGTGGGGAAGCGTCGCCGAGGCAGTCGCAGGCGACCTGGCGACAGTGACATCGATCATCTCCGATCCCTCTGCCGACCCGCACTCCTACGAGGCCAGCCCGGCCGATGCCGCCGCCGTCGCCGAGGCGTCGCTGGTGGTCTACAACGGTGGCGGCTACGACGAGTTCATCGAGGACATCCTCGCCTCCGAGGGCCAGAACGTACCGTCCGTCGACGCGTTCACGCTGCTCGACGACAGCCATGATCACTCCTCCGACGAGCCCACCTCGGATGCAGCAGCCGAACCGGCGAGCGAGGACGGCCATTCACACGGTGAGGTCAACGAGCACGTCTGGTACAACGCCGAGGTCGCCGCGCACACCGCCGAGGAGATCGCCGAGAAGCTCGGTCAGCTCGACCCCGACAACGCCGCGCAGTACACCGCCAACGCCGAGACTTTCCACGAGCAGGTGCACGCCATCACCGACGTGACGGCGCAGATCGCCGCCGATTTCCCGAACGCACCGGTGGCGCAGACCGAGCCGATCGCGCATTACCTCATCGAGGAATCCGATCTCGACGATCGCACTCCCGAGGACTTCAAGGATTCCATCGAGGAGGGCAACGATCCCTCGCCCGCTTCCATCGCTGCGACGCGAGATCTGTTCACGTCGAACTCGGTTCGCGCGTTGATCTACAACATCCAGACCGAGGATGCGGTCACCCAGGACATCCGTTCCACCAGCGAGGCGGCCGGCATCCCCGTCGTCGAGGTCACCGAAACGCTGCCTGCCGGCATGACGTACCTCGAATGGCAGACCAAGGCTGCAACGGATCTGCAGGCCGCGCTCACCACCGCCTCCTGACCCGAACCGGCGTGATGGAAAGCTGTAGTACATGCCTGCTGTAGAACTGCGCGATGCCGGACTGGCGTTCGGCGAGCGCACGCTGTGGCAGAACTTGGACCTGACGGTCGAGAAGGGTGAGTTCGTCGCCGTTCTCGGCCCCAACGGCTCGGGTAAGACCTCTCTGCTCAAGGTGTTGCTCGGCCAGAATCACCTCACGTCCGGCACGGCCGCGATCGACGGCAATCCAGTCCGTCGCGGCCAGTCGGGCGTCGGTTACATCCCCCAGCAGCGCAACATCGACGACGATCTGCCGCTGCGCGGACGCGACCTCGTGGGCCTCGGCTGGGACGGCCATCGGTGGGGCATGGGCCTGCGCGGCATACGAAGGCGCAAGGAGACGGTGCAGCGAGCGATCGATCAGGTCGACGCCAATTCGTTCGCGGGTGCGCCGGTCGGCTCCATGTCCGGCGGTGAGCAGCAGCGACTGCGCATCGCCCAGGCACTCGTCGGCGATCCGTCGGTACTGCTGTGCGACGAGCCCCTGCTCAGCCTCGATCTCGCCAACCAATCCCTGGTCTCGAGCCTCATCGATCGCCGACGGCGGGAGCACGAGACCGCCGTGTTGTTCGTGACGCACGAGATCAACCCGATCCTCCCCCTCGTCGACCGCATCGTCTACATCGTCGACGGCCGGTTCCGCATCGGAACTCCCGAGGACGTCATGACCACCGAGGTCCTCTCGGAGCTCTACGGCACCGAGGTCGAGGTCCTGAAGGTCCGCGGCCGGCTCATCGTCGTCGGAACCGGCGATTCCATCGATGCGCTCGGCTCGGCCGGCGCACACCACCCACCCGTGCCGCACGACAGAGAAGACAAGGCATGAACGAGAAGGTTCTCGACGCATTCTCGAAGATGCTCGACTTCGACACCACCGCCAACCTGCTGACATACGACTTCGTCCAGCAGGCACTCATCGCGGCCGCCATTCTCGGGCTGCTCGCCGGTGCACTCGGACCGTTGATCGTCAGCCGTCAGTGGGCGTTCGCCGTGCACGGATCCAGTGAACTCTCGCTCACCGGTGCGTCCGCTGCACTGCTCGTCGGAATCACGGTGGGCCTCGGTGCCATCGTCGGATCCGTTGTCGCAGCGGTGATGTTCGCGCTGCTCGGCAGCAAGGCCCGCGACCGCGACTCGGTCATCGGCGTCATCATGTCCTTCGGCCTCGGCCTGTCGGTGCTGTTCATCTGGCTCTACCCCGGCCGAACCGGAACCAGCTTCTCGCTGCTCATCGGCCAGATCGTCGGCGTCGGACAGAGCGGTATCCAGCTGCTGCTGGTCTGTGCGGTGTTGGTACTGATCGTGCTGACCGTCGTCTACCGGCCGCTGCTGTTCGCCAGCACCGACCCCGAGGTGGCGCTGGCCCGCGGCGTTCCCGTCCGTGCCCTCTCGGTGGTGTTCGCCGTACTCGTCGGCGTCGCTTGTGCACTGGGCGTCCAGATCGTCGGCGCACTGCTGGTGCTCTCGCTGCTTATCACCCCGGCCGCCGCTGCCGCGCGAGTGACGGCCAGCCCGCTCAAGGCGACGCTGCTGTCCATTCTGTTCGCCGAGGTCGCCGCCGTCGGCGGCATCCTGCTCTCCCTCGCCCCCGGCCTGCCGGTGTCGACGTTCGTCACCACCATCTCGTTCGTCATCTATCTCGTCTGCCGCGCGATCGGCGGAACCCGCAAGGCCAATTCCGGACGGCTCGTCGCCGCCTAGGATGTCGAGGGTGACGTCCATCGATCTCAACGCCGATCTCGGCGAAAGCTACGGTGCATGGACTCTCGGCGACGACGACGCGATGCTCGCCCTGGTGTCGAGCGCCAACGTTGCATGCGGCTTCCATGCCGGTGATCCCACCACTCTGCTGAGTACGTGCCGTTCGGCCTCGAACGCAGCCGTGCGGATCGGAGCGCAGGTGGGGTACCACGACCTCGCCGGGTTCGGCCGACGCTTCCTCGACGTCTCCCCCGCCGACCTCACCGCGGACGTGATCTATCAGATGGGTGCACTCGACGGCCTCGCCCAGGTCGCCGGATCGGCCGTCGCCTACGTCAAACCACATGGGGCGCTGTACAACGCGATCGTGCACCATCACGGCCAGGCCAAGGCCGTGGTCGACGCCGTCCTCGCCTACGACCCCACGCTGCCGGTACTGGGGCTCCCCGGTTCGATCTTCCTCGAAGAAGCCGAGCGAGCCGGACTGCGCACCGTCGCAGAGGCTTTCGCAGACCGCGCCTACACCGCGCAGGGCACGCTGGTCTCGCGCTCGGAACCCGGCGCAGTACTGTCCGATCCCGACGCCGTCGCCCAGCGCGTGTTGACCATGATCACCGACGGCACGACCCGGGCGATCGACGGCTCGCGAATCGATGTCGCGGCCGAGTCGATCTGCCTGCACGGCGACTCCCCCGACGCGGTCGCGATGGCCACTGCCGTCTCGGAGTTGCTCCGCGCCAACGACATCGATATCACCGCTTTCGTCTGATGCGCATTCTCTCTGCCGGCGAGGGTGCAGCACTCGTCGAATTCGACGGACTGAACGAGACGATGGCGTATTACCGGGCGCTCACGCTGGACCCACCGGCCGGCGTCGTCGATCTGGTTCCCGCTGCTCGGACCGTGCTGGTGATGTTCGACGGGCCGAAGCAACCGATACTGGACTGGATCGCGGCAGTGACACCCGCCACGACGCCCGATGGAGATCACTCGGAGACCGTCACGATCCCGGTGGTCTACGACGGCGAGGATATCGACGACGTCGCCCGTCTGACCGGGCTGTCCACCACGGACGTCGTTGCGGCACATACCGATCAGACGTGGACCGTCGCGTTCGGTGGTTTCGCACCCGGCTTCGGCTACCTCGTCGGCACCGATGAGCGGCTACACGTCCCGCGCCGCTCGTCGCCGCGCACCAGCGTCCCCGCCGGTTCGGTGGGCCTGGCAGGTGAATTCTCGGGCATCTATCCGCGCTCCTCGCCGGGCGGTTGGCAGCTGATCGGCCGCACCGACGCCCCGTTGTGGAACCTCGACCGTGACCCACCGGCGCTGCTCCGGCCCGGCACCACCGTCCGATTCGAGCGGACATGAGAGCCCTCACCGTTCTGCAGACGGGACCGCTGTGCACCGTGCAGGATCGCGGTCGCCCGGGGCATGCGTCGATCGGGGTCGGTCGCTCGGGGGCGGCAGACCTGCTCTCGCACGATGCAGCGAACAGGCTGGTGGGCAACACTGCCGAGGCCGCAACACTGGAAGTCACGTTCGGTGGACTGAAGGTCCGGGCCGAGTTCGACGCCGTCGTGGCCGTCACCGGGGCGCAGGTGACCTGCCGCGTGGACGGCACAGAACAGGGGCAGTTCTCGACCATCACACTCCGTGCCGGGCAGGAGCTCGAACTGTCCACGCCCACAAGCGGTCTGCGCAGCTACCTCGCCGTGCGGGGCGGGATCGGCGTTCCTACCGTCCTCGGCAGTCGGTCGACGGACACGATGTCCGGTCTCGGCCCGGCTGTGGTCTCCCCCGGTACCGCCCTGCCCGTCGGGAACGACAAAGCCGAGTGGCCTGCAGCAGAGTTCGTTCCACCGCCCGCACAACCCGGCGCACTGCGCATCACCTTCGGTCCACGTGCAGACTGGTTCACTGCACGCTCCCGATCGATTCTGCTCGAGCAGTCGTGGACCGTCACGCAGGATTCCGATCGCGTCGGGATCAGGCTGGACGGTGCCGAACCCTTGCGCCGCACGAGAGACGACGAATTGGCCAGTGAGGGAATGGTTTTGGGTGCACTTCAGGTTCCGCCGTCCGGGCAGCCGGTGCTGTTTCTCGCCGACCACCCCGTCACGGGCGGTTATCCGGTGATCGCGGTTGTCACTGCGGCAGACGTCTCCGCAGCCGCGCAGCTGACGCCGGGAACACAGATACGCTTCCGCGCTATCGGTTGATCCCGGCTGCAGCGGGGCAGATCTCACGAATGCTGCGACGCAGTGCATCCGACATCCGATCGGGCAGGCCGAGCGGGCGAACCATGGCGTCGGCCTGGTGGAACAGGTGAGTCCATCCGTCGATCAGTTCGATTCCTCGGTCCGCCGCGTAGGACTCGGCGGCATTGCGCGTGTCGGCATAGACGAAGTCGTACACCGTCGCCGTTGGCCCGAGTTCACCTGCACCCCAGGCGAATTGATCTTCCGAGCCGTCGCGGCCGATCGGCGTCGCGTTGATCACCAGGTCGTAGCACTCCAGATCCACTGCTCGATCCGACCAGTCGACGACCGAGGCGGAACCGTCGTACCCGTCGAGTTCGCCCACGAGGCTTTCCGCCGCAAGACTGTCGACATCCGAGACCACCAGCCTCTCGATGTGGTCCCGCAGCGCGAACGCGGCCGCATGGGCGGCGCCACCTGCCCCGAGCAGGAGCGTCGAGCCGAAGGTACGTCCCGAGGTCGCCGCCCGTACCGCCGCGATGTCGGTGTTCATGGCGAACAGTGCACCCGATCGCAGGAACAACAGATTCGCCACCCCCGACACCACCACATCGGGATCCGCCTCGTCGGCAACCGTTGCAGCCCAATGCTTCCAGGGCATGGTCACGTTCGCAGCATCGGTACGGCCGCCCCGCAGGGCATCCTCGACATCGGGTAGGTCGGCAACATCGGCGACCTCCCAGGCGTCGTAGCGGGATGGCACGTCGGCGATCTCGAACGCACGCGTCCACAGCGCGGGTGACATCGCTGTGGACGCGTGCGAGCCGACCAGGGTCAGCGAGCTCATACCGACTTCGAGACCCGCTCTGCAACAACGGCTTCTGCTGCAGGGGCGGCCTGATCGGAGATGGAGGTGACATCCGAGGAGCCCATGTTCTTCATCAGCGCGGCGACCACGGCCGAGATGATGCAACCCAGGGCCAGGTACGCCGCGACGTAGTGCCAGGAGCCGTCGTTCCAGCTGACCAGAGCGGCTGCGATGAAGGGGGTGAAGCCACCGGCGATCGCGCTGGCGACCTGATAGCCGACACCTGCTCCGCTGTAGCGCAGTTCGGGGCCGAACATTTCGGTGAACAGCGGCTGCTGCACCGAGACCACCATGTCGTGCGAGACATTGACCAGGATGACGGCGAGGATCACGATGGCGACGACCGAGGCTGCCTGCAGGGAGAGGAAGAACGGTACGGCCGCCAGTGCGCCGACGACTGCACCGGTGACGAAGATCGGCTTGCGGCCGAAGCGGTCGGCGATGGCCGCGTAGGTCGGGATGCTCAGGATGCCGATGGCACCGACCAGCAGCGCGACGTTGAGCATGAACTGTCGCTCGTAGCCGAGTTCGTTGACGGTGTAGCTCAGGGCGAACGTGGTGACGATGTACATGGTGAACAACTCGGCCATGCGCAGCGCGATGATCTTGAGGAAGGAACCGGGGTGCTCGGTGATCGCCTGGATGACCGGCAGCTTCTTCTTCTCGCCGCTCTCCTCGACTGCCTGCTCGAACACGGGCGATTCTTCGACACCGGATCGGATCCACAGGCCGAACAGTACGAGCACGGCGCTGGCCAGGAACGGTACGCGCCAGCCCCAGCTGGTGAATGCGTCGTCGCTGAGCAGGTTGCTCATGATGGTGACCGCGCCGGTCGCGAGGATGAGACCGACGGAGTAGCCGACCTGGACGCCGCTGCTGTAGAACGCCTTCTTCTTCGCCGGCGCACTTTCGACGGCCATCAGCGATGCGCCACCCCATTCGCCACCGACCGCGAAGCCCTGGATCGCACGCAGCAGCACCAGCAGTAGCGGCGCGAACCAACCGATCGACTCGAAGTTGGGAACCAGGCCGATCAGCGCGGTTGCGACGCCCATCAGCAGCATCGTCCAGATCAGCATGCGCTTGCGCCCGAGGCGGTCACCGAAGTGGCCGAAGAAGATCCCGCCGAGAGGACGGAAGAGGAAGCCGACGCCGAAGGTGGCGAATGCGGCCATCACGCCGACGGCGGGCGAGACGCTCGGAAAGAACTGGGAGTTGAACACCAGCGCGGCGATGATGCCGTACAGCAGGAAGTCGTACCACTCGACCACGGCACCGACGAAGCTGCCGATGGCAGCCTTCCGTGCTCTGGATCCGTCCGCGACTGCGACGTCAACGTTCACTTGTCGGCCCTTCGATTTTGTGCGGATAGCGCACAGTTGTTTGTTATTCGCACAACTGTAACCAGATGCGCCATCTGTGGTCAAGACCACAAGCACCGAGCGATGTGATGCGGCGCGGACAGAGCAATGAGGCAGACTCGAACCATGACGGCCGAGATCGCTCCCGACGACCAACGCCCCGCCTGGTTCGTGCAGTCACTCGAACGCGGCCTGAGCGTGCTGCAGTGCTTCGACGACGCGCACCCGGCCCGCACCCTCACCGAGGTCGCCGAGGCCGTCGGAGTCACCCGAGCGACCGCCCGTCGACTGTTGCTGACGCTGACAGAACTGGGATTCGTGCGCCAGGACGGCCGTCAGTTCACCCTCACCCCGCGGGTGATGAATCTGGGCTTCTCGTTCCTGTCCGGCATGGACCTACCCCGTCTGGCCGAACCCCACATCGAGGCGCTCGCACGACAATTGGGCGAAACGACCTCGGTGGCCATCCTCGACGGATTCGACATCGTCTATGTCGCGCGCGTTCCGTCCTCGCGCATGTTGCGGGTCGTCATCACGCTGGGCACTCGATTCCCCGCACACGCGACGTCATCGGGCCGAGTGCTGCTCGCGGCCCTCCCCGAGAGCGACCTCGAACGCTATTTCGCCGACGCCCCCATCGAAGCCCTGACCCCGCGCACGCTAGTGGATCGAGATGCACTGCGCGCCGAGATCACTCGGGTACGCAACGCCGGTTGGTCCGAGGTGGTCGACGAACTGGACGTCGGAATGCGTGCTGCCGCAGTGCCGTTGCGCAACAGCAACGACACCGTCGTGGCAGCACTGAACACATCACTGCACGCAAAGAACTACAGCGCCACCGACATGGTCGATATCGTCGTTCCCGCGATGCACGAGACCGCAGGCCGCATCAGAACCTAGGTCTATCCCCGGCGTTGCCGGGCGATGTCGGCCAATACGACGCCCGCCGCGACGGATGCGTTGAGCGATTCCACCGGTCCGGCCATCGGGATCGACAGGATGTGGTCGCAGGTCTCGCTGACCAGACGCGAGAGACCCTTGCCCTCGGATCCGACGACGATGACCACTGGGCCCTTGCCGTCGAAGGTGTCGAGTTCGGTGTCGCCGCCTGCGTCCAGGCCGACGACGGTGACGCCCTTGGACTGCCAATCCTTCAGTGTGCGAGTCAGATTGACTGCGCGTGCAATCGGCAGGCGAGCTGCCGCGCCGGCACTGGTTCGCCATGCCACCGCGGACACGCTCGCGCTGCGTCGCTGCGGGATCACGACGCCGTGGCCACCGAACGCCGCCACCGATCGCACGACGGCACCCAGGTTGCGCGGGTCGGTGATGTTGTCGAGCGCGACGAGCAGCGCGGGTTCCTGGTGCGTGCGCGCGTTCGAGATCAGGTCGTCGGGGTGCGCGTAGCGATACGGCGGCACCTGCAGGGCCAGGCCCTGGTGCAATCCGTTGGCGCTGAGCTTGTCCAGATCGGAGCGGGGAACTTCGAGGATGGAGATCCGCGCGTCGCCTGCACGCTGCACGGCTTCCTTGAGTCGATCGTCGCTGTCGGTACCGACGGCAACCCACAGGGCCGTCGCGGGGACGCCCGCACGCAGGCACTCGACGACCGGGTTGCGACCGAGCACTACCTCGGGACCGTCCTCTGCCTTGCGTCCGGCCGGTCGTCCACCCGCGCGGCCACCGGTGGTGCCGCCGCGGTTCTGGGCAGACTTCTCGGCGAGCTTGGCCCGACGCGCGGCGGGGTGCTTGGTGCGCTCGGAGGCGGGAGGCGTCGCGCCGCGGCCTTCGAGACCCTTCCGACGCTTGCCGCCCGATCCGGCGACCTGCCCCTTCTTGGTGCCGTCCTTGCGGATCGCGCCGCGCCTACTCGAATTGCCTGCCATCACAAACCTGCTTCGTCGGTCTTGCTCGTACCCAGCGACCATTCGGGCCCGTTGGGTGTATCTGTCACGTCTACTCCGGCCTTGGCCAGTCTCGTCCGTATCTCGTCTGCGGCGGCCCAGTCCTTGGTCGCCTTCGCCGTTGCCCGACGCTCCAGCTCGGCCTCGACGAGGACGCCGAGGGCACCGAGAGCTGCTGCGTCGGAACCACTGTCGCTGGCCCAGTGCGGATCGAGTGGGTCGACACCGAGGATGTCGAGCATCGCCCGGACGCTGCCTGCGTACTCCACCGCGGCCGGTAGGTCTCCGGATTCGAGTGCGGTGTTGCCGAGAGTGACGGTCGCGTGAATCTCGGCCAACGCCTTGGGAACTCCGAGGTCGTCGTCGAGAGCTTCGGCAAATCCGGCGGTCCACTTACCCAGCGGCACCTCGCCTGCACGTTCGACGGCTCGTCGAACGAACCCTTCGATGCCCCGGTAGGTCACGGCCGCCGTTTCGAGCGCAGTGTCGGAGTACTCCAGCATCGAACGATAGTGCGCTCCACCGAGATAGAACCGAAGTTCTTGCGGCCGAACCTTTTTGAGCACATTGGGTACCGAGAGCACGTTGCCGAGAGACTTCGACATCTTCTCGCCGCCCATCGTCACCCAGCCGTTGTGCAGCCAGTACCGAGAGAAGCCGTCACCGGCCGCCATGGACTGGGCCCGCTCGTTCTCGTGGTGCGGGAACACCAGATCCAGTCCACCGCAGTGGATGTCGAAATCCGAACCGAGGTAGTTCTCCGCCATCGCGGAGCATTCGAGGTGCCAGCCGGGCCGACCGGGGCCCCACGGCGTCGGCCACGACGGCTCGCCCGGTTTCGCGCCCTTCCAGAGCGTGAAATCGCGAGGGTCGCGTTTGCCCTCGGCGACGCTCTCGCCCTGGTGCACGTCGTCGAGCTTGTGGCCGGACAGCGCGCCGTAGCTCGGGAAGCTCTGCACGTCGAAGTAGACGTCACCGCACTCGTCGGCGTAGGCATGGCCGCGTTCGATCAGTCGCTCGATCATCTGGACCATCTGGGTGATGTGCCCGGTGGCGCGTGGCTCGGCCGACGGCGGAAGCACTCCGAGTCGGTCGTACGCCCAGGTGAAGGACCGCTCGTACGTGGCAGCCCATTCCCACCACGGCCGGCCTGCGTCGCGTGCCTTGTTGAGGATCTTGTCGTCGATGTCGGTGACGTTGCGGACGAAGGCGACGTCGTAGTCGTGCGCCAACAGCCAGCGGCGCAGTACGTCGAACGCGACACCGCTGCGCACGTGACCGATATGAGGTTCACCCTGCACCGTCGCCCCACACAGGTACACCGATGCATGGCCAGGGACCAAGGGGGTGAATTCCCGCAGGGCCCTCGTCTCGGTGTCGTGTAGGTGAAGGGTCACGACCAGCAATGCTACCGGTGGTTTTACCTCGTCATGACAAGTGCGGTCGCGATGGCCGCGATTCCTTCGCCCCGACCGGTCAGCCCGAGCCCGTCGGTGGTGGTCGCAGACACCGATACCGGCGCACCGAGTACCCGCGAGAGCACCTCCTGGGCCTCGGCGCGGCGCGGTCCGATCTTGGGCCTGTTGCCGATGATCTGCACCGCAGCGTTGCCGATCGCGAATCCATCGGCGTCGAGCAGGCGTTTGACCTCGGTCAACATGGCAGCTCCGCTGACCCCGTCCCATTCCGGACGCCCCGTCCCGAACACCGATCCGAGATCGCCCAGTCCGGCCGCGGAGAGCAACGCGTCGCACAGGGCGTGGGAGGCGACATCGCCGTCGGAATGCCCGTCGAGTCCGTCCGCGTCGTCGAACAGCAATCCGGCCAGCCAACAGGGACGGCCGGGGGCGATGGGGTGCACATCGGTACCGATGCCGACTCTCATGAATCGCCTCTCGTCAGGGCCTCGGCCAGCAGCAGGTCGAGGGGGGTGGTGATCTTGAACGCGAGGGCGTCACCGACGATGGTGTGCACCGTCTCACCGATGCGCTCGACCAGGCCGGCGTCGTCGGTGGAGATGTCGGTGGTCGCGTCGTACGCGCGGCGCAGGACGTCGGCGTCGAAGCCCTGCGGGGTCTGTACCGACCGCAGGCTCGCGCGGTCCGGGGTACCCACCACTGCGCCCATGATGTCGACTTCCTTGACGGTGTCGACGACCGGGAGAACCGGGATGACGGCGGAGCGGCCGGCGCGCACCTCGGCCACGACACGGGCGATCAGCGTCGGTGGGGTGAGGGCGCGGGCGGCATCGTGGACGAGCACGACGGCTGCGTCGCCGACGGCGGCGAGACCGGCGCGCACCGAATCGGTGCGTTCGAGGCCTCCGGCAACAACGGTGACGTCGTCGCCGACATGACGGCGGGCCGCGTCGAGCAGCTCGGTCGGCACGATGACGACGATGCGGTCGACGGCACCCGAGGCCCGTAGGCCGTCGACGGACCGTGTCAGGAGAGAGTCCGTACCCAGACAGACGAATGCCTTCGGCTCGTCGTATCCGAGCCGAAGGCCTTTGCCTGCAGCGGGTACCAGGGCGACCACGTCGCCGGAAGTACCGTTCACTCTAAGAAGCTGTAGCGAGAACTTCGTCGAGCATGGTGTCGGCCTTGGCCTGGTCGGTTCCTTCGGCCAGTGCCAACTCGCCGACCAGAATCTGCCGTGCCTTGGCGAGCATGCGCTTCTCGCCTGCCGACAGTCCGCGGTCCTGCTCGCGTCGCCAGAGATCACGGACGACCTCGGCAACCTTGTTCACATCACCGGAAGCGAGCTTCTCCAGGTTGGCCTTGTACCGACGCGACCAGTTGGTGGGCTCTTCGGTGTGCGGCGCGCGGAGCACCTGAAAGACTTTGTCGAGACCTTCTTGCCCGACGACGTCGCGAACGCCTACGTACTCTGCGTTGTCCGCGGGAACTCGAACGGTGAGGTCGCCTTGCGCGACCTTGAGAACCAGATACTCTCTCGGTTCACCCTTGATGGTGCGTGTCTCTATCGCTTCGATCAGCGCCGCTCCGTGATGGGGGTAAACGACGGTGTCTCCGACCTTGAAAATCATGTGACAAGTGCCCCTTTCGATTTATCAAGAATACCACGGCCAATATCAACGGTGCAGGTCAGGGGCATAGCGGTGCCGAATCAGGGGTTGACACAGAGGATTCGACGTGTATCCGACGCCACATTTTCGGTCGGTTCGTTCCACTGTCTCCACTCCCGACAGGCACCCTCACCTGGCGTCATCGGGCCGTCGGCAGACCCCACGAGCGGCCGGTGGACCAGAACTACTACTCTGCCTAGTGGACGAGAAGGACCGAGCCGGCCCGGCACCACATGGAGGACGACCGAAGTGACTGCAATCGACGCTGCGACACCGCTTGGCCGCCATCGCAGGACGGCCGCCGCCCTCGCTCTTCTCGCCGGTGGCGCGCTCGCCCTCACCGCGTGCGGCGCAGGTCAGATCTCCCAGACGGCCACTCAGGTCGCCGCGGTCAACGGTAACTCCGCTGACGTCGGAGACATCCAGCTCCGCAACGTGCACGTGGTGTACCCCACCTCCGAGGAATACAGCATCGAGCCCGGCGGCACCGTCGAGCTCGGCTTCACGGCCATCAACGCCAACACGAGTGTGGCCGACGAGCTGACCGGCATCTCCTCCCCCGAGGCACAGGTCACCATCGTCGACGAGGCGGAAGCGGGCAGCAACGAGATCGCTCCGCAGACCGCGCTCGGCGCAGGTTCACCCGCCGACGTTCAGCTCGACGATCCACTGCTGCCGATCCAGCTGATCAAGGTCGAGATGGCCGACATCTCCGAGAACGTTCGACCGGGCCTGACGCTGCCGGTCACGTTCGAGTTCGCGAACGCGGGCGAGGTCGTCGTCAACGTTCCGGTCGATGCCGGTATCGAGCTCGAGCGTGACCCGTCCGCGGTCACCGAGCACAGCGAAGGCGAATAACCGCCTCCCCGACCCTGTCGGTGCCCATCGTTAGGCTGCCGACGTGGTCAAACTGAAGTCGAGCTACCGCTGCTCCGCGTGCCGTCACTCGGTCTCGAAGTGGGTCGGTCGCTGTCCCGAATGCGGTGACTGGGGCTCGATGGAAGAGGTCCAGGCCACTGCGGCTCCGCTCGCGACGCGGGCAGGCGCATCATCCCTTCGCTCGGGCGGCGGAGCCATGATTCCCAGCACGCCCGCTGCTGCTCTGACGACCATCAGCAGTGCCACCTCGCAGGCCAACACCACCGGGATCGACGAGTTCGATCGCGTGCTCGGGGGCGGGCTCGTTCCCGGTTCGGTCGTCCTCCTTGCCGGCGAACCCGGAGTCGGCAAATCGACGCTGCTGCTCGAGGTGGTGCACCGATGGGCCCGCTCGGCACCGGATCGACGCGCGCTCTACGTCACGGGCGAGGAGTCGGCGGGGCAGGTGCGGTTGCGTGCCGATCGCACCGGCGCGGTACACGAACGCGTCTTCCTCGCCGCCGAATCCGATCTCGCCACCGTCTTCGGCCACGTGGAGCAGGTCAAGCCCAGCCTGCTGATCGTCGATTCGGTTCAGACGATGCTCGCCGCGGACGTCGACGGCGTCATCGGCGGCGTCACCCAGGTTCGCGCCATCACCAGCGCGTTGACCACGCTGGCCAAGACCACCGGCGTCGCGGTACTGCTCGTCGGGCACGTCACCAAGGAAGGCGCGGTGGCCGGTCCGCGATCTCTCGAGCATCTCGTCGACGTGGTGCTCAACTTCGAGGGCGACAAGCACTCCACCCTGCGGATGATTCGGGGCGTCAAGAACCGGTTCGGAGCCTCCGACGAGGTGGGTTGCTTCGAGCTCCGCGAGACCGGCATCGTCGGCATCAGTGATCCGTCCGGGTTGTTCCTGCATCATCGGAACGACGCCGTGCCCGGCACTGCCGTCACCGTCACGATGGACGGCAAACGGCCGCTGTTGGCCGAGCTGCAAGCGCTGATCGTCGACACCACGATGCCATCGCCCCGGCGCGCGGTCAGCGGGCTCGATCACGCCCGCGTAGCGATGATCCTGGCCGTGCTGGAACGTCGCTGCGGCGTCAAGGTGTCCAAGGCGGAGGTCTACGCGGCGACGGTCGGTGGGATGCGCACCAGCGAACCGTCCGCCGATCTCGCGCTCGCCGCAGCGGTGGCCTCGGCGGTTCGCGATCAACCACTTCCCGCGGGCATGGTGATTCTGGGCGAAGTCGGCCTGGCCGGAGAGGTGCGCCGCGTCGCCGGGCTGGGTCGCCGTCTCGCCGAGGCCGCCCGATTGGGGTTCAACTACGCCATCGTCCCCGAGGACGCCGGTCCCATACCCGACGGCATCAAGGTCAAGACCGTCACCAACGTCGGAGAGGCGTTGACCTACACGCGTATGCGGCCCGTATGACACCGGGCGGTATTCTTCGTCCGACCGCCCGCGTGTAGCAGCGCAGTATCCTTTGTCTGCCTGCCTGCACGTGGCAGCGCAGTACTCTTTGTTCGCACGCACAGAAATCCGCAGCCCGAGCCGTAGCCGCTGCCAAGACACGAGGGGGTTGGCCGATGGAGGGCACCACGCCGTCCCCAGCGTTGCGCGAGACCATCGCCCGGCTCGCACCGGGAACCGCACTGCGAGACGGTCTCGAGCGAATTCTGCGCGGCCGTACCGGCGGGTTGATCGTCCTCGGCTACGACGACGAGGTCGAGGCGATCTGCGACGGCGGGTTCGAGCTCGATGTCGAGTTCGCCCCAACCCGGCTGCGCGAATTGTCGAAAATGGATGGTGCAGTAGTGCTTTCGACCGACGGCAAGCGCATCGTCCGATCCAACGTCCAGCTGGTCCCCGACCACAAGATTCCCACCGTCGAATCCGGTACCCGGCACCGCGCCGCCGAGCGAACCGCCATGCAGACCGGCTATCCCGTCGTCTCGGTGAGCCAGTCGATGAGCATCGTCAGCGTCTACATCGGTGGCATCAGGCACGTCGTGGAAGGCTCGGCCACCATCCTCTCGCGCGCCAATCAGGCCGTCGCGACCCTCGAACGCTACAAGGCCCGGCTCGACGACAACACCCGTCAACTCTCGGTGGTGGAGATCGAGGACTTCGTGACACTGCGCGACGCCCTGACCGTCGCGCAGCGCCTCGAGATGGTGCGGCGAGTGTCGGTGGAGATCGAGCAGAACGTCCTCGAACTCGGCACGGACGGCCGCCAGCTCGCCCTTCAGCTCGAAGAGTTGTTGGGCGACAACGACGTCGATCGCCAACTGATCGTGCGTGACTACCTGGCCGGCAACGAACCGTCGAGCACCACCGGAGTGGAGAAGGCGCTCGCCGCACTGGACAAGCTGACCGACGTCGATCTGCTGGATCTGACGACGCTGGCCCGCGCTTTCGGATATCCCGCGACCATAGAGGCCCTCGACACCCCGATGAGTCCCCGCGGGTACCGGGTGCTCACCCGAGTTCCGCGGTTGCAGTTCAGCCAGATTCACCGGCTGGTCGGCGCGTTCGGCACCCTGCAGGGGTTGCTCGCGGCCACCGCAGCCGACCTGCAGTCCGTCGACGGTATCGGTGGACTCTGGGCTCGTCACATCCGCGAAGGCCTGTCCAGACTGGCCGAGGCATCGATCTCGGGACCGTACGACTAGGACGCCTTCTTCGTTCCGGGGAGGAAGCCTGCGTCGATCACGGCCTTCACGTACGGTCGTGCGCTGGTGATCAACTGATCGGCGTCCTCGACGTCTCGCCATACGGCCGACGCCATGACGTCGGTCCGATCCTCGATGTGCCGATCGAGAGCGAGTCCGTCCTCGGTCAACGTCTCGCCGTCCGCCGAGGTGGTGAGCAATCCGCGAGTGGCGAGTCGTTCTGCAGCAGAGCCCCATTCGCTTTCGGACCACTGCCTGGTCAGCTGCGTGATGCGCTTGCCGAGTGCTCGACGGCCGGGCTGCGGGGTCGTGCGGTCGGCCTCGTGGAAGACGGCGGCTTCCGTCGGGTCGAGTTCTGCGTCGATCAAGGCGGCGAGGTGACCGTCGCCGCGCCACTCGCGTAGGACGGTGATCGAGTGCCAGAGCGCGAGATGCGGCACGTCGGGGTGCTCGGCCGAATGCCACGCTGCGGCGAGTGGCCGACCGGCGAACGAGGCTGCGTCGCCGATGACGCGGAGACGATCTGCGAGCGTGGCCAGGCCGGGGTCGGCGGCAAGTGAACCCAGCGCGGTGCCGAGGACGGAATCGAGCAGTGTCCACCGGCGATTCGACACCGAGTCCAAACCGACGGCAACAGCGGCCGGCCAGGCGCGTTCGATGAGCACCGGGTTGAAGTTGTAGAACGCCGCTGCGACGACACTCGGCGCGCACGGACCCATCGGGGCAGCTCGAGCGCCGACGTACCAGGCATGACCGTCGAGGCCGGTGTCCTCGTATGCCGCACCCAGTTCAGGGTTGAAGTACGCGGTGACGTGGAAGGGCTCGAATGTCTTGTAGGCGGAGCGGGCGAGTGCGGTCGAGGTGGTCATGAGATTCGACCGTACTCAGCCGGTGATGTTGAACGGCTCCGGCACGCTCTTGAGCTCGCCGAGCTGAGCGATCGCCTGGTAGGCACCGACGCCGACCGGGATTCGCTCTTCGCCGCAGCCGGGTACCGAGTTGGTGCCGGACCACTTGACGGTGAAGCCCGCCTGCTCGCCGGGCTTGAAGGTACGCAGATCCGAGGCGGCGTTGGGGAAGCAATCGACGTTGGACCAGATGCGCTGATTGTCGAGGGTGTAGACGAGCGCCTGCTGCAACCCGGCACCGACGTCACGCTGGCATTCGGTGGAGCCGATGTTGGTGATGACCACGGTGAACACGGGCTCTTCACCCAGACGGTACGTGGCCTTCTCCGGCGTCACCTTGATTGCGAGCGATTGATCCGGGCACTGGTTGGAAATCACCGGGGCCGGAGCGCCGCTGGTGGTCGCAGCCGCGCCGCCACCGGCAGCGGAGTCGGTCGCCCCACCGGAGCCACCGGAGCCGCCGGATCCGCCCGCACTGTCGCCGGAGCCGCCCGAACCGCCGGAATCGGCGTCGGTGGCAGACGAGCTGGGTGACGGCAGGGCCGAAGTTGTTGCCGGAGCCGCAACGACGCCTGCGGGAGCAGCCTCGGTGTCGTCGGAACCGCCACTGAGCGAGGCGATGAACCACACGATCAATCCGAGGACGACAACGGCCGCACCGATGGCGAGAGCGCGGCGTCGCCAGTAGATTTCGGGAGGCAAAGGCCCGGTCGGTTCCAACACGAATCAACCGTATGCGGCCGAAGCCACGCTATCCCTGAGCCCGCGCGGCGTGTCGCGTCGGCGACCTCACCGAGGTTGGGGTTCGACTCGGTTCAGGCGGGCATTTCGCCGATGTCGCCGATCACCTCACGCAACTGCGCATGCCCCTTCGACAGCTGGTAGGTGAGGCCGACGATCGCGAGTTCCCCGGCTTCGACCTTCTCGGCGACGATCCGCGAGCGCTGCATCAGCAGATTGCCGGTCTCCTCGACGTGGCGTGCCTCGAACTCGTCGACGGCCTGGTAGCCGTCGCGGCGGGCCGAGAGCACCGACGGGGTGACGCGTTCGACGACGTCGCGGATGTAGCCACCGGGCACGTCACCACTCTCGAGGGCGTCGACGGTCGCCTTGACTGCACCGCAGTGATCGTGGCCGAGCACCACGATCAGCGGCGCGTTCAGCACAGCAACGCCGTACTCGATGGAGCCGAGCACCGCGGAGTCCACCACGTGACCGGCGGTGCGCACGACGAACATGTCACCGAGGCCCTGGTCGAAGATGATCTCGGCAGCAACACGCGAGTCGGCGCAGCCGAAGAGGATGGCACTGGGGTGCTGAGCACTCTCGAGGCGGGCACGATCCTCGATGCCCTGCGACGGGTGCAGGACCTCTCCGGAGACAAACCGTTGGTTGCCTTCCTTGAGGGACTTCCAGGCAGCGATCGGATTCGAAGCGGGCATGAGTCTCATTGTGCACGTGGATCGAGTTACCGGCGAGTCGGGTTGACTACTGTTGGGACCGATCACAGACACGACGAGAAGGGCGACCAGTTGCCGATCGATGCCGACGCTCTGCTCGGGTGGTTCGACACCGACGGACGCGATCTGCCGTGGCGACGACCCGGTGTCAGCGCATGGCAGATCCTGATGAGCGAGATCATGCTGCAGCAGACGCCGGTGGTGCGGGTCGCGCCCATCTGGGAGCAGTGGGTGCAGCGTTGGCCGGTGCCGTCTGCGATGGCCGCGTCCTCGCAGGCCGAGGTGCTCCGTGCGTGGGGCAAGTTGGGCTATCCGCGTCGAGCACTGCGATTGCACGAGTGCTCCCGCGTGCTCGCCGAGGAGTACGGCGACGAGGTGCCCGGAGACGTCGAAACACTGTTGGGCCTGCCGGGCATCGGGGCCTACACCGCGCGCGCGGTGGCGACTTTCGCCTACGGCCAGCGAGTTCCGGTGGTCGACACCAATGTTCGACGCGTCGTCGCCCGTGCGTTGCACGGCAACGCCGAGCCTGGAAATCCATCCACGACAAGGGATCTCGCCGACGTCGAACAGCTGCTCCCGGAGAGCGTCCCGCGGGCCGCCCGCTACTCGGCGGCGTTGATGGAACTGGGGGCACTGATCTGCACGGCCAAGAATCCGGCTTGCCTGCTGTGCCCGCTCCCCGAGTGCGCCTGGATCGAGGCCGGCAGGCCCGCGCACACCGGCCCGGCCAAGAAGGTCCAGAAGTTCGCAGGCACGGATCGCCAGGTTCGCGGGAAGCTCATGTCGGTTCTGCGCGAGAGCTCCGGTCCCGTCGAGCGAGCACAACTCGACATCGTGTGGCCCACCGACCCGACGCAGCGCGACCGAGCTCTCGATTCACTGCTGACCGACGGATTGATAGAACAGACCGAATCGGGATTGTTCGCCCTCGCGGGTGAGGGTTCGGACGGCCAGGTGTAGCTACCGAGCCAAGAAATCCACGAGCGCCGCATTGACCGCGTCGGGGCGTTCGAGGTAGCCGAAATGGCCGGTATCGGCGATCTCGACGTACTGAGCACCGGATATCGCAGCGGCCACATCGCGGCACTGCTGCACCGGAATCATGCGGTCGTCGGCGAATCCGATGACGAGGGACTTCGCCGAGATTCTTCGGTACGCCGCCAATCTGTCTGTGCCGGCGCGCATTTCGAGTCCGATCTGCGCCCGCATGCCCGCCGTCTTTCGGCCACCAGAATATTCGAGAACCGCCAGCCAATCGCCGATCGCTGCGTCGTCGGCCAGGGTCTTCGGTGAAAAGTTCTGCATCGCAGTCATTGCCGCGCGGTACGACGCGGGGAGGTCGATCCCGGCGTCGTGAAGATCCTTCTCGCCCTTCGACATCTGCGCCCGAAAGGTGGTCGTCTTGCCGAAGGTGGCCATCATCACTGCATGAGAGACCAGATCCGGCCTCGCCAAGGCCAATTCCTGGGTGACGCGCGCTCCCATCGAGGTCCCCACCACGCGTGCGGGTCCTCCCCCGAGGTGCTCGACGAGGGCAGCGGTGTCGGCCACCAGGTCGTCGAGCGTCATCCCGCCCGCACACTCGGAAGACGGTGCGATACCGCGATTGTCGAAGGTGACGACCCGATACCCCTGCTTCACCAGGGTCGGAACCTGATGGGTTCGCCAGACTCGTCCCGGACTACCGGTGCCCATCACCATCACCACGAGTGGGCCGTCGCCGGTGACGTCGTAGTTGAGGTCGATTCCATTGAGCTTCGCGAGCGGCATCGGGTCATCTTAGTGCGCGCAGGAGTTCCTCCACCGCGTGGAACGACCCGCGTGGAACGACCCGCGTGGAACGATCGGGATGCCTCCAGCGCAAGCGCATCTGCTCTCGCCGATCACGGCAGCGTGAACGCCTCGGAATGGACGGGCAGACGCACGTCGACGTCGCCGCCGTAAATGTCTCGCAACGCCTCCAGATCGTAAACGGTGTCGTCCTCTTCGGGCGGCAGGAACAAATCGTCCCAGTGCATCGGGACCACGGAGAGCGGGGACAGGATCGCCTTGGCAGCCTCGTGCGCGGTATGAGCGGCCGGCCCCAACCACAGGTCGACCCCGGTCAGTCCTGCCGCCTGCATCCCCGCCGCCAGATTGTTCGCCGGACTACCACAGTTCACGCCGTCGACGACGACGTCCTCTTCGAAGTCGAACGAGCTCAGCGAAGCAGTATGCCCCCACGACCGGTGCGGTTCCTGCCGGTCGTCCACGAACAGATAGCTCAGGGATCCGCCTCCGTTCGGGAAGTCCTCGTGGACGCCCGGCCTGAGACCGCCGGTCCTGTCATCCGGGACCGGCGGTGATGTCAGCGTGCGCGGCTGCCTACCCAGCGCTCGATGCTTATCGTTCCCACCGTGGTTTCCGCGGACGACATGGCACCGGACACCTCCCGGCAGGTCCAGTTGCTCTCCACCTTCCACGACCCGAATCTGCGATAGCTCGACTCCTTGCGAGATACATTGCTGTGCAACTGTTTCCGTGCCGACGACGGTGGCTCCGGTCAGTTTCGCCCACTCTGCGGTATCCCAGGTGTGATCGAAATGCGCATGGCTGGTGAGTATCACCCCGACATCGGGCTCGCCCAAGGATTCGAATGCGTGCCGAACGGCGGCCGGATCGCTGATCTGAGGTCCGACCGACGTCGTCGCCTCGGTGTCGTCTCCGAACACCGTCCGTGGCAGACGAGAGACATAGCCGTCGATCAATACTGCCCCACCCTCGTACTCCATCAGACAATTCGCGACAGAGAACCAGGTGATGCGCACGCCCGCAATCGGATCGGTCACTTCTCCCCACCCAGGAATTGCCGGAGCCTGTCGTGGGTCGGGCTGTCGAGGAGCTGATCGGGTGGGCCCTGTTCGACGATGACCCCGTCGGCCATGAACACGAGTACGTCCGCCACGTCACGAGCGAATCCCAGCTCGTGCGTCACCACGACCATCGTGGTGCCGGAGAGCGCCAGCCTCTTCATGACTGCCAGCACTTCTCCCACCAGTTCGCGGTCCAAAGCCGAAGTGGGCTCGTCGAACAACATCACGCGCGGGTCCATCGCCAGAGCTCGCGCGATGGCCACGCGCTGCTGCTGACCGCCCGAGAGGTGCGCGGGATAGGCGTCGGCGAACCGTGCCATCCCGACGGACTCGAGTATCAATCGAACCCGAGGCAGCAGGTCCTTGCGTGACCGGCCGCGCACGTCCATCGGTGCCAACATCAGGTTCTCGATGACGGTGAGATGGGGAAAGAGATTGAACTGCTGGAAGACCATGCCGATATCGGCTCTCTGTCGCGCAGCCTCACGCGCCGATACCTCGTACAAGCCGTTGCCCCGGCGCTCGTATCCGATGTCGCGGCCGCTGACCTGGATCTCCCCGGAGTCCACGCTTTCGAGATTGTTGAGACATCTGAGCAGAGTGCTCTTGCCCGATCCCGACGGTCCGATGATGCACACGGTCTGGCCGGGCATCACGTCCAGATCGATACCGTGCAGCACTTCGGTTCGCCCGAAGGACTTGTGCAGACCGCGAACTCGCACCACCGGCTGGTCGTGTGTGGTGAGTTCTGTCGTCGCCTGAGAGTTCATGACACGTTCCTTCATAGCTCGGGAGTGCTGTTGCCGACCAGGCTCTTCGATAACCGCTCGTCCGCGTCGTCGCCGGTCTTGCGCGACCGCTGCTCGCCGAATCCGCGGTTGTAGTGTCGCTCGATTCGCGACTGGAACAGCGATGCGATGGTCGTCAGGACCAGGTACCAGAAGGTCGCCACCATCAGAAGCGGGATGACCTGGTACGACGACGAATAGATGAACTGCACCTCGCTCATCAGGTCGTTGCCACCGATGAACGCCACGAGGGCCGTTGCTTTGAGCATGCCGATGAACTGATTGCCCGTCGGCGGAATGATCACACGCATGGCCTGAGGAACGATGATTCGCCGCAAACTCTGTGTGTACGTCATTCCCAGCGCGGTACTGGCCTCGGTCTGACCCTTCGCCACCGACGTCAAGCCCGATCGGAAGATTTCGGCCATGTAAGCGGCCTCGTGCAGCCCAAGGGCGATCACGGCAGCAACGAAGGTCGTCACGATGTTGTTCGTGATGATGGTGACGCCGATCGATGTCCCGGGAACGTAGGCCTCGATGACCGGGAAGATCAGGGCGATGTTGAACCACAGAATCAGCAGAACCAGAGTCGGCACGCCGCGAAAGAACCAGCAGAACGCGGCAGCGAGTGTGGAGAGCACCTTACTGTCGGCCACCCGCATCACGGCGACCACGAAACCCAGCACGATGCCGACGATCATGGCGACCGCGGCGAGAAGAATGGTGTTCGCGATTCCCTGGAGAACGGTCGGCTCGAAGAGGTACTCCCCGACGACGCCCCACTCCATGTTCTCGTTCGTCGCGATGGCCCAGAGAAGGAGCGCGGTCAGCACTATCACCACTGCCGAGATCGAGTCCCGTACTTTGTGGCGGCGCTTGTGTCTGATCGGAGCCGACGAGGCGTCGATCGCGCTCATGACGCGTCCGTCGCGGTGTTGATGTCGGGCTCCATGTAGGTCGAGTCCAACTCGTACGTTGCGAACGGCTCTTTCAGTCGGCCGTCGGCGGCGAGCGCCTGCATGGCCTCGAACACTGCGTCACGCAGATCCGTGCGGTTCTTCGCCGATACGAATCCGGCGAAGCTGGGGTTGATCTCGCCGGATGCTGCGAGGTCGCCCTCTTTGATCAGTTGATCGGCGTTGGTCGACGTCGTCAGGTACACATCTGTCCGGCCGCTCCTCACGGCGATCGCGGCTGCGGCTTGGGAGTCGTACACGTCGACCTTGACTCCCGCACCTCCCTTCGCTGCACAGGAGCCCGAGAGAGCGTCCAGCTCGGCGATCGTCGAGGACCCTCTCGAAGCGCCGACACTCAATCCACACAGGTCGTCGTAGGACTCCGGTCGAAGATCCCCGTCGGCGCGAGAGACGAACGTCTGATTGAAGGCCAAGAAATCGATGAAGTCGAGCGACTTCTGGCGTTCCTCACTGTCGGTGAGAAGGGCCAGATCGACTTTCCGCGACTGCAATCCGGGAACCATGGCGTCGAGAGACATGGGGACCAGCTCGACATCCACTCCGAGCTGCGCTCCGAGCGCGTTCGCGAGATCCGGGACGAGCCCCTGCAATTCGTTGTTGCTCTCCACCCAACTGATCGGTTTCAGGGTCGGGTTGAGTGCAACGACGATCTTTCCCGCGGCCGACACCTCGCCCGGAAGTCCGCCGCTGCCTTGGCTGTCCTCCTCCGCCGCCGGCGCGCCACACGCACCGAGCGCGAGGGTACACAGAGCAGCGACAGATGAGATCAGAACGCGACTGCTGAACATGAGTCTTCTCCAGTCTTATCAGTGAACGGCGCGTGACGCTTGCGGACACTGAAATCGCCGTACCAACGCCTGTGTAGTGAGCCACACCATGTCGGAATTCTGATGTGATGCGCACCACCAGGCTTGTTCTAAAAGCTAAAGGGTTAACCGATTCATGTCAAAGTCGGTTTCTGCATAGATCAAGTCAAGTTGGGTATCAATAATTGGGTGGCGGCAGAGACCTATAACACAGCAGAATCAGGACAATGTGCGCAGGAACTCCTCGACCGCCATGCGATACGGCCCGGGAGCCTCGTCGTGAATCAGGTGGGCAGCCTTCTCGATCCGCACGTACGTCGAACCGGGCTTGCGCGCGTGCATCTGCGTCATCTCGCCGGCCGGGGTGATGGTGTGCTCGCCCTCGATCAGCAGCACCGGAGCGGCGACGGCCTCCCACTCGTCCCAGAAGTGCCGCGTCCCCCATTCCTGCGAGATCGCCTCGAAGAAGTCCACCTCGCCGTGCAATCGCCAGCCGTCTTCGCTGCGAACGAAAGAGTCCAGAAAATATTGTCCCGCAACATCTCCGAAGAATGCGAGTACTGCGTCGGCGTCGGCAAAGGGCTGGGGCCAGGCCCGCATCATGGCGGCCCAGTCGTCTGCGGTGCGGCCCCGAAAGTCCGGGGCGATGTCCTCGACCACGAGCGCAGTCACCAGGTCTGGTCGCTGCGCGGCTGCACACCACCCGTGCAGCGCGCCCATCGAATGACCGATCAGCACGCTGGGACCCAGCCGGTCGAGATGCTCGAGCAGGTCGGCCACGAAGTACTCGGTGGTGGGCTCCGGCGGCGGAGGGCGACGATGCCCCGGTGCGTCGTAGGTGTGCACGTGACCGAATTCTCGAAGCCACGGGACCTGCCTGCGCCAGGTGGCAGCACTGCCCATCAGCCCGTGCAGCAGCAGAATCGAACGGCCGGATCCACCCTCGTCGTAGAGCATCACCGCCGAGCATAACGGCGGAGTAATCTCGCGAGCATGGCCATTGTGAAGATCAATGCGATCGACGTACCCGAGGGCGCAGGACCCGAACTCGAGAAGCGCTTCGCCGCGCGCGCCGGGTCGGTCGACGGCTCCCCCGGCTTCCTCGGGTTCCAACTGCTGCGGCCGGTCAAGGGCGAAACGCGCTACTTCGTCGTCACCCAGTGGGAGGACGAGGAGTCGTTCCAGGCATGGTCGGCGGGACCATCGCGGGAGGCTCATGCCGGTGCCCGTTCCCCGAAGCCGGTGTCGTCCGGAGCGTCGCTGCTCGAGTTCGAGGTCGTATTGGACGTGCCTGCTTCTTCGTGAAGCCGCTCAGATGTGTTGGCGCGCGAGCCTCCACTCGAGTTTCGTCGGCATCTCCGAATCCAGTTTTCTCACGGCATCGGCCAGGAACTCAGCGGGCATAGGTCTTCCCAGGAAGTAGCCCTGGGCACCGTCGCAGCCGAGTTCGCGAAGCGCATCCAGTGTGCCCGCGTCCTCGACCCCCTCTGCCATGACCCGAACCCCGAGGCTTCGAGCCAGGTCGATGGTCGAGCGCACGATCGACGCGTCGGTGTCGTCGGTGTTCATCTTCGACACGAACGAGCGGTCGATCTTGAGAGTCTGCACCGGCAGACTCTGCAAGTAGGCCAGCGAGCTGTAGCCGGTGCCGTAGTCGTCGATCGCGATGGTGACGCCGAGGCCACGCAGAGACGTCAACGCATTCACCGAACGCACCGGATCGGTCATCGCAGTCGTCTCGGTGACCTCGAATTCCAAGGCATGAGCGGGAACCGCGTATTTCGCCAGCGCTGCTGCGACCTGCTCGGTGAGTGTCTCGTCGAGTAGGTTTCTCACCGAAAGATTCACCGACACAGACAGATCGACACCGCGTCGACGCAATTCGCTGCACTGCGCCAAGGCCTCGTCCAGCACGAGCGCGGTGATGGCGGGCAACATGCCGGTGCGCTCGGCGTCGGGCAGAAACATCGAGGGTCCGATCAGGCCCTCACGCGGGTGCTGCCACCGCAGCAACGCCTCGACGCGGTCCACGCTGCCGGATTCCAGATCCAGGCACGGCTGAAAGAACACTCGAAGCTGGTGGTCACGAATAGCTGTGTCGAGTTCACCCAGCAACCGCATCTGATCGTGGCGGTCGCGATCCATGTCGGGTTCGTAGCGGCCGACTCGAGTGTGGCCGGCCTTCGCGGCCGTCAACGCCACGTGGGCGCGCTGAAGCATCGCCTCACCGTCGACCGGATTGGCCTCCGGATTCTCGATGCCGCTTCGACTGACGTCCGGCTCCTCGGTCGACGCGATTCCGACGACCGCGTCGAGCGCAACGTTGATGTCGTGCACGAACATCGTTCTGCTGACTGCGAATTGGAGCCGCTCAGCGGTATCCGACACGTCGATCTGGGCGGGACGCCGACGCATGGCGACGACGAACTGATCCCCACCGAGCCGACCCACCAGGTCATCGGATCGCACCGATGCGACCAGACGGTGACCGATCTCGCGCAGCACACTGTCTCCCACGCTGTACCCGAAGGTCTCGTTGATCTGGGCGAAGCGATCGATGTCCACCACGAGCGTGAAGACGTCCGACTCACCACGCGTGGCGAGCATCGTGTCCAACCGCTCTCGGAGCAGCCGCCGACTGGCCAGTCCCGTGACCGCGTCCGTGCGAGCCACGTCCTCGAGCACTGCGGCCTGCAGGCGCAGCGTGGTCAGGAAGCACGCCATGCGGCACCCGACGAGGGCGATGACCAAGGCCGACGAGGCCACGATCACCCAACCCCACTGATCGACCGGTATCCCGCGGGCCAACTGAACAGCCATCACGGAGGGCGTCACGGCGACCGCGACACTGAGTCCGAGAAATCTCACGCGCCCGAATCTGAACGGGCTGGACCGGTCCACACGCGAGACCGTTCTTTCCGGAATGTGCAGGGCGATCACCCCGAAACACACGTAGGCCGCCAGCCACAGCGTGTTCAGGAGAGTCGAACGGTAGAGCTCGTGGCTGCCGACCGCCGCATAGGACGCGAAATCGGCAGCCACGAGCAACACCACTCCCGCCGTGGCTGCCAGGAACGGCACCGTGGTCGCCCGGGTCAGCAGGTACAGACTGCCGACGAGCGTCAGCAGAAATGCGTCGACGGTGAGGTAGACCGTGGCCGGCCACAGTTCCAGCGCCGACGAAAACGACCACGACGAACCGTCGGAGATGACGAAGACCCAGGTGGCGAGGCCGAAGCCGACTGCAACCACCAGACATTCGAGGAGCTCCTCGATCCCGAACACGAGCCCGTTCTCGTCGGCGGCTCGGGCGAAACCGATGGCGATCACCAGATAGCCGATCAGGTAGAAGACGTCGGACGAGGAGAACGTCGATACTCGCCCGCCGCCGACCTGCGCCATCGACACCAACGCGTCGCCGATGCCCCAGGAGCCGACACCGACGGCCATGTACTTCCAGGTCCGCTTGTCCGGACCTGGTTCCCGACGGTAGCGGTACACGAACGCAGCGACTGTGGCCAGGAGCACGATTGCGTACAACGCACTTTGGGGTATTCCCGTAGGGGCTGTTGCGTACGCCGCCACGGCGAGTGCACCGAGGCCCAGGAAGCGCGTCCACAACATGGTGGGGCTGATCCTTCCTAGGCCGGTCGGTGCATACCCCGAACGTACGCATCAGCCGATCGAACCCGACGTTTGATCACGATTCGTTGCTGATCCACCCTGCAGATGGGTCGAGAAACGAACTATTTCAAACCTGACGATTGTTCGCCAGTCTCACTTCGGGCGGTTTGTCCGTTCAGCCCTCGAGAGCCGCGTCCAGTGTGATGTCCACGCCGGTGAGAGCCTTGCTGACAGGACAAGTTTCTTTTGCCGCCTGAGCCGCTTTGGCGAAGCCGTCGGCGTCGAGACCCTCGACCTCGCCCCGCACGGTCAGCTTGATGCCGGTCAGCTTGAAACCCGGCTCGTCGGGCCCCAGCGAGACATCGGCGGTGACCTCGAGGCTCTGCGGGGTGCCGCCCGCCTCCGCGATCAACGCCGACAACTGCATCGCGTAGCAGCTCGAATGAGCCGCGGCGATCAGTTCCTCGGGACTGGTGGTGCCGTCTGCGTTCTCGGCGGCGCGCTTGGGAAACGACACGTCGAAAGTCGCTGCGCCGGAACTGGACAGCTCCACCTGGCCGGAGCCCTGTTCCAGCGTTCCGTTCCAAGCTGTGCGTGAGGTGCGAGTTGGCATCGAACCGAATCCTTTCGTTGTCGACCCTGTGTAGGCCTGTTTCTCAGGCTAACGTCAGCGGGGTGACCGGGCTACCGAGTGCGAGGATGTCGACACGACGGGTGCGACAAACGAAAAAGTTCTCGCGCACGGCGACGATCGCGGCCATCGCGTTGCTGTCGATCGTCGGATTCTCGACGCCGACGGCAGAGGCAGGCCCCCTGACGGACTTCTACGACGCGCCGGTGGCGACGGTCGGCACCGCGTCGCCCGGCGAGGTACTCCGAACCCTTCCCGTCAACTCACCCAAGGGGTTCGGACTCGGATTCGACATCGAACGCATTCTCTATCGCTCCACCGACACCCACGATGACCCCATGGTCGTCTCCGGCTACTCGATGACACCCACAGCTCCGTGGACCGGCCCCGGACCGCGACCGGTGATCGCCTATGCGCCCGGCACTTCCGGGATGGCGGACCGTTGCGCCGGTTCGGTAGTTCTCGGGACAGTCGGCTCGTCACCGGCCATCCTGCCGCTTCTGCTCGCCGGATATCGCGTCGTCGCAACCGATTACCAGGGGCTGGGCACCCCAGGCGGACACACCTACCTCAACCGAATCGCGTCGGGCCGAGCTCTGCTCGACGCCGCCAGGACCGCAGACTATGACGCCCCCGTGGTGTTGTTCGGTTACTCGGAAGGCGGATTCGCGTCGGGGGCCGCTGCCGAACTCGCCGCCACCTATGCCCCGGAGCTGAAGATCCGGGGAGCGTATGTCGGTGCGCCACCGGCAGATCCGACGCTCAACATCGAGACACTCGACAACACCGGCCTCGGCAGCGCCGTGCTCTTCGCCGTCGATGGAATGATCAATGCCTACCCGGATCGGGCGGACAGCATCCGCAGCCTCTTCGACTCCGACGGAATCGCCGCACTCGACGCCGCGCAGAACTGGTGTACCACCGACTCCGCGGCCACCGCGACAGTGCGCACGACCGAACTGACCCGCGACGGACGACCCCTCGACGATCAACTGAGCAACCCGGTTCTGGCCGACATCATCGAGACCAACACCGTCGGGCGCATCGCCCCTGTCATGCCGGTGTACCTCTCGCACGCAGTCGAGGACGACACCGTACCGATCGAGCAGAGCCGCAATCTGCTTCGACGCTGGAGCGATCTGGGTGCCGACATCACCTACCGCGAATACGACCTCCCGGCCATACCGGTCGAGGGCGCGAACCACCTGCCCGGAGCTCTCGCGGCCTACTCCGACGTGATGCCCTGGATCGCCGGGCTGATTCTCGCAGGAGTGGAGCCTGAAGGAACGACCCGATAGGCAGGAGTGGAGCCTGAAGGAACGACCCGATAGGCGGGAGTGGAGCCTGCGGGAACGACCCGATGGGCAGGAGTGGAGCCTGCAGGAACGACCCGATAGCCAGGAGTGGAGCCTGCAGGAACGACCCGATAGGCAGGAGTGGAGCCTGCAGGAACGACCCGATAGGGACAGGAGTGGAGCCTGCAGGAACGACCCGATGGGCAGGAGCTGATCTCAGGTGTGAAATCAGGGTGATCACCGAGGCGTCGGCCACGATGAGGTTGGTTCACTCCAACCATGCGCATCGTCCACGCCCTGCTCACCGTCGCAGCAGTTCTTACTGCGGGCTCCCCCACCCCACCGGATCCCGGCATGGCGTCGGACATCGAGATTGTCGCCGAGGAACTGGGGTTGCCGGGGGTTGCGTTCCGCGTCGTCTCCGAGGACGAGGTGTTGGAGGACGTCGAGTACGGGGTGGACGGGGACGGGGTGCCGATCGACGAGAGAACGCCGTTCGTGTGGGGTTCGGTATCGAAGTCGGTGACGGCGGCGACGGTGTACTCCCTCGCCTCGCAGCATCGCCTCGATCCGAGTGGAACCGTGAATTCGATTCTCCCGGAGGTCGATTCGTTCGTTCCCGGCGATGTCACGATCGACGACCTGATCCACCACACCAGTGGACTCCCCCACGACGTCACCGAATTGGACGTGTGGGGACGTTCCGAGCGAGCGCTCGACGTCGTCCCCACCCTGGACGTCACCGTCGGCGAACGCGGCACCTTCCGCTACTCGAGTCTCAATTACTTACTGCTGCAGGCGATCGTCGAGAAGGTCACCGCCGAACCCTTCGCCGACGTCGTCGCCCGCGAGACCGGAGTGCACACTGCCGGTGCCGTCACACCCGGCCACGTACCGTTCTTCACCTTCCCGCGCAGCATCGACACCGGCATCGACTCCGCGGGATTGGGCTACGGCTATCTGAGCGGATCCATCGCCGAGCTCTCCCGCTACGCATCCACGCAACTGACCGCACCGGCGTCGAACAGTTCGGATACGGTGCCGACGGGTTCGGGCACGGCGTACGGATACGGGTGGTACGTCGAGACGCTGCCCGACGGTACCGAGATGCGATGGCATTCCGGCGCCGTCCCGGGCTATTTCACTCACGTCGCACTCGTTCCGGAACGACACCTGGCCGTGGTGTTCGCGACCAACCGATACGGCGAACTCGACGCCGACAACCTTGCCTCCGCGGCCCGCTCCCTCGTACTCACCCGACTCGGTATCGACGAACCCCGCGCCGCCGGACTCGGTCTCTACGAGATAGCCCTGATCGGAGCGTCTGCACTCGCGGTGTTGTTGGCGATATGTGCCACGAGAACCCTGCTCGGATTCGGAGCCGCTCCCGGACGATGGGCACTGGCGCGTGTTCTGACTGCCCTCGGCGCAGGCGGACTGCTGTACTTCTCACTGCCCGCACTCACCGGAGCACCGATCTCGACCCTGGCCCGCTGGGCCCCTGACATCGCGCTGCTGTTCTGGATCCTGCTCGCCGAACTTGCCCTCATCGCTGTTGCCCTCGGCGCTCGGGTCTTCCGTCAATGGACCACTGCACACGTCTGAGCGGTGCAACGGTCCATTCACGCCCGTCCATGAGCTGCGTGAATGGACCGTTGCATACGTCTGGGCAGTGCAAGGGTCCATTGACGCGAACGGGGGGACGGGCGAACGGTGAGCGAACACGCGACGGGCGGACACACGACAACGGGCGACCCTCCGAAGAGGATCGCCCGTTGTCGTGAACTGTGAAATTTACTCGCTGTCGCTGTCTCCGGTGGCCTTGGCCAGGTCGACCGGGACCTCGTCGGGGACGATGATGGCTTTCTTCTCGCCGCGGAACGTGAACTTCGCGTCCTCGCCTGCGCCTTCGCCGTCCCAGTTCTCGACGTCGACCAGGATGATCTGGCCGGCTTCGATTTCGCCGAAGAGGATCTTCTCCGACAACGCGTCCTCGATCTCGCGCTGGATGGTGCGACGCAGTGGCCGCGCACCCAGGACGGGGTCGAATCCGCGCTTGGCCAGCAACGACTTGGCCTTCTCGGTGACCTCGATTGCCATGTCCTTGTTCTTGAGCGCACCTTCGACTCGGTTGAGCATGAGATCGACCATCTGGATGATCTCGTCTCGCGTGAGCTGGTGGAACACGACGATGTCGTCGATGCGGTTCAGGAACTCGGGGCGGAAATGCTTCTTCAGCTCGTCGTTGACCTTGAGCTTCATCCGCTCGTAGTTCGAGCCGGTGCCTTCACCCGAGGAGAAGCCGAGGCCCACTGCCTTCGAGATGTCTGCGGTACCGAGGTTCGAGGTGAAGATCAGCACGGTGTTCTTGAAGTCGACCGTGCGTCCCTGGCCGTCGGTGAGACGCCCGTCTTCGAGCACCTGCAGGAGCGTGTTGTAGATCTCCGAGTGGGCCTTCTCGATCTCGTCGAACAGCACGACGGAGAACGGCTTGCGGCGGACCTTCTCGGTGAGCTGGCCACCCTCTTCGTAGCCGACGTATCCGGGAGGAGCACCGAACAAACGCGACGCGGTGAAGCGGTCGTGGAACTCGCCCATGTCGATCTGGATCAGCGCGTCGTCCTCGCCGAAGAGGAAGTTCGCGAGAGCCTTCGACAGCTCGGTCTTACCGACACCGGACGGGCCGGCGAAGATGAACGAGCCCGACGGACGCTTCGGGTCCTTCAGACCTGCACGGGTACGACGGATCGCCTTGGAGACGGCCTTGACTGCCTCGACCTGGCCGATGATCCGCTTGTGCAGCTCGTCTTCCATGCGGAGCAGACGGGTGGTCTCCTCCTCGGTGAGCTTGAAGACGGGGATGCCGGTCCAGTTGCCCAGGACTTCGGCGATCTGCTCGTCGTCCACCTCGGCAATGACGTCGAGGTCGCCCGAGCGCCACTGCTTCTCGCGCTCGGCGCGCTGACCGACGAGGGTCTTCTCCTTGTCGCGCAGGTTCGCAGCCTTCTCGAAGTCCTGTGCGTCGATGGCCGATTCCTTCTCCCGGCGTGCGTCGGCGATCTTGTCGTCGAACTCACGCAGGTCTGGCGGCGCGGTCATCCGGCGGATGCGCATCCGCGCGCCCGCCTCGTCGATGAGGTCGATTGCCTTGTCGGGCAGGAACCGATCGTTGATGTACCGGTCGGCCAACGTGGCGGCCGCGACGAGGGCACCGTCGGTGATCGAGACGCGGTGGTGTGCCTCGTAGCGATCGCGCAGACCCTTGAGGATCTCGATGGTGTGCTCGACGGTCGGCTCGCCGACCTGGACGGGCTGGAAACGACGCTCGAGGGCGGCGTCCTTCTCGATGTACTTGCGGTACTCGTCGAGGGTGGTGGCACCGATGGTCTGCAGTTCGCCACGAGCCAGCTTCGGCTTGAGGATCGACGCTGCGTCGATGGCACCTTCGGCGGCACCTGCGCCGACGAGCGTGTGCAGCTCGTCGATGAACAGGATGATGTCGCCGCGGGTGTTGATCTCCTTGAGCACCTTCTTCAGGCGCTCCTCGAAGTCACCGCGGTAACGGCTGCCGGCCACGAGCGAGCCGAGGTCGAGGGTGTAGAGCTGCTTGTCCTTGAGCGTTTCGGGAACCTCGCCGTTGACGATGGCCTGCGCGAGGCCCTCGACGACTGCGGTCTTACCGACACCGGGCTCACCGATGAGGACGGGGTTGTTCTTGGTACGACGCGAGAGCACCTGCATGACGCGCTCGATTTCCTTCGCGCGACCGATGACCGGGTCGAGCTTGCCCTCGAGCGCGGCCTGCGTCAGGTTGCGACCGAACTGGTCGAGGACCAGCGACGTCGACGGGGTGCCCGCCTCGCCGCGGCCACTGCCGGACTCGCTGGGCTCCTTGCCCTGGTAGCCCGAGAGCAGCTGGATGACCTGCTGGCGCACGCGGTTGAGGTCGGCTCCGAGCTTGACCAGAACCTGAGCTGCGACGCCTTCGCCTTCGCGGATCAGACCCAGCAGAATGTGCTCGGTGCCGATGTAGTTGTGGCCGAGCTGCAGTGCTTCACGCAAGCTGAGCTCGAGTACTTTCTTGGCGCGCGGGGTGAACGGAATGTGACCGGACGGAGCCTGCTGGCCCTGGCCGATGATTTCCTCTACCTGGCTGCGTACTCCTTCGAGGGAGATGCCCAGCGACTCGAGAGACTTGGCTGCGACGCCTTCGCCCTCGTGGATGAGGCCGAGCAGAATGTGCTCCGTGCCGATGTAGTTGTGGTTGAGCATCCGGGCTTCTTCTTGAGCCAGGACGACAACACGCCGCGCGCGATCGGTGAACCTCTCGAACATCGCTCTCCCTCACTTCTTGGCGGGTGGTTGCTCGCCCGCCAGTTCTTCTAGCGCTGCAGTGTCCATAACACTGCGGTCGCTTGTGCATTTGAAGGTAAGACTGCTTCTCACTGTAGTTGGCCGACGTTACGAACGCCGACCCTCCACCCCTGAAATGCTGCGCAACCGCCCACTCGAACGGACTTCCGTGGCTGCTTACTGTTCATAACGCAGGCACTATGCAAAACGTTTCCCATCGGCTGTCCGCTGCTGGCGAACAGTCCTTTACCGTCCGATCAGGTCTGGGACGGCTTGACGATCGGAAACAGGATCGTTTCGCGGATGCCGAGGCCGGTCAGCGCCATCAGCAAACGGTCGATGCCCATGCCGGTTCCGGTGGTCGGCGGCATGCCCTGCTCCATCGCGGCGAGGAAGTCCTCGTCCAGCACCATGGCCTCGTCGTCGCCGGCGGCGGCCTGACGCGCCTGGTCCTCGAAACGCTCGCGCTGGATGATCGGATCCACCAGCTCCGAGTAGCCGGTGGCCAGCTCGAATCCGCGAACGTACAGATCCCATTTCTCGGTGACGCCGGGCTTGCTGCGGTGCTGACGCGTCAGCGGGGACGTCTCGACCGGGAAGTCGCGGACGAACGTTGGCTCGGTCAATGCGTCGCCCACCTGGTGTTCCCACAGCTCCTCGACGAGCTTGCCGTGGCCGTAGATCGGGACGCCGTCCTTGCGCGGCACCTCGACGCCCACCTTGTCGGCGATCGCGAGCAGTTCGTCGACGGTGGTGTCGGGAGTGACCTCGAATCCGAGCGATTCCGACAGCGACGGGTACATCTCGAGCGTCGTCCAGTCGCCGCCGAGGTCGTAGGTGGTGCCGTCGGGCAGCGTCACGACCGTGGATCCGAGCGCGGCCATGGCCACTTCCTGGACCAGCTCACGGGTCATCTTCGCCGAATCGTCGTACGTGCCGTAGGCCTCGTACGTCTCGAGCATCGCGAATTCCGGCGAGTGGGAGGAGTCGGCACCTTCGTTGCGGAAGTTGCGGTTGATCTCGAAGACCTTCTCGATGCCGCCGACGACGCAGCGCTTGAGGAACAGCTCCGGTGCGATGCGGAGGTAGAGATCGGTGTCCATCGCGTTCGAGTGGGTGACGAACGGTCGGGCAGCCGCACCGCCGTGCAGCGTCTGCAGCATCGGCGTCTCGACCTCGAGAAAACCACGACGCTCGAGTGCGTTGCGCAGTTCACGAACGACGGCGATGCGCTTGCGGGCGGTCTCTCGTGAGACCGGGTTGGTGATCAGGTCCAGGTAACGCTGCCGGATGCGCGTCTCCTCGTTGAGCTCCTTGTGCGCGACGGGCAACGGCCGCAACGACTTCGACGCGATCTGCCAGCCGTCGGCCATGACGGACAGCTCGCCGCGACGGGAGCTGATGACCTCGCCGTGCACGAAGACGAAGTCGCCGAGATCCACATCGGACTTCCACTCCGCCAGAGCGTCCTCGCCGACGCCGGCCAGGCTGATCATCGCCTGCAGTTGAGTGCCGTCACCCTCCTGCAGCGTCGCGAAGCACAGCTTGCCGGTGTTGCGCACGAAGATGACGCGGCCGACGACTCCGACGATCAGGCCGGTCGTCGTATCGGGTTCGAGCTCGGGGAATTCGGTTCGGATCTCGAGCAGCGAATGGGTCCGCGGAACCGACACCGGGTACGCCTCGACCCCGCGCTCGAGCAACGAAGCGCGCTTGGCGCGACGAATCCGTAGCTGCTCCGGGGTGTCGTCGGCCGGCTGGGTAGAAGCTGTATCACTCACGCGCAGACACTTTACAGTCCAGGACTGTCAGGACGATCAGTGCGCTGCGACGGCCTCGGCTTCACGAACGCAGTGCTTGGCCTGCGTCAACACCCCGAGCAATCCAGCCGTTTTCAGGGCCTGGTAGCCGCCGACCAGATCGGTGGCCTTGTGCAGACCCAGCAGCTTGAGCGACGCGGCCGCGAGCGAGGAGGTGTAGCCCTCCGAGCAGATGACGACCCACTCCACGTCGTGATCGACGGCGATCGCCAGGCGCGCATCGCTCGTCGGGTCCAGACGCCATTCGAGGACGTTGCGTTCGATGGCGAGCGCTCCGGGCAGGGTCCCCTCGACGGCGCGCTGCGCCTGCGGGCGGATGTCGACGACGACGGCTCCGCGGGCGACGGCGTCGCGCAGCTCGAAGACGGTCATGCGATCGATGGTCTCGCGCGCGGATTCGAGCATTTCGACGATGGTCATGGTCTGGATGGTCACAGCGTGGCCTTTTCGGGTGCGTCGGTGAGCTCGCTGCGGGTACGACGCAGCGTGGACCGTTCGGTCACTTCGTAGTAGGACATCGCCGTCAGCGGCGGCGAGTAGGCGTGCACGCTGAGGGTGGGCCCGGTCGTCGCCGACGTCGGATCGTGCATCACGTCGTGCACCCAACCGAGCGGGAACGACGCCTGATCACCGGCGTCGAGACGACGCTGCTTCAGTCCTGTTCCAGCCCAACGATATTCGAGTAGCGATCCACTCAGAACGGTCAGCGCGCCGAGCGAGCCCGCATGGTCGTGCAGTTCGGTGGAACGATCGGGAACCCAGCTGATCAGCCAGACGTCGAGATCGTCGTCGGAATGCAGCCTGGCGGCCCAGCGCTCGACGGTCGGCCAGAGGCCGCCATCGGGAAGCAGGTGGTCGAAGCGGCCCTCGAGGACGTCGGATGCGCCTTGATCGGTGATCCGCAGCAGGTCGGGTGGACGCAACCGAGTCGGCAGCGTCGAGACCGAACGCGACGACAATCGGGTGCGGGAGGGTGCAGAAAGTACAGGTGTGGAAAGCATGAAGCTCTACTCCAGGGGTGTGTTACGAACGAGGCAGGGTTCAGCCTCGACAACACTCCTGGGTGGCCATGCACGTCATCACGCCGACGATTCTGACACACGACCGCCCGATGCGCTACCCCACACCACCGAAACACTCAGCGCGGACGTCGTTTTGCCATGTTGCGTTCGTAGACCAGACGCAGGCCCTCGAGGGTCAGGTCGGGTTCGTGGTGCTCGATGGTCGTCGACTCGGGCAGGATCAGCGCGGCGATGTCGCCGGTGCCGATGATCGCGACATCCGTTCCGGTCACCTCGCGAACCTCGCGTCGAATTCGCCCGACGAGGCCGTCCACCAGTCCCGCGAACCCGAAGATGGTGCCCGACTGGATGCATTCGACGGTGTTCTTGCCCAGCACCGAACGAGGCCGAACCATCTCCACCTCGCGCAACGTGGCCGTGCGAGTCGACATGGCCGACGCCGACATCTCCAGTCCGGGAGCGATGGCACCGCCCAGGAATTCGCCCTTGGCCGAGACGACGTCGACGCAGGTGGTGGTACCGAAGTCCACCACGATGCATGCCGAGCCGTACAGGTCGTGTGCGGCAAGGGTATTGACGATGCGATCGGCACCGACCTCTTTGGGGTTGTCGACCAGCAACGGCACGCCGGTCCGCACACCGGGTTCGACCATCACGTGCACCACGTGATCCCAGTAGCGCGCGAGCATCGTCCGCATCTCCCGCAGCACCGACGGCACGGTCGACAGCGCAGTGACTCCGGTGATCCGTTCGGCATCCTCACCCAGCAGACCACGCAACATCAGCGCCAGCTCGTCGGCCGTCACATGCGGGTCGGTCCGAATTCGCCAATCTCGCAGCAGTTTCGAGTGATCCCCTGTGCCAGTGAACAGACCGACCACGGTGCTGGTGTTGCGCACATCGATCGCGAGGAGCATCGAATCAGACCAGCACGGAATCGGCCCGCAGATCGCGCGGCGTGATCAGACCCGAGCCCGCAGGCGCATGGGCCGGGTCGCTGCCGAGTTCGACCGGACGGTTCTTCTCGTCGACGAACACCACCCGCGGCGCATAGTCGGCAACCTCCTGCTCGTTCATCACCCCGTAGGCGATCAGAATGACCAGATCGCCCGGGTTCACCAGATGCGCTGCGGCTCCGTTGATTCCGATGACACCGCTGCCGCGCTGGCCGGTGATGACGTAGGTTTCCAAACGAGCACCGTTGTCGATGTCGACGATCGTGACCTGCTCGCCTTCGAGCAGATCGGCCGCCTCCATCAGATCCTGGTCGACGGTCACCGAGCCCACGTAGTGCAGATCTGCATGCGTGACGGTGGCGCGATGAATCTTGGACTTCATCATGGTACGAAACATCGTGTCACTCTCCGCTTTTGGGATCGTCGGGGTACTCGAGGAAACCGGTGCCGACGGCGACACCGACGTTGTCGATCAATCTCGTGGTGCCCACCTTGGCGGCCACGAGCAGTCTTCCGTCTCCACGTTCGGGAGCGGGGCCGAGATGCGGGTCGCGCACCTCCAGGTAGTCGACCTGCACCAGCGGTGCCTCGTCGAGGACGGCACGCGCGGTGGCGATGATGGCCTCGGGACCGCCGGCCGCAGCGTGCGCACCGGCCACCAGCGCGGCCGACAATGCCATCGCCGCGTCGCGCTGCTCGGCATCGAGATATCGGTTACGCGAGGACAGTGCGAGGCCGTCCTGCTCGCGAACCGTCGGCACCCCGATGACCGCGACGTCGAAGTTCAGATCGCGCACCATCTGTCGGATCAACGTCAGTTGCTGGTAGTCCTTCTCCCCGAAGTACGCGCGATGGGGAGCCGCGATCTGCAGCAGCTTGGCCACGACCGTGAGCATTCCGGCGAAATGCGTTGGCCTGCTGCGCCCTTCGAGTTCAGCGCCGAGCGGACCGGGATTGACGGTGGTGCGCGGACCCGACGGATACATGTCCGAAGCCGACGGCGCGAAGACCAGCTCGACGCCCTCCTCACGCAGCAGCGCGACATCGGCGTCGAGAGTCCGTGGGTAGGAATCGAGGTCCTCACCGACACCGAACTGCAACGGGTTGACGAAGATCGACACGATCACCACGGCACCGGTGAGCTTGGCCTGCCGCACCAACTGCAGGTGCCCGGCGTGCAGCGCGCCCATCGTCGGGACCAGAGCAACCTGCTTCCCGACGCCTCGCAGCGCTTTCGACACCGACGTGATCACCGCGGGATCGTGGTGAACCGTCAACTGCCCCTTGGTGTAGCTGCCCGCGAGGGTCATCGATTCCCTTCCAGAAGTTCGATCAGGTCTGCCTTGGCACCGATGCGCTGCGCCGAACGCAACGACAGGGCGCGGTATCCGGCTGCGATCCGCGCATCCACGGATTCGAGTACGTCGAGATGCTTGCCGACTGCAGCGGTGTCGCCGCGGGCCACCGGTCCGGTGAGCGCCGACTGGCCGTTGCGCAACGCGTTGTCCAGCGCAGCTTCGAGCAGTGGAGCCAGAACCCGCTCGGGTACACCACGTTCGGAGTCCGAACCGGGAAAACCTGGTCCCGCCAAGGCAACCCGGAGCGCTTCGACCGCGTCGACCACCAGCGTGACGAGGTGATTGCTGCCATGAGCGAGCGCGGCGTGGTAGAGCGCTCGGTTGTTCTCGGGCACGTGCACCGGCTCGCCGCCGATCTCGAGGACGAGAGCCTGCGCCACCGCATAGCCGATCTCGTCGCCTGCAGTGATGCCGAAACACGCCGCCGTCATCCGGTCGGTGTCCTCGACTCCGCCGCTGAACGTCATCGCCGGATGGATGGCCAACGGCACGGCACCGAGGGCAGCCAGGGGCTCGAGCACCGAAATCCCGTTCGCGCCGGAGGTGTGCACCACCAACTTTCCCGGTGCAACCGCCCCGGTGGACGCCAGGCCCGCGACGATCGACGCCAACTCGCTGTCCGGTACGGCCAGAACGAGCAGCTCTGCTCGACGAGCAACCTCGTCGACGGGCAGAACCTGGGACTCGGGAAGTCGCTCACGCACTCGCGCGAGGGACGCATCGGACACCGCGGCAGCACCGACGACGACATGCCCGACGCGTTCGAGCGCCTCACCGAATGCGGTACCGACCCGTCCCGCCGAGACGACACCAACCGTCAGGCGAGCCGGAGACAGACCACCGGTGCCGGAAAAGGTCACCGAAAAATTCCTCTCGTTCGTTCCAGTCCCGCTCGGCGGGTACCAGACGTCCTGCACGGAACAATAGCGACCGCGACCCCTCGCAGGCCATGGGAGAGCTGTGTGATCTGGTTCTCAGTCTGCGCGACGACGACGGCGACGTGTACCCGGATCGGTCACGGCCGCATCACCGGACCCTCCGCCTTGCAGACCGGCCATGATCTCGGCAACCGATCGACCGTTCGAGTGTGCGCCCGACGCATCCTCGTCGTCGGCCGATTCCGCGCGCCTACGACCTCGCCGGGACGAGACGGCAGTGTCCTCGGCCGGTGTCTCGTAGTCCTGATCGGCCGTGAAGAACGCGTCGGCCGATTCACGCAACGAGGCGCGCGAGGCAGAGAAGGCGTCGTCGCTCGGTTCCGCTGCAGGTTCGGTTTCGTACTGCTCGGCCGGCTCCGCCGCAAACGACTCCGTGGAAAACGACTCCGTGGAATACGAACCGGCCGCATCGACGTCCGCGTGTCCGGTCTCGTACGTCTCTTCCTCGACCTGTGGCTCGGGCTCCGCCGCCGGTTCCGGCTCGGCAACGGGTCGACGCGTCTGCTCGAAGTCGTATGCGGTGAAAGGCGAGCTGGGCGGAGTGACGCGCCCCGCAGGCCTCGGTGCGCCGTAAGGACGTGCCTGCGCCCCGGTTCGTTCGAACGAGTCCGCATCGGAGGACTCGGTGTCGTAGCTCGTTTCCGCGAACGAATCCTCGGCGTACCGATCCTGATCCGCCTCGGCGGCCGCCGCCGGTGCGGAGGCTGTGGCCTGCGGCATCTCGTCCGGATCCTCGGGGTACACCACCGAGGTCTCGGCCGTGACCGGCTCGTCGTAGGGCGTTCCGACACCGTTGAGGCCGGTTCCCGGTGCCATCGCACCGTTGCCGTTCCCGCGACCGGGGACGTACAGGCCGGACGGCGCAGGCTGGTAGCTGTCGTATCCGCGTCCGCCGAGTTCTTGCATCCTCATCGCTTCGGCGCGCAGTGCCACACGTTCGGTGGGCAGATTGCCGTCGAAGAGCACCTGGAGATTCTGGCGAAGGGCAGCGAGTTCGTTGCGCAGCGCTGCGACCTCGTCGATCTCGAGCTGCGATTCGCCACGAACCCGAGCTTCGACGCTCATCTCGTACTCGCGTCGCGCCGAGATCTCCCGAGCCAACTGCAGCTCGTAGACCGTCTGCAGGTCCTTGGCCTTGGTTTGATCTGCGGCCGCCTCACGCCGGTACTTGGTCATCGCGAACGCACCGATCACCGCAGCCCACAGCGCCGAGAGAACACCGACTCTCATCCACTGCACGCTCTCGGTGAAGAGCAACAACACACTGGCGATGATGCCGAACACGACGAGCGCCGCGAGGAACAGCTGGCTCGCACTACGCCTCTTACGGCGTCCCTTCTTTGCGCGAGTCTGATCTGTCATGTCCACAAGGGTAACTGGCAAATCGTTCGCAAATAGTCATCCTCGACCGATCACTTACACAACCGAGGTAACAATCAAATGTTTCGAGGGTTACCGAGAACGCTCGTCGTCACGGTCTTTCGGGGCACGGCAGCACTGTTCGAGCCACACCGCAGCAGCGACGACGGCCAGTCCGGCCACGAGCGCAACGACGGCTCCGGCCCGATCCGACGACGCTGCACGTATCGTCGCCGCACGCGGCAGCACGTACACCAGAAATCCGACGCACACGCCAACGACGGCAGTCCCCACCAGCATCGATGCCTTCGCCAACACCAACGCTCTGAACACCGTCAGCGGATGCAGATCGTGCAGACCGGTGCCCACCCGGTGCTCGGCGATGCGATTGCGCACGATCACCGCAGTCACCACTTGCACCACTGCCACCAGATACAACGACGCCCCGGCGTACACCGGAATCGGCGGCAACGAGCCGTAGAAGACCCGAACCAACAGCCACGTGCCGATCGCGGCCACCAGGAAAAGACCCAAGACATCCCAGACCTTGGTGGGATTGGTCACCACGACCCATCACCGACGCCGTCGTGCTCCACAGGTCGTTCCTGCAGGCTCCACTCCTGCTTCGTCACCCCGGCCCGCTCCTCCGCACTCAGTCGCGCGAGCAACTCGGACACCGAAATGTCGTCGTCGCCGACACGCAGGGTGGCGTCCGGTTCGACGTCCAGCCACGGCAGCAGTACGAACGCTCGTTCGTGCGCGCGCGGGTGCGGGAGGATCAAACGAGGGTCGTCGCTGATCGTGTTCTCGCACACCACCACGTCGACGTCGAGGCTCCGCGGCCCCCACCGCTGCACTCGAACGCGATCGGCCGCCTCCTCCAGGCGCTGACCGAAGCGCAACCAGTCCCAGGCGTCGAAGTCATCGTCCTCGGCCACCACGACCGCATTGAGGAAGTCCTGCTGCTCGACGCCACCCCAGGGAGCCGAACGGTACACCGGCGAGCAGGACACCACGCGCGAACCCAATTCGGTTGTGACAGAACGCAAGTGGGCGAGGGAGTCACCGATGTTGCTGCCGATGGACAGCACCGCGCGGGTCACACCCGCTCCCGGTACGCCACCACGGCAACGTCCCCGAACGTCAGTGGGATCGGGGCCGACGGCTTGTGCAGCACCACTTCCACCGCGTCGACGCGAGAGTCGTACGCCAACACGACCTCGGCGATCTCGGCCGAGACCGTCTCGATCAGGTCCCTGGACGGGCCCGCGACGACGGCCGCAGCGTGCTCGGCCAGTTCTCCGTAGTGCAGCGTTCGGGTCAGGTCGTCGGTCTCGGCCGCGGGCCGCAGGTCCATCCACACGGTGATGTCGACGACGAAGTCCTGCCCGTCTCGCTTCTCGAAGTCGAAGACGCCGTGATTGCCGCGCACCGTCAGGCCCCGTAGTTCGATGCGGTCGCCGCGGCGCGTCCCCCTGCCGCCGTGGCTGCTGATCTCGCTCATGCCCGATCACCCTGCCATGCCCGTACGACGGCGACCGCGTCGAGTGATGCGCGGGCGTCGTGCACGCGCACACCCCATGCTCCCCCGGCGACCGCGAGCGCCGACACCACGGCGGTGGCGGTCTCTCGCCCGTCCGGCGGTCGCGGAGTACCGTCGTCGTCCGCCAACAGCGAGCCGAGAAAGCGCTTCCTGGAAGCACCGACGAGTACCGGGAAGCCGGCCGACACCAAGTCCGGCAGGCCCCGCAGCAGTTGCCAGTTGTGCTCGGCGTTCTTGGCGAATCCGAGGCCTGGATCGAGCACGAGCATCGCCGTGTCCACGCCCGCGGCCACCGCGTGATCGACCTGTTCGAGCAGTTCGCTGCGGACGTCGGCGACCACGTCGTCGTATCGATCGGCCGGGCCGGCGTGCCGATACTCGGATCCGGCAGCTCGCCAGTGCATCAGGATCCACGGCAATCCGCCGTCCGCAACGACCCCGGCCATGGCCGGATCCGCGCGACCACCCGAGACGTCGTTGACGATCGAGACCCCGGCCTCGATCGCGGCCTCGGCGACCGAGGCACGCATGGTGTCGACGCTGGTGGTCACCCCTGCTGCGGCCAGCGCAGCGATGACCGGCACGACGCGCTGCGCCTCGAGAGTCGGATCGATCCGGTCTGCTCCGGGACGCGTCGACTCGCCACCGACGTCGACGATGTCGACTCCGCGACGGTGCATAGCCAGCCCGTGTTCGACGGCGGCATCGACATCGAGGTATCGACCGCCGTCGGAAAACGAATCGGCGGTGACGTTGAGGACACCCATGACGACCGGTGCCGGGGGGATACTGCGCGCCGGGTTCATCGGGACTCGACCGGACGCGTCATTTCCGCAGAATCAGGTCCAGAGCTTCCGAACGCGATGCCGCGCTGGACTGCAACAGACCCCGCACCGCCGACGTGGTGGTGCTGGCACCCGGCTTGCGAATCCCGCGCATGGCCATGCACAGGTGCTCGGCCTCGATCACGACGATCGCACCGCGCGGGTCGAGCTTGCGCATCAACGCGTCGGCGATCTGGCTGGTCAGCCGTTCCTGAACCTGCGGGCGCTTGGCGTACATGTCCACCACGCGCGCGAGCTTCGACAGGCCGGTGACCTTGCCGCTCTTGCCCGGGATGTACCCGACGTGTGCGACGCCGTGGAACGAGACCAGGTGATGCTCGCACGTGGAGAACATGGGGATGTCGCGGACGAGCACCAGTTCCTGGTGCCCCTCGTCGAATGTCGTGTTCAGCGCCGTGTCCGGGTCGGTGTAGAGCCCGGCGAAGATTTCACGGTAGGAACGCGCCACACGGGCCGGCGTGTCGAGCAGACCCGGACGGTCGGGATCCTCGCCGACGGCGATCAACAGCTCACGCACTGCGGCCTCGGCACGGGGCTGGTCGAAGACCGCGCCGGTGGCGTAGGCCACTGTCTGTTCCACTGCCCGCTGCTGCGCTGCTGGGACTTCTGCCGAGTCGATTGCCGACTCGTCGGTCCGGTTGACTGACACGAGAACGTACCTCCGGTTGGGCTCCGCGAATGTGACAGCTGGGCCGAACCGCACCTGTTCCTCACGGAGCAGCTGCGCCGACCTGCAGCACGGTTCGAACGACGGACTGGGCCGACCGAAAGGGTCGACCCAGCCAGCCTAATGACCGACCTAGCGGTACGAACCGCCCGGCCCTTCCCAGCGTTGGGTGCGTGGACCTTCGTCGCCGTCGTCCTCTGCTCGCTCGTCTCGGTGCGAGTCCTCGGACGGGTTGTGCGAGGGACGATCGTCTCCGGGCAGCGGATAACTCTGCGATGGAGTCGGCACCTCCCACGTGGGTGGCGACGCCTCGGCCGGTCCGGCATCGTCCTGGTGCTGGCCGTACGGGGGCTCGTGCCGAGAGGTTCGACCCTGGTCCCGAGTGTCCGGCCGGAACGGATCCGGCTGATACTGCGGCGGCTGATATCCCGGCTGTTGATTCGTCGGCGGTTGGTTCGACGGCACAGCGGTCGGCGGCTGGTATGCCTGCGGCTGCTGATAGGTCGGGTGCTGTCGGTACGTCGGAGGCTGACCCTGCGGCGGCTCGTACCGATTCTGGTCCGATCCCGGCTGCTCGCGGTTCGGCTGATCGTGAACCGGCGGCGTTGTCGGTCCCTGGTACCGGGGAACCGCAGGCTGGTCGCGCGGGGGCCACCCCGGAGCCGACCATCCGGCCGGGGCACCGTAATCGGGACGCGAGCCCTGGCCGGGGCCGCTCGGGCGAGGTTCCTGCCGACGCTGGCCTTCGGAGTATCCGCCCCCGTTGGGAGCGCCTCCGTTGGTCGGGCCGCCGTAACCACCGTTGTAGCCACCGCCGTTGTAACCGCCGGTTGCGGGGGCGCTGCGTCGGTCACTACCGGTGTTCGGCGCATCGACGTCCCCGGTGCTCGGTGATCCGTTGACCGGGCCACCGTTGGTCGGAGCACCGTTCGACGGGGCACCGTTGGTGGGCACGCCGTTGGTCGGTCCGCCGTTGTATCCGTTGCTTCCGTTCGGGTAGCCACCCTTGGTCAGCTGCGGAGAACCGGCGTAGCTGGGCTGCGGAAACTGTTGCGGCGGAAGCTGCTTCGGGGCCGGCGGTACCGGAGGCCACGGCTCGCCGCGCTCGGCGGCGAGTTCGCGGGGCGTCTTGACCGGCGGCTTGTCCGAGGGCTTGCGATCACCGAAGTCGTTGAACAGGGTGATGCGCGGACGCTTGGTGACGCTGTGGAAGATCTTCTCGAGGTCCTTGCGGGTGAGCGTCTCACGTTCGAGCAGCTCCGAGGCAAGGGTGTCGAGCAGGTCGCGGTACTCGTTGAGGATGGCCCACGCCTCGGTGTGCGCCGCCTCGATGAGTTTGCGCACCTCCTCGTCGATCTCGCGGGCGACCTCGTGCGAGAAGTCGGACTGCTGGCCCATCGAACGGCCGAGGAACGGATCGCCCTGTTCCTGCCCGTACCGAACGGCTCCGAGCTTGCTGCTCATGCCGTACTCGGTGACCATCGCGCGGGCGATCTTGGTCGCCTGGTCGATGTCCGAGGACGCACCGGTGGTCGGCTCGTGGAAGACGAGCTCCTCCGCTGCGCGGCCACCCATGGCCATGACGAGACGAGCGATCATCTCCGACCGCGTCATCAGGCCCTTGTCGTCCTCGGGCACCGTCATCGCGTGGCCACCGGTGCGACCGCGAGCGAGGATGGTGACCTTGTAGACGGGCTCGATGTCGGGCATCGCCCACGCGGCGAGAGTGTGACCACCCTCGTGGTACGCGGTGATCTTGCGCTCGTGCTCACTGATGATGCGGCTCTTGCGGCGCGGGCCACCGACGACGCGGTCGACCGACTCCTCGAGCGACGCCTCGGTGATGACGGTGCCGTTCTCGCGTGCGGTGAGCAGTGCTGCTTCGTTGATGACGTTGGCCAGGTCGGCACCGGACATCCCGACGGTTCGCTTGGCGAGACCTTCGAGGTCGGCGTCCTGAGCAACGGGCTTGCCTGCCGAGTGCACCTTCAGGATTGCTCGACGGCCGGCCAGGTCGGGGGCACCGACCGGGATCTGGCGGTCGAAGCGGCCCGGACGCAGCAGGGCGGGGTCGAGGATGTCGGGGCGGTTGGTGGCGGCGATGAGGATGACGCCGGTGCGCTCACCGAAGCCGTCCATCTCGACGAGCAGCTGGTTGAGCGTCTGCTCGCGCTCGTCGTGTCCGCCGCCCATGCCCGCGCCGCGCTGGCGACCGACGGCGTCGATCTCGTCGACGAAGATGATGCAGGGGCTGTTCTGCTTGGCCTGCTCGAAGAGGTCGCGCACACGGGATGCGCCGACACCGACGAACATCTCGACGAAGTCCGAGCCGGAGATGGTGAAGAACGGCACTCCGGCCTCGCCTGCGACGGCGCGCGCGAGCAGCGTCTTGCCGGTTCCGGGAGGGCCGTACAGCAGCACGCCGCGCGGGATCTTGGCACCGAGCGCCTGGTAGCGCGCCGGGTTCTGCAGGAAGTCCTTGATCTCGTAGAGCTCTTCGACGGCCTCGTCCGCGCCTGCGACGTCGGCGAACGTGGTCTTGGGCATGTCTTTCGTCAGCTGCTTGGCCTTGGACTTGCCGAAGCCCATGACCCCGCCGCGGCCGCCACCCTGCATGCGGCTCATGACGAAGATGATCACGCCGAGGATCAGCACCATCGGAAGAATCAGCAGCAGGAACGAGCTGAACCAGCTCTCCTGGGTGACGGTGGTGTTGTAGCTCGCCAAGCCCTGCGAGTCGACCTTGTCGAAGATCTGCTCCGACGCCGAGTCCGGGTACTTGGCGATGATCTGCGTCTCGTTGTCGGTGGCGTCGGACGCCTCCCGCAGAGTCAGCCGGATCTGCTGCTCGCGGTCGTCGATCTGCGCGGACTCGACATTGCGATCGTCGAGCTGGGCGATCGCCACCGAGGTGTCGACCGTCTTCCAGTCCCGCGTGTCGTTACCGAAGTAACTGAAGGCATAGATCACCAACAGAATGCCGAAAACGATGGCAAGATTTCGTATTACTGTCTTCCGATTCATACAGCTTCAGCCGAGTCGGCCGTGTCCTTTCAGTCCGCTCCCGCGCGCTGGCTGCTCCCTGCCCGCCGGATACTCCAGGCTAGCGCGAGACTCGGACATCTGACTCGCTCATACCTGGCGCTGTGCGTCCACGCACCTGTTTGCGTCGACGCTTCTTCCCCTCCAACGACTGCACTCCCCCGGCAGTTCCCCACCTGTCGGGCACACTATCCGCATCGATGGACCCTTGCACACGTCTCGGCGCGGCAATGGTCCATTCACGCGAACGGGGTGGACCGGACGAACCGAAGAAACCAGCTCAGCTGTAGACCTTGGGATCGAGCAGACCGATGTAGGGCAGATCTCGGTAGCGCTCGTTGTAGTCGAGGCCGTAGCCGACGACGAACTCGTTGGGGATGTCGAAGCCCACGTTCGCGACCTCCACGTCGACCTTGATGGCGTCGGGCTTGCGCAGCAGCGTCACCACCGACAGCGAGGCAGGCGAGCGGGTCGCGAGGTTGCGCTTGAGCCAGCTCAGCGTCAGACCGGAGTCGATGATGTCCTCGACGATCAGCACGTGGCGTCCGGTGATGTCGCGGTCGAGGTCCTTGAGGATTCGAACGACACCCGACGACGAGGTGGACGAGCCGTAGGAGCTGACCGCCATGAACTCGAGCTGCGCCGGGATGGGCAGGGCCCGGGCGAAGTCGGTCATGAACATGATCGCGCCCTTGAGGACACCGACCAGGAGCAGGTCACCTTCGGGTGAGCCTTCGGGATACCGCTGGGCGATCTCTTCTGCGAGTTCCGCAGTGCGCGCTTTGATCTGTTCCTCGGAAATGAGAACCGATTCGATGTCGCCCTCGTACACGGGGTTTCCCTTCATTCGTTCTCCAGGCCGACGCTCAGCCTGCCATGCCGACGCGAGCACACCAACCTGGCGTCGGGCGTTCCTCCCGGCAGCGCAACCCCGCCTTGGCCGGTCCACCGTCCGACGAGGGCGTCGACGGCCCGGATCTGCCGGTCGGTCAGCGACGTCACACCCCGGCCGAGCAACCATCGGCGCAGTACGCGGCGACGAATCGCGATGTCGAGCGAGTCGATCGAGGACACCTCCAGTTCCGACGCACCCAACCCGACGACGGATTCGGCGAGCGCGTCGAGCACCCGGCCGTCCTCGCGCAACTGCTCGGCGGTCCGGGCGAGTGCAGCGGCGACACCACCGCCGAGCACGTCCTCGAGCAGGGGCAGCACCTCGTGACGCAACCGCACCCGAGTGAAATCGGGGTCGGTGTTGTGCGGATCCTCGAACGGCTCCATCCCCAACTCGACGCAGGCAGCCCTGGTCACACTGCGCCGAACCCCGAGCAGCGGCCGACCCCACGGCGCATCGAACGCCGCCATGCCCGCGATCGACCGCGGGCCCGATCCGCGCCCCAGCCCGAGCAGCACCGTTTCGGCCTGATCGTCGAGGGTGTGCGCCACCAGCACCGACGCGTCGCCGCGCTCGCGATCCAACGCGTCGTACCTGGCCCGGCGGGCGGCGGCCTCCGTCCCACCCGAGCCGGTCACCTGGACCGGCAGCACGCGCGCATCGACCACTCCCAACTCCGACGCCCGCGCCGCAGCCGTCGCCGCAACCTCCGCCGAGCCGGCCTGCAGACCGTGATCGACGATCAAGGCGCGCACGTTCGGAGCCTCGGCCACGGTCGCGGCCGTCAAAGCGAGCGAATCCGCTCCACCGGACAGCGCGACGGCAACCGGTCCCGGATAGGCCGACAACCAACCACGCACCGCATGCCTGACCTCCAACAGTGCGGGCCCCTCAGGCATTTTGGGTCGTTCCGCAGGCTCAACTCCCTCAGGCAGGAGCACTAGCCCAGCACTCGGGCGATCCAGGCGTCCGGGTCCTCGATCTCCGACAGCAACGGCAGCGTGTCGGGCCCGGTCCACACGGTGTTGAAGCGTTCCATTCCCACCGCGGCGACGACGTGATCGACGAACGCCTTGCCGCGCACGTACTGCGCCATCTTCGCGTCCATGCCGAGCAGCGCCCGGATGACGCGTTGGAGCGGGTTCACCTTGCGTTGCCTGCGCTGGTCGAAGGCACCGCGTATCTGCGTCACGGTCGGCACGACGGCCGGTCCGACGGCGTCCATCACGTGGTCGGCGTGACCCTCGAGCAGGGTGCCCAGCACGAGGAGCCGGTCGATGGCGTCGCGCTGGGGCTGCGGTTGGGTGGCGCGCAGCAGACCGACGATGCCTGCGTCCTCGGACTTCGACGCCCCGTTCGGATTCTTGCGGGCCTTGAGCGCGCCGGTCAGCCGGTTGGCGACATCGGTGAGCGGCTCGTCCGTACCGTCGGAGAGCACCCCCACGTTCTCGCGCATGTAGCCGCCGAGCCAGGGAGCGGAGGAGAACTGCACTCGGTGCGTCACCTCGTGCAAGCACACCCACAGCCGGAAGTCGCTCGGCGAGACACGAAGCGCCCGCTCGACGGCAATCACGTTGGGCGCGACCAGAAGCAGCGTTCCGTTCTCGCCGGTGAACGGGTCGTACTGTCCGAGAATGGCGCTGGAGAGGAACGCCAGCATCGCTCCGGCCTGCAGTCCGGCCGGCTTTCCGCCGAGCAGACCCGACGGCGGCGTGCCGTCGTCGTCTCCGGTCAGGTGCTTCATCGACGACGCGGCCGCGGCGATCCAGCCGGCGCGATCGACCACCTGGGCGTCGGGCACGGGGAGTCCGTCGGCCAGACCGGTGGTCTCGCGAACCGGCCCCTCGGCCCGAATGGACGCGGCGGCAAGCTCTTCCACGGCTGCAGCGGCGGTGTAGCGAGAGGTGGCCGGGCCCTTGCGGGCCAGCTTCGCTCCGGTCTTGGCCGCAACGGACCAGTCGACGGCTCCGGCGAAACCGGAGGTGGCTGCGCTGTCGTCGGCCTTCGTTGCTGCGTCCGTGTTCACTGGCAACCACACAATCTCAGGGTCGATGCGACGGCATCGAGGGCGGGGCGACTGACGTCGGGCGGCCGGTCGTTGGACATCAGGGCGAAGGTCAGGATTCGGCCGTCGACGTCGACGACATATCCTGCCAAAGCGCTTGCAGCAGAAAGGGTTCCGGTCTTGGCTCGAACCCACCCCGCTCCGGTTCGGTTCCCCGAGGCGTATCGATCCGTCAGGGTCCCGGTGGCACCGGCGACGGGAAGGTAATCGAGCATCGGACGCAGCGCCGGCTGCTCGGTTCCGGCTGCCGACGTCAACACCTGATCGAGCAGCCTGGCCGGAATCCTGCCGTCGACCGACAGCCCGCTGGCGTCCTCGAGCGTGAGTCCGGTCATGTCGAAACCTGCGGAGTACAGGGTTTGCCCGATCGCCGCCGTTGCACCGGAAAAACTTGCGGCCGTGTTCATCTCGAGTGACAGTTCGCGTCCGATGGCCTCGGCGAGGACGTTGTCGGAGCGATAGATCATCTGCTGCAGGCGGTTTCGCAGCGGCGCGGATTCGACGGATGCGATCTGATCGGCCCCGTCGGCCGCCCTGCCGGTCGTCACCGCCGCCGGGTCGACGCCCAGTCCGGCGGCCAGTGCGCGGCCCGCGTCCAGTGCCGGGGTGGTGCTGCGCGGGGACTCGTCGACCAGTGGGTTCGATCGTCCGCCGTCGAGCATGATCGGTTCGATCGGAGTGATCGAACCGGCGGCGATATCGGCGGGAAACCAACCCTGCGCCATCGTGTCACCGGAGTAGATCGAGGTGTCGACGCCGATGCTGCGCACCACCGTTCCGCTGCGCCGAATCTGCTCCACCAGGTCGTCGATGCGCGCCGCCCCGGGATAGAACCCGTCGGTGCCGACCGGCAGCGCGGTGAGGGTGGGGTCGCCGCCCGCGATCACCACGATGTCGCCCTCGCCACTGCCCTGGACCACGCGAGTGGTGACGCGGTGATCCGCCGGGAGCCCGAGCATCGCTGCCGCCGCGGTGAGCACCTTGGTGGTCGAGGCGGGTGTCATCGGGGTGTCGGGGTTCTGGGACCAGAGCACCTGCCCGGTCTGCGCGTCGGCGACGGTTCCGGTGAACGTGCCGAGGGCTGGATCGTCGACCACCTGGGCCAGCGCCGCTGCCAGACCTGCAGCGTTCGGCATCGGTGCCGATTCCGGGAACGGGGTGATCAGCGGGTTCGGCAGCACCGTCTCGGGTGGAGGTTCGATTGCGGTCTCGGCACCGTCGGACACCGACGGCAGCACCAGCGCGGCGGTCGTCGCAGCGAGGATCACCACGAACAGCGCACACAGCGTCAGGATCACGCGCTTCTTCCTGCGCCGTCGACCCGCTGTGGGGCCGAGGAACCGCCGTGTCAGCCCCGCCACCGTTCCTCCGTAACTGCCGTGGTCGTACCCATGATCGTCCAGTCAACAGTATCCTCGGGTCCGGTAGCCTTGCGCCGCCACCATCGACACATTCCCAACGACTCGAGCCGTTCCGGCTCGACGACGACAGTGAGGACTGCACGTGCCGTTCGACGTCACCATCGAGATCCCCAAGGGGCAGCGCAACAAATACGAGGTAGACCACGTCACCGGACGTGTTCGCCTCGATCGCTACCTCTACACCGCGATGGCGTATCCAGCCGATTACGGCTTCATCGAGAACACGCTCGGCGAGGACGGCGACCCGCTCGACGCACTGGTGCTGCTGCCCGAGTCGGTGTTCCCCGGCGTCATCGTCGAGGCCCGCCCCGTGGCGATGTTCAAGATGGTCGACGAGGCCGGCGGCGACGACAAGGTGCTGTGTGTTCCGGCCGGTGACACCCGCTGGGATCACATCCAGGACCTGAGCGACGTCTCGACGTTCGAGCTCGATGCGATCAAGCATTTCTTCGTCCATTACAAGGATCTCGAACCCAACAAGCACGTCACCGGGGCAGACTGGGTGGGGCGCGCAGAGGCAGAGGCCGAAATCGCTGCATCATTCAAGCGCTTGGCGGACAATCCGGGTCACTGATCGTTTCGGCACCACACACCTCGTCTCGGCCGTGGGCCGACGAAACATAGTTTGGGGAGACGTATGACCGACAGCACTTCCAACGGTGATCGGCGCAATCTCGATTCGCGACCGATTTCGGATCCGACTCAGTTTCCCGATCTGCCGGTGACGGTCGTCCTCGACCGGATCCCGGTGCCGATCCTCGCGGTCGACCCCACCGGTGCCATCGTGTTCGCGAACGAGGCCTTCGACGATCTGTTCGGTCTCGACCGCACCGAGCGGGAGGACTTCCACCTGCACGACATCTTCCCCGACCGGGCTCCGGAGGGTGTCAACGTCGCTGACATGTTCCTCACGACGGTGGCCACCCGCGCGGATTCTCTGTGGCGGATGACCGACAAGACCGGCGATATCGTGCAGGTGCGCGCCAGCAAGTCGATCCTGCGCCGTACCGAGGACACCATCGTTCTCGTCGCGTTGGAGGACTTCACCGATCAGCTGTGGAACGACCCCAAGAGCGCCTTGCGCTGACGCACGGAACACGTTCTTCCCCGAACGACGAACGGTGTACGCCGGCGGATCATTCGCCGGCGTACACCGTTGCTCTGTTTCCGCCCGCGTGCTTGGACTCGTACATCGCCGTGTCGGCGTCGAGCAGCACGTTGTGGACCAGACCGGCACTGTCACCGGACTCGCTGGCGGTGAACCATCGGCTGCCGTCGAGCAGGGCCACCCCGACACTGACCGTCACCGGCACGTCGTCGGCTGGGTCGTGAATCGACTCGAGGATCTCGTGGGCGATCCGGTGCGCGGCGGCATCGTCGACCGGTAGCGCGATGGTGAACTCCTCACCGCCGGTGCGTGCCACGCACGGCCTCGTGCCCGTGACCGCGGTCAGCCTGCGGGCCGTCCGGCGCAACACTCGGTCCCCCACCGCATGACCGTAGGTGTCGTTGACTCGCTTGAACTGGTCCAGATCGACCACCATGAGTGCGACGGAACGGTGCTCGTCCAGCGAGTTCATCATGCGTTGGAGCCGCAATTCCAGGCCGCGTCTGTTGAGCAGTCCGGTCAGCGAGTCCGTGTTGGCAAGATCGAGCTGGCGCTGGATCACTGCTCGGAACGCGAGTACCGAGTTGACCACCAGAACCGTCACGAGGGTGCGGGCGAGGATCGACGCCGGATCCTCCGGCCGCTCGACCAGGGCGAGCACTGCGAGTAGCAGAATGACCGCGTTGACGAATGCCGTGTGGAACTTGAGCACCGTTCGCCGCGAGAAGTACGCGATGTAGGTCCCGATCACGGCGAACAGGGCAGCGCCGTACAGCGCGAGATCACGGTCGTCGAAGGTCAGCAGCATCGTCGACACGCCCACGTCGGCGTACACGACGAACCATCCCGGCATGTGGGAGGCGTCCGCCGAGCGCAGCCACCACCATGCCCCTACCGGGAGAGTCGACAGCAAGACCACCAGGCACACGACAACAGCCGTCGGTCCAACAGGACCGTCCGAGGACAGCATCGCTATCGCCCCGATGAGACCGAACGAGGGCACCAGCACGGCGATTCCTCGCGCCACCCGGCGTTCGAGTCGTACCGAGTTCCGACGGGTCCCGGCATCGGACGCGAGCGACGGCTTGTCACGACCAATCGGCACAGCATCCCCTCCGTCCGCGCTTGCTCTACGAGCGACTGCGCACTGCCTCGATCACCTCGATCGCCCCGATCGTGGATCGCCCGCCGATCAGACGCTACCTGCGCGGCGGTCGGGCAGGTCCGGCCTGATGGTTTCGTAATCGGTCAAGAAACGATCGAGCAACGTCACGAGCGATTCTCGGTCCTGCCGTGTCCACCCCTCGATCACCCGTCCGAGATTGTCGGTTCGTCGTTGCTGGATCGCTGCCGCCGCTTCCTGACCCGACGCGGTCACCGCGAGCACGAACGCTCGACCGTCACGTTTGTCGGGCAGCCGCTCGACGTGCCCCCGTTCGACCAGCTGAGCCACCTGCCTGCTCACCGTCGACGGATCGGAATTCACCATGGCGGCGAGTTCACTCGACCGCATCGGTCCGTCGCGCAGGAGCCGGAACAAGCATACGTACGCGGCACCGTCGACACCGCCCGAGGACGAGATCGCAGCGATGTTCCGCTCACGCAGCCGTTGCAGCCGAACCAGCTGCGTGCCCAGCTCCTCGGCGAACTCGACCACGTCAGTTACCGGTGAACTGCGCCGGTCGCTTCTCGAACACCGAGGTGATCGCCTCGGTGAGGTCGTGCGAGGCGAGGAAGGCGGCGTTCCAGGCCGCGACGTAGCGCAGGGAATCATCGACACCGGAGGATCGAGAATGATCCAGCACGGTCTTGATGCCCTGCACCACCAGGGGCGGATTGGCGGCGATGGCGGCGGCGCATTCGCGAGCAGCGGCGATGGCGGCGTCGTGGTCCTCGAACACGTCGTTGACCAGGCCGATCTTCTCGGCGCGCGCGGCGTCGATGTCCTTGCCCGTCAGTGCCAGCTCACGCATGTGCCCATCGCCGATGATCGCGGGCAGTCGAGCCAACGACCCCATGTCCGCGACGATCGCGACCCGCACCTCGCGCACGCTGAACTTCGCGTCGGCACTGGCGTAGCGCACGTCCGCGGCGGTGATGAGGTCGACGCCACCGCCGATGCACCAGCCCTGCACGGCCGCGACGACGGGCTTGCGGCAGTCCGCCACGGCGTTGATGGCCTTCTGCATCGTCTTGATGGTGTCGTGGAACGTCGTTCGGGGACCGGCCAGTGCCTTGTCCGCCATGAGCGGACCGAAGGTTCCTGCCATCGCGGCGAGGTCGAGTCCGTAGGTGAAGTTCTTGCCCGAGCCCGCGAGCACGACTGCACGAACCTCGGGATCGGCGTCGAGCTGAGCGAACAGCTCGGGGCTCTCGCTCCAGAAGTCCGGGCCCATGGCATTGCCCTTGCCCGGTCCGAGGAGGGTCACTTGCGCGATGTGGTCGGCGATCTCCACGGAGAAGGCTTTCCAGGTTCGTTCCGTCATGCCTGCGAGCCTAGCGGCAGAGTCGCCCATCCCCGCACCGCATGTTACGGCGCGTAACGTCTGCGCTAAGTCCCTGCTCAGCTCTGGTGCATACGCCGAATGAGGCTCACCATCTATCCATGCTGATGCATCAGGGACTCGGCCTGGAGACGTTCAACGATCTGCCGCGCCGCAAGGCGGTGCATGCGTTGTACGAGTGTTGTTGCTCGGTGGCGTGGGCGTCCAGGGTGGCGGACGGCCGCAGGTATCGCTCGCGGGCAGAGCTGTTCTCGGCAGCCGACGCGGAACTGGCGGAGCTGTCGGACGGCGACATGGACATGTTGGCCGCGACGCGTCCCGAGCCGAGCAAGGTGTGCGCAGCCATGGACGCGGATACGCGAGGCGCTCTGGTGACCGCGGCGCGCGCGTACTGCGAGCGGTTCGGCTATCCGTACATCTGGAGCGGGTTGTTCGAGCCCGAGGGCTTCGAGCCGCGCGACATCCTCGTGGATCTGGGCCATCGACTCGACAACGACGATCGGACCGAACGCAAGATCATGCGCGACGAGCTGGCGAAGATCAACCACATTCGATTGGATCGCCTGCTCGGGCCCGAGGGCGGCTGGCCGCAGTACTGACTGTTCGCCGAGTACGGACGGGCCGCCGACCCGGGATCAGCCGAACAGACCGACGACGCGACCGATCAGTCCACCGGCGATCAGGATCGCCAGCAAGGCCACCACACCGATGATGAGGATCGGCATGACACGGCTGCGCTGCGGCGGTTCGTGATTGGGGCCGCCGACTCCCGTTTCGGCGGGCGGGGTGTCTCCTGGCGTGACGCTGCCACCCGCTTCGAGTCCTGCGGTGACGTCGGGATCGGGATTCTGAGCATTCATCTGTCCCGGTTACCCGGTGCCGTGTCCCTCAATCGAGATGTGCCCTAGCTATCGCTCCCGCGAACAGTTCGGAGACCGCGTCGGCAATGACTCCCTCGTCGATTTCCTCCGGATCCACCGAATGTTCGACGGCCAATCCGGAGATCAAGGCCGCCAGTGACGTCGCGAGGCGTCGGGCATCGAACTTCTCGCCGACTCCCCAGTCGTCCGCTCGCTCGGCGATGAGGCGTTCGAGCTCGCGCCGCAGTGCTCGACGGTCGGTGCGATAGCGCTCCGCGACGGCCGGGTCGCGTCCGGCGAGAATCCCGAATTCGACGGTCAGCAGCGGCCAGCGGGGTTCGGCGACCACCCACGACGCGATCTCTCCGCCGCCCGCTCCGGCTGCCGCGCCGGGGTCCAGATCGGAAATGTGAGCCAGTACGCGGGCCGCGAGCTCGAGGGACCGCCTGGCCAGCAGCTCGGCGAACAGCGCTTGCTTGGACTCGAAATTGGAGTAGACGGCTCCCTTGGTGAAGCCGGCGCGGTCCGCAATGTCGGTGAGTTTGGCTGCGGCATAGCCGTTTTCGGTGAACTCGTCCGCTGCGGCGGCGAGCAGTCGGTCTCGAACGTCGGCACGCTGCGGTCGTCGCTGCGACTGTGTCGACCCCCACTTTTCTTGCTCGTCGGCATTCACGATACCTAGAGTATTGAATACCTCGGGTATCGACAAGATTCAGGAGTCACCCATGCGCAAGATGTCACTGCTCGCCGCCGCGGTGCTGATACTTCAGCTCGGCTTCATCCTCAGCTACGTCTCGGCGTTTCATCAGCCGACTCCGCATACGATCCCCATCGCGGTGGTGACCGAAGCCGGCCTCCCCGAGGGGCTGGACCAGCAGACGACCGATCGCCTGAACGCCATCGACGGTGCCCCACTCGAGGCACGCACCGCGGCCGATACCGCCGAGGTCCGTTCGTTGCTCCGCGACAGGGACATCATCGGGGCCTATGTCGTCGGCGCGAACGGAACGGACACACTGATCACCGCGAGCGCAGCAGGGAGCTCCGAAGCCACCGCGCTGGAATCGATCTTCACCGAGGTCGACGCCGCCCAGGGCCGCCAGTTCGTGGTCCGCGACGAGATCCCGGTCGGTGTGCACGACAACCGAGGGCTGTCCGGTTTCTATCTCTCGGTCGGCTGGGTCGTCGGCGGCTACCTTCTGGCTGCCGCATTCGGATTGCTGATCGGGGCACCGACCTCGCGCCGCGAAACCTGGATGCATGTCGGCATTCTCGCGGCGTACTCCCTCGCTTCCGGCGCTCTCGGAGCATTCCTCACCACCCATGTACTGGAAACCTTTGCCGGCCATTGGTTTCCGCTGACCCTGCTGGGAACCGGGGTCGTCTTCGCCACCGGACTGTTCACCATGGGCCTGCGCGCCCTGATCGGTGTCGCGGCGGTGCCCGCCGCCATCGTGCTGTTCGTCATCCTCGGAAACCCCAGTGCAGGAGGCGCTTTCGGGGCCGATGTACTGCCGTCGCTCTACGCCTCGATCGGTCGGTGGATCACCCCTGGCATCGGCACCGAGGGCGTACGCAGCATCGTGTACTTCTCCGGCACCGGACTGGGGCAACCCGCACTCGGCCTGACGCTCTACATCGTGATCGGCGCGCTACTGATGGTCGCGGCGGCTCTGCGGCGTCGGTCTGCACACAACCCGATGAGCTCACGCGAGACCAGTAAAGTGTGATCCCATGACCTCCACCTTCCCGCTGCCTCTGCCCGATCTCGCTGTCCGCACTCTCGGAGGCGCAGTCGTGTGGGCGAACGACGAGACGTTCGCGGAGAAGGAGAATCTCGTCAGTCCCGGCAAGGCCGACTATTCGACCGCGACGTTCGGGCACAAGGGTCAGATCTACGACGGGTGGGAGACGCGTCGGCGACGCGAGCCCGGCTACGACGAGGCCATCGTGCGTCTCGGCGCACCGGGTGTCGTCTCGGCAATCGTCGTCGACACCTCGTGGTTCACCGGAAACTATCCGCCGGAGATTTCGGTCGAGGCCGCCGAGGTGCAGGGCTTCCCGTCCCCGGACGAGCTGCGCACGCAGACCGAGTGGACCACCATCGTCGCGCGCAGCCCGGTCGACGGCGACAGTGAGAACAGGTTCGCCGTCGCCTCCGACGCGCGGTGGACGCACGTGAAACTGTCGATCTATCCGGACGGCGGAGTGGCGCGGTTGCGGGTACTGGGCCGCGGCAAGCCCGATCCCGAGTTCCTCGCGGCCGGGCCGGTCGACCTGGCTGCGCTCGAGAACGGTGCCTACGTCTCGGCGTGTTCCAACATGTTCTACAGCTCCCCCAACAATCTGTTGTTCCCCGGCCCGCCGCGGTCGATGGGTGAGGGTTGGGAGACCTCGCGTCGACGCAACGACGCGAACGACTGGGTTCAGGTACAGCTGGCAGGCAGCGGGCTCGTTCGCCTCGCCGAGCTCGACACCACCTGCTTCCTCGGCAACGCCCCTGGCGCGGCGTCACTGCGCGGACGGCTCGGTGAGGGCGAGTGGATCGAGTTGTTGCCGCGAACGACGTTGCAGCCCGACACCCGCCATCGCTTCGTACTCGACCACGAGACCCCGGTCTCGGAGGTTCGGATGGACATCTTCCCGGACGGCGGCATGGCGCGATTGAGACTGTTCGGTGATCTCGACATATCTGCGTAAATGAGACTGGGGCAATAGGGTTGGTGCATGTCCCGGCTACTTCATCCGAATGCAGCCCATGTTGCCGACACGCTGATTTCACGTGGTCATCACGGGGTGGTGGTCAGCAGTCCGGAGGGCACGCACACTGCCGCCGATGCTGCTGCCGCACTGGGCGTCGACGTAGGCGCGATCGTGAAGTCGATGGTGTTTCTACTGGGCGACGAGCCGGTGCTGCTGCTCGTCTCCGGTGCCCACAACGTTCATCTCGAGCACACCGGCGAGCGTCTCGGCGGCGTGTTGACGCGTGCGCCTCTGGACACGGCCAAGCATGCCACCGGCCAGCCGATCGGTGGGATCGCCCCGGTCGGCCACCCCACCAACCTCGACACGTTCGTCGACCAGGATCTGGCCGGCTACTCCGAGGTGTGGGCGGCCGCCGGCCACACCAACACGATCTTCAGGTCCACGTTCACCGAGTTGGTGCGCATCACTGCGGGTCTGGCGATCGACGTCACCTGACCCACGCGCACGTCCCGAGGACGTGAATCCTCAAGACGCGAGAGTCGGGGCGATCGGTGCGCCGAGGACCGCGTCGACGACGTCGATGTCGAGTCGGGTCCCGCGGGATTCCAGCAGCGGCAGTACTCCGTTGTTGATGAGAACCGACTGGCGAGCGACGTCGCCGAGCGCTGTCAATGTCACGCCATCGGCCACATCGGCCGCGGTGACGTCGGAGATCAAACTGGCCAGTCCCGCCGGTGTTCCGACGTAGCGGATCGACGTCGGGCTGCTCGGCGCATCCAGTGCGGCAAATTCCCGACGGGCCGTCCTGGCATCGGCCGCGATGTGGATCTCGAGGTCGAGAAACACTGCTGTGCTGTCGGCAGATTCGCCGCGGTCGACTGCCTCGGCGCGGAGCCGCGCGCGTTGCTGCTGGGATTCCCGCAGGTCGGAGGCCTGGATTCGGACTACATCCGTCTCGGGAGCGGCGGTCAGTTCGGTCCAACTCGCAGAGAATTCGACGGCGACGCGGGTGAAGTTGTGCGACATGAGTGGTGGTCCTGATTCTTCAGTCGGTGGCATTCGGTCGGAGCGGAGCCGAACTCGAACACGACCCGGACGCAGTGCGGCACAGATCCACATATCTGTTGCACCAGTGGCGGTTGCCCGCCCATACGACACTCACGGTCATGACGCCATGCTAACTGTCTGCGGGGGTGCACGGGGATCCAACCCCGGCGGCGCCATCGGCCAGCTCGGGGAAGGGTCGCGGGTCGGGTACGGGGTTCCACCAGCCGGCATCCTCTGCGTAGTGCCAGTTCGGTCCCGATTCGACCAGGGCGGCGAGTGCGTCGACGAGTCGGTCCACATCGGCGAACGAGCTGCCGAGGCCGATGCTGGCCCGAACCGCTCCGGCCGCATGCCCCAGCCTGCCCAGCAGTGGGTGCGCGCAGAACTTCCCGTCCCGCACGCCGATTCCGTGTTCGGCGGAGAGGTACGCGGCGACCTCACCGGGGTCACGTCCGGCGACGGTGAAGGTGACGATGCCGACGCTGTCGGTCGCGTCGGCCCACACCTCGAGCTGCTCGACGCCGTCCAGTGCGGCCAGCCCGTCGCGCAGGCGGGACGACAGTTCGCGCTCGTGCGCCTGCAGCTCGGCATCGTCGAATCCGGCAATGGCCTCGCAGGCCGCGGCCAATGCGGCAACCCCGAGCACGTTGGGGGTGCCCGCCTCGTGCCGCTGCGGTGCAGGAGCCCAATCGGTGTGGTCGATGCGCACGCTACGTACCGCGCCACCGCCGGCCAGGTGTGGCTCACCGAGGTCGAGCCAATCACGCTTGCCCACAAGCACTCCCGCGCCGAACGGGGCGTAGAGCTTGTGTCCGGAGAAGGCGAGGTAGTCCACCCCGAGTGCGGCGATGTCGACCCGCCGATGTGGAACCAGCTGGGCACCGTCCACCGCGATGCGTGCGCCGTGCCGATGCGCCAGTGCCGCGAGTTCCGCGATCGGCAGAACTTCTCCGGTGACGTTCGATGCGCCCGTGATCGCAAGCAGAGCAGCAGGTTTCGCGGCGAGTTCGGCGTCGAGGCGGGCGATGGTCTCGGCCAGGGTCGACGCAGCCACCACCACTCGTCGGTCACGCCACGGAAGCAGGTTCGCGTGGTGTTCGATGTCGAGCACCACGGTCTCACCCGGCACGCATGCGGCCAACAGGTTCAGCGAATCGGTGGTGTTCCGGGTGAACACCACCACCGAATCCGACTGCGCACCAATGAAATCGGCGACGGTCACCCGCGCCTTCTCGTACGCTGCCGTGCAGACCCGTGAGGCGTAGCCGGCACCGCGATGAACACTGGAGTAGAACGGCAGCAGTTCCGCGATCCGATCGGTCACCGCCGTCAAAGCCGGTGCGCTGGCAGCGTAGTCGAAATTGGCGTAGGTGCAGGTGCCGCCCTGCACCAGGGGTACCTGCAGATCCGTGCCCGAAACAGGGGCAAAAGGAGCACAGGGGCGGGAAAGTACAGATGTCATGACAGATCAAGCCCTCACGTTCGAGGGACCCGCAACCGAAGGATGTGGTGAACGAGTCCGCGCTTGCCGCGCCGGTTTTCCGGCACCAGCCTGGTCGTCACCCGGAGCACCCCACCGCGGAGGAGGGTTGCCGACCAGCGAGCCGGGGCTTGACGCTGGTACTCGTGACCGTGGAGAAGACACTGGCAAACCCGCTGCGGTTTTGTCAAGCCGGAACTCACGCGTGGGCAGCAGTAGGATTCCCGCGGTGGGAAGGAGCGCTCGTTCACCTGCTGGCAAACAGAACGTGAGATAACCAACGGCGCTGCTCCCCAGCGGCACAGAGTCCCAGCACCACAGAGTCACTTGCCAACGAACGAGAAGGACGCCCGGTTGTCTGTGCATCAAGAGAACGATCTGCCGGGTTCGAGCGCGGACACCGCGCCTGCACCGGCGGCGTTTCTTCGCTCGTCGCTCGCCCCTCCTGCCCGGACGCTCATCGACGTTCTCCGTGATACCGCTCATCGTTTTCCCGACGCCCCCGCCATCGACGACGGTGCTGTCTCGGTCAGCTACTCCGAGTTGTTGGACGACATCGCCGAGGGCGCGCAGTGGCTCGCCGATGCCGGCGTCAGGCGCGGCGACCGCGTCGGCATCCGCATGCCGTCGGGTTCCTTCTCCCTCTATGTCGCGATCCTGTCGATCCTCGCGGTCGGTGCCGCGTACGTGCCGGTGGACGCGGACGATCCCGAGGAGCGGGCCGAGTTGGTCTTCGGTGAGGCGAAGGTGACGGCCATCGTCACGGCGGGCGGCATCGCGGCCGGTACTGCTCCCAAGCAGGACGCCCTTCCCGAGACCGACCCACTGCCGCCGACTCCCGAGGACGACGCGTGGGTCATCTTCACCTCGGGTTCGACGGGCACCCCCAAGGGTGTCGCGGTCAGTCATCGCAATGCGGCGGCGTTCGTCGACGCCGAGGCCCGCATGTTTTTGCAGAGGGATCCACTCGGCCCAGGGGATCGAGTGCTGGCCGGTCTGTCGGTGGCGTTCGACGCGTCGTGCGAGGAGATGTGGCTGGCGTGGCGGCACGGTGCGTGTCTGGTTCCGGCACCCAGGTCGCTGGTGCGGTCCGGTTTCGATCTGGGCCCGTGGCTCGTCTCCCGCGACATCAGTGTCGTCTCGACGGTGCCCACCCTCGCGTCGCTGTGGCCCGCGGTGGCTCTGGAAGCGGTGCGGTTGCTCATCTTCGGCGGCGAGGCGTGCCCGCCGGAACTGGCCGAGCGGCTCGCCGTCGAGGGCCGCGAGGTCTGGAACACGTACGGCCCCACCGAGGCAACGGTCGTCGCGTGCGCGGCGATCATGGACGGGAAGGGGCCCGTCCGCATCGGATTGCCGTTGGACGGATGGGACCTGGCAGTAGTCGATGCGTCGGGCACCCCGGTACAGGTCGGCGAAGTCGGTGAATTGGTCATCGGCGGCGTCGGACTCGCTCGGTATCTCGATCCGGCCAAGGACGCCGAGAAGTACGCGCCCATGCCCTCTCTGGGGTGGGATCGGGCGTACCGCAGCGGCGATCTGGTCAAGCTCGAGCTCGAAGGGCTCTTGTTCCAGGGTCGCGCCGACGATCAGGTCAAGCTCGGCGGTCGACGCATCGAGCTCGGCGAGATAGACAATGCGCTGCAAGCACTTCCGGGAGTCGGCGGTGCGGCGGCCGCCATCCGCAAGACCGCTGCCGGTAACTCGGTGCTGGTCGGATACCTCGCCAGCACCAATCCAGATTTCGATCTCGAAGCCGCACGCGAATTGCTCGCCGAGCAGTTGCCCGCGGCATTGGTGCCCAGGCTTGCGCTGGTGGACGAGATGCCAACGCGCACTTCGGGCAAGGTCGACCGCAACGCGCTGCCGTGGCCCCTGCCCGGTATGGCGGGCGCGTCTGCGCTCGGCGGCACGGCGGGGTGGGTGGCCGAATTGTGGACCAACATCCTCGGCGCGCAGGTTTCCGACGAGAACGCCGATTTCTTCGCCAACGGCGGCGGTTCGCTGTCGGCCGCTCAGTTGGTGACGGCGTTGCGCGAACGGTTCCCCGAGATCACCGTCGCACAGCTCTACGACCACCCACGGCTGGGTTCACTGGCGCAGTATCTCGACGATCTGAAGCCTGTCGTCGAGGCCGTTCCTCGTGACGTGGCCCCGACGTCGCGTACCGCGCAGTGGGCGCAGATCGCGGCAACGGTTCCGTTGACCACGCTGACCGGATTGCAGTGGGTCACTTGGCTCGGACTGCTGTTCAACGTCATGTCCTGGTTCGGCGACGTGCCCTGGGCCCCGACGCTGTCGTGGTGGTGGGTGCTCGTGGCGTTCGTCCTGTTCATCACTCCGGTCGGCCGGATGGCGATCTCGGTGATCGGCTCTCGCATCCTGCTGGCGGGCTTGAAACCCGGCGCGTATCGACGCGGCGGGAGCATGCACATCAGGCTGTGGGCAGCAACGAGATTGACCGATGCCAGTGGTGCGTCGAACCTTTCGGGCGCACCGTGGATGGTCTACTACGCGCGCGCTCTTGGCGCCAAGATCGGCAAGGGTGTCGACCTGCACACGATGCCGCCGGTCACCGGAATGCTCGAGCTGGGCGACGGCTGTTCCATCGAGCCCGAGGTGGATCTGTCCGGACATTGGATCGACGGAGATCTCGTCTACATCGGCGGCGTCGAGATCGGTGCCGGTGCCACCGTCGGCGCACGGTCGACGCTGTTGCCCGGCACCAAGGTCGGCAAGAACGCCGTCGTCACCGCAGGCTCCGCCGTCGTCGGACGGGTGAAGGCCGGTCAGATGTGGTCCGGTTCGCCGGCTCAGAAGGTCGGCAAGGCCGATCATCCGTGGCCCGCAGAAACGCCACCGCGCGCGACGAAATGGGTGTTCGCGTACGGCGTCGCGTCGCTGTTCCTGTCCGGCATGGCACTGTTCTCGATCGGCGTCAGCCTGGTGCTGATGGGCTGGTGGATTCACACCGCGGACTCCGTGTTCGACGCCTTCGAACGTGGTCTGGTGATGTTGCCCGTCGCGACGATGGTGTCGTTGGCGGTGTTCGCGTTGATCACCGTCGTCGCGGTGCGGTTGCTCAGCATCGGTCTCGTCGGCGGCTACCACCCGGTCCGTAGCCGCATCGGCTGGCAGGTCTGGGCCACCGAACGATTGATGGACTCCGCGCGCACCTTCCTGTTCCCGCTCTACGCGTCACTGCTGACTCCGCATTGGCTGAGGCTCCTCGGCGCGAAGATCGGCAAGGACGTCGAGGCGTCGACGGTGCTGATGATCCCCAAGTTCACCACCGTCGCCGACGGCGCGTTTCTCGCCGACGACACGATGGTCGCCAGCTACGAACTCGGCGGCGGCTGGATGCATCTGGGCGACGCCAAGGTCGGCAAGCGGGCGTTCCTCGGCAACTCCGGTATGACCGGGCCCGGGCGAACCGTCCCGAAGAACGGCCTGGTCGCGGTGCTGTCCGCGACTCCGGACAAGGCGAAGTCCGGCTCGTCGTGGCTCGGCAGTCCGCCGGTGCGGCTGCGTCGGGCCGCCGGTAGTGCGGATTCGTCGCGCACGTTCGATCCGCCCCGCAAGCTCAAGGTCGCCCGGTCGTTCGTCGAGACGTGCCGGTTGATTCCCGTCGTCGTGACGTTCGGCATCGGGCTCGGAGTGCTGTTCACGCTCACCGCCATCGCCGACTCCGTCGGGTACTGGTTGGCTGCGTTGCTCAGCGGCGTCGTCCTGCTCGTCGCCGGTTTCGTGGCTGCTGCGGTGTCGGCGTTGGCGAAGTGGTTGTGGGTGGGCCGGATCGGCAAGACCGATCATCCGCTGTGGAGTTCGTTCGTGTGGCGCAACGAGGTGGCAGACACGTTCGTCGAGACCGTTGCCGCGCCGTGGTTCGCGCGCGCCGCCGAGGGCACCGCGGTGCTGAACATGTGGCTGCGGTGGCTCGGTGCGGATATCGGCCGTGGCGTCTGGTGTGAGACGTACTGGCTTCCCGAGGCCGATCTGGTGACGTTGGCCGACGGTGCGACGGTCAACCGAGGGTGCGTTGTGCAGACGCACCTGTTCCATGATCGGATCATGTCCATGGACACGGTCGATCTCGGCAGAGGCGCAACACTGGGACCACACTGTGTCGCGCTGCCTGCATCGGGTATAGGTGATGGAGCGACGGTGGGGCCTGCCTCTCTGGTGATGCGCGGCGATACGGTTCCCGCGCATACTCGTTGGCAGGGCAATCCGATCGCGCCGTGGGCCAAGGGTGATCCCTTTCCGCGTATTCGCGACGACCGAAACGAGGGGTGATCTACCGTGCCGGACAGGCTCGTGGCACCGGTGTTCGACGTCGACTCCAGTGACAATCCGATCGATACGTATCTTCCGCAGAACGGCAACCGCGGCTATCGCGTCTCGCGCTACGAACTCGACCTCGAGTACAAGGTCGAGAGCAACCGGCTGGCGGGTAAGGCGAAGATCACCGCGGTCACCACCGCGACGGTGTCGAAGTTCGCGCTCGATCTCGGCCCGGCGATGAACGTGTCGAAGGTGTCGGTCAACGGATCGCGTTCGGTGAAGTTCAGCCACCAGCGCGGCAAGCTGAAGATCACCCCGGCCAAGCCCATCGCGTCGGGTGCGGCACTGGTGGTGACGGTGGCGTACGGCGGAACCCCGAAGCCCATCAACGGTTTGTGGGGTGAGGTCGGCTGGGAGGAGCTCACCGAGGGCTCGCTCGTCGCCAGCCAACCCAACGGCGCTGCGTCGTGGTTTCCGTGCGACGACCATCCGGTGTCCAAGGCCAGCTACGGCATCACCATCACCACCGATTCCCCGTACTACGCGGTGGCCAACGGAACGTTGGTGCGCAAGCAGACTCGCGCCAGCCGCACCACGTGGGTGTACGAGCAGCCCGAGCCGATGGCCAGCTACCTCGCCACCATCCAGATCGGTCCGTACGAGCATCGCATCGTCAGCCCGGGACCGGTGCCGATGAAGGCGATCACTCCGCCGCGCCTGCGAGCGCAGTTCGATCACGACTTCGGTCGTCAACCGCAGATGATGGATACGTTCGTACGGCTCTACGGCCCTTACCCTTTCGCGTCGTACACCGTGGTGGTGACCGACGACGATCTCGAGATTCCGATCGAGGCGCAGGGCCTATCGATCTTCGGTGCCAATCACTGTTCCGGTTCCCGGTACTACGAGCGTCTGGTCGCGCACGAGTTGGCGCACCAGTGGTTCGGCAATTCCCTCACCCTCGGCAAGTGGGCCGACATCTGGCTGCACGAGGGGTTCGCGTGCTACTCGGAGTGGATCTGGGCCGAGAACTCCGGCGGCGCAACGGCTCACGACAAGGCCAAGCGGGCGCACACCATTCAGCGCGGTCTGGCGATGGACCTGCAACTCACCGACCCGGGGCCCGAGCGCATCTTCGACGACCGTGTCTACAAGCGCGGTGCACTGGCACTGCATGCAGTGCGGCGCACCATCGGCGACGAGCGATTCTTCGGACTGATCCAGGAATGGACCTCCAAGTACCGCTACTCGACGGTCGCAACCGCGGACTTCACCGACCTCGCCTCCCGCTTCGGTTGCCCCCGAAATCTGTGGGACGCATGGTTGGTGGACAAGCAACTTCCGTCGCTGCCGTAGGTCCCGCGGGCAATCGGCTCCCCAGTTTCGGATACCAGCCTGCAATCGGAGGCCTGAATCCAGGTCTGGGGAGCCGATCCGCCGGTCAGACCCGCCGACGCCGTTTCTGCGCGTAGCCGATGGTCAAGAAGCCCGCCGACATCAACGCGAAAAGATTGATCGGCGACGCGATCGCACGGCCGACACTCGCATCGAGTGCCACGACCTGAAACAGCACCCAACACACGATGACGCCCAGCACCGCGAAAATCGGCCAGGGTCCGGAGTAGTTGTACTTCATGCTCGCTCCTGTCGGACGAGGGATGTGCTCGCTCCACGGTACCCACCGCATCGGCTGTGTCAGCGAACGCCGAGTGACAACACCAAGCCGGCCACGGCGTAGCCATACATCGCTGCCGTTGCCAATGCTTGACGCCAGAAGCCCGGCGGGAACGACGCCGCCCAGCGTCCCCTGCCGTCCAGTTGCAGATCGCAGGGGAAGTCGCTGATGGCCATGGCCGATCCAGGATTTTTCGAGTGCGCGAGCACCACGCCGGTGGTGAAGGGCAGACCCCGAACGAACAGGTGACCGCGCGCTTCCCCGGCCCGGTACCGCACTGCGGATTCGGTGACGACCCCTGTGTACCAACGTCGTTGGACGTTCCAGCCGGTGGCGTGCGCGAGCCGAAGGTTGCGGTCACCACGCAGCGCGGTGTCGATGGTCTCGACGTCGGCAATAACTCCCCACCGCAGCATCGACACCCATCGTGCTACCGCCGAGACGCGAAATACCACTGCACCCAGCAGCACGATCGCAAAGACGAACGGCACCAGTGCGGGATACCTCGACCACCACGCGGCCGGCACGATCACCGCGACGAGAAACCAGTACGCCTCACGCCGGTTCCATACTGTGGCACCCGCGATCGCCACCGTCGGAGGCACCCGATGTGGCGGGACCGTGCGCGAGGACTGCAGCATGATGCCGCTGATCCTAGAGCCGAACCGCCCCTACGCGCTCGGCAAGTGCGCAGACGTTTTCGACCGCACCACCAGGCCACACAGTGCCGCCATCACCGCGCCGAATCCGAAGATGATCGGATACGTGACCACGCCGGGCCATGTCTCGGTCAATGCCGACAGCAGGGCGGGCACCGCGAAGCCCAGGTAGGTCAGCGAATAGAACACCGCGGTGAGGCCGGCGAGATCATCGGGGCCCGCAATGCGTTGCACCTCTTGCAAACCCGAGACCAATGCCATGCCGTACCCACACCCCAGCACTGCCGCCGCGATCAGGGCTGCGGCAATGGTCAGCACCGACGCCGCCCACGCCGCGACAGCCATGCCGACAACCAGCAGTGTCAGCGCAACCAGAGCGCCTCGCGCACTGGCGGGAGTGTCGATTCGACGCCCGACGGCCTGGATCGCGAAGCCGGAACCGAGTGCGATCACCGCCATCGCGGCAGACAGGGCGACGGGATAGCCGCCCCCGGGCTCGTCGGCCAGAGCGTCGGCCATCAGTGACGGCAGCACCGCGTAGGCGACGCTGGCGGCACCGAACACCCACGGCGCCAACGGCAGCACGACGAACAGGAACCGCCGATGGGAGGCGGACGGAATCCGCAGGTCGTCGAGCAGCTTCTTGTTCTTCGATGCCGCTGTCGCAGTTCGAGTTTCGGGAACCGACAGCATGCCGACACCGGCGACGATGCAGATCAACACGTGCACGCTGTAGGCGAGGTGCGTCGGCCAGGGTGCCCACTGCGCGAGCACACCGGCAACTCCGGCACCGAGGGCGAAGCCCGCGGTCAGCGACATCGCCGCACGGCGCGCTCCGGCACCGGGTTTGGCGTTGGCGTCGCGGCTCGAGAGTTCCTTGACCCAGCTGCCGCCCACGGCCATACCGATTCCGAGCGCGATACCGCTGAGCACGCGACCACCGAAGAGCAGGTACGCGTTGTCCGGTCCGAGTGCGATCAGAATGGACCCGGCCGCGGCAATTGCTGTAGCGGGCAACATGATCGGGCGTCGACCGAGTCGGTCGGACAGCGGTCCGCAGATCAGCATCGCCGGAATGATGCCCAGGACGTAGGCAAACAGGAACGTATCGACCACCACGGCCGAGAACCCGTGGTCGAGTCGGTACATCACCAACAGCGGCGTGAACTCGTTGCCGCCCCACGCGACAGCGAACATGCCCGACGCCACCAGCAGCCAGCGTCGCGCAGTCGTCTCGATGTCTCGATCGTTCGTGATCGTCTCGCTCATCGTGCTCCCCCTTTGTCCGGTCGTAGGCCGTGCACCCCGAGCATGTGTTGTTCGACTGCCCGCTCGAATCCGTCTGCATCTCCCGCCTCGATCAGGTCGGCCAGCCGGCGATGGTCGTCGACGATGCGGGAGATCTGGCCTGGGTCACGCGTCACCGAGGCTGCGGTCATTCGGCGTTGACGCTCGCGAAGTCCGTCGTAGAACGCGTCGAGCAACGGATTGCCGCCCGCATGGACGACGGTGCGATGGAAGTCGGCGTCGACGGCGCTGAACTGCGCGGCGGTACCGTCCACGGCCAGCTGCTGCTGTAGCTGCAGGTTCTCCCGCAGCGCGGACACTACGGATTCGCGGGCTGACGCGTCGTCGATGAATGCGCGAACGCTGCCTGCCTCGACGAGTCGACGCGCGTCGACGACGCTCTCGGCCTCACCCACCGCGATCGGCACCACCAGTGCCCCGCGCTTGGGGTAGAGCCGCATCCATCCCTCGACCTGTAGGCGGAGAAATGCCTCGCGGACCGGAGTGCGGCTGATCTCGAGCCGGGTGGCGATCTCACCCTCACTGACGAGCTCACCGCCGGGAAGTTCCCCCGAGACGATGAGCTCCTTGACCGTCACATACGCCGTATGGGCGGCAGATTTCGTCTCGGACACAACATAGATACTAGATGCACCTCAACTGTGCACCAATTCGGGACCCGAAGAAGTCCACTCAACGTGACATTGACTACCGAAAAGGCCACAGTCACATTGACTCCCCAGGAGGAGGGCGGTCAGGGCACCCAGTGTCTCGCGGCGATGTCGTCGATCACCGGATCCCCGTCCTGCGCAGCATCGAGTGCTTCGAGGTCGTCGCGCAGTGCGTTCAAGCGCGGGTCATCGCCCTCGGCTTGTTCGGCAGCCGTGCCTCCGTCGTCGGCGAGTTGCGCGAGCAGTTTCGCGCGGACGCGATCCTTCAGCGAGTCGCTCATTCGTCGTCACCCTTCTTGAAGACGCGGCGGGCCGTGGGGATGAGCGCGATGAGCACTCCCAACAGCACGATGATCGAGAAGATTTCCAGCAGCATGTCCAACTCCTAGTGGTTTCAGGTCGGGGCGATCGCGGAGCCCCACGGGGTGTTGCGCACCACGGTGAACACTGTGAGGACGGCGATCAGGACGACCACCGTGGGGCGGTTGAATCGCGGGAGTTCGAGCGGGCGTCCGGTCCACCGAGCGCGCAGCCACAGCGCCCACACTGCGAGCGCGCCGACGGCAACCACGACCGCAACGACATTGCTCGACGCGGCCGCCGCGATGTCTCCGCGGGTGAGGTCACCGAGAGCCCGGGTCGTGCCGCATCCGGGGCACCACAATCCGGTCAGCGCGTGGAACGGGCAGGGAAGGTAGGTCGAGGTGCGAGGGTCACGAACGTGCAGCAGCACTGCCCCACCGACAGCCGCAGCGGCCACACCGAGGGGTGCGGCGATGCTGCGCGATCGGGTGGGTGCCGTCATGACTACCAGTCCATCACGGTTCCAGCATCCATCAAGGTTCAACGACGATCGTCGCCGTCATGTCCGGATGCGGGGTGCAGTGGTAGGTGAAGGTGCCCGCGGTATCGAAGGTGTGCGTGAACTGTCCGGTCTCCATCAATGCACTTCGGAACGAGTTGTCGTCGGCAACCACGTTGTGGGCCATGCCGCGGTCGGCGAACACCCAGGTGACGGTGTCCCCCACGGAGATCGTCAGCGACTTCGGCGAGTACATGCGATCAACGACGGTCACCTGGTTCTCGGCAACGGGTTCGGCGGGTGCGGCCGGGGTGGTTGCGGTGGAGCAGGCAGTCAACATGATCATCGATGCCGCGAGCAGTCCGAAAGCCTTCATGCCTTCGACGGTACCGAAGGCGTCATTCCCTCCGGCCGAGGATGTACTGGGCCGTCAGTGCAATCGATCGCTCCGAATCCTGGGTCAGTTGCTGCAGTGCCTGCAACGCCGCCGAGCCCGGAATGCTCGCCAACGCCTGTGTCACTCGCTGTCGCACCACAGAGTCGTCGATGCCGTCCATCAACGCCGCCACGATCGAGTCGGCGGATCCCAGCACGCCAAGGGCATCAGCGGCATCCACGTCGTTCGTGCCGTCGTGCACCATCGCGATCAGTGTCGGAATGGCGTCGACGACGCCTCGAGTCGCGAGTTCCAGTGCAGCGACCCGACGGACCTGCTCGTCGTCGTGGACCAGCGACTCGGTCAGTAGTTCGGTGGCATCGGGGTGAGATATCTCGACGACGGTATCCACGGCGCGGCGTCGTACCTCGGGGTCCGAAGAATCCAGGCCCTCCTGCAGCGGCCCGATCGCGTCCCCACCCGACTGAGCGAGGGCCCACCGCAGTGCGCCGGCCACGTTGGTTGCGGGCTCACGCAGCACCGCCTCGGCCAGGGCGGCTGCCGGAATGGGTCGATCTCCGACGGAGGACAGCGCCGCCGTCTGCCGCTTCCCTGCACTAACGGACCCGAGATCACTCAGCAGCGCAACAGTGTCGAGTACGTCCTCCCAGTCCGCCGGCCGCAGGTCGCCGATGCGACGCAACCGCGTGAGCAACTCGGTATCCCGAGCGATGCGTTCCTCCGTTCGGGCGGCGAGCTCGTCGACCAGTCCCGAGGCCGCGAAGTTCGGGTCGTCGAGCGCTCGCCCGACGTCGTGCAGAGACAACCCGAGCGAACGCAGAGACTCGACGTGGAAGAGGCGTCGAACATCATCCGGGGAGTACTCGCGGTAGCCGGTGCCGCTACGCGAGGTCGGGCGCACGAGTCCGAGCCTGTCGTAGTGCCGGAGCATGCGCGCACTGACGCCCGACCGCCGCGCCACCTCACCGATCAACATCGTCCTATCTCACCCCGCCGTGTCGACTACGCCAAGGGCATCGGCGCGTTTGGCCTCGAACACGGCGAACCCGGCATCCGGGTCCATCAGCAGCGCCTCGGTTGCTCGCGCGTGAGCACGAACAGCAGCATCCTTGCTCGACGCGGCCTCCCACAGCATCGGCTCGATCACCGACCCCAGTGCCACCAGAGCGCGGCTCAGACTTCGCTGGACGTCGTGCCCACCTCGGCCGAGTTGGGTGACGAGCATTGTCGCCAATGCTGATTTACTTCCTGCCGGCACCAGAACCACTGCGGCTCGCCATGCGCTTCGGGCCACTTCGTCGTCCGGATCAACAAGCACGGAAGAGGTGATCGCCTCCCACGCCGACTCGTCCTTGATTTTCGACAACGTGTGTAGCGCCTGACTGCGAGCCTGCGCGCCACCCCATCTCACCTCCTCGAGCAACCGCGGAACCGTCGCCGACGTGGGAAGCCGAATCAGCGCCCACGTCAACATCTCTCGCACCTGAAAATCCGGTTCGACGGCGCTCCGCTGCACCAGCGCGTCGAGAAACTGCAGGTTCGGCGTGGTGCCGATATCGAGCGCGGCTCGAAGCCGAACCGACGAAGCGTGGTGCCGAAGTAGTTCGTTCATGGCCGTCAGCCAAGACCTTGTCACGATGTGAAGGTCAACCCCGAGTCAACACATCGGCGAGTGTTCGGTTCATCGTGTTCAGTGCGCGCACCGCACCCCGCAGCGGACCGGGCGCGTTGGTGGAGGTGAGCAGCACGTCCAATACCGTTGTCTCGGTGATCTTCTCCGGCGGCTCGACGTGATTTCCAGCAACGGCTGCCTCGACGTGACGCACAGTGTCGCGCACCAGCGCCGCCGCGTCGCGTAGTGCCTGGGCAGTCTCGGCCGTCGGAGCCGTTTCCGCCTCGGCGCGGGAGGCCAGCACGCCCGCGCGGGCCAGAGCATGAGCAGATCGGCCGCTGACTGCCAGCACTCGCAACAGTCGTTTCGCGCCTCGCCTGCTGCGGGTCGTCGGCCCGAGCACCAGCGGCTTTCCGGCCGTCACTACATCCTTCAAGGCATTGTCGAGCGTGCGCGTCGACGCCACCAGGTCGGTCCCTTCGCCCGGAGCGATGACCGATTCCACGCTCGATTCGATCAACGTATTCAACTGCTCGAGGTACGTATCGACTTTGTCCACCAACGTCTTTCGAGTACTCGTCGAGAAGATGAAGTAGGCGGATACCATACCGACCACGCCGCCGACGGCGGTCTCGACGATCCGCAGCTCGAGCACCTCGATACTGAAGGTGCCCAGTAGCCCGTAGAGCATCGCGAGCAGAATGGTGACGAAGAACGACAGCAGCGCATACGCCACCGTCACCAGGTAGAACGCGAAGAAGACACAGACGACGATCAGCACCAACTGCAGGGGTTGATTGTTGCCCACCAGTGCGGCGATCACCACCCCGGCGAGCACACCCGCGATGGTCCCGAGGACGCGTTGGCCTGCGCGCGTGAGGATTTCGCCCCGCGTCGACGCCCCCGTGAACACCAGAAACGCCGTCAGTACGGCCCAGTACCAACGGTCGGGTGAGACCAGTTCGCCGAGTACGGTCGCCGCGCTGGTGGCGACGGCGACCTGGATGGCGGCCTTGGTGCTGGGGTCGAGTCCGCTCGGCGTGTCCTTCACCGCCGCCTCGGACGGCTCCACAGCGGCGGTCGCCGACACCGAGACGGCATTGGTGGTGATGTGATGAATAGCGATGTGCGCCTGCACAGCTCGCTGCGCCGAGACCGTAGCGATCCCCGCCAGGGTGGACGGGTCGGCGCGCTCGGCAGCCGTGGACGCCAACCGACGGGCCGCACGCAGCTGCTCCGCGGACGGTGTGTTCTGCAGAACCGACCCCAGTGCCGTTGTCGCCTGCCCCAGTGATGTCGGCCAGGGTTTCGCGGGATCCAGAGCCCACAGTGAGCTGACGAGCTGCTCGGTGGCGATCTGGGCGTCGAACACGCGGAGCGACAGATCGGTGCTCGTGACGCTGAGCAGTTGCCCGGCATCGTGTCGGTCGAGCCAGTCGTCGATCAGCAGCGCCGTGTTGCCGAGTCGGTCGAGTCTGCGGCGCACCAGGTTCAGGTCGCGGCTTTCCCCTGCCGACGCCGCCTCGAGCACCGACACCGAGACCGCCCGCATGGCGAACAGCAACCGACGAACCTCCACGATCGGCCGATCCGGGAAGATGACCGCTCGCACGAACAGGGCGATCACCAAGCCGCCGAGGATCGCCGCGATGAGCATCGGCAGCTGTCCCGGGCTCGCGCGCAGGAACAGCGCAAAGAAGTACGAGATGAACGAGACCATGCCCAGCGCCGTGCCGCGCGGGCCGAAACGGCGCACCCACACGGCCGTGAACAACACCGCGATGAATCCGACGTCGGCGACCTTGCCGAGCTCGGAGAGCAGCGCCGCCAACGTCACTGCCGCCGAGGCCGGCAACGCCATCAGTGCGGTGGTGACCAGCCGACTGTGCTGGTCCTTGTCCTTCACCGCGGCCGATGCCTGCATTGCCACGACGGTTCCGAGCATCGCCACTGTCACCGGCTGCCCGATGGCGCGCGTGATCAGCACCAGCGTCACCATCGCCAGCAGTACCGTCAGCGTCGTCGCCGACGCACCGCGCAGCCGTACCTGTCCCGGATCCGAGGCGTCGAGGATTCGGGCGAGGCGGTTCATTCCCCCGATTCTGCGCTACGGCTCAACCCCGTGCCGCCCGGATCGCCGGGGCCGACGAATGCGGCAGCAATCGGCTCATGTCCGACGGCATGACCAGTTCGACGGTCGCAGATTCGTCCAGTCGGTACGGCTGCGTGGAGATGATGCCGGCGAGGTGTTTGCGCAGCCGCGACATCTCGGCCCGCACGGTGATGGCACGTCCGTCGTCGCCGAACAGATCGGCGGCCATTTGCGACGCGGTTCGCCCCTGCCGATGCGTGGCGAGAAGGTACAGAATTTCGGCGTGCCGGGGCGTCGGCTCGTGGGTCCACTCCCCCACCTCGCTGCGCACTTCGATGCGAGGTTTCTGCGAATTGCGCAGGTCGATGCGAATTCTCGTCGATCCGACATCGGCGACGCCGGAATCCATCGTGCTGGTGGGTCGGACGAGCCAGCCACCGGGCAGGGGCTCGAAGTCGCACACGCCGAGGGTCGGCAGCCAGAAGCGTCCGGTCGCCAGATCCTCGGGCAGCAGAATGCGATTGCGAAGCGCCACCGATTCGACAGCCGCGACCCAACCGTTCGCGTCCACCGCGAGGGCCGGGGACTGCAGGCGCGCGAGCATCGGTGCGGCCACCGAACGCAGTCGATCGAGGGTGCTCCGATGAAGTTCCCGCAGTTGAGATTCCGCCAACCGTGCGACGGCGTCGACCAGTGCGATGGTGGTGGGGTGGACAGTCTTCGCCGGGCCGCTGACGTCGATGGCTCCCAGCACCTGACCGGTCCGAGGGTCCCTGATCGGCGCACCGGCACACGTCCACGAATGGTGGCTGCGCACATAGTGTTCGGCCGAGAAGATCTGCACCGCGCGCCGGGAGACCAGCGCGGTGCCGATGGCATTGGTGCCCACCGAGTCCTCGGCCCAGTTGGCGCCTTCCACGAAGCCGAGGTCGTCGGCGCGGTCCAGTACCGCCGTCGATCCGCTGCGCCACAGCACCCGGCCGTGTCGATCGGCGACGACCAGGATGTTGTCGCCGTCCTGCACCACCGATTCCAGGCCGCGGGCCAGGTCGTCGAGGATGTCGAACAGCCCCGATTCCCGACGGCTCAGCTCGAGATCGGAGACGTACATCTGTGTCTCGGCGGGGTTGCCCAGTTCCGGGTCGATGCCCAGGGTCTGCAACCGTCGCCACGAGTCCCCGATGACCTCGCGGGGACGTGCAGGCGACTTGCCGCCGGTCATGGTCGCGTCATACACGGCAGTGAGAATCTGCGCGTAGCGGCGCGGGTCTTCGCCGGCCGCCAGCGCAGGTTCAGGACCTGTCGACTGCGTCATCACAGTCAATTGTGCTCCAGCTCACAGATCGACATGAACGGGGGTTACCGATAGACCAGACCGCCGTCGATCAACGGTGCCTGGCCGGTCATGTAGTCCGAGTCGGGCCCGGCGAGATACGAGACGAACGCCGCGACATCCTCGGGGGTCTGCGCACGACCCAGGGCGATGCCGCCGACGAATTTGTCGTAGGTCTCGCCTTCCGCTGCGCCCGTCAGCTCGGCGAAACGCTTGTCGATGGTGACCCACATATCGGTGCCCACCACGCCGGGGCAGTACGCGTTGACGGTGATCCCCTCGGCCGCGTATTCCTTCGCTGCGGCCTGGGTCAGGGCGCGAACGGCGAATTTCGTTGCGCTGTATACCCCGAGCATCGCGAACCCGTCGTGACCGGCGATCGACGACGCGTTGATGATCTTGCCCTTCTGGCCGAGCGACCTGAATTTCGCTGCGGCAGCTTGGATTCCCCACAGCACACCGTCGACGTTGACGGCCCAGATCTTCTTCGCGTCCTCGGGTCGAACATCGTCGAGCGGCGCAACCTGCGCGATACCCGCGTTGTTGACGATGACGTCGAACCCGCCGAGCGCCTCGTGCGTGTGTTCGACGGCGGCGAACACCTGATCGCGGTCGCTGACGTCGGCCACGAATGTCGTTGCCTTCGAGCCGGTTTCACGCACTTCATCGGCGACGCCGGCGATCTTGTCCTCGGCCAGGTCCACCAGGGCGATGTCGTGTCCGTCGTTCGCCAACCGCAGTGCGATGGCCCGGCCGATGCCCTGGCCCGCACCGGTCACCAGCACCGCGCTCATGACGCCGCTCCGGTGGAAGGGTCGACCAGAACCTTCATCTTGGTGCCCGCATGCAGCGCCTCGAAGCCGTCGTCGATGACTCCGTCGAGCGTGATCTTGTCCACCCAGCCCGTCGTGTCGTAGTGGCCCTGGCTCATCAGGTCGATGACGGCCTCGTAATCGGCCGAGGTGTAGCAGAGCGAGCCCTGGATGCGGGATTCGTTCATCACCAGCTTCTGCAGCGGTGTGGTCAGTGGCTTTTCGTAGATCGCGACGCTGACCAGTGGCTTTCGCGCACCGATGCATCCGAGCGCTGTCTCGACGGCCGGTTGAACGCCTGCCGCGTCGTAGATCGCATCGGCTCCGTTGCCGTCGGTGAGATCGGCGATGAAGGCGGGGACGTCGACAGCCGTCGGGTCCAGGGTCTTCGCGCCCAGGGCTTCGATCGATGCTCGACGCGTCGGCGATGGTTCGACGACGTACACGTTGTCGACTCCCTTGCCGCGCAGCGCGAACCACAGTCCGATGCCGATAGGGCCGGCCCCGAACACCATCGCGGTGTCGTCGGGCTTCGGATCCCCGAGTGTCGCAGCGTGATAGGCGACCGACATCGGCTCGACGAGCGCACCGAGTTCGAGGGAGACATTGTCGGGCAAGGCATGAATCATGTCGGTGGGCACCACGGTGTATTCGGCCATTCCGCCGTCGGACATCAGTCCGTGGAAGCCGATCTGCGCGCAGATGTTGTAGTTCCCCGCGCGGCACGGGCCGCAGTGCCCGCAGCGGTAGAGCGGCTCGATGGCGACGCGGTCGCCCACGTTGATGCCGGTGACACCCTTGCCGAGTTCGGTGACCGTGCCCGAGAACTCGTGGCCCAGCACCAGCGGCATCTCCTGACCGGTCAGCGGATGCGGCGAGGTGGGGATGAAGATGGGGCCGGCGTAGTACTCGTGCAAGTCGGTTCCGCAGATTCCGTTGAACCCGACTTGGATCTTGACCTGCCCTTCACCTGGATTCGGCTCGGGTACGTCGGTGATCTCCACCTTGTTGGGGCCGTAGTACACAGCTGCGCGCATCGCTTCACTCCTGATCGTCGGATGCACTCATGTCTATGTGACGCCGACCACTTCGGACAGGGTTGCAGCGCGTTGCAGTCACTGCCCTCGAAATCGGGTGCATTCGACCGCGCTGAGCGCGGTCAGCTGCACCGGATTCACACTGCAACCCCCTGCAACTCTCGACCACCCACCCCTGAAGGAGTGTGCTGGGTCACACAGAAGGTCCCGCACACCGCTAGGAGTTTTGATGACCCAGACCATCGAGCCGGTCGACATCGCCCGCACCCACACCCCGCAGGAACGGGTCGACGCCTGGCTGTCGGAGTTCGAGCAGGCGCTGGTCGCACGCGACATTCCTCGCGTTGCCGGCATGTTCGCCGTCAGCAGCTTCTGGCGCGATCTCGTCACCTTCACCTGGAATCTGAAGACGGTGGAGGGACGCGACGGCGTGTCCGACATGCTCTCCGAGCGGCTCGACGACACCGATCCGACGGGTTTCCACACCACCGAGACTCCCGACGAGGCAGACGGCGTCGTCTCGGCGTGGATCGAGTTCGAGACCGCGACCAGCCGCGGCAAGGGTCACCTGCGGCTGACCGTCGACGCCGATACCGGCCAGGACGTCGCGTGGACGCTGCTGACCACGATGCAGGAGCTCAAGGGGCACGAGGAGCGTCAGGGAAAGTCCCGCATCAAGGGCGCGGTGCACGGCTCGAATGCCGATACCCAGAACTGGGCGGAGAAGAAGGAGATCGAGGAGAAGGAACTCGGCTACAGCGTGCAGCCGTACGCCCTCGTCGTCGGCGGAGGCCAGGGCGGTATCGCTCTCGGCGCTCGGTTCCGTCAGCTCGGTGTGCCTGCGATCGTCGTCGACCGTGCCGAGCGCCCCGGCGACCAGTGGCGCGGCCGCTACAAGTCCCTGTGTCTGCACGACCCGGTCTGGTACGACCACCTGCCGTACCTGCCGTTCCCGCCGAACTGGCCGGTGTTCGCGCCGAAGGACAAGATCGGCGACTGGCTCGAGATGTACACCAAGGTCATGGAGGTCCCCTACTGGACCAAGACCACCGCGAAGTCCGCTACCTACGACGAGGTGGCGAAGGAGTGGACCGTCGTTCTCGACCGCGACGGCGAGGAAGTGATTCTCAAGCCCAAGCAGCTGGTGATGGCCACCGGAATGTCCGGCAAGAAGAACGTGCCGAACTTCCCCGGCATGGACGAATTCGAGGGTGAGCAGCACCATTCCAGCGAACACCCCGGCCCCGACGCGTATGTCGGCAAGCGCGTCGTGGTGGTCGGTTCCAACAACTCCGCGCACGACATCTGCAAGGCGCTGTACGAGACGGGCGTCGATGTGACGATGCTGCAGCGTTCGTCCACGCACATCGTCAAGTCCGATTCGCTGTGCGAGATCGCGCTGGGAGATCTGTACTCCGAGCGGGCTGTCGAGTCCGGAATGACCACAGGCAAGGCCGATCTCACGTTCGCGTCGTTGCCGTACCGGATCATGCACGAGTTCCAGATTCCGGTGTACCAACAGATCGCGGAGCAGGACAAGGACTTCTACGATCGGCTCGAGAAGGCCGGCTTCCAGCTCGATTTCGGCGACGACGGGTCCGGGCTGTTCATGAAGTACCTGCGCCGCGGCTCGGGCTACTACATCGATGTCGGCGCGTCCGAGCTGGTCGCGGACGGCAAGATCAAACTCGTTGCCGGGCAGGTGGATCGGATCAGCAAGACCGGCGTCGTGCTCGACGACGGCACCGAACTGCCTGCCGATCTCATCGTCTACGCCACCGGCTACGGCTCGATGAACGGCTGGGTGGCAGACCTCATCGATCAGGAGACCGCAGACAAGGTCGGCAAATGCTGGGGCCTCGGCTCGAACACCACCAAAGATCCCGGTCCATGGGAGGGCGAGCAGCGGAACATGTGGAAGCCGACGCAGCAGGAGAACTTCTGGTTCCACGGCGGCAATCTGCACCAGTCACGCCACTACTCGCTCTACCTAGCGCTGCAGATCAAGGCGCGCTACGAGGGCATCGACACCCCGGTCTACGGACTGCAGGAAGTGCATCACCTGCGGTGATTCAGTGGTGTGGTTGAGTGTCCTCCGGGGCACTCAACCACACCACTGCCGTAGGCACTCACTCGTACAGATCGATTGCCTGAGCCTTCTTGATCAGCGCGTCCTCGGATCGCACTTGCGCGAGGTTGACGACGCGCGTCGGCAGCACCGAGGAGTACAGCCAGTCCGTTGCCACCCGCACTCGCGCGGACACCGTCGGCAAGGCGTACAGGTGATAGCCGCGCGCGACGAACTTCGCGACGGGTCCGGTCAACGGAATGCCCAGAGGCTTTGCCACACCGTCGAATCCGCCGAGATCGGCGACGAGACCCAGATCCTTGTGCTTGTACGGACGTGCCTGCCCGACGCCCATCGACGCCGCCACATTCTGTGCCACGGCGACGCCTTGGCGCTGGGCGTGCTGCGCCGTCGGCGGCGTTGGCTTCGACGGGTCGGCGGCGAGGTCGGGGACTGCCGCCGCGTCGCCGATCGCCCAGACGTCTTCTACGCCGGGGACGGTCATGTCCGCGCCCACCACCAGGCGTCCGCCCGCTGTGGGCAGACCCAGCCGTGCGATGAGCGGGCTCGCGGCGACGCCCGCTCCCCACACCAGAGTTCGGGACGGGATCACCTCGTCGTCGGTGAGCGTCACCGACGTTGCGGTGGCCGATGCCACCGACACCCCCAGCCGGACGTCGACACCTCGCTCGGCGAGTACAGCGAGCGCTTCCTTGCCCAGTCGCGCGCCGAGTTCCGGCAGCACCGCGTCCGCCACGTCGACGAGTACCCAGCGCACCTCGTCCGGGTCGACGCTCGCCCAACGGGATGCAATGCCTTTGACCCAATTCTGCATCTGGGCAACGAATTCGGTGCCCGTGTAGCCGGCTCCCACGGCCACCACCGTCAGCCGCTCGGCTCGTTCGCTCCGGCCTTCCGGGGTGTCGGGCAGAGCATCGGCTGCGTCGAGTTGCGCGAGCACGTGGTTGCGGATGTAGACGGCCTCACTCAGCGTCTTGAGCCCGTACGCATGCTCGTCGACACCGGGGATATCGAACTGCTTTGTCACCGACCCGGGCGCGAGTATCAGCTTGTCCCACTCGAGCGTCGAGTCGCCGTCGGGGCCGATCACCGTCAGCTCGCGCGCGTCGAAATCGACGGTCGTGACGTGACCGAGCACCAACTTGACGCGCGGCAGCGCCTGACGGGTCGAGACGGCGATGTCCCGCGGATCCAGAACGCCGGTGGCGACCTCGGGTAGCAGCGGACTGTAGAGCAGGTAGTCGGTGGGGGCCACCAACGTCAGCACGGCGCGATCGGGCCCCAGCAGCTTGGCCAGCCGCTGCAAGGCGTTGAAGCCGCCGAAGCCCCCACCGACCACCACGACGCGAGCAGGCCTCGCGGGGACCGGAGAACTCGTACCGAAACCAGGAAGGAATCTGCGCATATCCGAGATTAACCCGCCGGTGAGCCACCCCGCAGACGACGTTCGGAGGTAGCGGCAAGAAGGTCAGCGCACGCCGTCCCACACCGCGCGGGTTGCCGGCCTCGGGTCGAGGGAGACGCCCGGCTCGGTGCCGAACATCATCACTGTGCGATCGGAGCCGTACGGGTCCCAGCCGGGAGAGCCGTCGCCCACGAAATCGACCCAGGCACGGTGCATCTGGTCGGCCACCTGCTGCGGCGGATTCGGGCCCGTGATGCGGGCGGTCTCGGGCTTGCGCAGCATGTCGAACACGAACGGGATCTCGAGCGCATGGCAGGCTCCGAGCGCGCCGTCGAACAACGTTGAGCGCCAGGTGAATTCGTAGACGAATGCATTTCCGGAACGGGCCTCGACCAGGCGTGTGGCCGGGATGCGGAAGAACCAGTCGGTCATGACGGCGATCATCAGCTCGCCCGCCGAGGCGTCGGGCAGCTGCTCGCGGTACCGGTCCAGCGCCGAGGGGTCGGCTCGGTACCCGGCGAGGACCATCTTCACGTAGTCCTCGGTGATGTGAGGGACCAGGCCGGCGGGCACGATGAAGAACGCGTGCTCCTCACTGGTGGTTCCGATCAACACGTCCACCTGCGTGCCCGCACCGTCGCTGATACGCGAAATGGGCAGCGCCGGAACGATATCGCCGTCGACGTACGGCTCGAAGGCCATGACGTTCAGGGCCAGCTCACCCCACGCCCCGGTCGGGGCCTCGGCGGTGATCCGATCGGACAGTTCACGTTGAGCGTCGACCAACGCGTCCACCGACACCGAAGCAAATCCGTCGACCGTTGCCTCGACACCGAGCGCGGACGCCAATGCTGCGGAGACCTTTCCTGCGGTCTCGGCGGCAATGACATGGTGCCCGGCTCCGCTCTGCAGAATTGCCCGCTGGAAGAGTCCCTCGGCCCGGGGCATCGACATCAAGGTGCCGACGCTCATCGCGCCCGCGGATTCACCGGCGATGGTCACCTGAGCCGGGTCACCGCCGTAGGCAGCGATGTGGTCGCGGACCCATTCGAGAGCCGCGACCTGGTCCAGCATCCCGCGGTTGGCCGGGGCACCGTCGATCAGTGCGAAGCCGTCGACTCCGAGTCGGTAGTTGATCACCACGGCCACGACGCCGTCCCGGGCGAACGCGGAACCGTCGTACGTGGGAATCGCGTTGCTGCCGTTGACGAATGCGCCGCCGTGGATCCAGACGAACACCGGTGCCGAGCCGCCGACATCGGGGGTGAAGACGTTGACGTTCAGGCAGTCCTCGCCCGGCACCACCGGCTCGCTGAGGATCTCACTGGTCGGCGGCCGGTAGCCCACCTTGGGAACGGTGGCCCCGTGCTCGAGCGCGTCGCGCACTCCGTCCCAGGTGGGCGGCCGCGACGGTGCCTGGAATCGACGGGGGCCGAACGGGGCCTCGGCGTACGGCACCCCGAGGAACGAGGTGATGCCTGCGTCGGTCCGACCGCGAACCTGGCCCTGAGGTGTATCGACGGTGATCATGTCCATACGTCCTTATTACCCTGTTCGCCTCGGACCGACGCCGGCAGGCGGTCAGACCAGACGTGCTTCCGGCGAGCCCGTCTTTCCCGCGTCACGCTCGACCGAATCGCCGAGCGCATCGTCGATCTTCGCGAGCACGTCGGCGTCGAGGGTGACCTCGGAGGCCTTGATGTTCTCGGCGATCTGCTCGGGGCGGGAGGCACCGACGAGTGCGGCGGCGATGTTGTCGTTGGCCAGCACCCACGCAACAGCCAACTGCGCCATGGTGATTCCCAGATCGTCAGCAATGGGCTTGAGCTGCTGCACCCGGGTGAGCGTCTGATCGTCGAGGTAGCGCGCGATCATCTTGTCGCCGCCCTTGTCGTCCTTGGCGCGCGAACCGTCGGGCAGAGGTTGACCGGGGAGGTACTTGCCGGTGAGCACACCCTGGGCGATGGGCGACCAGACGATCTGCGAGATGCCCAATTCCTTCGACGCGGGGATCACCTGATCTTCGATGACGCGCCACAGGGCCGAGTACTGCGGCTGGTTCGAGATGATCGAGAACCCGTTCTGGCGGGCGAGTTCCTGACCGGCGCGGAGCTGGTCGGCGGTCCATTCGGAGACGCCGATGTAGAGCGCCTTGCCCTGGCGGACGACGTCACCGAATGCGGCGATGGTCTCTTCGAGCGGAGTTTCGACGTCGTAGCGATGGGCCTGGTACAGGTCGACGTAGTCGGTGCCGAGCCGACGCAGCGACGCGTCGATGCCTTCGAGGATGTGCTTGCGCGAGAGTCCGGTGTCGTTGGGGCCCTTGGGTCCGACCGGGAAGTAGACCTTGGTGAAGATCTCCAGCGATTCCCGACGCTCGCCTTTCAGCGCGTCGCCCAGGACGGTCTCGGCTGCTCCGTTGGCGTAGACGTCGGCGGTGTCGAACGTGGTGATGCCGGCATCGAGGGCGGCACGCACGCACTGGGTGGCGATGTCGTTCTCCACCTGCGATCCGTGGGTCAACCAGTTGCCGTACGTGATCTCCGAAATCTTCAGTCCACTGTTTCCGAGGTATCTGTAAGCCATACCGAAAACGGTACTCCCCGGCGAAGCTCCGACTCCGAGTGTCACGCGGTCCGAATTTACTGATGTGTAACAGCGTGTGCATACGGCGTCGTTAGCGTCGTTACCGTGTCCATCAAAGACCGCAGGGGCGTCCTCGTACTGATCACGGCTCTCACGCTCAGCGCCGTCGGCTGTCAATCGAACAGCACTCCCGACAACGAGTCCGAGCTCCCGTTGCAGGGACTCGGCGTCGACGATCTTCGGTCACGCTTGGAGTCGGGTCAGTACACCAGCGCGGATATCACTCGAACGTATCTGGACCGGATCGAGAAGTACGACGACTCGGGCCCGACGCCGCTGCATGCTGTTGTCGACGTCAATGCCGACGCACTGGCCGAGGCGAGCACGTTGGACGACGAGCGCGCGGCGGGAACGATACGGGGTCCGCTGCACGGTATTCCGGTGTTGATCAAGAGCAACATCGGAAGTTCGGAACTTGCCGCGACGGCGGGAAACGTCAACCTGAGTTCGTTTCGCCCCGTCGAGGACTCCCCGGTGGTTCGCAACCTGCGAGAGTCGGGCGCAATCATCCTCGGAACCACCAACATGTCCGAATTCGCCTGGCATGGAACGTTCACCAAGAGTTCCCTCGAAGGTACAACCGCGAACATTTTCGACCGTGAGTTCAGCGCAAGCGGTTCCAGTGGCGGAAGCGCAGTAGCCGTGGCGGCGGGGTTCGCCCCGATCGCCTTGGGTACGGACACCTGCGGCTCGGTGGTCGGGCCGGCCGCCCACGCCGGGCTGGTGGGTTTTCGCCCGAGTCACGATGCGATCAGCAGGGACGGCGTCGTCCCCCTGTCTCTTTCGCAGGACGTGGTCGGGCCGATCGGGCACTCGGTCGCCGACGCAGCCGCGGTGGCCGATCTGACCAGTGGCAACGACAACGGATGGTCCGACTCCGCAGCAGCAGTGGACCTGACATCGGTAACGGCCGCGTACCTCACCTGGCCGTTCGATGCCCGTGGGGCTGATCCGGACAGTCCCGACCAGGCCGTGCGGCCCCAGATCCGTAGCGGCTCGGATGCGGCCGTCGAGGCACTCGCTCAATCGGGACCGCAGTTGGTCGAACTACCCGAGCTGAACGAGGAGTTCGCCACCGACGTTCTGACCGACAGTGGCTACAAGGATGCACGGCCATCCATCGACCAGTTTCTCAGCTCGACGGACGCCGCCTACGACCCCGAGGTCGCCGCGAGGGCTCTCCCGTCGGATGCTTTGACTTTCGAGGATGTGACCGAAGGCAGTGCGCTGGAAGCAGACACGATCACCGAATGGTTGGAGGCACCCTCGTTGCCCAACCCGGCGCAGGATGCGACCCTCGCAAAACAACAGGCGGGAACGCAGGCGCTGACCGACCTCATGGCCGCACAGAATGTCGACGTCCTCATCTACCCGACGACGCCGGAAACAGCCTCAGAGGAGTGGGCAGGCACGGCAGCGTGCGGTATCAGCGCGAACACCGGTGCACCCTCGGTGCAGATCCCGATCGGTAGCACGACGAGCGGCCTGCCGTTCGGCCTGACCGTCGCGGCCGCACCTGGGCAAGACGCCGTCGCCCTCGCGGTAGCGGCCGCCCTCGAAGCCTCCGTCGACGCCGACATATCGGCTCCGGCATTGCCGTAACCCGCTCGAAAATCTGGGCCGCGACAACGTTCGAGAGGACAGATACCATTATGTCAGAACAGGTTTCGCGTGTCGTTTACCCCGGAATCCGGTAGCGCCCGAGGGCCCACATCCCGACGCCTGCGAGCACGACGGCGGCACATGCACCGCCCGTCGACAGCCACAGTTCGACGCGGGGCCAGGACGAGTCCGCGAGTGCAGAGGTCAACGGCGTGTACGACGTCCACCCGTAGGTGACGACCATCGGCACCGTGATCGCCACCGGGATTGCCAGGCCGAGGGTCGACGGCGTCGGAGCGGCCGGTGTGCACGCCACGTACAGGTAGGCTGCGGCGGCCGGAAAGACGATCAGGGTCGCGACGTAGTGAACGTTGTCCAGCGGCGGCTGCTCGAACAGTGCCGTCACGCAGACCACCGCCAGAACTGCGACGCCGATCAACGGACGTCCCCAACGCAATCCGAGCGCGGTGCCGGCTGCCACCGAGACTGCGGTGAGTGCAACCATTCCCAGTACCCAGCCCCTGTCCGAGGCACTGATTCCCACCCCCGCGGTGGTGGTCGAGGTGAGCAACACCGCCGTTCCGGCGAGGACCATGACGCCGCTGCGGCCCGGTAGCAGGCCGGCCGCCGCAAACAACACGGGTACTACGAGGAGTCCGAGATACCAGTGGCCGCCGAACCCATACAGGCTCTGGAACATGCTGAACACGAACACCATATTGAGCAGCAGCCCACCGATCGCCACCAGCAGTATCGCCCCGACTGTTCGCCTGCTGCGTTCGGGCGGCCCATAGTCGTCACTGCGGTCGACTCGAGCCGCCCAGGCCACGGCCAGCACAACCAGCAAGCACAGCACCAGAACGACCACCGGTGTGCCCATGTCGGATTCGGCGAGGTAGTCGGCGTAGCGCCGGGGAATTGCGCTGTGCTGTAACGCCTCTACTGCACCCACACTGAGCAGCCCGAGCAGAAACGATGTCGTCAGCAGTGCCTGCCGAACCCGCGTGCTACTCGCCTGTACTGCACTGCATCCCAACAGGACTCCGCCTGCCATCACCTCGGCGAAATCGGTTGAGAACAGCAGTGCCGATCCCCCGATGACAACTGCAGCGGCGATGGACAGTCCGGCGAGCATGCTGCGCCGACGAACGACCATCGCCGTACCCGACGCAAGGATCAGCGCGACCGCGACTCCCCCACCGCCACTGGAGAGCAACAGCCCGCCGACGCTGGTGTCGCCGAGGATGTCGATGCCGTCCGATTGCATCGACAATCCGGCCAGCAATCCGGTCAGAAGTACCCCGAGCGCAACCATGCCCGAATTATGCACTGCCGCCGCGATAGTCCCTGGATGCCGAAAGGATCTTCTCCAGAGTTGCCGCAAAGGCCTTCAGCTCACTCTCGCCCACGGCGGCTCCCACGGCATCGGACCATGCATGTTGCGCATCCCGCAGCTCAGCCACGGTGTCGCGTCCCTTGGCGGTGGGTTCCAACAGCTTCGCGCGCTTGTGGTTCGGGTTGTCGACGTACACGGCCCACCCTTTGTCCACCAACAGGTTTGCGGTTCGTTGCACGCTCTGTCGTGCCAGCCCCAGCCCGACGCGTCGCGCGATGTCGGCTACCGAGAGCGGTTCGTCCAAGGTGGCTCCGAGAACCTGCCACCACGCCGGAGTCAGGCCCGTCGGCTCGGTGATGTCCTGTGCGGCGGCGAGGAATTCACCGTTGAGCTCGAAGACAGGCAAGACCAGCGCAGTCAGCGCATCCCCCTCGGGGGTGCGTTGCTTCATGCGCCCGCCAGCTGGTCGTAGTACTTGCGTTCCCCCGTCGTGTAGAGGCCGTACCAGGCGTCGACCACGGGTTGCGGAAACACGTTCAACCGCTCGAACACGAGCTTCGCGAACTCCAACGGGCTGACGCCGCCTGCGGTGATCACGGTGCCGTCGGACACTGCCTTCTCGTCGCGGTAGTACTCCGAACCATGGTATTCGGTTGCCTGCGTGAGGAACTCGGGAGCATTCGAGGTGTGCGGTCGGTCGTCGAGCAGTCCGGCCCTGGCCATACCCAATGTTGCCCCGCAGATCGCCGCGACCGGCGTTCCCGCCGCAACGAGTTCGACTGCGAGTCTCAGCACCGCGTCGTGACCGGAGTCCCAACTGTCCGCGCCCGGCAGAATCAATGCGTCGAGTGCCGGCAGATCCGCCAAGCCGACGTCCGGAGTGATTCGCAATCCTCCCATCGTCGTGACGACGTCCCCTGTCTCGGATGCAACGATCAGCCGATTGGCGTCGGGGTCTTGTTCACGAGCCATGGCCAACCCGGCGGTGAGGTATCCGTACTCCCAGTCGGCCATGGTGTCGGTGGCGTACAGAGCGATCGTTGTCATCTCGAACCTCCAGAATTTCGACAGCGTGCTGTCATTGTGCGCATATGACAGCACACTGTCAATACATCACTGCCCGATCGGGCAGGTTCCGTCGAAACGTGCGTCGAGCGGAGCAGTCGGGGATACCGTCGTATGACGACCATGCGCCGGCCGACGGAGGTGCGCGAGATGCCCAGCGGTGCCGAGAAGCTCCGAGATTCCATTGCCAAGTCCTGGCAACGGTCGGCGCAGAGCGGTCTCGCACCGGCGGACACCCTGGAGCAGGCGAGCCTGCGTGACGTCGACCGTCGTAGCCGCCTCCTCGCTGCCGCAAACCCCATCCTCGATCGGATGGAGAGCGTGCTCCACGGCTCTGGGTACTGCGTCCTGCTCGCGGACCGTGACGCCCGGTTGGTCGATCTCCGTTTCGGAACCCATTCGCTACGAGATGCGGTGTCCTCCATGGGCGCGGTCGTCGGCCGCTCGTTCACCGAACAAGCGTCGGGCACCAATTCGATCTCGACGAGTTTCGAGATGCGCGCGCCGTGCGCTGTGCACGCCGAGGAGCACTACATCGAGTCGATGAAAACCTTCGGCTGCTACGGCCACCCCCTCATCCACCCCGTCACCCGCCGCATCGAGGGCGTCCTCGACATCACCTTCCTGGCCTCCGACGACAACCCGCTGCTCCAACCGATGCTCGTCCATGCCGCACAGGACATTCAGGGCAGGCTCCTCGAAGAGACGCGTTCGGGCGAACAACGACTCTTCCAGGCTTTTCAGTACGCATCCTCACAGCGCCGCGGTGCACCCGTCATCGCGATAGCCGACGAAATTCTTCTCGAAAACACCAGCGCTGCAACAATAGTGGATACAGTGGACCACTCCGCACTACGCTCGCTCACCGACGATGCGGTCCGGCGCAGCGGCGTCGTACAGGATGTGATTCTCAATTCCGGACTTCATGCAACCGTGCGCTGGGAACGTCCGGTGTCGGCCGCGGGCATCGTCATCGAGATCGATCCGCACGACACCGTGCGTACACCGCCACCGGCACCGAAGACACGAAAGCCGTTGTGCGTCATCGGTGAACCCGGCACCGGAAAATCCACCGCCCTGGCCCGCTGGACAGCAACGACGTCACCACGCTGGTTCGACGCGTCGGATCTGGTGACGACGACTGCGGCCGAGTGGTTGGCAGGCGTCGAGCATCAGGTCCGGGCCGCACACGATGTCGTGGTCGAGAACGTGCACTTCCTCACCGGCCCGGTGGCGAGCCGGCTGCATTCGATTCTGTCGTCCGCTCCCGGGTGGTACGCGCTGTCGAGTTCGGCCACCGACTCTGCCGAACTCGAACATCGCCAACTTCTGTCACTGTGCGCCGAGACCATCGAGTTGGCCCCGTTGCGCTCTCGCCGACACGAGATTCCGGACCTGGTCCGCGCCATCATGGCCGAGCTCGAGTCCCGCGCGCATTTCACCCCGGCAGCGTTGTCGGCGTTGATCGACTACGACTGGCCCGGCAACATCGGCGAACTCCGAGCCGAGGTCACCGAGGCCGCGTCGCGCAGATCCGTCGGAGATATCACCGAACGGGAACTGGTCCGGCCGCGCAAGAAAGCGTCGACCACACGGATGAGCACCCTCGACACCGCGATGCGCGACGCCATCGTGCACGAGTTGGCACGGCAGGGCGGCAACAAACGCACGACGGCGGAGAGCCTGGGGATCAGTCGAACCACGCTGTACAAGCGGATGCGCGAGTTCGGCATCCTCGGCTGAGGTTGTCCACTTTCTGAACACTCACCGCCCATGATCGGGGTCACAATTCCATGCATGGATGCGCGCCCGGCAATACGAGAGCAGCGGCACCGTCGGACACGCCACATCCATCGACCGCTGAATCGACGTCAGGAGAATCTCCGTGAAGACCAAAGCAGCAGTACTGTTCGAGCCACACAAGCCGTTCGAGATCGTCGAACTGGACATGGACGGCCCCGGCCCCGGTGAAGTCCTGATCAAGTACGTGGCCGCAGGGCTGTGCCATTCGGATCTACATCTGCTCGACGGCGACCTGCCACCGCGCTTCCCCATCGTCGGCGGCCACGAGGGTTCCGGCATCATCGAAGAAGTCGGTCCCGGCGTCACCAAGGTCAAGCCCGGCGATCATGTCGTCTGTTCCTTCATCCCGAACTGCGGCACCTGCCGCTATTGCTCCACGGGCCGACAGAACCTGTGCGACATGGGCGCAACGATCCTCGAGGGCTGCATGCCCGACGGCACGTTCCGTCGCCGCGACAGCAAGGGCACCGAATTCGGAGCGATGTGCATGCTCGGCACCTTCTCCGAACGCGCCACCATCTCGCAGCATTCCGTCGTCAAGATCGACGACTGGTTGCCCTTGGAGACAGCAGTTCTCGTGGGCTGCGGCGTTCCGTCCGGCTGGGGTACCGCCGTATACGCGGGCGGTGTACGCGCAGGTGACTCCGTGATCATCTACGGCATCGGCGGCCTCGGCATCAATGCCGTTCAGGGAGCGGTGCATTCGGGCGCGAAGCATGTCCTCGTCGTCGATCCGCTCGAGTTCAAGCGTAACCAGGCGCTGAAGTTCGGGGCGACTCACGCGTTCGCGGACTACGCGTCGGCGCAGGAGAAGTTGACCGAACTCACGTGGGGTCAGGGAGCGGACCAGGCTCTGATTCTGGTCGGAACCGTCGACGAGGAGGTCGTGCAAGCCGCAACCGCGGCCATCGGTAAGGGCGGCACCGTCGTCATCACCGGGCTCGCCGATCCCGAGAAGCTGACTGTGCACGTGTCCGGCACGGATCTGACGTTGAATCAGAAGACGATCAAGGGCACGCTCTTCGGGTCCGCGAATCCGCAGTACGACATCGTGCGCCTGCTACGCCTGTACGACGCCGGGCAACTCAAGCTCGACGAACTCATCACCTCGACCTACTCCTTGGAGCAGGTCAACGAGGGCTACCAGGACCTACGCGACGGCAAGAACATGCGCGGGGTGATTCACTTCTGAAACACGCTGCGGCAGTGGTGCGGTCGAGTGCGTTGGGTTGCACTCGACCGCACCGCTGCGAGCACCGGAATGCACGAACGATGGTGGTCATCTCCAGTCGATCGGCAACACTCGCGTTGCCCGAGCGCGCGGATCCACCTCGTCCAGATAGATCTGGCATGCTGCGTGATAGCGCTGGTCGAAGGCCCGACCTGCCGCCTCCGTGCCACCGAGCGCCTCCGCATCCCTGGCTATACCGCGAGCCCGTGCGACGTCCATGGGGGTATCGACGAAGACTGTGTAGTCCCAGTACTCGGGCAGCGGCGGCCGGTGCAGGAACGTTCCGTCCACCACGACGATCGCGTCGGCCGGCACCGGCTCGAGCGGATCGTCCACCGGCTCATCCGTCGCCAGATCGATGACCCGACGCCGAATGGCCCCGCTTCCGTTCGGCCCCAACGGGATCAGCACGTGTGCCGCAAACGCGTCGAAGTCGTACGCGTCCCGGTAGTAGCCGAGAGCCGACGCCCGACCCTGCCGATACCGATGGGCGCGCCGATGATGAAAGCCGTCCATCGTCACGTGCACGGACGGACGCCCCTGTGCCGCAACAGCATCGACCAGCCATCGCGCGCAGGTGGTTTTGCCCGAAGCCGTCACCCCGTCGATCGCCACCCGTAGCGGGTGTCCCGGGGCCCGGGAGAGCACATCCTGCACCAGGTCATCACCGACGCTCATGGTTCGAGGGTAGGCGATCAACTTAGTCAACCAAGTGGTTGACTACGTCGAGCGGGCGGCTTACCCTCGGAAACAACGCACAGCGAGGAACCCCATGGACGATCGAACAGAGCAGCTCAACAGGACGTTCGCGGCATTGGCCGATCCCACTCGACGTGACATCGTCGCTCGACTCGCCGGGGCGGATGCGAATGTCAGCGAGCTCGCCGAACCGTACGAGATGAGCCTGCAAGCGGTCTCGAAGCACGTGAAGGTGCTAGAGGAGGCCGGATTGGTCACGCGCAGCAGGGATGCCCAGCGTCGCCCGGTGCACCTCGATGCCGAGGTGTTCGGCCTGTTGACGAAATGGATCGAGCGTTATCGCCAGGAAGCAGAACAACGGTATCGACGCCTCGACGCCCTGCTGGACAGCATCGCAGACGACGAGACCAACGAGTCGAAAGAAGTGTCATGACTGCACACGACACCGAAATCGTTGCGGACGAGAAAGTCCCCACGATCGAGATCGTCCGAGAGTTCGACGCGACGCCGGAGCAGGTGTTTCGCGCTCACATCGACCCCGAGCTGTATCGGCAGTGGGTGGGGCCGCGATCGTTGACGACCCGAATCCTGAAGTGGAAGGGGCACACCGGAGGCGCTTGGGCGTTCGCCAACGACCGGGACGGCGAAGAGATCGCTGCCTTCTTCGGCAGCTTCCACGAGGTGCGTGCGAGCGAGCGGATCGTGTGGACCTTCACCTGGAAGGGTGCACCCGACTCGGTCGCGCTCGAAACGCTCACCTTCGACAGCCGTGGCGACGGCGGTACACGTCTGAGGGTATTGAGCGTGATGTCGGACTTCGCGACGCGCGACGGCATGCTGTCGAGCGGCATGGACGTCGGTGTGAAGGAGGGCTACGAGAAGCTCGACGAACTGCTCGCGCAGAGCACCGGCCCGGCCCAGCAACACCTGCAGGACGCGGCCATGTTCACTTCATTGGTGGAGTCCGCATCACCGGAGGACTGGTCTCGGCCGAGCCCGGTATCGGGTTGGGCTGCAATCGATGTGGTGCGGCACCTGGTCGAGTGGTCCCGCGGCTTTCTCGCCGGCGGAGCCGGTATCGAACTACCGGCGCTGGACGTCGGAGCCGACCCGGCCGCAGCCTGGACCCAGCACGTCGCCGATATCCAAGCAATTCTCGACGACCCCGCCGGCCGGGTACTGAGCAACCCGCACACCGGAGACATGCCGGTGGACGAGGCGATCGACATGTTCTACACCGCCGACGTCTGGATGCACTCCTGGGACCTGGCGAAAGCCCTCGGCCGAGAGCCTGATCTGGGCCAGAAACGCTGCGCTGCAGCGCTCGAGGCCATGCGACCGATTGAGCAGGTGCTACGGGACAGCGGGCAGTACGGCCCCGCCGCCCCCGTTGCCGACGATGCTTCCTCACAGGACAAGCTGATGGCCTTCATCGGCCGCGACCCGGCCTGGCAGCCGGGTCGGTAGACGAACGTTCAGAGGTACTTCTTCAGCTCCATCTTCGCAATCGACATCTTGTGCACCTCGTCGGGACCGTCCGCGAGCCGCAGGGTGCGAATGTGTGCGTACATCATGGCCAGCGGGAAGTCGTTGGACACTCCGCCTCCGCCGTGGACCTGGATCGCCCGGTCGATGATCTTCAGCGCCATCTCCGGTGCCGCAACCTTGATCGCTGCGATCTCCGTGCGCGCTTCCTTGTTCCCGACGGTGTCCATCAGGTACGCCGCTTTGAACGTGAGCAACCTGGTCTTCTCGATCTCGATGCGCGCCTCGGCGATCCAGTCCTGAATGTTCGAGCGCATCGCCACCGGCTTGCCGAACGTCACTCGCGATACCGCACGGCGACACAGCAATTCGAGTGCACGCTCGGCCACGCCGATGGTGCGCATCGCGTGGTGGATGCGGCCGGGTCCCAAGCGAGCCTGGCTGATTGCGAAGCCCTCCCCCGGCCCCTTCAGCACGTCCTTCGCCGGTACCCGTACATCCTCGAAGAGCACCTCGGCGTGACCTTCGCGGTCGATGTAGCCGAACACCGGCAGATTGCGCAGGACGGTGACTCCGGGTGCGTCGATGGGCACCACCAACATCGACTGCTGGCGGTGCGTGGCCGCCTCGGGATCGGTCTTGCCCATGACGATGAGAACCTTGCAGTTCTTGTGCATCGCATTGGACGTCCACCACTTGCGCCCGTTGAGGATGAAGTCGTCGCCGTCGCGATCCATCTTCATGGCGATGTTGGTGGCATCGGAGCTGGCGACATCGGGTTCGGTCATCGCAAAGGCAGAGCGAATGGTGCCGTCCAGCAACGGCTTCAGGTACTTCTCCTTGTGCTCGTCGGTGCCGAAGAGCGTGAACACCTCCATGTTGCCGGTGTCCGGTGCGTTGCAGTTGCATGCCTCGGGCGCGAGCAGGCTGCGGCCCATAATTTCGGCCAGCGGTGCGTATTCGAGGTTGGTCAGACCGGGACCCCACTCGGGATGCGGGTGGAACAGATTCCACAGTCCGCGCGAGCGCGCTTCCTTCTTCAGATCCTCGATGATCGGCGGCTGGAAGTGCGGGTCACCGGATTCGAGCATCTGCTGCTCGTACACTGCCTCGGCCGGGTAGATGTGAGAGTCCATGAACTCCAACAGATCCGACTCGTACTTCTTCGCACGGTCGGAGGTCTCGAAAAATGCCACGGTGGGCCCCTATCGGTTGTTGTCGAGCAAGCTGTCCTGGTAGCGACGCATGCCGCGCAACCACCGGTCGTAGTCGGCACCCTTGTTGCGGTACATGTCCAGCACGTTCTCGTGCGGCAGGATCAGGAACTGCTCGCGGTCCATTGCGTCGAGCACCACGTCGGCGACATCGAGCGGTTCGAGTACGGCACCGGCACTGAGAACCGCGGCAGTTGCGGCCGCTCCCAACGCATCTCCGGATTCGCGTCCCTCGTAGAGCAGTTTGGTGTTGACACCCATCGGACACAGGCAGCTGACGCGAATACCGCGGTTGCCGTAGGTGACGTTCATCCACTCGGCGAATCCGACCGCGGCGTGCTTGGTCGTCGCGTATGTCGCCGAGCCGATCTGGGTGAGCAAGCCGGCCGCCGAGGCGGTGCTGACGAAATAGCCCTCACCGCGCTCGAGCCAACCCGGCACCAACAGCTGTGCGGCGCGAATGTGCGCGCGGACGTTGACATCGAACGAGAGATCCCAGTCCTTGTCGGTGGCGTCGAGTCCGGGTGCGCCGCTGATGCCTGCGTTGGCGAAGTAGAGATCGACAGGTCCGAACGAGTCCTCGGCCAGTGCGATCAGCCGTTGAATGTCCTCGGTGTTCGACGCGTCCGCCGCGGCGGCGACGGCCGTCCCCGGCCGGTCGCGTTCGATGGCGTCGGCCACGGATCGGGCCGTGGTCTCGTCGAGATCGGAGACGACGACGCGTGCGCCGTGCTCGGAGAGTCGAGCGGCGATGGCCCCGCCGATTCCGCCACCACCGCCGGTGACGACGGCAACTTTGCCTTCTACCTTCATGCCCCAGGTATAGTTGAAGTCGGATTCAAGTTCAACCCTGGTTGCATGAAGATGCTGGTCAGAGCGCGGAATCTAGGCCCGAGGACGCGTCGGATCAGTGATCCACCCCGACCACGATCCCGGATACAACGCAGCATCGAAGCCCGCCAACTCGAGCGCCAGAATCTGATGGGCGGCGGTCACGCCGGAACCGCAGTACACGGCGACGGCCTTTCCCTCGGGCACAAGTCCACCGAATGTGCCATTGAGTACCCCGGGGTCCAGAAACTTGCCGTCCGAATCGACGTTTTCCGTGGTCGGTCGATTGATTGCGCCGGGGATATGTCCGGCCACCGGATCCACCGGCTCCACCTCGCCGCGGAATCGCTCGGGTGCTCGGGCGTCGAGCAGGACGTTGCTCTGGGCGAACTCGAGTACATCGCCGACGTCGAGGACTCGTGCCAGGGACGGCCGGGCGCTGAAAGATCCGGCTGCGACGATCGACGGCTCGGTGCCGGTGGCAAACCCTTCGGCCACCCACTGAGCCAGACCGCCGTCGAGGACTCGCACGTCTGCATGGCCGTAGTAACGCAACAGCCACCATGCGCGCGCCGCGGCAGTTGCGGGTCCTGCGTCGTAGACCACCACGGAGGAATCGTCGCTCACCCCGGCGCTTCGCATCGCTGCGACGAAGGTCTCCTCGTCGGGCAACGGATGGCGGCCGCCCGAACCCGGGACCCCGGCAAGCTCTGCATCGAGGTCCACGAACTGCGCGTTCGGGATGTGGCCGGACCCGTAACCTGCTCTGTCGCTGCCGGTCTGGAGCGCCCAACGAACGTCGAGGACGACCGGAGCCCGTCCCATCTCGAAGAGGTCGTGCAGTTCGGCGGCAGAAATCAGCGGCGAAGGGCTCATAAGGCTCCGACGCTAACAGCCCTACGCCGGGAATAGCTCGGGTTACATGCCGGTTGTGCGCAGGCGTGACCGAAACTGCATCCACAACTCAGCATCTGTCCACCGCCGGGCTCTTCGAGCCGTTCGAGGTCAAGTCGCTGAAGCTGCGCAATCGCTTCGCCATGGCCCCGATGACGCGCGCCTTTTCTCCCGACGGCATTCCCGGCCCGGATGTCGCCGAGTACTACCGCAAGCGCGCGGCCGGCGGCACCGGCCTCATCATCACCGAGGGCACCTACATTCCCGATCCCGCAGCCGGCCCGCACACCCGCGTCCCGCGGATCTACGGTGACGCCAGCCTCGAGGGCTGGAAAGGCGTCGTCGACGCCGTGCACGCCGAGGGCAGCGCGATCATCCCGCAGCTGTGGCACCTCGGCGTCGAGCGCGGCACCGAGCCTCGCCTGTTCCCGGACGTCACCACCGTGAGCCCGTCGGGCATTGCACTCGACGGTTCTTCGGTGGGTCGCGCATTCACCGACGCCGACCTCGACGAACTCACCTCGCAATGGGTGCAGGCCGCGGTCAACGCGCAGAACACCGGATTCGACGGTCTCGAGCTGCACGGCGCGCACGGATATCTGCTCGACGAATTCCTCTGGGCCACAACCAATGTGCGCGACGACGAGTTCGGTGGCTCCCTCGAAGCTCGGACTCGCTTCCCCGCGCAGGTCGTTGCGGCGATCCGTGCTGCGGTGGGCGAGGACTTCGCCATCGTCTACCGGTTCTCGCAGTGGAAGAGCAATCACTTCGACGCCCGGATCGCCCAGAATCCGGAGGAACTCGGACGCGTCCTGACTCCCCTGGTCGACGCCGGAGTGGACATTCTGCACGCTTCGACCCGCCGCCATTGGGATCCTGCGTTTCCCGAGCTCGACGACAACGACGGAAAGCTGGGCTTGGCCGGGTGGACCCGCAAGCTCACCGGCGTCCCGACGATCACCGTCGGATCCGTGGGCCTCGACTCGGTGTTCACCTCGGCGTGGTCGGAGGACGCCGCATCCGGTGTCACCGGACTCGATGCACTGGTCGGCCAGTTCGAGGACAACGAATTCGATCTCGTTGCCGTCGGACGCGCACTGCTGTCCGACCCGGATTGGGTGAACAAGGTCGGAGACGGACGCGTCGACGAGCGCATCGACTTCACCCGCGACCACATCCAGCACTTGGTCTGACGGATCGGGCACCGGAATCCACGGCAGCATCGCCTAGAACGGCGGTGCTGCCGTTTCGTCTGTCTCGGGCGGTTGATTGTCGGGTGGGTTGGGGTAGGCGATGTGGCCGGATCGTTTCGGTGTGGTGGGGATGTGTGGCCTGAGGTCGTTGCCGAGGATGGGTACGGCTGTGCCGTTGGTGGGCAGGGTGATTCGGGTGGTCTTGGATGTCGATGTCCACAGGATGGCTCCGCCGGGGAGCATGACGGCCTTCCAGTAGCCGGCGGTTTTGACGGAGTGGTGGTAGTCGCAGAGGCATTGGAGGTTGTTGACTGTGGTCCAGCCACCGCTGCGAGGGTTGGCGTGATCGAAGGCCACGACGTGGTCGAGTTGGCAGCGTGCGGCGGGTCGGTGGCAGCCGGGGAATCGGCAGTGTTTGTCTCGCAGGCGGACGGCTGCTGTGGTGAGGGCATCGGGTCGGTAGATCAGGGCGCGGTCGGTGAGTGGATCGCGGGGTACCGATTTGCCGAGGGTGGGGTCGGCGGCGATGGCGGCTTCGAGCGCTGCGGCGAGGGAGGCGTTGCCGAGGTAGATGCCTGAGGGTGTGCGGTGTGCGGGTGTGTGGCCTGCAGTGGGGGTCGTTCGGTTGTCCATCCGGATTGCCGAGCGTAGGTCGAGTGCTCTCATGTTGCGGGCGGGATGTCTGATGTCGTCCAGGTCGAGGGCAGAGCTGTGCCGTGTGCCCCGGCCGACGGGGGTGTGGGTGCAGAACAGGGCTGCAGCGGACGTCAACGATCCCAGGCGACGCTGGCGTGGATTGTCGCCGGAGGCAGCGGCAGCGGCAGCGGCAGCGGCAGCGGCAGCGGCAGCGGCAGTCGAGCCTGTTCCTGGTTCCGGGCCTTGGGCTGATGTCGCCCCGGATGTTGTGGATCCGGATGCCGTTGTGGAAGAACCTGATTCGGATTGTTTCGGAGCAGGATCAGGTGCCGGCGATATCGGGTCCGCAGGTGACTGCAACGCCGGTGCCGGGTCCGATGCAGGTCTCTCGGGGCCGGTTGCCGAGGTCGGCTGTGTTGGAGGGGCGTTCGCTGGTGCCGGGGCACTGGTTGCTGCGTGCTTGCGGACTGGGTCGGCGGTAGCTGCTGACGGGTCGGTCGCAGGTGCGGGTGTGGACTCGTTGTTCTCCTCGGCATCGCCGCTCTCGCCGGTCTCGCCAGTCTCTTCGGCATCGCCGGTCTCGTCGACCTCATCTGCCGGTGCCGGTGCTGCCGGTGCTGCTGGTTCCGGTGTCGGTGTCGAGGTATTTCCAGGTCCAGGTCCAGGTCCAGGTGCCGGTGCAGGTGCCGGTGAAGTGGCCGACGTCGGTTCGGTCGAGGAATCTGTCGCCGCCCTCGAGTCCGCTTCCAACCCAGTTCCCTCATCGGCATCCGCAGCCGAGTCTGCAGGCAAGCCCATGCCCGAGCCCGTGTCGTTGTCTTCGTCCGTCGCTGTTTCCGGCTCGGGTTCTGTTGCAGCCCCTGTCTTCTCGCTGTCCGGGCGTCGTTCCCATTCCCCGGTCTCCGGGTTCTGCACAGCGAGTCCGAGTTTCTCGGCGAGGGTCACTGCTTCGGTGAGCAGGATCTGCCAGTGACTGTTGCGTGCCAATTCTCGTGCGAGGTCGGGGTCGATGGAACCGTGCCCGGCGAGGTAGGCGGGGTTCGCCAACAACCCGATGAGGGTGGCGATGTCGACGGTGATCATCGTGAGTGGCACCCGACGATCCGGCAACGCGGTGTCTTTTTTCGGGCAATCCTCGCGTTGGCACAGGCATGCCAGTCGGGGTTCGCCGTGCATGCGGGCCATGAATGCATCGCACAGGCGTTCTTTCTTCCCGCGCGGGTCTTTCGGGCAGAGGGTGTCAGCCATCTCTTCGAGGAGTTGCCATGCGGCGGCGGCTTCGGGGGCGGTCAGCTCGGCTCGGATACGGGCGAGTTCGCCGGCGGGACTGTAGGTGACGGTGCGGAATTTCTTCGCGAACTCCCGCAACGCCGCGGCTTCCTCGGGTGCGACGCGCAGCAGGATGTCCCAGATCGCCTGTTCGAGCGGGCCGGGGGACGATCTCCGCGCCGCTTCGACGACCTCGGCTTCGACGCGGGTGACGATGTCGTCGGAAAGGTTGTCGAGGATCCGGCATACCGTCCGCACGCGGGGAAGGTCGATCTCACCGGTCTCGAACGCTGCCCTCAGCAGCGGCATCCTGGTATGCAGAGCAACGCCGACCGAGACATACGCTTCGGCGACGGTCGCCGAGCAGCCCAACGCCACTGACATTTCCGCGCGTCCGTATCGGCTGTAGTGCTTGTGCTTGGTGTCGCGGGTGATCCAGTCGCAGTGCACGCGATAGCAGGCGGTGATCTTGCGGGCGGCCTGCCGATTCTCCTCACGCGCGGCAGCGGTCAACGCCTCCAGTGACACGGTCGGTACTGCACCCATTTTTTCACCCCCCGGTGAGCCGAAACAAGAACGCCTGTTCGAACAAGAAGAACAGTAACCCGACCCACCGACAAGAATGCTCGAGCCGAAAAAGCACCAGCTGACCTGCCGCTATCCGCTGAATCGTTCTACACTCCACTCCATGAGCGAGCCCGATTCAAAGTCGGAACCGATCGAACTGCGCCGGCGTGCGGCCGGCGGCGATCAGGATGCCATCGACCAGTTGGTAGAGCTTGCAGGCGAGCGCAACGACCTCGACGAACTCCGCTCTCTCGCCGGCACAGGCAGCAGCGATGCCGTCGACATCCTCGTCGAGCTCGCCGGTGAACGTGGCGACCGCGCCGAGCTGCAAAGATTGGCCGACGCAGGTAGCCAAGACGCCGCGGACATTCTGGAGGAACTAGATAGCTAAGCGGGCCGCTCCCCCAGTTGCACGGTGAGCCGGTGTGCCGCGTCGAGCAGCATCTTGCCCAATTCCCGGCGTCGGTCGTCACGGAATCGCGTCTCGACGCCCGTCAGGCTCAGTGCCCACGCAGGACCTCCGGCGCGGTCGAACACAGCAGCACCCAGACCCCAGCTGCCTTCCACGAGCAACCCTGGATTGACGGCGAAACCTGTTGTCCGAGTGTGGCCTACGCGGTGCCGAATCGCTGTGGCGGAATGAGTCTCGCCCCACTCCGGCACCAGGTCGACGTCGCCGAGGTACTCGTCGACCTCCCGATCGGGCAGGTGCGCAAGAATGGCCAAACCGGCGGACGCCACCCCGAGCGGTAGCCGAATGCCCTCGTACAACACGTGCGAGCGCAACGGAAAGCTCCCTTCCACCCGAAGCATGCACACGGTCTCCGCCCCGCGCCGGGCCGAGAGGAACGCGCTCTCTCCACTCTCGGTGGCCAACGCCTGCACTATCTTTCGAGCCTGGTCGGTGATGTCGTACCGCAATGCCGCCATCGATCCGAGCAGATAGATCTCCGGGCCCAGTGACCAGTTGCCGGTCGCGTCGCGGTCGACGAATCCTTGGTCGGCCAGCGACGCCAGTAGGCGATGTGCGGTCGGTCGCGCGATACCGGTCGCCCGCGCGAGCGCGGTGGTCGAGGCACCCGACGGCTCCTCGCTCCCCGCTGCGCGCAGCAACGAACAGATCTTGTCGATCACACTTGCGTTGGCATCCGGTGTCGTCACCCGGCCATCGTACGTCCACTCACCGGACGCCTAGTCCACATCCGTTCACCGAACGAGCAGATACCAGCATTCGCCTCACCGAAATACACAGCTCAGGTTGACTGACTACAACGTTTGCTCAACGAACACATCAGGAGCTGCAAGTGACTGGAAAGACCTACGCGTCCGCCGCCGACGCGGTTGCGGACATCGGCCGAGGAGCGACCCTCGCGGTCGGTGGCTTCGGACTGTGCGGCATCCCCGACGCACTCATCGAGGCCATCGCCAACACCGACGCCACCGAGCTCGAAGTATTCTCCAACAACTGCGGCGTCGACGGCTACGGACTCGGAATCCTGCTGGCCGCCGGACGAATCCGCCGCGTCACCGCCTCCTACGTCGGCGAGAACAAAGAGTTCGCCCGGCAGTACCTCGCCGGCGAACTCGAAGTGGAACTGACCCCGCAGGGAACACTCGCCGAGCGACTCCGCGCCGGCGGCACCGGAATCCCCGCATTCTTCACCCCCGCAGGAGTCGGCAGCCCCATCGCCGACGGCGGAATGCCCTGGCGCTACGACCCCGACGGCTCCGTCTCGATCGCCTCCCCGCCCAAAGAGACCCGAGTGTTCGGCGACAAAAGGTACGTACTCGAAGAGTCGATCAACGCCGACTTCGCACTGGTGCACGCCGAGATCGGCGACACCGCAGGCAATCTCGTGTTCGACAAAACTGCGATGAACTTCAATCCCCTCGCCGCGATGGCAGGAAAGATCACCATCGCCCAGGTCGAGAACCTCGTGGAACCGGGCGAAATCGACCCGGCCCACGTACACCTTCCCGGCGTGTTCGTCCAACGCGTCGTACACACCGGCCCACAGGACAGGCGCATCGAAAAGCGCACCGTCAGTTCAGGAGTTCGAGCATGAGCACAGGATGGACCCGCGATCAGATTGCCGAACGCGCCGCAGCGGAGATGGTCGACGGCGAATACGTCAACCTCGGCATCGGACTACCGACCCTGATCCCGGGATACCTGACCGACGCGGTCAAGGTCACCCTCCACTCGGAGAACGGCATCCTCGGCACCGGGCCCTACCCCACCGAGGACAACGTCGACGCCAACCTCATCAACGCAGGCAAAGAGACCGTCACCGTCAATCCCGGTGCCGCATACTTCGATTCGTCACTGAGCTTCGGCATGATCCGCGGCGGCCACATCGACACCGCCGTACTCGGCGGCATGCAGGTCTCACGCACCGGCGACCTCGCCAACTGGATGGTGCCCGGCAAGATGGTCAAAGGCATGGGCGGCGCGATGGACCTCGTACACGGCGCCCGACGCGTCATCGTCGTCATGGAACACACCGACCGCGACGGTAACCCGAAAATCCTCGACGCCTGCACCCTGCCGTTGACCGGCCAAAGCGTCGTGAATCGCATCATCACCAACCTCGCCGTCATCGACGTCGTCGGCGACGGCACCCTCGAACTGGTGGAACTCGCACCGGGCGTGACCACCGAGCAGGTCACCGCGGCAACAGGATCGGCCCTGAAACACTGACCGAACGACTGTGGGCTCGAACATCCGAAGATGTTCGAGCCCACAGGGTTACGTGATCAGTCGGGGATCATGTCGAAGGTGTCCGGATTCGGTCCGGTACGACCCTGCTCACCCTTGTCCAGAGCCGTGATGGCGTCCACATCGGCCGAGCTGAGCTCGAAGTCGAAGATGTCGAAGTTGGCCTTCACCCGCTCCGGCGTGACCGACTTCGGGAAGATGATGTTTCCGCGCTGGATGTGCCAGCGGAGCACCACCTGTGCGACGGATTTGCCTGCCGCGTCGGCGATTCGCTTCAATTCCGCGTCGTCGAGAACATTGCCCTGGGCGATCGGAGACCACGCCTCGGTGGGGATCGCATGCTCGCGGCCGTAGGCCCAGACGTCGTTGTTGACGAAGTACGGGTGCACCTCGATCTGGTTCACCGCGGGGACCGTTTCGGTCTCCTCCGCCAGGCGATCGAGGTGGGCGGGCTGAAAGTTGGAGACGCCGATGCTGCGTGCACGGCCGTCTGCGGCGAACTCCTCCAGCGTCTTCCAGGTGGAGACGAAGTCGCCGTCGTAGCGGGTGGGCAGCGGCCAGTGGATGAGGAAGAGATCCACGTGGTCGGTGCCGAGGTCACTGAGCGTCTTGTCGAACGCCTTGCGCGCGTCGTCGGGCTTGTGGAAGCCGTTGTTGAGTTTGCTGGTGACGAACACCGAGTCGCGGTCGATACCCGAGTTCCGAATACCTTCGCCGACCTGCTTCTCGTTGCCGTACATCTCGGCGGTGTCGATGTGGCGGTAGCCGATCTCGAGTGCCGTCTCGACGGCCTGCGCTGTCTTCTCGGGATCGATCTGGAACACGCCGAAGCCGAGCTGCGGGATCTGCTTGCCGTTTCTGAGCGTGACGTTGGGTACCTGAGTCATATCGCTCGGGTGCCCGCCCTCCCCGCGCTTCAAACCGGATGAAATGATGCCACCGTGATAGTGCAGCGCATCCGGCGCGTCGTCGACGGTGTCGCCGAGAGCCTCGGCAGATCCACCTCCGCCCTCATCGCACCGGAGCGACACTTCGATCCGGCGCACCCGTGGTTCCTCACTGCCGTCGAGCGCGGCAACGACGACACCCGGATCACCGACTGGACCGAGGGCAACCGCGTCGAGAACCTGGTGCACGGCAAGACCTATTTCGCGGCGCTGGCCCGAGCCCTCGACCGCACCGAGCGCGACGACCTGGTGCTGTTCACCGATTGGCGCGGAGATCCGGAACAGCTGCTCACCGACGACGGCGTGACCGTCGAGGACGCGCTCACGGGCGTCGCGCACCGCGGTGGCGTCGTGAAGGGCATGGTGTGGCGCTCGCACATGGAGACGCTCGGATTCACCGGCCCGAAGAATCGCAAGCTCGCCATGAAGCTCGAAGAGGCAGGCGGCGAGGTGATCCTCGACCAGCGCGTGCTGGTGACCGGAAGCCACCACCAGAAGTTCGTGGTCGTGCGGTACGGGAGGAAAGATCTGCCCGACATCGCGTTCGTGGGCGGCATCGACCTGGCCCGTGCTCGACGCGACGACGCCGATCATTTCGGCGATCCGGTCTCCCGACCCTTCCCTCCCGAGTACGGCGAGATCCCGGCCTGGCACGACGTGCAGGTCCAGTTGGAGGGACCCGCGGTGCGAGACGTCGAGGACGTCTTCCGCGAGCGCTGGGAGGATCCCGCAGCCCTGTCCCGCCTCCCCTGGCACGCCATCCCCGACATGCTGCGCGGAGTGACTCGGGAGCCGTCGGAACTGCCGCCTGCGGCTGCGCCGCCGGAACCGCAGGGCACGTGCTCGGTTCAGTTGTTGCGCACCTACCCGCGTCGACGCCCCGCCTACCCGTTCGCCACCAAGGGCGAGCGCAGCGCGGCACGGGCGTACGCCAAGGCACTCAACCGGGCAACCGAGCTGATCTACATCGAAGACCAGTACCTGTGGTCGGTGGATGTCGCACGCGTCTTCGCCGCGGCACTGCGCCGTAAGCCGAACCTGCGGTTGGTGGTGGTGGTTCCCAAGCACCTCGACGACGACAGTGCACTCACCATTCCCTCTGCGCTGCTGGGACACTCGGCTGCGCTGGAGGTCATCCGCGCCGCCGGTGGTGATCGCGTGCTGGTTCTCGACATCGAAAACGACCGCGGCATACCGGTATACGTGCACTCGAAGGTCTGCATCATCGACGACGTGTGGACCGCGGTGGGCTCGGACAACTTCAATCGTCGGTCCTGGACTCACGATTCGGAGCTGACGGCGGCGATCGTCGACGAAGAACGCGACGACCGCGAACCTCTCGACCCCGCCGGGTTGGGCGACGGTGCCCGAACCCACGCCCGCAACCTGCGCCTGGAACTGATCCGCGAACACCTCGGCCGCGCCGACGGCGACGACGCCGATCTGGTGGATCCGCAGCAGTTCTTCGACGCCATCTCGGCGAGTGCGACCGCGCTCGACGAGTGGCACCACAACCCGTCCTCGGGCCCGCGCCCTGCCGGCAGGCTTCGCCGACACGAGATTTCCGTGCCACCGGTGTGGCAACAGCGACTCGCCGCATTCGCCTATCGCCTGTTCGTCGATCCCGACGGCCGCCCGATCGGAATGCGTCTGCGTCGTCGCTTCTGAGGCTATCGCCGAGCACCAGCCGTTTCGGTCCTGACATATCGGGCATTCGCAGTCGATGCCTCCCTCCTCTGAATCCCTCAGTGCTCTCGTCTTCGCTCCGTCTCCGCTGTTGACGGTGACCCTCGACAAAGCTCCCAACGGCAACACCGAACTGCACGTGCACGCGGGTGGTCAGGGCCACTGGATCGCCCGGATGGCCACGGTGCTCGGTCTCGACGTCACACTGACGGGAGTGTTCGGCGGCGAGATCGGGGGCATTCTGCGCGACATCGTCGAGCGGGAGGGCATCTCCGTCGTCTCGGTCGACATCGGCCAGGAGAGCGGCTCGTACGTGCACGATCGCCGTAGCGGTGAGCGTGAAATCCTTGCCACGGTCGACCCGCCGCCCCTGGCCAGGCATGCGCTCGACGACCTGTTCAGCGCGGCACTCGCAGCCGGTGCCCGCAGCGACGTCGCCATCCTCGGCGGACCGCACGAAGACGACATCGTCCCGCCCGAGGTGTACGAGCGGCTGTGCGCGGACCTCACCGCCCTGGGCAAGACGGTGGTGGCCGACCTGTCCGGGCCGACCATGATCGCTGCGCTCGCCGGCGGCCTCACGGTGCTCAAGGTCAGCCACGAGGACCTCATCGCCGACGGCCGGGCCGAGTCCGAGGACCCGGCGCACCTCATCGATTCGATGCGGCAGATGCACGACGACGGCGCGGAGATCGTCGTGATCTCGCGCGCAGGAGATCCAGCCCTGGCGCTGGTGGACGGCGACGTGCTCGAGATAGTCACGCCGGGTCTGCGCATGGTCGATCACCACGGAGCAGGCGATTCGATGAGTGCAGGCATCGCCGCAGGGCTCGCTCAGGGATTGTCGGTCCCGGAGGCGTTGCGTCTCGGCGGCGGAGCGGGCACGGCGAACGTCACCCGACGCGGCCTCGGCAGTGGGCGACGCGACCTGGTTCTCGGCCTCACCGAATCGGTGGAGGTTCGTCCGTACAAGAAGGCAGGCAAGAAATGAGAGCCCTGATCACCAACGACGACGGCGTGCACAGCGCGGGCATCGCCCTGCTCGCGCGCGTGGCCGTCGATGCCGGTCTCGACGTCGTCGTGGCCGCGCCCCACGAGGAGCGCAGCGGGGCCAGCGCATCGCTGACCGGCATGGGCGTCGACGATCATCTGGGCATCGCAGCGGTGGAGCTCGACGGTCTGCCCGACGTCCCGGCGTATGCGGTGCAGGCGTCGCCGGCTCTGATCGCGTTCGTCGCCACCCGAGGAGCCTTCGGCGACGTGCCGGACCTGGTGCTCTCGGGCATCAATCACGGCCCCAATACCGGTGCAGCCGTTCTGCATTCGGGCACCGTCGGGGCCGCATTGACTGCGCTGACCCATGGAGTTCCTGCCATGGCTCTGTCGTCGATCGCCACCGAGCCTGCTCACTGGGACACCGCCGAGCACGTCGCACACCTCGCGGTGACGTGGATGGTGTCGCACGGACCGTCCGACGCCGTCGTCAACGTGAACATCCCGGACGTTCCGCTGGCGGATCTGGCGGGGATCGTGCCGGCATCGCTCGCCCGCTACGGCGCGGTACAGGCCGAAATAGGCGATCGCGGGGAGGATTTCGTCACCGTTCGCTTCGACGAGATCCGAGCCGAGGACGACGATTCCGACGCCTCCCTGCTGGCCCGACACTGGGCGACCGTCACTGCGCTTCGTCCGCCGAGCGAGGTGGACGGCGTCGACCTGTCCACGATAGGCGCGTGATCTCACCGACGAGACCGACCGTGTCGGTGCCCTCGGGCACACTGAAACCATCACCGCACATGCCACGGACCTAGGGGGTCACCGAGTATGACGTCAGTTTCCGATTCCGGATCATCGCGCAGCCAGCACTTCCATGGGGTAGTTCCGCCGTTCCTGCTCGAAAGGCTCCAGGGTGCGGGCGCTCGCGCCACACTGCTCGCCGATCGTGAAATGCGTGCCGGACGCGAGGTCGTACAGGCGCGCACCGCCATCGCTCCGCGCACCGGCGGCACGCTCGAACGCACCATCTCCGACGCGAAGTCCACGCGGGATCTCCCCGGCCAGCAGGTGCGCGCCGAGGGCGAGGAAGCAACCGGAGACGCCGCGACAGACGAGGCGTACGACGGTCTCGGCGCTACCTATGCGTTCTTCGACGAGGTCTACGGCTACTCGAGTCTCGACGGCAGCGGCCTGCCCCTCGACGCGACGGTGCACTACGGGCAGGACTACGACAACGCGTTCTGGGACGGCTCGCGCATGGTCTTCGGCGACGGTGACGGTGAGGTGTTCGCTCGATTCACCGTCTCGCTCGGCGTCATCGCACACGAACTCGCGCACGGGTTCACGCAGTACACCACCCCGCTCGAATACAAGGACCAGGCCGGCGCGCTGAACGAATCGATCTCCGACGTGTTCGGCGCACTGGTCGAGCAGTACACCGCCGGGCAGAACGCCGAGGACGCGTCGTGGCTGATCGGCGAAGGGCTGTTCCTTCCGGCCGTTCAGGGGAAAGCGTTGCGCTCTCTGCTCGAGCCCGGCACCGCGTACGACGACGACGTGCTGGGTAAGGATCCGCAGCCGGCCAGCATGGACGACTTCGTCGTCACCACCGAGGACGAGGGCGGTGTGCACATCAATTCGGGTATCCCCAACCGTGCATTCGCCGTCGCCGCCACCACTCTGGGCGGTCCGGCCTGGGATCGCGTCGGGCAGGTGTGGTTCGACACGATGACGGTCGGCGGACTGTCTCCTACGGTCGATTTCGCCGGCTTCGCGGCCGCCACACTCGCTGCAGCGAACGAGCGGTACGGAGCCGGTTCCGACGTTGCCGAGGCTGTGGCGACCGGTTGGTCTACCGTGGGAGTTCGGACAACGGGGAACGAGTCCATACCGAAGCCGAGCGACGATCGGGTGTGATCGAGGGCAGATGAGCCTGCGCATCGAGGTATTGCGAACCGGCGGTGTCGCCGGCATGTCCAAGCGCGGAGTCGTCGAGACCGACGAGCCGGAATGGCAGTCGTTGGTCGAGGCCGCGCAGCCGTACATCGCCGATCAGCAGGCCACCGACTCGGCCGACTCGAATGCCCGCGACACGTTCGTCTGGAACGTGTCGGTGGGTGAGCACTCGTGCCGCGTCGGCGATTCGAACCTGACCGGGCCGCTACGCGACCTCGCGGAGCGCACGCTCCGCGAGGGCCGCGTCAAGTAGCTGCCGCGTCAGGTAGCTGTCGCGTCAGGTAGCAAGAGGAATCGAGCTCAGGCCTTCCACTCCGCACTGCGTTCTTCGGTGGCCTGCCCCAGCGCCTCGACGAGGGCGTCGACTCCGAAGTCCTTGCCGTACGAGGGCGTTCCCGGCTGCTGACGCCACGACTGGGCGAGGGTTCCGCCGTCGACGGGGTCGAATCCGAGCTCGTCGATCACCGAGAACGCGAGCTTCTTGGAATCCTCGTCGTCGCCTGCGATCGGCAGTGCGATACGACCGCTGGTACCGCTGGGCACACCCTTTTCCAACAGGTGCTTCCAGTAGATTCCGTTGAACGCCTTGATCACCGGCTCGCCGAGTTGCTGAGACACCCACACACTTTCGGGTGTCCCACCCTCGATCTCCTCGATCAACCCGTCCCGCTGCTGCGGGTAGTAGTTGTTGGTCTCGATGATCGGTGCCCCGGGCTTACGGGCACCGGCAATTCCCGGTGCCAGATCCGGCACGTTCTTCTGCGGAATGCTCAGAATCACCAGGTCTGTGTCCTGAGCCGCGTCGGCGGCCCACACTGCCGTCGCCCCGGTGTCCGCCGCCAGGTCTGCCAGGGTCTCCGGGTCACGTGAGTTGGAGAACCGAACCTCGTGACCGAGTGCTGTCAGGCGACGGACGAGAGTACCGCCGATGAATCCGCTTCCGATGATTCCAATTTTCATACTCGGAACCAACGCACGCCCGACCCCGAACAATTCCCGTCAGGATCCGACGGAGACCTTCGACCGGGGACGACCGAACTTCATGGCCTTGTCCACCACCTTGCCGTAGCGCAGCACCGGCAGGTCGCGGAAGTAGTTCATGCGCAGCTTCCACGGGGTCTCGCTGCCCTGTCTCGGGAAGTTGTCCACCGCCCGCAGCACGTATCCCGCCGCGAAGTCGAGGAACGGTTCCTCGTCGATCGACGGGTCGCGTTCGAGCTCGACTGTGCTGTAGCCCTTCTCGTCCATGTGCGCCAGCAGTCGCATCACGTAGTTCGAGACCATGTCGGCCTTGAGTGTCCACGAGGCGTTGGTGTAACCGACAACGAAGGCGAAGTTGGGGATACCGGTGAGCATCATGCCCTTGTAGGCCATCGTGCTGGGCAGGTCGACGTCCTCGCCGTCGACCCGGAACTGCGCACCGCCGAGAGCGGAGAGGTTCAATCCCGTTGCGGTGACGACGATATCGGCGTCGAGGTGCTGGCCCGACTTCAGCTTCAGGCCGGTCTCGGTGAAGGTGTCGATGTGATCGGTGACGATCGAGACTTCGTCCTTGCGAATCGACCGGAACAGATCGTTGTCGGGCACCAGGCACAGGCGCTGATCCCACGGGTTGTAGGACGGGGTGAAGTGGGTGTCGAGGTCGTATCCCTTCGGCAACCACCCCTCCTGCATCGTCCGGATCCGCTTCTTCATGAACTCCGGGTACTTCTGGCTCAGTGTGTAGATCAACATGGCCATCGACACGTTCTTGAGCCGAGTGACGCTGTACGCCAACTTCTTCGGCAGGCGCTTGCGTAGCGTCTGCGCAATCGGGTCCTGTGACGGAAGCGAGAGGACGTAGCTGGGCGAGCGCTGCAGCAGCGTGACGTGCTCGGCGTCGCGAGCCAGGTTGGGAGCCAACGTGATTGCCGTTGCACCGCTACCGATCACGACGATCTTCTTGCCGGAGTAGTCCAGATCCTCGGGCCAGTGCTGCGGGTGGATCACCTGGCCGCCGAAATTCTCCTGTCCGGCGAACTCGGGGGTGAACCCCTTGTCGTAGTTGTAGTAACCGCTGCAGGAGAACACGAACGACGCCGTGATTGTCACCGTCTCGTCCGTGTCGCTACGGTGCGCGGTCACCGTCCAGAACTGCTGTTCGGACGACCACTCGAGCGCGACGACCTTGTGATGGAACCGAATATGCTTGTCGACGCCCGCTTCCTGCGCGGTTTCGACGATGTAGTTGCGGATGTCGGTGCCGTCGGCGATGGATTTCTCACCCATCCACGGCTTGAAGCTGTATCCGAGGGTGTACATGTCGGAGTCGGAACGAATCCCGGGGTAGCGGAACAGATCCCACGTTCCCCCGATCGCGCCGCGACTTTCGAGGATGGCGTAGGTCTTACCGGGCAGATCGTGCCCGAGGTGGCGCGCGGCCCCGATCCCGGACAGGCCGGCACCGATGATGAGAACGTCGACCTCGGGAGAGGGCAGTACGGCAGTCATGTCAGCGATTCCTTCGATGTCCGGTGTCAGCTGGTCTTGTTGCGAGCGCTCTCGGACCTGCCGAGGCGGGCTACTTCTTCGTCCATCTTCGGCAGGATCGTCGGCACGTGCTCGAGCATGCTGCGATCACCGACCCGCGAGGTGATGACGGCCTTGAACCACGACGCTGCGCCCACCCACCGCGGCACGTAGACACGCCGCTTGCGCTTGGCCAGGCCGTCGACGAACGCGTCGACGCACTGCTCGACGGTCATCGTCTTACCCAGCGGGCCGGGCAGCACCGCGAGCAGATCCTGGAATGCGGTGAGATCGGACTTGGCGTCCTGCACCATCGGTGTGTCGATCCATGCCATGTGCGCGGAGCCGACATCGACACCTCGGTAGTTGACCTCGAGCCGGAGGGCGTTCGCAAAGTGTTCTGCCGCAGCCTTACTGGCGTTGTACGCGGCCAGGCCGGGGCACGGGGTGAACGCCGCGAGCGAGGAGACGACGAGGACGTAGCCGTTGCGATCGATGAGCGATGGCAAAGCCGCGCGGACGGTGTTGAACACGCCCATCACGTTGATGTCCATGACGCGTTGGAACGTGGCCGGATCGACCTGCATGATCGATCCGTAGCTGGCGATGCCTGCGTTCGCCAGCACCAGATCGATGCCGCCGTACGCCTCTATTCCCCCGTCGACGGCGCGCTGCATATCGTCGAGATTCCGCACGTCGGCAACGAATGCCGCTGCTTTCAGCTGGGTCGCGAGTTCCAGGAGGGGTGCCTCGTCGACGTCGACGAGAACCAGCTGGGCACCTCGGCCCGCCAGCGCACGTGCCGTTGCGGCACCGATCCCCCGCGCCGCTCCGGTGATCAGAACGACCTTGTTCCGCAGCGTCGACGCCGCCATCTGCTCCCCCTCGATCGAAATGCTTGTCTGCGAACACTTTGCATCTGATACCGAGCGGTGTCAAGATCTGTCTGTGACTACCCATCACAGCGAACCCGGCCGTACCTACCGAGGTGCCGACCCGCAGCAACGGCAGCAGGAGCGTCGAATTCGTCTGCTCGACGCCGCCGTGAAGGTCTTCGGCACCACCGGCTACCGGACGGCAACCGTGGAGAAGGTGTGCAGCGAGGCCGGCCTGACCAAGCGCTACTTCTACGAGTCCTTCTCCAACAGCGAGGACTTGCTCATGGCCGCATACGGCCGAGCGACCGACGCCATGCGCGAGAACATCCTGGCCGGTGCGCAGGCCGAGGCCGACTCCACCGAACAGGTTCTCCGGGGAGCTCTCACCGGCTTCTTCACGTTCGTCGCCGAGAATCCTGCATCCGCGCGCATTGCCTTCGTCGAGATTCTCGGAGTCTCGCCCACCGTCGACGCGCTCTACCGCAAGACGACGACCTCGTTCTCCGAGACGGTGCTGCAGGTGGCCGAGGCCGCCGGATCCAGCCGCGGGCTCGCCGGGCCCAACCGTCGAACACTCGCCATGGGCCTGGTGGGCGCGGTCCTCACCATCGCCCAACAATGGCTGCTCTCTCCCGAACGCGAACCGCTGGACTCGGTGATCGCCAGCGCTCACACCATTCTCGCCGCCGTGGTGTTCGGACGCGTCGACAGCTGAGCTGCGATGTAGGACCTACAGGCTCAAGGCCTGCTCTGCAACGGCTCCACCGGCTCGTGAGCCGTGGCGCGTTCTCCTGATTTGACGACGACCACGCCGAGCAGAACCAGTGCGCCACCGGCCAATTGGACCGGTGCCGGTGCCTGCCCGAGCAGCAGCCACGCGAACACCAGTGCCGCAACGACCTCCATCAGACCCATGAACGATGCCAACCGAGACCCGAGACGTCGGCCCGCCGCGATCCCGAGAACGTAGGCCAGCGCGGCGGTCACGACGCCGAGGCCGATGATCGGAACCCACCACGGAACGACCGCATCGACGAAGGTGACGTCGGTGAGCGGAGCAGCGAATGGGACGATCCCGATGAGCCCGGCGACCAGCAGGATGAGCCCGCCCGTCAACAGACCGGCTCCGGCGAGCACGATCGGCGGGAGGCCGTTGCTCTCGTCCGCCGACAGCACCCAGTACACGGCCGCACCGACCATCGAGCCCAGCGCCCACAGCACGCCGACCGAGTCCACGTCGGCACCGGAGATCAGATCGAGCACGAGCACCAGCCCCATCGCGGCCAGCAGTGCGCCCACCACGGTCAGGCGACCGGGACGCTGCTGGTGCCGGAACCACATCCACCCGATGACGGCCACGGGCGAGGTGAACTCGATCAGCAGCGCGACACCCACCTCCATGCGTCCGACGGCGTTGAAGAAGGCGAGCTGACACCCAGCCACCGCGAAGGCACCGTAGGCGAGGAGCAGCTTCCAGTTCTTCGCCAGCAGGTTCCACCGCCCGCGCAACGCGAGGATCGACGGAATCAGCAGGACGGCTGCGGCGAGCAGAATTCGCGCGGTCACCGCGGCCCCGGCCGTCCAGCCTGCGTCGAGCAGCCCGGTGGCGAGTGAGCCGGAAAGCCCGAAGGACGCCGCGGAGAGCAGCGCGAAACCGAGTCCCGAGAGTCGACGCGACCGCGCGGCAGCATCGTGGGTGGCCGCGAGATCCGCATTCGCGTCATGAGTGTAAGCCGTCATGGCATGTGACAGTAGGGACCGACTTGGTAAGGTGTCAACATGCTTTTTGCTCATGACGCGGAACTGTCACTGTTGGCGGCCGTGGCGTTGATCAATTCCGCCGAGGAGCCGGACACGCTGACCACCCGCGAGCAGCTCGCCGAGTTCTTCACCGAACAGGGCTACTCCGGCCGCTTCGACGGCGACGACGCCGAGCTCGAGGCCGTGAGAGCACTGCGCCCGACCCTGCGCGCGCTGCTGACCAGCAGCCGAGACGACGCCGTGGTCGAGGTGAACCGTCTGCTCGCCGAATCCTCGGCCCTGCCCCGACTGGTTCGTCACGGAGATCTCGACTGGCACATCCATGCCGTCGCCGACGACAGTCCGCTCGCGACCCGCATCGTCGTCGAGACCGCGATGTCCATGATCGACGTCATCCGAGCGGACGAGCTCTCGCGCTTCGACGTCTGCGCGGATCCGGACTGCAACGGCCTGGTCCTCGACCTCTCGCGCAACCGATCCCGCCGGTTCTGTAGCACTACCTGCGGGAACCGAGCGGCCGTTGCCGCGTACCGCGCGCGCAAGGCTCAGTGACGACGGCCACTGGGCAGTGCGGGGCTTAATCGGTCGGCTTTCGGGTATCCCCCGCTCCGAGCTGATCGAAAGGAATTGCCCCTATGGTCGAGAAAAGGCCTACCAAAACGAGCTGGGCCAGAGCTGTCGAGAACATGCTGGCCGTCATCTTGATCTTCGCCGGTATCGCCGCTGCAGGCGGTCTGATCGCCGCATTGGCGGGCGGCTTCGAGGGTTGGGCGATCGTCGCCGGAATCGCCGTGATCGTGTTGTTCGGTGCCGGATTCCTCGCGATTCGCGACGGCGCTCGACGACGAGCCCTCGAAACGAACACCGTCGTCTACGCCCCGGACAACACCGACCAGCTGTTCGACGTCGACCCGAACACGGGTGAGCGAACCCCGCACCGCGAGTAGCCCGATCGGTGCGGGGCCGCTGCAGGTTCAGAAGGGCTGTGACTTCAGAAGGGATACTTCTGAATGTCCGACTGCATCGTGACCCACTGCAGATCGCAGAACGTATCGAGGTTGACGGTGGTGCCGAAGTGTCCACCGGAACCCGATGCCTTGACGCCACCGAACGGCGCGACGGCCTCGTCGTCGATCGTCTGGTCGTTGATGTGCACGGCACCGGAACGAATTCGGTCCGCCAGCTCGTAGGCCTTGAACGGGTTCGAGGTCAGAACAGCAACGGACAGGCCGTATTCCGAGGAATTGACGATGTCGATTGCCTCGTCGACGGTGCGGTACGTAGTGATGGGTGCGACCGGGCCGAATATCTCCTCGGTGAACGCGGGTGAATCCTTAGGCACGTTACCGAGCACGGTCGGTCGGTAGTAGAGCCCGTCGAAAGTTCCGCCTGCAGCCAGTTCGGCACCGGCCGTCACCGTGGCTTGCACGATGCTGTCGACTCGCTTCAACTGGTTCTCGTCGATGATGGGCCCCAACGCATTCGACGGGTCGGTCGGATCTCCGACGGTGATCCGCGCGGCGATCTTCGCGAGTTCCGCCGTGTACTGCTCGGCGAGATGCTCGGGAACGAGGTGCCGACCCGACGCCATACAGATCTGCCCCTGGTGCAGGAACGATCCCCACGCGCCCGCCGATGCAGCGGCCTCGATGTCTGCATCGGGCAGCACGAGGAACGCGTTGTTTCCGCCGAGCTCGAGGTGGACCTTCTTGAGCAACGGCGCAGCGGCTTCCGCGATTCGGCGGCCGGCCGCGGTGGATCCGGTGAAGGAGATGCACGGCACGTCGGGGTGCGAGACGAGCGCCGCTCCCACGTCGGCACCCGAGGGCAGTACGTGCAACAGACCGTCCGGCAGGCCGGCCTCGGCTAGAATCTCGGCGAGGATCAGTCCACCCGAAATCGGCGTTCGCGGATCGGGTTTGAGCACAACGGCATTGCCGACGGCCAGAGCAGGCGCGACCGACCGCATCGACAGTACCGCTGGGAAGTTGAACGGACTGATCACGCCGATGACGCCCATCGGAACGTATCGCCCTACCGAGAACCGAGACTTCGCGCTGCGCAGGACCTGCCCGTAGGGCTGGGACGCCAACGTGGCCGCCTCGGTCAGTTCGGCAAGAACCAAGCCCACCTCGGCCCCTGCCTTGCCGTGACTGGATCCCGATTCGGGAATCAGCCACCGCGTCAGACGCTCGGGGTTCTGTTCTAGAATCGCCGCAGCCTTCATCATGACCGATGCTCGCTCCGGGTAGGGCTTGGCGGCCCATTCTTGCTGCGCACGTGCAGCTTTCGCGACAGCTCGATCGAGGTCCGCGACGTCCGCAGCACCGACGGTGGCCACGAGGGCCCCGTCGGCAGGAGCCGTCACGTCGAGGGTTCCACCGCCGCCGTCCAGCCATCCGCCGTCGAATATCTTCGCCGTCCACGCCAGTGTGTTCGCCATGTCAGTCCTGCTCTTTCATTCTCGGTGTTCTTTCTTCGTTACCGCTGGGCTGCGATCGCTGCGTCGAGCACTTCGGCCTCGGCCCAGGATCCGTGGAACGCGAACGGAACTCGGACGGGAAGCTTCACCCGCGCGAGAGGTTCGCGGGTGAACGCATCGGCCTCGTGCACCAGTAGCTCGGAGAGTCCGGTCGCCGGATTCCACCACAGGGTCAGCAGATATCCGTCGTTCTCGCCGCTCGCTCCTCGACGCTGGACGAAGACCGGTTCGCTGGGGCTGGTCAATCCGTCGGGCCCTTCGAGCACGACCGTCTGGCCGGTGGAGAAGTCGTGGCGCGCAAGCCCATCCGTCAGAGTCAGCGGAGACAGATCTCGGGTGGTGGCGAAGTAGCCGAAGCGGTTCTCCTTGCCCAGCCACGCGTCGTTGATCTTCGGGAATTCACCCGCGATCCCGCTGTGCATGTGCTGGCTGGTCGTCCCGGTCGCGGTATCGAGCACGAACCGCCAGGCCATCGCGGGTGGAAACCAGGAGTGCGAGTCGATCGGCTCGTCCGAGTCGTCGGCTGGATTGCCCAGACGCGCGATGACGTGCAGATCCACCACGATTCCTGTGGCGGTTTCGTGCGCGTTGAAGAAGTGCGTCGGGGCCAGCATCAGGCCGGTGTCGTACCAGCTCACCTCATGGGTGCGACGGTCGAGCACGGCGAACCTGCTGCCGTTCGGCGTCGCCGATTCGTCCCAGAGCACTCCGGGTCGCCCCTCCATGATGCGGTCGAGGCGGAACTGGTTGGGCGAGATGAGGAAGATCGCGAGGTGTTCGCTCACGATGTAATCGTGAACCATTGCCGGGCACCCCATGTCGAAACCGAAGGAATCGACGACGGTGCCGCTGGTATCGGCCTCGTACCACGTCAGTCTCGGCCCGATGGCCGAGTAGAACAGCATGTTTCCGGTCGACGGTTCGATCTTGTAGTGCGCCGTGCACAGGATGTCGAGCGCACCACCGAAGTTGTACGTGCCCTGCGTATCGAGAGTTTCGGGGTGCATCGAATGCGGCAGTCCGCCTTCGTAGTACACCAGCAGATGGTCGGCGAACAGCCCGACGTTGGTATTGGCGACGCTCTTCGACGGCGGCGCGCCCGCGGGCAGATCCCGCTTGGCCTTGCCGGAGCCGTTGACGAAACCGCTGTACAGCGCTTCCCCGGCCTCCACCTCGATCTTCATGGTGTCGGTGTGCACCCACTTCATCCGGAACGACGCCTTACCGTCGCGGATGTAGGTGCCCGCGACGCCGCCGTCGCCCTCCCACCAGTGGTAGCGGTCGGTGTCGAGCGGCTCGAAGCGTGGATTGTCGGCCACTCGGAACAGCGCGCCGGCGAGATCGTCGGGGAGTTTCCCGATGACCTCGAGGTCGAACGCCTCGGTCTCCTCGTGCCACGGCGCGAACGGCCCGTTGAGAAACTTGTTGGACGTGTTCCAGTCGACGTCCGCCTCGTGCCGCGGAGTCGGGGGCGCGGTGCGGCGGACCACTGTCGTCGGCAGCGGGGTGGGTAGTTCACGCATAGCTGATGCCTTTCGTCTCGATGTAGGACAGTTCGGAAGGGCTCACCGAAGTTCCGATCCACGACGCCACCGCGGCTCTCACTGCGGCTCGAACGTCGTCACCGTCGTGCGGATGCCACGCGGCCGCAACGAAGCGGTCGGGTCGGATGAGCACGAATCTTCCGGTGTACGTCCGTATCTCGTCGTCCAGCCGGCCGTCGACGTCGAGTAGAACGTTGATGCCGTCGATTCTCGGCACCGTGCGATCGGTGGGCACGGCGACCTCGACGGCGTGTAGGCCGCGACCGATATCGCGCGCGTGCGCCCACTCCGCCGTGTCGTGTACGTCGACTCCCACCAGCGCCCAACCGGTTCCGAGGATCTCGTCGAGCGGGCGGATGGTTCGGGTCGCCGAGTCGAAGGCCCGGGGTTGCCCGATCATGCTCCCGGTGTCGTCGCCGGGGAGTACGAGCCCGTCGGAGAATCGGTACGGCGGGCGATAGGCCATGGTCTCGAACCAGCGTCGCCCGTTCTCTGTGGCCAGTGCGGCCCGGACCAACTCGTCGCGCCTGGCCGCGATGCGAGGGTTGGTCGTCATCACCACGCGGCCCAACCGCTCGGAGGCGCGCACCACCGCGGCGGCGTGCGGGCCGCGCTCGGATTGGTATGTGGCCAAGACACTGTCGTTCAGGCAACCGTCGAGCACGCCGGTCAACTTCCACGCCAGATTTGCGGCGTCGCGAATGCCGGAGTTCAGACCCTGACCGGCGAACGGCGGCATCATGTGTGCGGCGTCGCCGAGCAGGAAGCAGCGCCCCAGCTGCCATCGATCGGCCACGAGGCCGTGGAAGCGATAGTTGACGGCACGTTCGACCTGGGCGGGTGTGATCGGCCGGTAGCGCGAGACAAGTTTCTCGATGAGCTCGAACGGCGGCGCGTCGGTGGCCGTACCCTCCCCCTCGAACAGGCGGAATTCGTATCGACAGCGGCCACCGAGACCCGGCACCACCACGTGCGGTCTGCTCGGATCGGCGTGGTGCATACCGTAGCGCTCGACGTGGGGGTCGCCGAGCGTGTCGACCACCAACCACAATTCCGGGTGGCTGCGTCCGATCATCCCGATACCGAGCAGGTTTCGGACGGTCGATCGTCCGCCGTCGCAACCGAGGAGGTAGCGGGCTCGCACCGTGCGTCCGCCCGCTTCGATGGCCACGGCGTCCGCGTCCTGCACGATCGACGTGACCTCGGTGTCGAACCGAACGGTGACATTGCGCGCCGTGTGCAGCGCCTCGGCCAGCACACGCTCGAGGTCCGGTTGCGCGAACGGGTTCTTGAAGGGGTAGCCCAATCGGTAGGCGCTCTCCGCGCCGCCGTGGAACAGCGGTTCGTCGTCGAGTCCGTAGTAGCGGGTTCCGGTGCCGGGCACGACGATCGGCAGGATTCTGTCGATCACGCCTGCCTGCTGATAGGTGCGCAGTGCCTCGTCGTCGATGCTGATCGCTTTGGGTTCGTCGCTCGTCGTCGAGCGCCGCTCGAGAACGACGACGCGGAGCCCTCGTTCAGCGAGCAGCAGGCCCGCGGTCATCCCGACCGGACCGGCACCGCAGATCGCTACGTCGTAGAGGGTGTCGAATCTCGTATCCACACCACCAACGTAGCGCGCATCACGTTAAATAGGAATGCTGTCCCATAAAATAGGACACGCTACGAACTGACGACGGCCAATCTCGTCGACAGCGTCTGCGCCGCGGCCCGCACTGCGGTGACGAGCACGTCGGTCCGGTCCTCCGGGACTCGACGCCTGATCGCGACGATGCTCAATGCCGCTGCCACCGAACCGGACTCGTCGAAGATCGGTGCGGCGATTCCCATCGCATCCGGGTCCACCTCGGCGACGGTCAGGCCGTAGCCGGTGATGCGAATCCGCTCGAGGCGATCGACGAGGCGATCGACGTCGGTCAACGTTCGATCGGTGAAGCGTTGCAGCTCGTGCCGACCCAGAATCGAGCGGATTTCCTTCTCCGGCAACCAGGCCAACAGCGTCAGCGCCGACGCGCCGGCGTTGATGGGCAGCCGACTCCCCCGCTCGTAGCTCAGGCGCACCAGTTGCTTGGCTCCCTCACACCGCTCGATGCACACTGCCGTGTCGTCGACGAGCCTGGTGAGCAACACGGTTTCGCCCACCTCATCGGCCAGTTCGCGCATCACCGGTTGGGCGATCGTCGTCAATCCGTAACCGCGCCGGGCCAATCGAGCAAGTTCGAGTACCGCGACACCCAACCGAAACCCGCCATTGGGGGCTTCCTCGAGAAACGATGCGCCGACCAATGTCTGCAGATATCGATATGCCGTGGAGCGGGCACTGCCGAGAGCCTCGGCGACATCGTTCGCGCTGATCTGCAGGCGATCCTCGGTGAACATGCCCAGGATGATCAGCGCGCGGTCGGCTGTGCTGTTGCGTTCTCTGTATCCACTCGTTTCCGATGCCATGTCGCCATCATAGTTCTGACTGTCAGGACTGCAGTGTCATCAAACGAACCAACACTCTTGACAGCTGTGATCCAGGCCATGAACACTGTCCTGTATTAGACAACAGCAGTCCTGCTTTACAGGACACGGCCTCCGGACGAGGAACTCATGAAGCCCACCCAACACAAGCTGGATCGCGGCACGCTCATCGCCTGCTGCCTCGCGATCGGCGTCGCCCAGATGGGCGTCTCACTCGCGGCGCCCATTCTCGGCGTGATCCAACGCGACCTCGGAGCGAGCGCTGCGGCGCTGGCCTGGATCCCGGCCGCGTTCATCCTTCCCACCGCCATCCTCGAGCTCAACTTCGGCGTGCTGGGCGACATGTTCGGCCGCAAGAGGCTGCTCGTCTGGGGCGGCGTGCTCGTCTTCCTCGGAGACGTCGTCGCCGGAACGTCGGGAACTCTGACGCAGCTGATCACCGGGCAGGCCATCGCCGGACTCGGCGCTGCCGCAATCTTTCCCACGTCACTGGCCATGCTGGTCTCGGCAACCCCGGAACGTCAGGAACGAGCCCGCGCCCTGTCTCTCTGGGCGGTCAGCCTGGCGTTCGGTGCCATGATCGCCCCGCTGATCAGCGGCTTCGCCGCCGAACACTTCAGCTGGGGCTGGTCGTTCGCCATTCCCGCCGTGCTGGGTCTCGTCACCGCAGCCGTCAGCGCCGCGGTGATCGTCGACTCGCGTCATCCCGCCGGACGCGGACTGGACTGGCCCGGCCAGATCACCATCGCCGTCGCGTTGCTCGCGCTGCTGTACGCGGTGATCCAGGGCTCCGTGGACGGCTACTCGAGCCCCGTCATCGTGGGCACTTTCGTGCTCGCAGTAGCGTCGTTCGTCGCGTTCGTCATCAGCGAGCAGCGAGCCCGCACCCCGATGCTGAACCTCGCGCTGTTCCGTACCCCGGCCTTCGCAGCGGCCGCCCTGATCGGTTTGCTCGCGATGTTCGGCTTCATCGGCACCGCCTACGCGCTCAGCGTGAAACTCGAAGCGATCCTGCACGTCAGCCCGCTGCAGGCCGCACTACCGTTCGCCCTCATCCAAGCCGTACCACTGCTCCTCACTCCGTTGCTCCCGCGCCTGTTGATGCGCGTCGCGGCCCGCACCCTGCTGGTCACCGGACTGTCGGCACTGGCCATCGGTCAGATATGGATGGCTCAGCTACCGGGCGACTCCACCTCACTGCTCGCGATGACCGGCCCGATCCTGCTGCTCGGCACCGGCTTCATCACCATGTTCACCGCACTGACGGCCGTCGCCGTCGGAGCCGTCGCCATCGACTACGCCGGAATGGCAAGCGCGGTCACCAGTCTCGTTCGCGAAACCGGCCAGAGCCTCGGCCCCGCGATCGTCAGCGCCGTGGCCTTCGGAGTTGCCGGAGCCACCCTCACCTCCAACCTGTCCGACGGTTCCCTCCCTCCCGAGGCGGTGGGCGTGGCCTCCGGCGTCGCCGAGCAGGGCGGGCCACTGGCGGTGGCCAACGCCGACCTCGGCCCGATCTCGGATCTCGTTGCACCCCTTGCTCGGACGGCTCTCGAAACCGGACTCGACATGGGCATCTATGTCTGTGCCGGGGCCACCGTCCTGGCTGCGCTCGTCGCACTCGTCATCCCCGGTGGATCCCCGAAGGGCCTCGACGCGGCCCCGATCGACGCGGCAGCGTCACCTGCCGCCGGCCGACTGCTGCCGGCAGGTGAGTGACATGTCCACGCCCACTCTGAATCACGTCTTCACCCTCGATGTCGAGCTGGCTCCTCCGGTGGTCATCGGGCCGACCCCGCACGGTATGCGTCGGGTCATCCCGATCACCGGCGGCCGATTCCACGGACCGGCCGGATCCGGAACGATCCTGCCCGGCGGTGCGGACTGGAACCTCGTGCGCACCGACGGCGTCACCCATCTGTGGGCCCGCTACACGATCGTCACCGACGAAAGCGTGCCCATCATGGTCACCAACGAGGGCTGGGGCACCCAGGACGACGCAACGATGGAGCGCATCTTCACCGGCGGCGGTGCCGACGTCGACCGCTGGTACTGCTCGACCAACCCTCGATTCGAAGTGGCCGACCCAGAGTGGAACTGGTTGAACCACAGCGTGTTCCTCGGCCACCTCTTGCCACCGAACCGCGGCGACCGGGTTCGGATCACCGTCTACACCGACGCCCCCGTCCCCACCCCATCGACGCCCCGAAAGGCGGATCACTGACATGACCACTCCCACCCGAAACAGACTGCAGGAAGGTGGTGCCGTGGGCACGCTGCGGCAGACCGCTGTCTCGCACATCGGTTTCACCGTTCCCGACGTCGCCGCCACCGCCGACTTCTACGGCCGCACCGTCGGTCTGACGGTGCAGGAAGAACTCGCGGGCGGCGGCCTGCGCCTCGGCTGGGGCCTCGGACACCATGTTCTCGACCTGACCGAAGGTCCGAAAGAACTGTCTCACTACGGCTTCGAGGTCCGTGACTCCGACGGTATCGCCGGAATCACCGCGCGACTGAAGGACGCAGGCCACGATGTCGCGGATCTGGATCCGTCCGTCATCGACCATGCCGTCGGCGTACCGTCGGGCATCTCGGTGGCCGACCCCGACGGCACCACGGTGCATTTCCACGGGCCGGTCGCGCGCCAGGGTGAGAACGCTGCCGATCCGGGACGACGCCCGATCAAGTTCCAGCACACCACTCTCGGCACGGACAACGTGGCGCAGATGGTCTCGTTCTTCGTCGACACCGTCGGGTTCCGCATCTCCGATCAGCTCGAGGACGGCAAGTTCGCGTGGCTACGCAGCGACCGCGATCACCACACCCTGGCCGTCGTCGAGAACGGCAACCCCGGCGATCTCGACCACTACTCCTACGATCTCGCCGAGTGGGAGGACTTCAAGTCCTGGTGCGATCGCCTCACCGAGATCGGCGTCGACGTCGTCTGGGGCCCAGGCCGTCACGGCCCCGGCAACAACCTGTTCGTCTTCTTCGACGATCCCGCCGGCAACCACATCGAGCTCTCGGCCGAGATGGAGAAGTTCCACGACGACCGAGCCACGTACGTGACGCGGCAGTGGCGTCCGGTACCCGCGTCGGTGAATCTGTGGGGCGGACAACTGGCGAGCTGGCGCAAGACGAGTGAGAGCGAGATCTGACCGATGGCCTACATCAGCTACGAGCACAACGACATTCGCGGAGTCGGCGAGGTCGACGGCGACACTCTGATTCCGCTGCAGGGCATCGACGCGATCGGACGGACCAGTTCGCTCGAGGCACTTGCCGGCGCGGATCGGCTGACCCAGGCGCGCCTGTCGATCTCGGACGTGCGGGTGCTCCCGGCGGTCACCGACCCGGCCCGAGTGATCTGTGTGGGCCTGAACTACCGCGACCACATCGCCGAAACCGGACGCGAGTTCCCCACGTACCCGGTGATGTTCCCCAAGTACGCCTCCAGCCTCATCGGCGCCTACGACGACATCGCCGTACCGCCGGAGAGCTCCGAGGTGGACTACGAGGGCGAGATGGCGGTGATCATCGGACGCACCGGCCGACGCATCACCCAGGAGAACGCGTTCGATCACGTTCTGGGTTACACCGTCGCCAACGACATCACGATGCGCGACTTCCAGTACAAGACGCACCAGTGGATGCAGGGAAAGGCATGGGACGCAAGCACTCCCCTCGGCCCCCGCATAGTCTGCCCCGGCGAGGTGGACCTCGCGAGCTGCGGCATCCGCACCGTCGTCAACGGCGAGAAGGTCCAGGAATCGGATCTGTCGCAATTGCTGTTCACGGTGCCGAATCTGATCGCGACCATCTCCACGTTCACCACCCTCGAGCCCGGTGACGTCGTCCTCACCGGCACCCCCGGTGGCGTCGGATATCGCCGGAAGCCGCAGCTGTTGTTGAAGCCGGGCGACCACGTGAGCGTGGAGATCGACGGTGTCGGTTCGGTCAGCAACAGACTGGTGGCGGAAGTGCTCTGACGTCTGTGCACCCCGGCGGTCTTCGACGGACGTCAGCGCGAATTGTGCTGTAGCACAGCCACCATGCTCGAGCCCGGCGCGTATCGACTGATCCACGTCGCCTGAACGGCGTGATAGAGATCGGACTTGCCGCTCCACACCGTCGCAGCCGGGACGTTTCGGCTGTCGAGTTCGTGATGCCAGGAGCCGTCGGCGCGGTCGAGGAAGTATTCGGCGGCGACGTCCCACCAGGTGCGGTAGTCCTGCTCGTAGCGGTCTTCTCGGGTGTGGCGCGCTAGTGTCGCCGCCGCACCGATCGCCTCGCACAGCACCCAGTGCAGACGTTCGGTCACGACCGGCTCCCCTGACCAGTCCGTGGTGTAGACGAATCCGGGCGTTGGCCCGGGTTGCCAGCCGTCGACCGCTGCGCGATGGTAGAGCGCACGGGCGGCGGCGATACGGTCGTGCCCGCTCGCATCGAGGCTTGCCTGCACGAGAAGCCGTGCCCACTCGAATCCATGGCCGACTGTGGCTCCGTAGGGCTTGAACTGGTTGGCGGTGTCGTCGCTGTTGTACTCGAGCTGCGGGATCCACTCGGCGGTGAAATGCTCCGGAACACGCCAGTCGTTCGCTTCGGCCCAGCGACATACGTTGTCGCAGATGCGCAGTGCCCGCTCGCGCCAGATCCGCGGTGCGCCGGCATCTGCAGCGGCCAGCAGTGCCTCGACCATGTGCATGTTGGCATTGATCCCGCGATAGTCGTCGAGCACGGACCAGTCCGCAGTCCATGTGTCCGAACACATCCCGTGGTGATCGTCCCAGAAACGACGTTCGACGGTATCGAGTGCCTCGTCGAGAAGCTCTCGGCCCTGGGGGTGCGCCACTGCGGTGGCAGCCGACGCGGCAAGTACCACGAAGGCATGGGTGTAGGCCGATTTCACTGCTTCGGGCGAGGTCGCGTCGGCACTGGACTCGAACCAACCACCGTTCGTGCTGTCTCGCAACGTCGTCAGCAATCCCTCGAACACCCGATCGGCTTTCCTCCGAGACCCCGGCCGTCCCAGCATCGAGGAGAGGAAGTGCACATGCGCCATCCGCGCGGTGATGTACGTATGGGCCGGATGATCGAGGTCGGGGTTCCCTCGGTCGTCCAACCACGCCGCACCACCGGCCGGGTGGTCGAGTGTGGTTCCGAAATCGAGAAGCCTCGATGCTTCGGTGTCGAGCCACAACTGATGCGAGGGCAGCGTCAGCCAGCTGCGACCATCTCCGGTGTCCATGTGTTCATTGTGCGCCCGACGAGAAAGCACCCGACGCCGGTCAGCGAGAGACGCTGTAGCGCAGGTACATCCATCCTGACACCGGGAAGAGCTTCTGTTCGGCGAGAACGAGGTCGAGGTGATGTCCCACCGGAAAGTAGGGCTTGCCACTGCCCAGGATCGTCGGCAGAAGGATGACCTCGAACTGATCGATCAGGTCGACCAGCGAGGCTGCCAAGGCTGCTCCTCCCACAGCCAGCGTTCCCTCGGTCTCCCGCTTGAGCCGCTCCACCTCGGCGATCGCGTCTGCGCTGCGCACCAGACGGCAGCCGTCGGCAACGGAGTCGAGAGTGTCGGAGAAGACGATCCGGGGAGTGGCCTTGTACAGCTCGGCGAACTCCGCCTCCACTTCGTCGCCGTCGAGGCGTTCCGGATCTGTCCAGAAGTCTTCCATGGCCTCGTACAGTCGGCGTCCGAACAGAAACGCAGCGGTCGCTTCGGTCTGCCGATTGGAGAATCGATGTGACTCCGCGTCGGGCACCGAGAAGTCGAGACTGCCCGCCGAGTCTTCGATGTAGCCGTCGAGGGAAACATGCATGTTGTAGGTCAGTATGGCCATGTCGCTCCTGGGGTCGGGTGGATTCGAAAGTATGACTTCGACGGTCCCCGGAATTCACCGGTGAGCAGGTCAGTCCAGGATCGCAGTGGCCTCCACCTCGACGAGAACGTCGGGCTCGAACAGGTAGTCCACGCCGATCAACGACGCGGGTGGCATCGGAGTAGGTAGTCCGATCTCCTCGGCGACGCGGGTGACGCCGTCCATGAACTCACCGATCCGCTCCGGAGCCCAGTGCGTGACGTAGAACGTCAGCCGGAGGACGTCGTCGAATGTTGCTCCTGCACCGGCCAATCCGATCGCGGTGTTGCGCAGCGCCTGCGCCACCTGCCCGGCGAGGTCGTTCTCGACGATCGCCGACCCGTCCTCGTTGCGCGCGATCTGACCGCTGACATGGATATGTCGAGACCCCTGGCCCACGGCTATGTGGTGATACGGAGTGGGTTGCATCATGCCGGACGGGGTGAATCGAGTGACGCTCATGGAGTTCCTTTCGTCGTGACCATTACCAGGTATAACCTTGATACTTGGTACACAAAGGACACTTCAAGGGAACCTGGTTTCATGACCGATACCGCCGATGCCGCGACAGAACTGACGATCAGTGCCCCTCACCGTGAGCTGTTGGATCAGGTGCTGGACAAATGGTCGCTTCAGGTGCTCAACGAACTGTGCGAGCGCCCTTGCCGATTCAACGATCTGCGCCGTGCAATTCCGGCGGTGACTCAGAAATCGCTCACGGCAACGCTGCGAAAACTCGAACGCAACGGCATCATCGAACGGACGGTTCTCAGCACTCGCCCGGTAGCGGTGGAGTATCGAATGACGCAACTGGGCAAAACTCTTCGGGCACCCGTCGACGTGCTGTTGGCCTGGGCGGCCGCTCACATGCACGAAATCGACAGCGCACGAGATCGATTCGACGCTCTCTGATCCGCTCACCGCAGCAGCGTGCTGCCCTAATGTTCCGATATCTCGGAGAAGAGGTACACCCATGGCGAGCAATTCACAGCACTCCACCGCACGCGCTGACGCGTTGCTGTCCGCCCTGGTTGCAATGCTGCAACCGAAAAAGTTGGTCAGCGTGGGTGCCAGCAGTGCCGGAATCGCATTGTCGAGGGCTCTCGAATCGGCGGCACCCGAAGTCTCGCCCCAACTCTGGAGCTTCGTCGCCGGTCCGAGCGAGTCGGCCACCGAGTCCTTGTTCGACCTGCCACCGCGCTCGCTGGAGGAGATCGGCCCGGTCGACCTCGTGTGGATCGACGGTGAATCTCTGGTGACGAACGCACGCATCCTGCGGGCTCTGTGGCCACACGTGGCGGAGGGAGGGGTTCTGGCCGTGCAGAACTCGTTCTCTCCGGCTGGGTCGAATCCTCTGTGGAATGCCATTCTGCGTTTCGGTGCCGACGACATCGAGACCCTGACGCTTCCGGGAATCGGCCTTCTGAGGAAGCGATCGGAGCCCGTTCGCGAGGTCGACTTCACCGACGAGATGGTGTCCGCCACCGGGGTTCCGTTGCGGTTCGAGTCCATCGGCGTGCACGACGATGCCCCGCTGCTGGACCACGCGACCGGCGTGCTTCATGCTCTCGCGGATTCGGATCTTCGGGCGGTCTTCTTCGCGATCGGCAGTGGAGTCTCGACAGTGGCTGCGCTGCAATCCCATACGTCACTGTCGGTCCGTGCGACACACAAAGCGATCGCACGCCTGCTGACCCTGTCGGTGGTGACCCGGGTGGGCGATCGACTCGTTGTGGAGGAGAACACGCTGAAGAGTTTTCGGAATCTCCCGCGCACGACGCCCCCACCGACCGACATGCCTCGGCACAGCCGGGACCGAGGCGAATTTTTGAGGGCGATCGCCCGCCAGTTGAGTACGACGGGATGGTCCTCGGAGCGTCAGGTCAACGAATTGTGCAGCTTCTTCGACGACGACTACGCGACATTGCGACGCGAGCTCGTCGACGCCGGATTCCTCGAGCGAAACAGCGCAGGTTCGATGTACCGGGCGCAGAGCATCGAATAGACCGCCTGGTCGACGTCCATACGGAGGGGGCCCAGGATTCGGACGACGGCGTTGCGGGCAACCACTGAGTGAGGGCAGCAAACTTTGCTGGTCGCCATTCGGAGGTTTCCATGTACCTGCACGTTCAGTCACTCATTCACGACATTGCCACCGACGAGCCCGATCCGGCCGCCGCGAACGCCCTCCAGGAGGGCCTCGGTGGACAGTTCGGCGAGATGCGCACGATGATGCAGTATCTGTTCCAGGCCATGAACTTTCGCGGAGCTGCGGCCAAGCCGTACCGCGATCTGATCCAGGGAATCGGCACCGAGGAGATCAGTCACGTCGAGCTCATCGGCACCACCATCTCACGGTTGCTGGACGGCTCGCCGCAGTACCAGGGCAAGCTGGAAGACCCGCTGGACACGCCCGGTGCGGGCGGAGCCACTCCGTTGAATCTCGCTCTGTCACAGGGCAATATCCACCACTACCTCGTCGGCGCACAGGGCGCACTGCCGGTCGACTCCGTCGGCAACCCGTGGAGCGGTAGCTACGTCTACAACTCCGGCAATCTGGTTCTCGACCTCATGTACAACCTGATGCTCGAGTCGACCGGCCGCCTCCAGAAATGCCGGATGTACGAGATGACCGCCAACAAGGCTGCGCGATCGACCATTTCGTACCTGATCGTGCGCGACCAGGCGCACGAGAACGGCTACGCGAAGGCCCTCGAAACTCTCGGCGTCGATTGGAAGAAGACGCTGCCGATTCCGAAGACCAACGCCGAGAAGTTCCCGGAGGTCCAGAAATTGGTCGAACTCGGCCTGCAGAGCAAGCAGTACAGCTTCGACCTCACCGGGGCGTCCGAGGCCGGACGCATCTACCAGGGCATGTCGCCGTCCAAGGACGGCACCGACCTCGATGCCAGTGAGCAGGCCCCCGCCGGAGCGCCGATGGAGATCTCACCCGAGCGACTCGAGGAGTTCGCGCCCGGACTGGACACCGACCTCATGGAGCTCATTCAGCAGACGGCCGAGATGGAGATGGCCGATATCGACGCCACGTTCGGAAAGATGAAGTAACTCCGACGCTTTCGTAGCCCGACCTCCATCGCACGACGGAGGTCGGGCTGCGTCAGGTCCAGTACAGCAGCTGCGCTTCGGGTAGGACTGATTCGAGTTCTTCCACGAACCACGTCCGCATTTCCGACATGGTGTCCTTCGGGTAGACGTACTTCACGCCACCGAACTTGTTTCTCTTTGCTGTGCGTGCACTTTCGTCCATCTCGAGCTTCGTCCCCGGGTACCAGCTCAACAGCACGTCCTTGCTCAACGGTGTGAATCGGTGGGTGATGATCTCGGCGGTCAGGTCCAGATCGGGAACGTCACTCAACGCCTCGGCGACATTCGACAGAAGTCGGCCGTACTGCTCCTGCCACCCCGGAATGGGCATGATCGGAGCGATGGTGAGCCCCACTCGATATCCGGCCAGCGCAAGCTGCCGTAGCGCCTCGATTCGAGCAGGCATCCGCGCAGTTCCGCCCTCGAACCGATGCGCGATGTCATCGGCATTGACCGACAAACGAACTCGGGTACGGCGTCGGTGGTCCAACGTCACCAACTCGGTGACGTCGTCGAATTTGGTTGTGAAGCGCAACGACACGTCATCGCCGTAATCCCCCGCGCCCACTCGACGAACGGCCTCGGCGAGGGATCCGGTCACATGCTCGATACCCAACGGATCCGTATAGCAGGACAACTCGAAAGTGGTTCCCTCGTGCCCACGTTCCTCGGTGCCGGAGGTGATCGTGCCGCGGCCTGCGTGGGTACCGATGCCGGACAGCACGTCGTCGATGTTGGCGAAGACCCTGGTGATGGGCGGCCCGGACAACGACCCCGCCAGATAACAGTACTGACAGTGGGCCGGGCATCCCTTCGCCAGATCGATACGCCAGTCGGCGCTCGGCGGAATCGGTTGTGGTTTCAGCACACTCGGTGGTGCGACCACCACGGCCATCGTCGTCTTGGCTCGCGCGTAGGTCTCTCGCTCGGTCTCGCCCCGTAGACCCGTCAGGCGGTCACCGGGCAGCACGTCGATCTCGGTCACACCGGCCGCCTCGCACCGTCGAACTATCTCCGCAGTGTGGGGAAGCTCCGATGCAGACCGCGTGATCAGGACGCGCGACGGCGTCCAGAGTCGAGTGGGTGCAGAGAGGGTGTCGTCCATTACCTGGAGTCAACGTCCCCACACGGTGGATCCTTCCCGTTTCGGGGTTACGAGACCCAGGTGTTCGACGGTACCTCGGCGGGCCTACCCAACAGATAGCCCTGTCCTTGAACGAAACTCGGCAAGGCGTCGAGCTGGTCGGGGGTTTCGATGCCTTCGACAACGCACCCCAGATGCAGATCTCGGGCAAGATTGATGATCGCCCGAACGATACTGCTGCTCGTCTCGTCGCTGGTCATCGTGGCGGTGAACGACCGGTCGATCTTCACTGCACTCACCGGCAGTGTGGCCAGGTACCGCAAACTCGCGAATCCGGTGCCGAAGTCGTCGATGGCGATGCCGACACCCAGCGCACGCAGTTCACCGAGCTGACGCAGCATCGAGGAGCCGGACTCGAGCAGCACCGACTCGGTGAGTTCGAGAATCAGGTCCGCCGGAGCCATTCGGTGCCGTCCCAGAGCCGCGCTCACCACAGCAGCCATATCCACGTGTTGAGCCTGCCGGGCACTGAGATTGACGGCAATCGTGACGGGGACACCCGAATCCGAATCGAGCGGGTTCGCCGCGCGCCATCGAACCAGAGTGCCCAGTGCGTCCTCCAGCACACGCTCGCCGAGCTCGGAGATCAGACCGGTGTCCTCGGCCACCGGGATGAATCGGTCCGGCGTAATTCCTGCGCCGTCGTCGTCACGCAAGCGCGCGAGTGCCTCGAAGCTCGTGAGCGCTCTGCTGTTCAGGTCGTAGACCGGCTGATAGACGACGTTCAGCCTCGCAGCTCCGCGGTGTTCGGGATCGAGAGCACCCCGCAAGGTCCGCTCGATGTAAGCACGCTCGAGGGCGTTCGCGCGCAGCGCGTCGTCGAACAATTCGATCCGGTCCTTACCGAGTTGCTTGGCCCGGTACATCGCGGAATCCGCGTCCCGCAGTACTTCCTGCGCGCTGGCACCCTTGCGAACCAAAACCATGCCCACGCTGGCCGACACCACGTACTGGCTGCCCTGATACACGATCGGCGCGGCGAGAACCGCTCGGATGCGCTCTGCGACGCGCTCCGCCAACCCCGCACCGGCACGCTTGTCGGTTCCACGTTCGGCCGGCAACGCATCGACGACGAGGACGAACTCGTCACCGCCGACACGGGCGATCGAATCGTTGGCTCGCAGCACCGACCGCAACCGTCGCGCAACCTCGACGAGAACCGCATCACCGGCAGCGTGCCCGCCGGTGTCGTTCACTCGTTTGAATCCGTCGAGATCGCAGAACAGCACCGCAGCAGCGGCTCCCGTGCTCTCACCGCGTGCGATCGCCGAGCCGATACGGTCGAGCAACAGCATCCGATTGGGCAGCCCTGTCAGCGGATCCTGCAGGGCCGCTCGCTCGAGCGCGAGTTCTGCCTCGACGACGTCGGTCACTTCCCGCACCACCGAGAGGACCTCCGACACCTCACCCGACGGCCCACGTCGAAAGGGCGTGGTGCGTCGGGACAACCACCGCAGCGAGCCGTCGGCCGCGAGTACCCGATACCGGATACTGACGCTCTCGCCCTCCGGAAGCGACGCCGCGGTTCGGTCCGCCGCTCGGACGACCTCGACATCTTGTTCCACCACCCCGTCCAATCGATCCTCTCCGTCAGTGGAGTCGTCGGACCGACCGAGTCCGAGCCACGGCACCCGACCGTCCTCGACCGCTCCATCCGAAGGTGGTCCGGTCAGCAACGACCGCAGGCTGCGAGAAGCCCACGTCACCCGGCCGGTATCGACGGCGGTGACGGTCGTGATGTCCGGTGAAGCAGTCAACACCGCGTCACGAAAGGCCCGGGCCTGCTCGAGTTCGGCTCGCGCCGCCCGCTCGGCGGAGACGTCCTCGGAGAGCACCATGGCACCGACTATCCGGCCCGAATCATCGCGCAACGGCCTCGCTTCGACCTGAAAGATTGCTCCCGTTCGAGGACTGACGGAATCGAACGAAATCTCCTCACCCGCCACGGCCGCCAGGTAATGCGGCTCGAGCAACGCGAAGGCTTCCGGCGACACCGTGTCTCGGAGCAGCTGCCCCTCCATCCGTCGTGGGTCGTAGCCCTCGGCCACCAGACCGGCACCTTCGACGAGGACGAATCGTAGATCGCAGTCCACGACCAGAACGGACGTGTGCGGCAGGTTGGCTGCCAACTGCCGGTATCGAGCCTCGCTCGCATCGTCGAACATCGAAGGCGAGCGGAGCAACGGACCGTAGAAACGACGCATCCCCAGGTAGATCACACCGGCAAGTGCCGTCGATGCCGTCACCGCGACGTCGAGGGTGCCGCCCATCGACTCCCGCATCGCGTCGAGCATCCCCCCGCCTGAACCTGCAGCGAGATGCGAGGCGTGGCCGTCGAATCCTGTCCACAGGTGCACCGCGTGCACCAGGTGATGCGCGGCGCAGGTCAGGAAGATCGCTGCTGTGGCCACCGCCAACCTGTTGTTGCGCAGCTGTCCGGTCCGCATCAGCCCACGGACGATGAACAGCACGATCCCCAGATACGCGGCAGCGGTGATCCCGTTGAGGACCACCACCCACACCCAGCCGCTCACAGTGCGTGCTCACCGAATCGAGTCCGACAACAGGCGCGCTGGATCCACTCGACACAGACGACGGGCATGACGCGACCCCCAGGGTTGTAGCCCACCGCGCAGAAAGACCGGTCCGGCCGGAGAAACCGAGTCGACCAGCCGCTCAGCACTTTGATATTCGACGAAGGTTATCCCACTCCGATTCCCACAGCCGCCATTGGCGCAGCCCGAGAAATAGGTGTCGGCCTGGTGATTTCACCCTCCCGCGCAGCCCTCGACACAGCGTCGAACCCCGCCGACCCCGTGGAGCAGAGTCGTCGGGTAAGAAGCTCTCATGCCCTTCGCCGACGAACTCCTCGGCCCGGATGCGGCCGGCACGCTGTTTCGGACCATGCGCACCGCCGCTCCGAAGGCTGACCTGTCGGTACTCGAAGGATCGATCGATCGTCTGGGTCCACTCGCGCTTCGAGCCCGCGCAGATCTGTTGCGTGACGGCCTGCTCACGGCACTGCCCGGCACCTACACGGAGTTCGCCCGCATCATCCGACGTGCCGCCACCGATTCCGACTTCCGGGGCTGGGCGATCTGGCCGGTCACGAGCGCTGTCGCATCGAAGGCCGTCGAGGAGAACACCTCGAACGCATTCGACGACGGAATGGCCTTGCTTGCCGAACTCACCGGCCGACTCAGCTCGGAATTCGCCATCCGCTCGTTTCTTCGAGCCGACCTGGATCGGTCGCTCGCAATCGCGTCGGACTGGACGACATCCTCGGACGAGCATGTGCGGCGTCTGGCGTCGGAGGGCACCCGCCCGTATCTTCCGTGGTCGGTGCGCGTCCCCGAAATACTCGAGCGCCCGGGCGTCACGGTGCCGATCCTGGACCGGCTCTACCGAGACGACAGTGATTACGTTCGACGTTCTGTCGCGAACCATCTCAACGATGTCAGCCGAGACGTCCCGGACTTGGTCGTCAGGACCACCACCCGGTGGCTCGACGACCCGGACGCACACACCGAAAAGCTTGTGCGACATGCACTTCGGACGGTGATCAAGAAGGGAAACCGGGACGCACTCGAGCTGCTCGGGTTCGCTCCGGCCGACCTCGAGGTGGACGGCCCCACCCTCGACGTCACGGAGCTGCCCATGGGCGGAGAAGTGGAGTTCACGGCATCGATCCGCAACGTCGGTGCCGAACCGGCCAAGGTTGTTATCGACTACATCGTGCACCACACCAAAGCCAACGGTGGGGTGACGGGGAAGACGTTCAAGCTGACGACGAGAACGATCACGCCCGGCGGCAGCATCGATGTGCGGCGGCAACATTCGTTCGAGCCGCTGACCACACGGAAGTACTACCCCGGCCCCCACTCCATCGAGCTCCAGATCAACGGTGTGAGTTACGGTCACGCGGAGTTCACGCTCAGGGGCTAGCGGCGAGCGTCGTGCAGCTTACATGCAGCACCTCGGGTACGTCCGTACGGTCGAAGAGGTGCGCAAGAAGTGGCGGTGGCTGGCAGTGGTGCTCGGCATCGCCGTGCTCGTCGCAACCCCCTCGGTGATCGCGCGCTTACCCGTCGACCCGTCCGACATCGGCGCAGCCGAACTGCTCGAACAGGTCAAGTCCTCCACCGAGACGCCGTACTCGGGCTACGCCCAGGCGGTCGGCGGTGTCATCATTCCGGTGACCGAGGGGCTCGGCGGCCTGCCGGATCTGCTCGGCGACACCACCTCTCTGCGTGCCTGGTATCGCGCCCCGGACAGCTGGCGCGTCGACACCGTGCGTCTGGCCGGTGAGCGCGGTCTCTACCGGAGCCCGACGCGGCTGTGGAGATGGGACTACGAGCAGAACACGGCCGTGGTGACCCCGGTCCCCGAACCGAGCCTGCGCCTGCCACGCGAGGCCGACTTGCTACCCCCGGAGCTGGGGCAGCGGTTGCTGAGCGAGGCGACCGCGGATGAGGTCACCCGGCTTCCGGCACGCCGGATCGCCGGCCGGGACGCCCCTGGCCTGAGGCTCGTCCCCAGCCAGCCGCAGAGCACCGTCACCGGAGTCGACGTCTGGGTCGACCCCGGCAGCGGGCTCCCGCTGCAGGTCGACGTGCTGGGAGCCGGGGCCACCCGTCCGGTCGTCAGCACCGCGTTCCTCGACTTCTCCTCCGAGACCCCCGATGCCGACACCGTCCGTTTCGTTCCCCCGCCCGGTACCGACGTGCAGCAGCAGGACGGTGGCGACATCGCCTCGTTCGCCGACCGGCTCGACACCGCAGGCTTGCCGTCGACCCTGTCCGGCCTCGATCTGCGCCCCCGCGAGGGCCAGGGGTCGGTGGGAATCTACGGCCGCGGTGTGACCGAACTGTTCGCCGTTCCCCTGCCGCGACGCGCCGCGGGCGGACTCGTCGAACAGTTGCAGTCCGCCCCCGGGGCAATCGTCACCGACGACAGCGTCGCGGTGTCGCTCGGTCCACTCAACGTCCTCGTCACCGGACCCACCGACGACCGGCGTCGCTATCTGCTGTCCGGCACCGTCACCGCGGAGACCCTGACGACCGCCGCCCAACAGCTCGGAGGAGCAGCCACATGATCCGCACGACCGGCCTGACCAAGAGCTACGGATCGGTGCGGGCAGTCGACGGTGTCGACCTCGACGTGCGCGCCGGCGACATCTACGGCTTCGTGGGCGCGAACGGCTCCGGCAAGACGACGACCGTGCGCATGCTGCTCGGCCTGGTACTGGCGACCTCCGGGCAGATACAGGTGCTCGGCGAAGAGATGCCCCGGCGACGCAGAAGCGTGCTGCCACGGGTGGGGGCGCTGATCGAGAACCCCGCCGCCTACCCCAACCTGTCCGGACGCAGAAACCTCACGCTGCTCGACGCGGCCGGTGCGGGTGGGTCCCGGCGGACCAGGAAAACCAGGGTCGGTGAAGCTCTCGAGCAGGTGGGCCTCGCCGGGGTGGGACGCAGACCGGTCAAGCAGTACTCGCTCGGCATGCGGCAGCGTCTCGGGCTGGCGGCGGCGCTGATGCGTACCCCCGAACTGCTGATCCTCGACGAGCCGACCAACGGACTCGACCCACAGGGAATCCTCGAGATTCGAGAGTTGCTGCTGGGCTTGCACTCTCAGGGCACCACGGTGTTTCTCTCCAGCCATCTGCTGGCCGAGGTGGAGCAACTGTGCGACCGAGTGGGAGTTCTCGACCGAGGTCGACTCGTCCTGCAGGACCAGCTGTCCTCGATGCAGCGGTCCACCGGCCGGGTGTCGGTGCGCACCGCCGATCCCGCCCACGCCGTCTCCCTGCTCTCCGGCGTCGAGGGGGCCACGGTGCTCGAACGTGTGGGTCAGCAACTGATCGTCGAGCACCGGGACCCAGCCGAGCTGAACCGGCTCCTCGTGGAGGGCGGAGTCCGGGTGAGCGAGCTGAGCGAGCAACGGATGAGCCTCGAACAGTCCGTGCTGGCGGTCACCGGGGCCAGTTCCGACAGAGTCGACGCCCCCGGCGCACTTCGAGACAACGCCACCCGGACCGAGGTGACCGCATGATCGGCGTCGAACTGCGCGCAATGCTGAGCCGACCCCGCACCTGGGTCGTCATCCTTCTGCTCAATCTGCTGCCGACCATCGTCGCGGGCCTCCTCGCCCTGACCGACGTCGGTCCGCGTCCCGGCGAAGGCCCCGCCTTCCTCTCTGCGGTGACCACCAACGGCCAGCTGTTTCCGCTCGCCGCGCTCGCCATCGTGCTCCCGCTGTTCCTGCCCGTCGCCGTTTCGGTGATCGCAGGCGATGCCGTCGCCGGGGAGGCCCAGGCCGGCACGCTGCGCTACCTGCTCGCCCGCCCGGTGGGACGAACCAAACTACTGGTGGCGAAGCTGATCTCGGTTGCCGCCTTCGTGCTGCTGGCCGTCGTCGTCGTGGCCGTCATCGCATACTTCGTCGGCACGACGCTGTTCGACGTCACGGCCCTGGGGGGCGTCTCCAGCGTGTCCGGCACAGTGCTGACCGACGAACAGGTCGCCACACGCACCGTCATCGCCGTGCTCTACGTGACCATGTCCATGCTCGGAGTCGCCGCCATGGGCCTGTTCCTGTCGACTCTGACCGACTCCCCGCTCGCCGCGACGTTGGGCGCGTTGGCGTTCCTCATCGCGAGCTCGCTGCTGCTGACGCTGGACGCCGCCGACGCCATCGCGCCGTACCTGCCGACGCGATACTGGTTGGCTTTCGTCGACCTGTTCCGCGACCCGGTGCCGACGCGGGACCTGATGCGCGGCGTCGGTGTGCAGGGCGTCTACGTCGTCGTTCTTCTCGGCGCGGCGTGGGCGAACTTCACCACCAAGGACATCACGAGCTGAGACGGCTGCAATCAGCTGCGCCGAGCTGGGTGGTGGAGTCGCCGTCCAACTGGGCAGAGACCATCGCGCCGACCAGAGGATCGCGGGGCAGGTTCCCGTGATCGACGGTCGAGTCCGCACACACGCTCTGGACAGGGATGTTGACGGCCCCGTCGAGTTCGGCCGACGTCGGCGGGGTCACCACCTGATCCAACTCGGTCCAGATCGACACCCACTGCGGACCCTCCGGGGTCTCGTCCCCGGAGTTCAGGGCGGCGAACACGGAACTGTCCGGGGCGAGCTGCTGACAGGCGGTCGCGCACTGGTCGGGCACGAACTGGGCCGCCAGAGCCGCCACCTGAGTGCCGTGGTGCGGGGAGCCGAGAGTGACAATGCGTCTGGCCTGCTCGGCGCCGCCCAAATCCGTGGCCCAGAGCCGGGCCACCACCCCACCGGCGGAATACCCGACGACGTCGACCGAGCTCGCTCCCGTCCGAGTCAGAGCCGCGTCGACGGCGTCGCGCAGGGTCTGCGCCTGCACGGTCAGATCGCCGACGCCACCGTCGGGCAGAGCTACGACGGTGGCGTCGCGGCCGTCCTCACGTAGTTCGGCCGCGAGCACCTCCAGCGAGTCGGTGGATCCGCCGAACCCGGGGATCAGCAGCACCGGGCCGGGAACGGACTGGTCGACGCTCGCGACGGGGTCGTTCGCGGGGCGCGATGCGACGAAGGCCGCCACAGCCGCGACGACCGCGACCAATACGAGGGCCAATAAGACGAACACGAGACGGCGGCGAGCCGGGGCGAGGGAGGCGAACACTCTGTCCAGTGTGCCTGCAGATCACACCTGATCGCGGACCACCGGAGGAACGAGCACGAACTTTCCGACGTGGTCCCTCTCCAGGAAGCGCTGCTGCGCGGCCGCGATCTGCTCGAGCGGAAACGACTCGGCCAACAGAGGACGAATCTCACCGGCTTCGATGTACGACACGAGGTTCGCAAACACGTCCTCGTCCCACGCTGTGCAGCCGAGGAGCGTCAGGTCGTTCAGGTACATCGTCCGTAGATCCAACGCGACGATGGGTCCTGCGATCGCGCCGGAGGACACGTACGTTCCCCCACGAACGAGGACGTCGAGGAGAGGACCGAAACCGTCGCCGGCGACATTGTCGATCACCACATCGACGCTGCGCGTGCCGAGGGCGTCCACCACGTCGACATCGCGCCCGTACACCTCGTGGACGCCGAGTTCGCGGAGCTGGTCGTGCTTGGCGCGGCTCGCGACGCCGATCACGCGGGCACCACGCCGAACAGCCAGTTGCACTGCGGCAGAACCGACTCCGCCCGACGCGCCGCTGATGAGCACCGTCGACCCTCGATGCACTCCCGCGCGGGCGATCATGTTCTCCGCCGTGCCGTAGGCACACGGAATCGTCGCCAGCTCCGCATCGGTCCACCCACAGTCGACCGCGAAGATCTCGCTTGCCGGAACGACGACGAACTGCGCGAACGCGCCGTCCATGTCCGAACCCAACCAGCGCGTCTCGCCCGACAAGAAGCCGTCGACGCGCATGCACGATCGAACCAGGACTCGGCTGCCGACGACGGATTCGTCCGTCCCCGGACTCGCACACACGAGCCCGCAGCAGTCCGTGCCCTGAATCAGCGGAAACGGCGTCGCGTCGTTCCACCCGCCGTCCGCGTACCAGCCCACGCGTGTGTTGATCTCGGTGTTGTTCATCCCTGCGGCCAACACACGAACGAGCACCTCACCCGGACCCGGCACGGGTATCGGCACCTCGGACACGACGAGTTTGTCGTAGCCACCGGCGCCGGTGGTGACAATTGCTGTCATCAGGTCACCGCGGGCGCTGCTGTTTCGCATGAACTCATTGTCACGCGGTGCCGCCCAGTTCGCAGGGAACCACATTCGCGACGAGAACCAGTGTCGGTACCCACTGGCATTATCGCGACCTGCGGGGAACGCCTCGCGGTCTAGTCAGGGGAGGCACGTGACAGTGTTCGGATGGATGCAGTCGGTGATCGTCGGGGTCCTGGATGTCCTGTCACTGCCGGGTCGGATCGCTGTCAACCGCATCGGCGGAGATGACGACGGTTCGGTAGCGGCATGGGTGATCGCGTTCGTGATCGACGGTGTGACGTGGTTGGTGGTGCTCGCTGTGGTGACGAGAGTTCTCTCGACGGTCAGCGTCGCAGCGGCTACATCCTGGTTGAAGTTCGCGACCCGTGACTGCGGGGTCGGCGGGATACGCGCGTTGACTCGTTCTGCGACAAGCCTTTCGACCGCAAGTCGTCGAGTGAACAGGCGGCTCCCACTGTGGTCCATGGGATCCGAATCTGCACCCGACACATTGAAGTCGCTACGCACCAGCCACCCCTCTCGCTCCGTTCTGAGGCACGGGGCAGCGGTGCTCCTGCGGATTCCCGACGCCATCGCGAGTGCGCCGCGCACCGTCGGTGATCTCGTACGATCGCCCTACCTCTGGTCTATGGCCACTGCGGCTACATGGACCACCTCTCGATCCGCAGCCGAACAGACTGTAGGACAAGTTTGGGCCTGGAGCCAGAACCTATTGTATGACAACATTTCTCGCGTAACTATCGTCGTCGGTGTGCTTGCGTTGGCCGCCGTCGTGATCGCCTCATGCCTCGGTGCCCGCATCCGCGGGCGATTCGCGTGGCGCAGCAAGCGGATCGAGAACGCTCACACTCATCTCTACGCACTCAGCGGCCAAGCCGCTCAACTGCACTACCTGGTGCACTCGGCCATCTCCGAGTACAGCGACCTCGTGCCGCCACTGGCTCGCCGCGCCTTGGCCGCGCTGACGGTGGACTGCGTCAGGTGGTACGACGGGTCGTTTGTGGTGAACAAACGGCGTCGCTCCATCCCCAACAAAGCGGAGAAAGCACATTCATTTCTGCAGAACTTCGCGGGAGCGTGGCCGATCGCACGAGGAGACTCCATTGCGCCGATGGGCGTGGAAATGGACCGTATGCTCGAAACACAGCGCACCGCAATCGAAGAAGGAGTCGGCCTGGAGCTCTTCCAGCTGACACCGATCGACGCCGAACCCGCGATGCTGCGCATCCGTGCTGCGGCCGCGAGATATGCGGGTGCGGGCGAGCGGCCGTTCACAACCGCGTCGATATTGCTGTCACCGGACAGCATTGAGCAAGTGATCACGGACTGGATGGAGCTCCTGAGCACCCGCGATCTCCATGACTACTTCTTGTCACTCGAAGTCGGCCAACTACCGAGCAACGAGCGCGTGGCGGACGCGAGATCCGCATTCACCGATCTAGTCGGTCGCTATCGGGGCCGTATCCGCACACTGTGTCGTGAAGAAGAGGAGATCCGGCGTCTGGCTTCCGTACAGTGGAGGCTCAATCGAATGGGTCCGGTACGCAGGGTGTTGGAGGCGGTAGGCGGGCGGTGACCGCTACGTCGCGATGGCGTCCGACACACGAAGGAAAATTGGCGTCTGTGGAAACTTCGTCAAGCGTCCCTGAGCTCGGACCGACCGGCAACAAGACAGCGGCTATGCGATGTGCGTAGCCGCTGCACCCGAACGCATCGGAGCCGCCTAAGAGAATCGAACTCTCGACCTTTTCACTGCGGACCAACGTACAGCTCAGTCCCAGCGGAACTCTCGATTCCGACTAGTCCAGGTCAACAAGGTGTGTCCTTCCATTGGTTCCGTTGAGCCCACCCGGTCGTGCGTGTTTCAGTTCCCTACGTGTGCCCTCTACTGCCGGACTGGATCCGCACCTGGCGACCGTTTCCAAGTCACCCCATCAAGCGTGTAGCGCACAACGAGACCGAGGCTCTTGAGTTCTGCCGGGTATTCGCTCACCGAAAAGGCAACTTTGAGCGGCTGCCCATCAGGAGGAAGATCCACCTTTTTACCGCTCCAACGACCGCTTGTTGCCACGACGGATGGGTCGAAATCTATGGCCTCCACCGAGACCACCTGACAACCGAGCCCGTCACCTATATCCTCACCACAGCAGCTCCGGACCTGGGGAATTACGTGACAACTACCCCTGGGGAATTACGAGACCGTCGACAGCCGTCCGCTGAATGACGCCTCCAGACAGAGAAGACTGCATCTCGACACTCACGAGCCGTGCACGCTCTCCTTCCTCACGTAACCTCTTTTGAGCCTCAACCGTCTCCTTGGAGACTTGATGCGAGAACGTCCACACGGCCCAGAGAATCGCACCGATTGTTCCTAAGGCACCGATCCATGTCCCTGCTGCGGCGACCCACGCTGCAGTCCAGTTCCCGCGTGCAAACCATCCAACCGATGATCCGATTACGAAGATCCCAAAGCCTGCCAACATGGCCATGGCGATCTCGATGCGCGACCATTTTGGTCCTGGCTGCGTCGACGACATTCGGGCATCACGCCAGGAGCAATACGATCGCGATGCGTTGACGCGCTAGTCGACCAAACACTTTGTGCGCGAAAGACGGCCAGCGCGGTCATTCCAGGGCGGCGAGTACGGCATCGCACTGGAAAATTCGGTCGTAGCGGCCCGTGGACCGTTGGCGCAAGATTCCCATGTCAACCAGTTTGGCGATGTTTGTGTTGGCAGCTTGGTAAGAAACCGAGTACAGCTGTGCCGCCAGCGACGCTGTGATCATGGGGTATCCAATGAGGTCATCAGCGATCCTGAGCGCCACTCCCTTTGATCCTCGCAGTGCGAGCTGGAAGCTGTCCCGTAGTCGCCGCAACTTGTCCACCCTCGCGACCACCTCAAGAGACTCGGCATGGATCGCGGCACTTATGAAGCAAACCCAGTCATCCCATTCTCCCGTCTGAGACACACGAAGTAGACCATCTTGATACTCGGGCCTGTTCTGCTCCAGCCATGGAGAAATGTTGAGAACTGGGTAGCGGAGATCGCCTGCGGTCATCAATTGGAGGGCGGCTACCAGCCTTCCTAGCCTCCCGTTGCCATCATGGAATGGGTGCAGCGTCTCGAACTGATAATGCGCTGCTGCGACGCGCACGATCGTCGGGAGCCCATCGCTGGTGCGAATCCAGTTTTCCCATGCCTGCAAGCCATCAGTCAACCGATGGTCCGCAGGAGGAGGGACAAAACGCGCAGAACTCACTCGTCGATTGCCGACGCCGATGAACACCTGCGTTGTACGCACGCTTCCCGAATGCGCTCCATCACTGGCTGTGCCTCGCAGGAGCTCAGCCTGCAGATCCTCAAGCATCCTGATCGAAATCGGATGTCCCTGGCCAATCAGCTCGTAAGCCGTCTCTGCGGCGTTGACGTAGTTTCTCACCTCGCTTACGGACTTAGAAACCTCGTCATCCTGCAGAAAATCGGCCTCAAACACGTCAGATAATGCTGCGTAGGTTCCCTCCAACGCAGAGGTGCTCACCGCTTCGCGCCTAGTGGGACTGTCTGAATAACGGTTGATCCGGTCCTTGGTTCGACACGCCGAGCTCAGC
>NZ_JASHKV010000007.1:0-220276 GCF_030056895.1 Rhodococcus sp. IEGM 1341 | reverse complement strand
CCGAGCTGCGGCTACGCCGCCTCACCGAATGTCCACCACCCCACGGGACTTACCCGTGGAAGATCGCTCCCGGCTCGATCCGGGTCAAGGCTCTAAATCGAGATGGCTCCGTTCACTTGGGGACACGCCAACCTCTCAGGTGATTAATCCGACGGGGATTACCCGAAACCATGTACCAGGTACTGCACGTACCTGATACTGTGCGAACACCTTATCGCGACGAGCTGCGCAGACAGAAGAGGAGAGACCGGTATCTATACAGAAATTGCTGGTCGAGCGACAGCCAGTCTTGTGACCTTTGGAAATTCGATTGCCCTCGCCGGCCAGGCATTGCGGTGGGCCGTGCGCGATATTGTCACCGGACGGTTTCCGTTTCGGGAGTTTGTCACACAGACGTGGTTCGTCATCACCGTAACGACGTTGCCAGCGATCCTGGTCGCGATCCCGTTCGGCGTTATCGTCTCGGTGCAGGTCGGAAGTCTAACCCAGCAGGTCGGGGCCACATCTATCGCCGGAGCCGCCGGTGGACTCGGGATCATTCAGCAGGGGGCACCGATCGTCACCGCGCTCCTGCTCGGTGGTGCGGCAGGGTCGGCCATCGCCTCTGACCTTGGCGCACGCACCGTCCGTGAAGAAATCGATGCCATGGAGACGCTCGGACTAAATTCGACACGTCGACTCGTCGCACCTCGATTCGTCGCGGTTCTCATCGTCGCTCCGATGTTATGCATGCTCATCGTGTTTACCGGTCTCGTGGCCGGCTACATCCTTAGCGTCAACGTCCAGGGCATCACGCCGGGGAGCTACGTCGCATCGTTCGCATCGTTCGCATCATCGGCGGACATCCTTGTAGCGCTGATCAAGTCAGTGGTGTTCGGTCTCGTGGTCGTGACAATCGCGTGTCATCGGGGCCTGTCCACGAAAGGTGGCCCCAAAGGTGTGGCCACATCTGTCAACGCCACCGTGGTCCTAGGGGTAGTGGCGTGCTTCGTCATCAACGTGTTCATCACCCAACTGACCATCATGTTCGTCCCGCAGACCATCGGATGACGGAGAACACGTGACCGCAGTACCATCCACCCGTTATAGTTTTGTTACTCGTCCGATCGTGCGTGCTGTGACACCCCTCGCTGAGGTCCCCGCGCAGCTCGGGCACATTACAACATTCACCATCGACACCGTCGCCGGAATTCGGCACGTCGCAACCACCTATCGACGACAGACGTTTTTATTCATACAGGAGTTTGCCTGGGGACGAGGCGCTGTACTGGTCGGCGGGGGTACCGCGATCGTGCTTGTGATTCTCGGAATGGCTGTCGGGGCGTCCATCGGCATCCAGGGCTACGCCTCGCTAGACCTGGTCGGGATGGGGTCTCTTACGGGATTCATTTCGTCATACGCCAACACTCGAGAGTTGGCACCGATGATCGCCGCGATCGGTTTCGCAGCCCAGGCCGGCTGTCGCCTCACTGCGGAAATAGGTTCGATGCGTATCGCCGAAGAGATCGATGCGCTCGAGTCGATGGCGGTGCGGCCGATTCCGTACATCGTCAGCACGCGTGTGGTCGCGGCGATCACTACCATCATCCCCCTCTACATCGTAACGCTGATACTCAGTTTCGGCGCGGCCAAGCTGGTCGTCATCCTTTTACACGGCCAGTCGGGTGGCACCTATGACTTCTATTTCGATGCGTTCCTCAAACCGCAGGATTTGGCGTTCTCAGTAATCAAGGTCCTCGTTTTCGTGGTGTCGGTCGTCATCATCCACAGCTACCAGGGTTACTACGCCAGCGGCGGAGCAGAAGGCGTCGGCCGCGCGTCTGGTCGAGCGATCCGCAGCAGTCTCATCATCATCGTCGTGGAGGACATGATCTTAACCCTGTTGATGTGGGGTTTCGATTCGGGCGTCAAGATTTCGGGCTAGGAGTTCAAGTGGCTGTATTTCAAGATCCATCAGGACGCGCGCCCTCACTGGCGAACTTGACCCTGCGCGGGATCGGGGTTCTCGTCGTAGTGACGGTTGCCGGCTATCTTCTGGCGGGCAACGCGACCGGAAAATATGAAGACAACACGACAGTGACGATCACCACCGACGCGGTTGGTGACGGGTTGAAGGGCGGATCGGAGGTGAAGTATCGGGGCTTCACGGTGGGCAAGGTGTCCTCGGTGTCGGGGCGCGACCAAAGTGTAAATGTGAAAATCGAGCTCACCGGAGTGAACGACGACATCCGGTTGCGTCAGGGCATGGCCGTGAATTACACGTCCGCCAGCGCGCTGGGGCCGACGGCACTGGAGATTGTCGACCCCGGGCGGGGAGTCCTCATCCGTGATGGCGGCAGCGTCTATGTGAGCAAGCTGCAGTCCGAACACACTTCGGTATCGACCCTGATTCGAAAACTCTCGAAGCTGGTCGATGCTCTCGATCAGCCGGCGTTCAATTCTGTGGTGAAGTTTGTCGTCGATGATTCCCAAACGTTTGCCGATGCCGGCCAGCTCATGTTCCAGATCGCGCAGCTCACTCGGGACGTTCAACAGCGGCCAGTGGGCCAGGATTTGGCGATCGCGGCAGACCTGTCCCAGGGCGTTGCCGACTTCATGACGCCGTTCGTTCCGGGCATCCTCATAAACGTCGACGTCGCTGACTTCTTCGCCACCGACGAGGCCATCAATCAGGCCACAGGCAACCTCAACAGCACCGGCGCGGTTCTGTTCGGGGGACTGGGAGGACTGTTGAGCGAAAACTACCCGGCGTTGAGTTCGGTACTGGACGTCGGCCTCGATCTGGCGAGGCCGGTCGCCAGATCGGCATCGGGACTCGCGCAGACCATTTACACCATCCCGCAGATCCTGGACAGCATCGACAACGCCACGCCGCAAGTCGGCGAGCGAGTACAACTTCAGGTCGCCCTGGTAGTGCAGACGTCACCTGCGCTGCAGAGCGCGCTTGCAGCAGGAGGACCAAGAAGATGAAGCTCAAGTCGTTAATTCCCACCATCGTCAAGATCGTCGCGTTCGCCGCAGTCATCGGCGTTCTCACCTACGTGATCATCGCCATCCTCGAACCCAGCTCGGACGGAGCGAGTTCTGAACGGTCTGCGGTCTTCTCCGATGCATCTGGGCTCAAGCCTCGCGACGGTGTGCGTTTGGCGGGAGTAAAGGTCGGTTATGTGACGGCGATCGGCCTGAAAGGGCCCACCGCGGTCGTTCATTTCCAACTGAACAACGACGTCGCGATCACGTCGAGCACCACCGCCGCCGTGCGTTATCAGAATCTTCTCGGACAGCGATATGTCGAATTGATCGGTGCGGCACAGGGAAAGACACAGGGGGCGGCGCTCACACAGGTGGCACTCGACAAGACCGTTCCCTCATTTGATGTGTCCACCTTGTTCAACGGGTTCAAGCCGGTGTTCGACACGCTTAACGCCGACGAGATCAATGAACTGCAGTCCGACTTGTTGCGCGTTGCTCAAGGTGATGGGAGGGGTATATCGCCTGTTCTGGAGCAGGTCGCCAACATCACCGCCTACGGGGACCAGCGGTCTGAGATCATCACGAATATCGTGACGAGTCTCGGCCAGGTCTCCGACCAACTCGAAGGCCGCTCGGCGCAGCTGGTCGAACTCGTCGACCAGCTGGGATCGATCGTCGACGCCTTCAGCCGCGTGAGTGACCGGTTGCGGGAGTCGCTGGGCGAGGTCAACCGGTCCATGGAGAAAACTGTCATCGCCGGGGAGCAACTTGACTCAACGTACGACCAGAGTTTCGCGACGATCTATCAGCGTCTGGCGCGAGAACCCGGGGAGTTGGAGGGGCTGCTGAATGGCGCGATACTGCTCAAGCCCCTTATGGACTCGCTGAACGCTTCGACGAATTCCACGCCGAGTGAGGCACGATGTTCGAAAGGCCTTCTGCCCCTGCCGGATACAGCCACGATTGCGCTTATGGGGCAACGATTGGTGGTGTGTAAGTGAGGTTGTTCAGTCGAAATCGACCGCATCACCAGTCCGAACGCAGACGCGACCTCATCGTCGCCGCTGTGGTGGTGGTGACCGTGGTGGTCGGTCTGGTAATCGCCGGGACCGTGTATATCGCACCGCCCGGCCAAAAGGTGTACTCGGCTCAACTGGTCAACACCGGAGGGCTGGAGTCGGGTGATCAGGTGCGTATAGCGGGGATAAGACAGGGAACGGTGTCGTCGGTGGACCTCGCGGGAACGTTTATCACAGTCGAATTTCGACTCGACGACTCAGTGCCAGTCCGTTCGGATGCCACCGCAGCGGTTCGCCTGATCACGCCGATCGGCGGGCGAGTTCTCGATCTGGACCCAGGGTCAGGACCGACCTCGCTGTCGGGGGCGATCCCCCTTGTTCAGACATCGAGTACTTACGACATTTCGGACACGCTCGAGACGACGACGCCGGTGTTCCGCGATGTAAAGGGCGTCGATCTCCGTCAGACTGCGTCGCTGCTGCAGAATGCGTTCTCCGACGGCAACACAAACATTCCCGACGCACTGAGGAACACCAGCAGTTTGATGGAACTCTTAGAGCGACAGTACGGTCAGCTCGACAAAGCGGTCGCTCTATCCGATGAATACGTCAACGCTTTCGCCGATCAAAAACAGGTGCTGGTCGACTTTCTCCGTCAACTCAGCTTCCTTGCCAGTACGCTGGGACCTGATATCGATAACGTCCGCGGCGGGTTCGACCTTCTCAGTCGTCTGTTCAAACTTCTCACGAGGCCGCTCGTGGCTTACAGCGATGGAATCGAACCGTCTGTCCAACAATACAAGACGCTCCTCGACAAGGTGTCGTCAGAGCTGCCAGGCTACTCCGATGCCCTGGCCCAGGTTGATCAGATCACTCAGCGCCTCGGCGTCCTCCTCCAGGCGCCGGTCGGTGCGTCGACTACCACAGAACCAGAGGTTCGTGTGTGCATTCCGAGTGGTGACGACAAATGTTGACTACATGGATCCGAAGACTGTTGCTCCTGATCGCCGTGGTGGTTGTGGTGGTCGCTAGTGTGGAAATAGGGGGGAGGGTGTCCGACGACACGCGCTCCCTGTGTGCCGAGTTCACCGACGCATCGGGCCTCTTCGAAGGCAACACAGTAGCCATGCTCGGCAAGAAGATAGGCAGCGTCGTCGGGGTGCACCAGAATAGTGATCAGTCCGGTGTAAGGATCGACATGCGGATCGACAAGAGCGTTCCGCTGCCCGCCGACGTCGGCGCGACTCTGGTGTCGACATCCATCGTGACCGAACGTCAAATCGAGTTCACCAAGCCGTACTCTGATGGAGCCCGATACGAGACGGATCAGTGCATTCCGTTGAGTAAGACGAGAACCCCGCTGGGAATCAGTCAGACGCTCGACTCGATCAGCAACTTGTCCGAGGACCTGGTCAAGGACAACGGCAGGAACACCGACGCGATCTTGCAGTCCCTCGAGCTCGTCTCCCGCAATCTAGAAGGAACGCAGGGTGACGTGGCCGGGATCATCAAGGACTCAGCCACGCTCATCGACGACCCGGCAAAGCGGGATATGCAGATTCGCAGCATCGTCGGGAACCTCGCCGCACTGACGGGGGTGGCAACCGAGAACGACAAAGAGGTGACCGCCCTCTTCGACAACTTCGTAGGTGCCATCGAGGTCATCATCGCGTTCGGCCAGACCTTCGGCTCGGCAGTCGAGTACGCGGGGACGTTCGTTCCGATCCTCTCGAGGTTCGCAACAGATTTCGGTCCCCCGATATTCGCGATCGGTGATGCTGCCGTTCCGCTCATCGCCGACATGGGAGAGCAGCCGGACATGGTGGTAGCGATCGCAGCCCGCACGGCAGACCTCATCGTGAAACACCCCGATGCCAAGTCAATTGTGCAGGCGTTCGCAGTGTCGCTGCCTTTGCGAAGCCTGGTCGGTGGCTGCGCCGCGCCGGTGGCAAACGGAGTCTGCGGGTCCAGCGATGTATCGAGGACGATCGCAGGGATGATGGGGGGAGGGGCCTGATGATCTCGGTCAATCGCGCATGCCTCGGACCCATGGTGGTCGCACTGATGGCAACGATAGTTTTCGTGACATCGTGTGGGATCAACGCCGACAATCCGCCGACGATAGCGACCTCCGACGCGGACGGTTACGACATCCAGATGGAGTTCACCAGCGCACTCAACTTGCCTGCCCTCGCAAAAGTTCTCTCGGGGGGAATCAGCGTCGGGTTCGTCGAAGATGTCACGTACGAGAACGGGCATGCGGTCGTGAAAGCTCGCATCGACAACACGACTCAGCTGCCGGGGGAATCGCGGGCTGAGCTGCGTCAGGACACTCTCCTTGGTGAGATCTACGTTGCCATCCTTCCCCCAGCCGAGCCGTCGACGGGTGCCTTGCTGCGGTCGGGTTCGGTGATCCCGTTGGCACGGACCGAGCCGGCAGCAAATGTCGAGGACGTCATGCGCGGGATGTCGAATGTCCTCGGGGGCGGTGAGCTCGACAAGATCCACACCGCGATCTCGACATTGAACACCACGTTCCCCAAGGACTTGCAGCAATTCGACGCCCTATACCAGACAACGCTGGAGACCGTCTCGGAGGTCTCCTCGAATACCGACAAACTCGACGTAGTGTTGAGGTCGGCGGATCAGACTCTGAAAGTGATCTTGGACGATCCGTCGGGAATCGACCGGATGCTGACCAAGGGCGGACGCAACTTTTCTGGCCTCGGCTACTCCCTGATCGAGGTCGCGTTACTCATCGCCAACTTGCGTGATTTCGCAGTGTCCGCGGGCAGGATCGTGGATCCGGAGTACTTACGGATAAAGGAGTCAGTGGCCGGGATCGCCCCGGTGATCGATTCGATCGCCAACTCCGACATCTACTCGAAGTCCGTCACGGAGCAGGCAACGAGCGTCATCCGCGACAAACTCATTCCATTCGTGCGGTCGCCCGACATTAACCTCTCGGACATCTCCATCGATGGTCGGGACCTAGCGCGGCGTGACGCCGAATCCTTCATAACCGTGTTGAGATCAATCGGAATGATGCCGTGAACCGCAGCAGCACGCTCATATCGATACTGGCTCTCGCCGTCGTGTTCGTCGTAGGGCTCGGCTACCTCGTCGTCGGCGTGGCACACATCAACCCCACCCGCTCCGAGTACTCCTTAACCGCCATCATCGACAGCTCAGGCGGTCTGCTGGACACATCGCCGGTGATGGTGCGGGGGGTACCCGTCGGAAAGGTGTCCTCGATCAACGTCGCGGATTCGGCAATTAAGGTCGAGATGACGATTGATTCCGACCACAAGATCCCCCAGGACAGCGAGATGTCTATCCAGAATCTGTCGCTCGCGGGGGAACAGTACATCAACTTCGTGCCCGCGGGCACGGCAACCGGTGGGTACTTCGATAACGGAGACGTGGTGCCCGCGGACGCGGTGCACGTGTCGCAATCGGTTCCCCAGGTGTTGCCAAAGTTGGCTGCAGTGGCAGATGGGCTCGACCCGGAATCGATCGAGTCCATCAACAAGACCGTCGCCGAGGCCGTCGCCGGACGGCAGGACGACCTCGACACGATCGGCGACATGATGCACCGTGTAGTCGATTTCGTCGGCAAAGATGGGTCCGTCCGGGTGACCGCAGACAACGCCGAGTTCCTGCTCGGCCTCTTGGCCGATGCCGGGGACGTCCTCAGTACGGCATCTGTACGCACCCCTGACGCCGTGAACGGGCTGGCGCGGATTCAACGGGCGTTCATCAGGTTCACAACCACCTCGTACGACAAGTGGCCTCCCGTGTTGAAGCTTGTGGAAAAGCTCAACGGCTATATTCAGATCCTGCAGCCGGATCTGCTGACGATCACCCGGGCGGTGAAACCGGCGACCGAGAAAGTTGCCGACACATACGTCGACTTCGGGTCGATCGGCGACCTCCTCGGCCGGACTTTCCCGGCGTCGCGACCAGGTCGCGCCGAGGTCCCCGTCACCGTGTCGCCGCCACTACGGTGACGCCCCGTCCGCAAGCGACTGTCACCGTTATTACACAGAAGGTCCCACATGACAAATGACGACCGAACGAAACCGCACCCCGAGCCCACTGAAGTCGAGGACAGCGCGGCCGCAGCGACGCCGGATGGCGATCTACTGATGGACGAAAACGCCCCAGCCGCGTCCGCCGTAGCCACGGCTGGGGCTGGAGACAGCGACGTCGACCCCCCCTCGCCAGGTGGGCACCGCTGGTCAGCATCGCCGCGATCACGTGCCGTGGTGGTTTCGGCCGTGATCGTGGTGCTCGCTGTGCTGGCCGGCGTGTTCGCCTACCTCTACCTCGAGGCCGACGAAGCGAAGTCGGTATTGGAAAACGACGCCGCGCAACGGGCCGCCGCGGCGAAGGCCGCCTCGGATTACACGACCAGATCCCTGACCTACAGCTACCAGAACACCGACGCCTTTTTCGCGGCAGTCAAAGAGGACGCGGGTGAGGCTCTAGTCAAGCGGTACGACGAGGTTCGGCCGACGCTGACCCAGATTATCCAGCAGGCCCAGGTGCAGGCGTCGGGACGCGTTCTGGCCACCAGCGTCACCGGTGAAACCGGTGACGCCGACGGAGAATACACGGTGATGGTCTTCGCGAGCCAGAAGACGCAGAACGTGCAGAATCCACAACCGAGTGAACTGCCGACATTGTTGAAGGTGGTCGTGACGAAAACCGCCCAGGGCTGGCAGATTCAGGACTATGGCCCAGCTGAATGAGACGGCTGCTCCGCAGAAGGAGTTCCACGAAGAGCAAGATGCAGGACGGTACTCATTCTTCGACGCGGTCGCAGATGTCGGCGGGGTCGACGCCGGTGAGGAGTTGGGTGATCTCTTCGGGTGGCGGGTGCCCCCTCGATCGGGTCAGTGATCCGTCCCGGTGTTTCCGGAGGGTTCGTCTCAGGGAAAGATGAAACCTCATGGCAGCAGGATCGAAGCGGTACTCGGCGGAGTTGAAGAAGGATGCCGTCGACATGGTGGCTCGGTTGGTGGCGCAGGGCGATACCGAGTGGGCGGCGATGCGCAAGACCGCGGATTTGCTCGGTGTGGGCGCCGCTGAGACCGTTCGTCAGTGGGTTCGGAAGGTACCCGTCGACGGCCCGGGCAGCACTGTCGAGTTACGTGCCGACGCCGAGGTCATCAGGAAGTTGCGTCAGGAGAACGCCGAACTCAAACGGGCCAACGGGATACTCAAGGCGGCGTCAGCTTTTTTCGCGGCCGAAATCGACCGGCCACACCGATAATTGTGGACTTCATCGGCACTCACCAGGGAAACCGGGTGGGTGCCGATGGTCTTGTCTGGGGTGTCGACTCGATGTGCACGGTGCTCTCCGAGCACGGTATGCACATCGCCCCGTCCACGTACTACGACCATGTCACTCGGGTGCCGTGTGCCCGAATACTGTCCGATGCACATGTCATCGATGCCATTCACATGCTCCGGACGCGGCAACCGCTCGCACGGGTTCTCGGTTCGCGGAAGACCTGGATTATGTTGCGCAGCAGCGGTATCGAGGTAGCTCGATGTACCGTCGAACGACTGATGCGGGAAATGAGGTGGCACGGTGCGCTCAAAAAGAAAGCGGGTCCGCACCACCGTCGCCGATCCGACCCACCCGCGGGCCGAGGATCTGGTGAAGCGCCGGTTCACCGCGGTGGCACCGAACCGGCTGTGGGTCGCCGATTTCACCTAATGCCGCACGATGTCGGGGTGGGCGTTCACGGCGTTCGTCGTCGATGTGTTCGCCCGGAAGATCGTCGGGTGGAAGGTCGCATCGGAGATGACCACCAGCCTCGTCGATACCGCCATCACTAACGCGATTGATTCCCGAAAACGTTCTGGTGTAACTGCTTTGAGTAATCTGATCCACCACAGTGGCGCTGGATCCCAGTACACGGCGATCGCATTCGGGCAGCGTTTGGCGCAGGAGGGCATCGCGGCGTCGATCGGAACGGTCGGCGACAGTTACGACAATGCCCTTGCCGAATCGGTGAACGCCGACTACAAGAATGAGCTCGTCGACAACGGCCCTCGCTTCCCCGGTGCCGCGGAATTGTCGTTGGCCACCGCACAGTGGGTCGCGTTCTACAACCGCGAACGCCCCCACAGCTACTGCCACGACCTCACGCCCGACCACGCCGAGCAACTCCACTACGATCGCACGCGCACCCTCAATCCGGAGGAGGCACTCACGCAGTGAGCCCTCCGGAAATGCCGGGACGGATCACAGTTTGCGAGTGGTCGAACACCGACAGAATCGGGAATGTCGGGATTTTGCAGGCCTCCTCGCCGTGCCGACGGTCGAAGACACAGCGATGGTCACCACGGCGCTGAAGACGGCGTTGCGGCGACGAGATCACGGTGGACACCGCGTCGGCTCAGGGCTCATCCATCACAGCGATGCCGGCAGTCAGGGCGGATTTAACCTGTCGTCGCAACACAGTGCCGTGAAGCCGAGTTCATCTGCTCTGCAAGCACTTCCGCTGGGGTTCGCCACCCAAGTGTTTTGCGCGGGCGGTTGTTGAGTGCATCCGTCACGGCCTGAACGTCACTTCGACGGTATCGAGCGAGATCGGTTCCCTTCGGAAAGTATTGTCGCAACAATCCATTGGTGTTTTCGTTCGTTCCCTGCTGCCAGGGGCTGTACGGGTCGCAGAAGTACACACGGATCCCGGTTTCTGCGGTCAACTCCGCATGACGTGCAAGCTCCGCCGCGGTCCCAGGTCACCGATCTGCGCAGGTGCTCCGGCAGCGGTGTCATCGCAGCCTGGAGTGCATCGCAGACCGACTGACATGTATGGGCCCAGGACATCTTTGACCGATTGTCATCGACACATCGTTACCCGCTTCTGGGGCGGTGGGCGTTGAAGTTCCGAATGGCTTTGGTTGAGGTTCGCGCGTAGACGCCGAGCTCGGTGGTTCCGTCGAGGACCCGAAAGTAGTTGTCTTCGACCACGACAGTCACGATGGTTCCGGCATGGGTACGGCCGACCTTGAGCAGCTGACCGGTCACCATGACCCGGCCGTCTTTCGGGACGCGTCGCTGTACGGTCTGCGGTCCGGCCGGCGGCGGCGCGGGCAACGTTCCCGTAGCTTCCCGTGCGCCGGTCAGACCCGCGAGCTGGCTGGCATCGAGCGGGTTCGGCAGTGTCGCGAGCAGGACGTTGTCGACACTGGCGTGGATCAGCCCTGAGGCGATTCGCAGCGTCACTCGTGTTCCCGCTCTGTCGGCTCCGAGGTGAAGTCGGTGACCGGCGAGGATGACGGTTCCGTCTCGTCCTGCGGTTCGGTCGACCTCGATCGGTCTCGGTTTGGTGGGCAGGACTGCGGTGTCTACTGCCGCTGTTGCCGGAGATGGTCGGCCCTGGCGTGTGCCGCGCATGGCGAGGCGTTCGAGGTCGGTGTGGGTCAGTCGCGAGCGCACTGTCTTGATCACGGTGTCGTCGAGGATGACATGAATGCTGACCAGGTCGATCCACAGGGTGACGGTCCGTCCGGCGTGGTTGCTTCCGATCCACAATTGTTGCGCTCCAGCGACATTGGTCACGCCGCTCGGTGGTACCTGGGTGTCGAGCTCGATTGCACTGCTGCTTCTTTCACGGCCCACCGTTGTCAGGCTGGAGCTTGCAGCGGTGAGAGTTGATGACGAATCGGACTGGCCGTTGTCGGTTGTTCCGTCGTGATGCTCGTGGTGGGCTCGCGCACGGAACAAACTCGCGGGTGTTGCCATGTCCAGACTCTGGTGGGGCCGCAGGGTGTTGTAGGCGTGCACCCATTCGTCGAGGGCGGCTTGGGCAGCAGCGATGTCGGCGAATGCGCCTGCCTCATCGAGGAATTCACGACGAAGGGTTCTGTGGAATCGTTCGATCTTGCCAGTTGTGGTGGGTGAATGGCGTCGGGTCAGTCGTGCGGTGATCCCGAATTCTCGGCATGTTCGCTCGAACAGCACTTCGGCCGGCAGCGGCCGAGTGTGTTTACCGGTGAATTGCTTCCCGTTGTCGGTGAGTACCTCGAACGGCGAACCCCACTTGTGGATGGCAGCGATGAATGCTTCACATACTGCGTTCCCGGAGGGGTGCTCGAGGACGGTTGCGGTCACGATGAATCGTGAGTGGTCGTCGATTCCGGTCAGCATTTTGCACTCGCGTCCGCCGACGAGGAACATTCCGCCGACGAGGTCGAGCTGCCATAGGTGCATCGGCGCTTCGCGCTGCCAACGTTTGTAGACTCGTTTATGTTGTTGCTCTTGATGATTGACCAAGCCGTTGCGGACGAGCGTTCGGTGGACGGTCGCGCGAGATGGGGTTCGGTCTCCGATTTCTTTGCTTAGCTCGAAGCAGATGCGGCGTGCGCCCCACCGCCGGTGATGTCGTCGCATCTCGCAGATGAGGGCTTCGATGTCGGGCTGGATACGGTTCGGGCTCGCATGTGGTCGTCTCGACGAGTCGACAAGTCCGTCGATACCCGAGTTTTCGTATCGCTTGCGCCACGCTGTGACGGTCTGTCTGGAGACGCCGAATCGCTCGGCGACGTCGCTGACCGGTGAGCCGTCGTTGACCTCGGTAATTGCTCGGAAAGCGGACCTGGACAGTGAGTCGTTCGGCGATGTTGGCATCGGATTCGAGGGGCTGAGGGGAAGGCACACCCAACGATCACCAAAGCTGGTGAAGCGTCAGATATGTGCCGATGACGTTCCGTCAAAGATGTGTTGAACCTTTACACGTCACCGACTCCGATCCGTAACCGGACAACGCCGGCCCGTTCTTCACCGGGGGCGCATCCCCGTACCCATCCTTACGTGGCAGATGCAGCAACGTGGTGAATCTGCTGGTGCGTTCGACAAGCGTACCCACTGTGGACCTGCCCAGCCCGATGATCAGACCTCCTTCCCAATGCCCTGGCGTTTTGCGATCAGCGACTTCGTCTGGCCGCGAGCCGATGGTGACGTCATCGGTGATGAATCCGGTGCGGAGCTTCTTCGCTCGCGCCCTCGGCTCGCGCAATGCTCGTCCGGTGCGCAGGCACGCCACCAACTCTCTATCCTGCGCTCCACGTCCTTCGATGCAGAGGGATTGGTAGATCGCTTCGTGGGAAATGCGCATCGACTCGTCGTCCGGGAAGTCGATCGGCAGGCGGTTGGCGACCTGTGCCGGGCTCATGCGCTGGCCCATCGTCGGTCCGCTCTCCGTGCCTTGTTGCGTCCCTTCCACGATGCGAACGGGCCGACAACCTCACCGTTTTCGTCGCGGATCACGCCCGAGAGCACTTCCTGTACGTACTCTCGAAGAGGTTCGTGTTCAACGAGTTTGGCTACCTTGGGTCGCCTTGCCGCAAGATCGGCTTCCATTGCGCCACTGATGTGCGGTACTCGACCTTGCCGCCGCGGGTGGCAGCGTTGCGGCGGAGTTCTCGCGAGATCGTCGACGGTGATCGCCCCGATCTGGTCTGCGATATCTCGCATGCTCATACCGTTCGCGCGAAGCAGGGCAATCTCCTCACGTTCGTGAAGGTCAGATACCTCCCCGTGGGCGGGGCCAAGTCAATCGGCGGCATACCTCCAGCGTGACGGAACCACCGTGAACCCACCGGCCCCGACACGCCGCAAGCGGTGCCGCGTCTTCACTGGTCAACCCCAACGCGATCTGCGCCCAGAACTCGCGTTCGAGATCTCGGCGTACCGGCGGACGACCCGGAGATTTCATCACCGCCCGCCCAGTCAACGTCGCCGCCCATTCTGGTGGTCGTCCCATCGAAACACCCTCCATCCCTTGAGGTGTTGCGTCGACCGGTTGAACCTGGTCAGTACACGTCGATCGCGTTCGCGGAAACGCTTGCGCTCGAGGGGATTGCGGCACCGATCGGCAGCGTCGGGGATGTGTAAGACAATGCGTTGGCCGAGAGCACAATTGGGTTGTTCAAGACCGAGGGAGTATCGAAGAGAGGCCCGTTCCTGAACGGCCCGCTAAAGACCATCGACGATGTCGAGTTCGCCACGATGGGATGGGTCGACTGGTTCAACCAACGCCGCCTCCCACAGCACCCTCGACTACCTCACACCAGACGAATTCGAGAAGGCCTACCACAGTCAAGAATCGGCTCTCCGCCCGGAGATGTTGCAAGCGTAGGAGCGGCAAGAAACCCGGGACGGTTCACTGACACGGCGCGCCGTCTGGTGGCGTTGCTTCACCCGCCTGGGCGCTATCGGACTGGATGCTGGGGAACGCCCCAGGGCGCAAAGCGGGTCGGTCAACCCTGATGTTCACTCTCTGCTATCGACTCAACTTCCTCGAGCGTGGTGGGGATGTGGTACGGCGGTCTGCTCGTGCCCGAGATGCGATAGCGGTCCCAGAAATCAGGGTCGCCCACGACGCACTCGGCGCGTCCCTCTGGTGTCGCAAAGACGGCAACCGTGCGCCTTCCCGAGAGGGCGGCGTGGAGCGCATCATTCTTGTCGATCCTTCCGTACCAGGTGTATAAGCCGTTGAGGGGCTGGAAATAGCCTTTGATCTTCACCCCGACAGCAATCTCCTTGCCACGGCACACCAAGGTGCCCTCGCCGGAGTAGTCGAGATCGTGGTCGTCAGACACGCAAGGCTCACTTTCTTCACATCAAACATTGACAAAAGAACGCATTGGCGCAGACACTATCAGTATCTGGTACCCGGAGTACGGGTATGAAGTCGAGACTCAGCTCGGCCCGGAACGCAACGGAGGTGTCACATGACCGTTCAAAATGTGGAGACCAAGCCCGACGTCTCAACGGAAGGCGCTGCGCGTGTCAGCGCCCGCAAGCCCGTCGACATGCAGAGATCTGCCGGCCGACTGCTGCGGGCGGCGGCCGAAAAATTCTATGACGCGGAGATCGACATCGATTGGGACTCACCCTGGGAGGAAGGAAAGTACTACCTGCCAGAGCATCGGGTCTCGCTCTACGGCACCAAGCTGTGGGAGAGAATGAGCGACGAGCAAAAGGCGGAACTCGGGCGCCACGAAATCGTCAGCATCCTCAGCTTCGGTATCTACGCGGAGAATCTGCTCAGCTCGGCGCTGCTCCGAACATCCGCCAAAGGCGCCCTGACAGATCAAAGGTCCCTCTACGCCCTTAACGAGATCGGCGACGAGGCACGTCACTCGACGATGTTCGCCCGACTGATCAACAAGACGGGCCTGGCACCGTACAAGTTGCCGAAGGGGTTCTTGAGCATCGCGAAGATCTTGCACTTTGTGCCTCTCGGCCCGTCCGTGTCCGGCGCGACTCTGCTCATCGAGGAGATCCTCGACCGCGCTCAGCGCGAGGCGATGAATGACCCGAAAATGCAGCCGCAGCTGCGCCAGCTCATGAAGATCCACGTTCTCGAAGAGGCCCGTCACATCACGTTCGCGCGGCTGGAAATGGTGGAAGGGATGCAGCGTCGCGGACGCATCTCGCGCGCCTGGCATAGAGGCACGTTGGCGGCCATTGCGAACTTTGCATACCCGTTGCTCATCAATCCGAAGGTATATCCCGATGTCGGAATCAGCCGTCTGCGCGGCCTGTGGGCGCAGCAGACGAGCCCGAACTATCGCGTCAACTTGCAGTTCATGTCCGAGCCGATGATCCGATTCTTCCACGAGGCCGGAATGATGGAGGGGAAGTTCACGATGGCGATGTGGCGCGCAACGCGCAGCCTGCCCGACGATCTGCGCTAACACGCCCGGCCCGGTCCGCGCGTCCCACAGCCCATTCCTCGACCCCACGACCGGATTCCTCGGTTCGTGGGCTTGGGCGGATGACATTCCCACACCTGCCACGCGTCACGGCGCGCCGTGCGGGTCCGTTTTCTGCATTCGATCAGGAGATTTTCACAATGCCGTCCTCCAACGCCAAGTCCGCCGCCACGGCGACAGACCCGGGAATAACCGAGCCCATCACTACCAAAGTTCTCATCATCGGCAGCGGCTTCTCTGGCCTCGGTATGGCCGTCCAGCTCCGCCGACGCGGGTACAGTGATTTCATCGTTCTAGAAAAGGCCGACTCCGTCGGTGGGACGTGGCGCGACAACACCTATCCGGGATGCGCGTGCGACGTACCGTCACTGATGTACTCCTACTCGTTCGAGAGTCGCGGTAGCTGGTCGAAGGTGTGGTCCTCGCAGCCCGAAATCGAGCAGTACCTGAAAGATATCTCCAACAAGCGTGGTGTCACTCAGAAGATCCACTTCGGGCAGAAGTTGGTCTCCGGATACTGGAGCGAGTCCGAATCTCGGTGGCACCTGCGTACCGAGTCGGGCCGGGAGTACGTCGCGCAGTACATCGTGTCCGGTGTCGGCGCTCTGCACATCCCGAATTTTCCGAATATCCCCGGAATCGACGAGTTCGCCGGTCAGGCGTTCCATTCGGCACAGTGGGACCACACGGTGGATCTCCAGGGCAAGCGGGTGGCCGTCATTGGCACCGGTGCCAGCGCGATTCAGTTCGTGCCGTTCGTGCAGAAGGACGCCGGCACACTCACGGTCTTCCAGCGAACCCCGGCTTGGGTACTTCCACGCAAGAACTTCGCGGTGCCGCCGGTACTTCGGACGCTGCTCAGCAAGATCCCCATTACTCGCCGCCTCGCTCGGTGGTCGGTCTACTGGGGCGCAGAGAGCCTGGCCTTCGGGCTCAACGGCCACTCCAACCTTATGCGACCAATCGAAAAGGTGGCGAAATGGAACATCGAGCGTTCTATCACCGACCCCGAGCTACGCCGGAAGCTGATGCCGTCCTACCGCATCGGATGCAAGCGCATCCTGGGATCGAACGACTACTACCCTGCGCTCGCCGCCCCCAACACGACAGTGATCAGCGATCGGATCGAAAAGATCACTGCCGATTCGATCGTCACCCCTGACGGCGTGTCACACCCTGTGGATGTGATCATTTACGCCACAGGGTTCCATGTCACGGACGGGTTCGATCAACTCGCGCTCAAGGGCGCTCGGGGCGAGGACTTGCCGTCGCACTGGCACCGGACGGGCATCAATACCCACCTCGGCATCACCACCGAGGGCTTCCCGAACCTGTTCTTCCTGCTCGGACCTAACACGGGTCTTGGGCACAACTCTGTCGTGTTCATGATCGAGCAGCAGATCAAGTACATCATGAAGGCCATCGACGCCGTCGACAGTCGAGGTGCGGAGCGTGTTGATGTGCGGGCCGAGGTTCAAGAACACTTCAACAAGAGCATCCAACACAAGCTCGCCAAGGGCGTGTGGACCAACGGCGGATGTACGAGTTGGTATCTGGACTCGCAAGGTGTCAACCGTACGGTGTGGCCCGGGTTCACCTGGCAGTACTGGCGAGCGACGAAAGACTTCGAGCCCGCCGAGTACGAGATCGCCTGACAATCCAACCGTAGGTCATCGAGAAGTGAGTATCCGACAGTGAGTAGTTCGACAGCAGGCAATTACGCGACCCAGGTCGCAGTCGTCACGGGAGCCGCCTCAGGGATCGGTCGGTCCCTTGCCCTCCAACTGGCCGAACGCGGGGCCAGCCTTGCCTTGTCCGACGTCGACGAAGTGCATCTCGAGGAGACGGCGGACATGTGCCGTACCGCGCATCGTGCGACCGTGGAGACCGCGGTGTTGGACGTGGCAGATCGTGCTGCGTTCCAGGTTTACGCAGAGAGCGTGCAGTCGTCTTTCGGGCGCGTCAACATGGTGTTCAACAATGCCGGCGTCGCCCTCGGCGCCGACGTTGTCGACATGTCCTGGGAGGATTTCGACTGGCTGATGGGCATCAACTTCGGTGGTGTCGTCAACGGGACCAAGGCGTTCCTGCCTTATCTGATCGCCTCTGGTGATGGTCATCTGGTAAACACCTCCAGCGTCTTCGGTCTGGTCGGGATCCCCAGTCAAAGCGCTTACAACGCCGCGAAGTTCGGTGTGCGTGGCTTCACCGAAGCGCTTCGGCAAGAGATGAAAATCAGTCGGCATCCGGTCACGGTGACATGCGTTCACCCCGGCGGCGTCAAGACTAATATCGTCAACAACGCTCGTGGTGTATCCGATATGGGGGCAGATACCGCCACCATTGCCTCGATGTTCAACAACATCGCCAGGACCACTCCGGAGAAAGCTGCGTGCGCCATCCTCAAGGGAATGGACAAGAAGAAGCCCCGAGTGCTGATCGGCGCAGACGCACGTGGCTTCGACTTTGTCGCACGCGTTGTCGGTCCGCGCTACCAGGACATCTCTGCGCCTGTCACACGCGCGGGCTACGCCTTGGCTCGTAAGCGGGGGATCATCAAATGACCCTCGAACAGGAGAATCGGCCGGGCACCACCGCGCGATCGCGAACGCTGACCGTGTCGGAGGTCGTGCAGGAGACCAAGGACTCCGTGAGCATCGCCTTCGAAGTGCCTGACGAGATCGTCGACGATTTCAAGCATCTACCCGGGCAGTTCATTACGTTGAAGATCCCGTCCGACCAGACGGGCCACGTCGCACGATGCTACTCGCTGAGCAGTTCGCCTCATGTCGATGACTTCCGCCTCGAGATCGGGGTGAAGCGCACCGCTGGGGGGTATGCGTCGAACTGGTTGTGTGACAACGTTTCCATCGGCATGGAGGTGACCGTCCTCACGCCATCGGGAAAGTTTACCGCTAAGAGCCTCGACGTCGACTTGCTCTTCTTCGCTGGCGGAAGCGGCATCACTCCGGTTCTGTCGCTGGTGCAGTCGGCTCTGGTGTCGGGCAGTGGGGAAGTTGTCCTGTTCTACGCAAACCGTGACTCCGATTCGATCATGTACAAGTGCCGGCTTGAGCAGATTAGATCTGAATTCGCCGAGCGGTTCACTTTGGTTGACTGGCTTGAGTCGGAGAACGGGATTCCCACATCAGAGGCTGTAGAAAAGATTATTCGTGAACACAAGGGATCGGCAATTTTCACCTGCGGGCCTTCCCCTTTCATGGATCTTGTGGAAAGCTCTGCCGCCGCATGCGGAGTGGATCATTCGGATGTACATCGAGAGGTATTCCAGTCGCTGACGGGTGACCCGTTCGACACCGCAACACTGCGTCGACTCAGTGACGACGAGGGTGTAGCTACGGCCACGGTTTACCTGAACGGAGAGTGCATCACCACGGAGTGGCCACGTAACACGCCTCTGCTCGATGTGCTGCTCTCGCGAGGGCACAATGCACCGTACTCGTGCCGAGAGGGCGCATGCAGCGCGTGTGTGTGCAAGCTCATCGATGGCGATGTCGAGATGGTGCAGAACAACATCCTCGTAGACGACGACATTGAAGACGGCGAGCGACTCGCGTGCCAGGCACTTCCGCTCACCGACGCTGTGACGGTGAGTTTCGATGACCTCTGACTCCTCGAAAGCTGGCCTATTGTCGCGGCGGTCGCGGGAGGTTCTCTCCAGTGACGGCACGAGGCTGTTTGTCGAGGAGTACGGGCTCGGTGATGATGCGCCGCTGTTGGTGTTCAGCCACGGGTGGGCTTGCCAAGGTCGGTTCTGGAGACCTCAGATCGAGCACTTCGCCACCACACACCGTGTGGTGGTGTATGACCAACGAGGGCATGGCTGGAGCGACCGGGGTCGCGCGCCCTTCTCTTCGTCGGTGCTCGGCGACGATCTCGAGGCTGTCTTGCGCGCTGTCGTCACGTCTAATCGTAAGGCATTGGTGACCGGTCATAGTATGGGCGGGATGTCCATCATGGGTTGGGCTGCCGAGCACCCGGAGTCGGTGCCCGTCTTATCCCGTGGTGCCGTCTTGGCGAGTACCGGCCCCTCGCAGTTGGTGAGTAAATCGACGCTAATTGGGTCGCCACGTCGATTCCGCGCCTCACTGGAGCGGGCATTCGCAGCCGGGCTCGCCACCGCGGGACCGGAGATGCTTGACACTCGCTTCAACCGACGGTTGGTGAAATACGGGACGATGGGTCCACACGCGCCAGCAGACGTTGTGGCTGAGTGTTCCGACATAGTACTGCGGTGCCCCCCTGCGGTTCGGGGAATGTGGGGCAGGGTCCTGGCCACCATCGATGTGAGCAAAGGAATCGACTCACTTACGGTTCCGACGACCGTGATCGTGGGCTCGGCCGACAAGTTGACACCCGCGGTTCATTCCATTGATCTCGCCGACCGACTGCAGCAGCGCCGCCGGTTGCATGAGTTCGTGGCGTTGCCACAGATCGGTCACATGATCAACATGGAGGCACCAAACTATTTCAACGAAGCAGCGGCCCGATTGGACGCAGCCACGGTAGGCGATGGCTTTTGAACCGTCGACCGGACACACATGAGCTCGTGAGACGGCCACGATCGTCGACAGGCCGCGCGTGTCCGAGTTGGGAGGGGTCCATCGAGGCGTACAGCATCGATGGCATCGCCACGGTGATCTTTTTTGCGTCGATGGTGCGCAGCACCTCGGCGGATAAAACTTCGGCAGCACCATCATCGGGCCGCCTTTCGTCAGGGTCGGCACGAAGAACGCGGCCCCAGCATGCGACAGCGGGGTGCACATCGAGAATTTGGGGAACCCGGCCATTCTCACTCCGGAGAGTTGAATCTGCGTCATCGTGAACATTGCCGAAGCCTCCGATGGCTCCCTTCGGCTTTCCGGTCGTGCCGCCGGTGTATGTGATCGACACGGTGCGATCCGGCGGACGATCGGCTGCTTGAGGGAGGGTGCCGAACCGCTGCGAGCGAACCGAGAGGTTTCAGCGAACGGCTCTCCAGCCCGACTCGCTTGAGAGGACCCTTCAGGGTATTGTTAACCCCATAATGTCATTCGTCCGCCGCGTTTCATTTACTCCATCTCAGGTGCAGCGTCGAGTGGCCGATGCCCGTAGCACCCGCTGGGATGAGCATAGAGTCGAGGTACGCGCGCAGCTGGTCGACGCGACCATACGGATCATCGAACGGTATGGTGCAGGCGTCAGCATGGACGACATCGCTGCGGAGGCCCGTGTATCTAAACCAAAGCTGTATCGCTACTTTGGCGACAAAGCGGGCTTGAACGCGGCGGTGGCGGCGAAACTCGGTGCGTTGATGTGGGATTCGGCGAAAGTCACTATTCTCGCCGACCAAGATTATCTTTCGGTTGACGACATGGTTCGCTCGTCCGTCCAGAGCTACGTCGCGCTCGTCGGGCAGTATCCCACTGTCGTCAGATTCCTTATGGCGAATCACTTGTTTCAGTACTCCGGATCGGGAAATGGCGGAGTTGCTGACGAACTGAGGTCGGTGATGGAGGTCGTCGCCGATCGGTTCACTGAAAGTCTTCAGCGTGTTCACGCAGATACTTCGGTCATTCCCTTGGCCGTGGCGTCCATTCTGGGTTCTGGTCTATCTGCGACTCAGTGGTGGATCGACAACGGTCGTGAGCAAGGGGTGGATGATACGTTCTTCGCCGCACACCTATCAGAGACGACGTGGGGAATCATCGACGGCGCGGCCGCAACCGTAGGCGTGGCCTTCTCACGCAGTCTGCCATTCAGCCATCCCGGTTTCGCGTCCCGCCACAAAATGGACTGAATCACCCTAGATATCCAATAATTGTAACTTGTCAAGCTGCGTCGGGTTGTTGCGCGGTGCGGTGTGCCCAAGCGGTGTGTTCGTCGTATTCGGTGCAGTGGCGTACGCACCCGTGCAGGAGCCCGACAAGTCTGTTGGCGAGTGCGCGGAGCGCTTGGTGGTGGAGGTCTCCGGTAGCACGGTGTTGTTCGTAGAACGCGCGAGCGGCCGGACTCTGGCTGAGGGCGCAGAACGCCCACCGGTCGATGGCATCGTAGAGCCGCCGGTTGCGGATATGTCGAGCCAGTACGGCCCGCTTCTTGCCCGACGCAACTGTCAGGGGTGACGTACCGGCGTAATTCTTGCGAGACTTGACGTTGGTGTAGCGGTCGACGTCGTCGCTGAATTCACCGAGCCCCGGGCGGCGAGGATGACACCGATTCCTGGCAGGGAGAGGTAGATGGCGGCGTTGTGTGTCAGCGTCCGGGTGTGTTTCAAAATGGCGGGTCAGATCGGCTTCGAGGTCGCCGATCTGACGGTTCAACTCCGCGATCAACGCCAAGAGTGCGCCCGGCATCGCGCTCGACCTGCGCTGCGAACGCCTGCAACCACGAAAGGCGAACGCTACCGATCCCGTTTCTGCGCCCGCTGCGCACTCCGCGACGACCTCCATGCAATCTTGATATTCGATAACGAGGACATCGCGCTGGACGCGCTCCTTCAAGCGTTGGGCGCAACAAATCGACCTCAGAGCGCGGTCATCTTGATGCGAGGCGCGCGGGCCTCGCCTGCCGCCGCGGAGCGGCAGAGATTGGGGTCGTCGCAGCATTCGGCCGAGGCAGGTCGGGTGTGAGATAGTTGCATTCGCGAGATGCCCTTCGTGGTGGCTGGAATGTTCCCTAGACAAGAACTCAGTTACGGGCAGTCCGCAAACGCGGCCTCAGAATAGTCATCTCCAGGTCCGAAATCCTCGCGGCAGATCACTTCTCTCTTTAAAGCTATGTCGGCTTGGTCGATCCTTTAGTGCGGTTCACTTCTGACATAGTGCAGTTTATCTTTCGAAACTAACAGCGGTGCAGGCCGAGCGCACGAAGACGCGACAGACTCGGCACAATGTTTTCACGACAGAGAGGTCCGACCATGAAAAGAATTCCAGACGAGGTCAGCGGGTCGGCCGGCCCCGCTATCGAGAACTGGGCGCGCTCGTTCTGGAGCACGAGTTTCGATTCGCCTGATCTACCGCCCCACCACCCCGACTGTCTTGGTTGTGGGCCGCAGAACCCGCACGGCCATGCCCTGTCGGTCCAGCGTGACGAGAACGGCGTGGTGGCTCACCATGTGTTCGATCAACGTCATGTCGGGGCACCCGGGATAGCACACGGCGGCGCGGTGGCGACCGTTCTCGACGATCTGTTCGGCTTCCTGCTCTACACAGTGGGTGAGCTCGCCGTGACGCGGCGTCTCGAGCTCGACTACCTAGCGCCGGTTCTGCTCGGCACTCCATACGTATTGCGTGCTGCCGTTCGGTCTCGTGATGGGCGCAAACTGGATCTCACGGCCACGATGGACGATGCGCAGGGCCGCTCGGTAGCCACCGCTACTGCCCTGTTCGTGGTGGTCGAGGTCGAACACTTCATGCAGTCCCAAGCCCGAGCCCAACTCCGGGCCACAGACACGAATCACACCGAAGAATAGACACCCTGGCCGACCTTCACCGACGTCCGTCACCCGCGGTGGCTGTCGTACGGCTGCGTCTACCTGGCGCAAAGACGGCGAGGACGAGTGCCCCAGCGGCGGTCAGCGCCGCCAACGACAGCGTCGCCTGACCACTTCCGTGTACGAATGCGGCTCTGGCGAACTCGGCCAGCGGCTGACCAGCTGGTCCTGCGCGGTCGGCGACCTGCAACGCGGCGGCCAGAGAATCGGCCACCGGACCACGGGCAGGCTCGGGTAGCTGGGGCAGAGCCGGCTGAATGTGCTGAACGTAACCGGCCGCGAGCACGCTACCGGCTACCGCAATCCCAATCGCGGCACCGATTTCGCGAGCTGCGTCGTTGACCGCGGCAGCCACCCCGTGCTTGGCCTCAGGAGTGTCCGAGACGATGGCGAAAGTCGCAGGGGCGGTACACAACCCCAAACCCGCACTCATGATGAGCAAGGGCCACAGCAGGTCAGGGTAAGTTGCCGCGACGGTCAATCTGCTCACCATCACCAGTCCCGCCGCGATGGTGAGCAGACCTACAGTGGTCATCACCCGCAGGCCAACAATGTTCGACAGCCAGGGTGCAATCACCGAGATCACGATGAGCGGCACGACCATAGGGGTCAACGCCAACGCGGCGGTGAGCGGTCCATAACCGAGAATCAACTGCAGATACTGCACCAACAGCAAGAACACCCCGAAGGTCACCAGAAATTGGATACAGACCGACAGTGCGCCGGCACCGAAGCCACGGCGGGCGAACAACCGGACATCGAGTAGGGGTGCCGAGGAACGTAGTTCTACGACGACGAACACCACAACTGCGAACAAGCCCACCGCAGTGCTGATGGCGACGAGCGAATCCGACCAGCCACGGGCCGGAACCTCGATCACAGCGAAGACGATCGCCCCGACCGCGACAACTACGGTCACCGCGCCCACCCAATCGACCGGTGGATGCTCCTGCTGGCGGGACTCCGCGATACTGCATGCCAACCCGGCCAGAACCGCTCCGGCGACGGTCAACCCGACGAACACCGAGGTCCACGACCACTGTTCGAGCAGCACACCAGCCCCGAGGATGCCCAGGACCGCCCCGGATCCAGCAACCCCGGCCCACACACCTACAGCGCGGCCGCGATGCGCCGGTGGAAATCCCGCGGTCAGTATCGACAGCGTCGAGGGCATGACCAGCGCCGCACCCGCCCCAGCCAACGCGCGAGCAGCGATCAGCCACGCCGGGTCGGCGAGAAACAAGGGCAAGGCCGACGCGAAAGCGAACAACGCCAACCCCGCCACGAGCACCCCGCGGCGACCGTACCGGTCACCGATCGCACCGGCAGGCAGAACGAAGCACGCCAATACCAGCGTATAACCGTCGACTATCCAGGTCAGTTGAGCTTGCGTCGCCCCTGTCGCGACCGCGATCTGTGGCAACGCTGAATACAATGCCGCCATTGCGGCCACCACCAACGCGACCGCCATGCACGACACAATCAACATCCACCACTGGGCACCGCTCCATCGAGCGACGCTGGCAGAGTCGGATCTACGTTCGTTCAACGGCCAGCCTCCCAGTTAGAGACTGATCGTCTCGGTACGAGACTATTAGTATCATAACTTTGCGGGTGTGACAGAATGGTCAAGCGAGGACATGTTTTGTCAGTCAAAATGGAGCGGAGCCCGTTCATGGTCGACCCTCTCGTTGCAGCCGAGGGTCCGGCCGACCCCCGGCTGGCGCGCTCACGTAACCGGTTGCTCGAAGCGGCGGGCCAGCTGCTGTCCACCGGCGGTGTCGAGGCGGTCACCGTGGAGGCGGTCACCCGCATGTCGAAGGTTGCACGTGCCACTCTGTACCGCCACTTCGGAAGTACCACTGACCTGCTTGCTGCAACCTTCGAGCGACTACTACCCCCAGTCGACACCGATATCGATACCGGTCCGCTACGTGAACGTCTGATTTCGTTGCTCACCACCCAAGCCGACCTCATCGACCAAGCTCCGGTGCAGATGACCACGCTGGCCTGGCTGGCAATGGGACCCGTCAACAGCGGCGACGCCAGCCGGCGCGATCTCGATCCTGGCGCGGTGGTCTCGCTTCGGGCCCGTGTCATAGAGCAATACCGCAGGTCCCTGGATCAGATCCTGACGGCCCCTGACGCTCGCGCTGTACTCGGCGAGATCGACACCACCTTCGCCCTCATTCAGCTCCTCGGACCGATAGTGTTCGCTCGCCTCACAGGACTGCGCCACATCCACGCCGACGACTGCATCCAAATCGTCGACAACTTTCTCGCCGCCCATGCCGCAAGTGTCCGATCGAGCACTTCGCGCGACCACAGCCGTCCACGGCCGGCCGCGACGCTAGACCCGCAGCTCACCGACGGCCAATAAAACTTGATGCGAAATTTCACCATCAATGCGCTATCCAGTCAGGGATCGCAGCGCTCACTGGATACGGCCGGACGTGTGCTCGAGAACTCGGAGTTGCACTGCAGTGCACTTCTGACATCGTGCAGCCGTCTTCTGAAACTGACACGAGGAACGCGAATCGGTCGTAATCTGCTCCAATAATCCGCCCGTTCGACTGTGTTCTGTTGGGAACCCTCTCAACAAAAGTTGAGCAACGCTATGGGGCGTACCAGACTTTCCCGGTCACCCGATCTCGAGCCCTCGAAATTGCTACGTTCTGCCGGTCCGAAGTGACATGGGACACCGATCGTTGCAGGGGAGCGAGAATGCACGTAGAAGCACTGTTCGGAGATGGTTCGTTGCGTCCGGTCTGGCCGCACGCGGATGCACTGATCACCAGCGAATGCCCGGGGCTTCGCTTCGCCGGCAAGTACGCCGACGTCGTCGCTCTGAGCAACGGTGATCCGACCGCGTTGCGGCCGTTCGTCGACGAGGACACCCGACGCCGGGTGGCGAGCATGGCACCGCCGCGCACCGACACGGCGCTGGTGTTCGGAGCCAACGGATTCCTCGGCGCGCACCTGATCGGCCGACTCACTCGTGATTCCGCCGTCGAGGTCGTCTATGCGATGGTGCGCCCCACCGAGGAGGAGACGGCGTTCGAGCGCCTGCAGCGCACCTTCGACCAGTACGAGATCGAGGTCGACGCCGACAAGATTCGCATCGTCGAGGGCACTCCCACGACGTTCCGGTTCGGTCTCGACAAGGCTGCCTACTTCGATCTTGCTGCCGGAGTGGGGCAGATCTTCAATTGCGCCAGCTCGACCGACTACACCGAGAGCTATGCCGATCTGCGCGACGACTGGTTCGTGAGCGTCCTGCGCATTCTCGAATTCAGCATCACCTCCACGCGTAAGCACCTCACCTACGTGGGCAGCATCGGAGCTCACCTCTACCAGAAGCCCGAGGATTTTCGCCGCCCGGATTCGTGGTGGTACTCGGGCTACGCGCAGATGAAGTGGGTCAACGCAACGCTTCTCGGGTGGCTCTCGATGTCGGACACCTACTCCGTCACCCTGTGCGAGGCCCCCTACATTCTCGGAAGTACCGAACTCGGCCGTGATCCCGGACGGGTGTACAGCTTCTGGCGCATCATCGAACTGGCCATCGCCGCCGGTGCCATCTGGGACGGCCCGGGAATGAACTACGTTCCGGTGGACGTGATGTGCGACGTCATGGCCGGCAATGCGCTGCGCAGTCACCCGTTGACGCGGCTCCTACCGAGCAACCCCACCGGTTACGGCCACGACCTCTACGCCGAGCTGCTCGGACTCGACCTGGTGAGCTGGGACGAGTTCAAAGAGCGCGTCAGTTCGCGCATTTCGCCTCGATTTGCCGAGACGATGCTGGCCGACAACATCGATCAGCTGATGCGCCTGGTGCACAAGCCCGAGGCGATACTCCCACTCGACCACGACATCTCGTGGTGCGACCACCGCCGACTGTTCGAGCTCTATTTCGAGAAAGCACAGCTCAAGACGCTCACGCCCGCCGCCGTCAACTGACGTGGCAGACGGATTCGAGCCCACCTCGGTGCGCCTACGGGACGTACCCATCGGCCGCGAGGTGACCAACGGCGTTCTCTCGCTCGGCTTCTACGTGGTGTGTGGGCTGATCGGACTGCTGCCCGGCCCGGTGCGGAACTGGGCAGCGGATGCCTTCGTGACCTGGTCGGAGAGCGTCGACGAACAGCGGCACAGCTGATGTCGTGGTGTCGGTGGGCCCTCGGCCTCGCTGCCGCGACGGCAGCTCCGTTCGCGCTGTTCGTCTACTGGCGAACCCGGTTCTTCTTTCGCGATCCGCATCGAGTACCGCCCGCCGATCCGCGAGCGGTACTGGCTCCTGCGGACGGCTTCGTCACGTACGTCAAACGAGTGGAGGCAGGCAGTACCGCGTTCGCAGTCAAGAAGGGGCGAACCATTGCCCTCGACGAGATCGCCGGCGTCGCCGAAGCCGACAGCGGGTACCTCATCGGCATCTACATGTCCGAATACTCGGTACACCGCAATCGAATTCCGATCTCGGGCATCGTCAGGATGCGCCGACACCGATCTGCGGCACCGTTCAACAAGTCGATGGCCCGGGTCGGGGCCAATCTGCTGACGCGGCGAACTCCCTACGACGTGGGCTGCGACTACCTGCTCACCAACGAACGACTCACCGTGTCGATCGAGCACGCGTGCGGAGCCGTGGTGACGGTGACGCAGATAGCCGACCTGTGGGTCAATCGCATCGTTGCGCACATCGCGGTGGGCGACACCGTCGAGCGCGGCGAGCAGTACGGAATGATCCGCTTCGGTTCTCAGTGCGACGTGTTCGTGCCCGACGCACTCGTCGACGAGATCACTGTCCGGCCAGGCAATTACGTGTTCGCCGGCGAGACGACGGTGGTGCGTTCACCGATCCTCGTCGACGGCAGACAACCGAGCGAAGAGGAACGATGATCACGATCGAAGAGGTCGACGGCAAAGCCGGTTGGCGTGAATTCGAGTCCGTCTCGGACCTGGTCTACCAGGGCGATCCGTACCGCCTACCCGACGAGTCGATGGACCTGGGCCGAATTCTCATCGCACCGCCGCCCTCGGTTGCCGCCACCCGCGTCACGAAAGCATTTCTGGCTCGCGAGAACGGGATTGCCGTCGGTCGCGTCGTGGCCATCCACGATCTGTCGTTCACCGAGTACACGGGGGAGCCGATCGGCTTCTTCGGCTTCTACGAGGCGGTCGACGATCACGACGTCGCCGAAGCGCTGCTCGACGCTGCGGCGCACTGGCTTTCGGCGCGCGGACTCGCGACGATTTCCGGGCCCTTCGGTCCGTCGATGTTCTACAGCGCAGGCATCGTCGTCGACGAGGTCCCGGCGCTGCCCCTGGTGGGGATGCCGCACAATCCGCTCTACTACGCGGCCCACTTCGAGAAGTGGGGTCTGATGGCGGTCAAGGACTTCTACAGTTACCTTTTCGACGACCCGTGCATCATCTACAACGACCCCAAATACGCGCGGCACATGCAGATCTTCGAGAAGATCAAGGCGCGATCCGAGGTGACGTTCCGGTCGATGAAATACCGGACGTTGCGACGCGACGCGAGCATCGTGCGGGATCTCTACAACAAGACGTTCGTGAACTTCTGGGGCTTCTCGCCGCTGTCCTACACGGAACTGTTCGAGTTGCTGAAGATGATGCTTCCGGTCATCGATCGTCGGCTCACCCTGCTGGCCGAACTCGACGGCAAGCCCGTCGGCTTTCTGATGGGAATCCCGGACGTCAATCAGGCCGCCGCGAAGGCGTCGCACCTGAAGTCGCGCTGGGCACGAGACCTGGTGACGCTGTGGCACGTCAAGCGTCCGGGTCGCACGGAGGTCATCGACGGAGTGCGGGTGGACATGCTGTTCGTCGATCCGGATTGCCCCGATCGAGCCGTGTCCTCTCTGCTGATCATGGAGATGTCGGTGCGTATGCGCGATCTCGGGTTCACGCGCGTCGAAGCGGCTCCCGTGCTCGACGACAGTCCGTGGATGAAGGGCTCGGTCCTGTCCCGGACGAAACTCGCTCCGCACCGCACGTACCGCATCTTCAGCCGGGAGTTGACGTAGATGACCGACACGATCTCGCGAATCGACCCGCAGGTGAGCTGCGGAAACATCGGCGACCGGTGGGGTCGACTGGTCGCGCGGCGACGCTGGGTGGTGCTGGCGATCTGGACGCTGCTGGCGGTGGGATCCGCGATTCTGTACCCAGCGCTGCAGAACTCCCTGGTGGGGGCCAACTTCTCCGTTCCCGGAACCGAATCCAGCCGCGCCGACCAACTGGTCGAGCAGCATTTCGCGTCCTTCGGCTCGGAACAGCTCGTCGTCACGTTCACCTCGGATTCGGTGGACAGCCGGAACCCGGCCTTTCGCGCACGGGTGGCCGAGGTCGTCTCGTCACTGAGGCAGTCACCGGACGTACTGCGTGTCGTCGACCCCTACGAGAGCGCAGGATTCGTCCCGACGATCTCCGACGACGGGACCTCGGCGCTCGCATTCGTCGGCATCGGCGGAGAGGCCAGCGATCGGATCGCAGTGGCCGAACGCGTGCAGGAGATGATCGGCGGTGCGTCCGGTGATGGCGTCGAGGTGGCGGTGACGGGCTACTCGCCGATGACCGTCGATCTCACCCGCGTCGAATCCGAGGACGCCGTGCGGGCCGAGAGCATCGGTCTGCCCATCGCTTTCGTGGTGCTGGTTCTGGCGCTGGGTTCCGTGGTCGCGGGCATCGTGCCGCTGGTCACCACCGGAATCGGAGTGCTGGCGGCGTTCGGCATGTTCGCGTTGCTGTCCAACGTGATGACCTTCGATGTTCTCGTCACCACGGTGGCGGCGATGTTCGGTCTGGGTCTGGGAATCGACTACGCACTCTTCATCGTCAGTCGGTTCCGGGAGGAGATCGGGCGGGCCGGACCCGGTGAAGATTCGGACAGGACCGAGCGCGCGGTGGGGGCGGCCATGGGCACCGCCGGACACATCATCGTCATCTCCGGTCTGGTCGTGTTGATCGCACTCGGAGCCCTCGCGATCGTCGATGTCCCTGCGGTGCAGAGCATCTCGTTGGTCGTCGCGCTCACCATCGCCACCGTCGTCGTGGTCGCGTGGACCCTGCTGCCGGCACTTCTCGCGGTGCTGGGAACGCGCATCGGGGCCTGGTCGCTGCCGCGACGATTCCAACCTCCCTCGGTCGACGAGCACGACGCCGCAGTTCCCACGTGGTGGTCGCGGTGGGCGCAGCACGTCATCGAGCGCCCCTGGCGTTACACGGTCGCATCCGCCGCCGTCCTCATCGTCTGCCTGGTTCCCATCGGTTCGATCTCGTACGGGGTCGATCTCGGTGCCGAGGCGCTGAGCGCGGAACCGTCCGGACGAGCCAACACGGTCCTGACCGAGAAGTTCGCGCCCGGCACCATCTCGCCCATCACCATCGTGTTCACCGGCGAGGACGACAGTCCATTGGGACCGCAGCAGATCGCCACGGTCGACGCGTTCGCGAACTCCGTGCGCGGAGACGATCGCGTCGCCTACGCGTTGGCGCAACCCGAGGGCGGCCGGTCGTTGCTGATCGTGGTCCCGTCGGTCCCGATCGACTCGACGGAGGCCGCCGACCTCGTCGAAACCCTGCGTTCTCAGGCAGTTCTCGCCGGTGACGTGGACGGCACCAGCGTGTCCGTGGGCGGTACCACCGCGCTGGTGGTCGACGCATCCGAGGAGATCTCCGGCAAGTTCGTCTGGGTCGTCGCCGCGGTACTGGCCTTTTCTCTCTGTTACTTGGCCGTCGTGTTTCGCAGCGTGGTGATCCCGCTCAAGGCCGTCGCCATGAACCTGCTGGTCACCGGGGCAGCGCTGGGTGCCACCGTCGCCGTCTTCCAATGGGGTTGGGGTTCGAGCATTCTCGGCTTCGAGAGCCCGGGTTACATCCAGGTGTATCTACCGGTGACGGTGTTCGCCGTGGTCTTCGGTCTGTCGATGGACTACGAGGTGTTCCTCATCGGCCGTATGCGAGAAGTGTTCGTGCGGGGAGCGAGCAACGACGTCGCCGTCGTCGACGGCATCGAACACACCGCCAGGCCGATCACCGCCGCCGCCGCAATCATGATCGCCGTGTTCGCCAGCTTCCTCACCGCAGACGTGCTCGAGCTCAAACAGTTCGGCTTCGCTCTTGCCATCGCGGTGCTGTTCGACGCCGTGCTGGTGCGCATGATGCTGGTGCCGGCGATGATGAAGCTCTTCGGCGAGCGCAACTGGTGGCCCGGTACGCGGAATCGTCAGGTGGTCGGCAACTGAGCCGACGCCAGCAGCGAGCCGTCCGCGCCGCGGATCTCGATCTCGGTGACGTCGCCGCGAAGTACCGCCGCGTTCATGCGGCATTCGATGGTGACGTCGCTACCGAGAAACGTGCCGGACGGGAGTTCGGTGCCCCACCGATCGACGAGGACGACCTCGTACGGGCCTCGATCGGACACGCCGTCCATGTCGAGGAACGTCTCGGTGCCCCACGTGTGCGCAACGAGGCCGCCCTCGATGTCCACGCTCGGCATGCTCGTGGTGAAAGCGACCTGCTCGTAGGCACCCAGGGTTCCCGGAGGTCCGGTGATCGCGGCCGGTGGATCCTCGGGTTGCGGTCGAGAGGCGTCGATACCGAGCACGACGCCGCTGCCGACGACCAGCCCCGCGATCGCGGCGGCGGCCGCCAGGCCGGCCGATCTGCGCGGTCCACGTGTCCGCTGGGGTGGCCACGCAGAGCCGGGTGACGTACCCAGAACTCGGGCGCGGAGGTCGGGTGACGTCGATGCTTCGAGCCACGGTTCGGTCGGACCGCGACGACCGAGAGTCCCGGTCAGCGCGCGCAGTTCGGCGATGTCCCTGTCGACGGTGGGATCGGATGCTGCGAGCTCGCGTAGCTCGGCGGCCTCGGTGTCGTCGAGGTCGTCGCCGACGGCAGCGGCGATCAGTTCGGCTCGGCGATCGTCTCGGGCGTTCATGCTTCCTCCTGTCCGTCGAGATGGTCTCGCAGCGCCCTCAGTGCGTAGAAGGCGCGAGTGCGCAATGTTCGTACGGCAACGCCCGTCGACTCGGACAGTTCCGCATAGGTGGTTCCCGCCAGGTGCACCGCAACGACGACCTGCCGATGATCGGGAGAGAGAAGGGCGAGCGCGGCGATGATGCGCAGTCGCTCGTCCACGTCGGGACTGGTGTCACGCGAGATCGCGACCGATCGTCGGTCGAGGTCCTCGATCCTTTCCGACGCCGGCTTCGGCATTCTGCTCAGAGACCGTTGGACGTCGACGATCACATTGCGCTCGATGGCGAACAGCCAGGTACGCAGCGCTCCTCGGCTGGGCTCGAATCGGGACCGGGCCCGCCATGCGCGAAGGAACGTCTCCTGGACGCAGTCCTCGGCAAGCGCTCGGTCGCGCAGTGCGTTGACGGCGAAACCGAGCATGGCCGACGCATGCTCGTCGTACGCGGCAGCGACGTCGAAGTGCAGTTCGATCACGCTCCCGATGCTCATGACAGTGACTACGTCGACGGACCCCCGGACGTTCATATCCGAGACTGGAGTATTTCTTTACCGAATTTTGAACATCGTGGCATCGACCGTCGTACACCTCTGCACGGGCTCGCCTGCCCGATGCTCCCACGGAAGGCCCACGAGATGACCAGACGCTCGATCACCCGCCCGACCATGTCCGTCCGCGGCACCGCCACCGCAGTCGTCGGCGGCACGGCCGCTGCACTGATGCTGTTCACCGCGGCCCCGGCCGGTGCCGATACCCCCGTTGCCGAACCGGACTCGTTCACCAGCGCGTTCACCGCGATGGCAACTCCCGACCAGGTGGTGAACGGCGACGGTGTCGCCACTCCGGGCCAGCCGGGCGCGACGGGCACGTTCACGCTGCGCATCAATTCCGATCTCGACATCGTCTGCTACGACATCGCGCTCGACGGCGTCACCGGCGATTACATGAGCCCGGCCAAGACCGCCACGCACATTCACGAGGCGGCGGCGGGTGCTGCGGGACCTCCGCGTCTGGCGTTCCCGAACCCGACGCCGATCGGTGACGGCCCACGTTCGAGCACCGGCTGCATGCAGGGACCGTTCACCACCGGCCTGACGCCGGCCGGTGCCGACGCCGACAGTGGAACCGGATTCACGCTGGACCAGATCGAAGCAAATCCGGCGGGCTTCGCGGCCGACACCCACACCGTCGACTTCGTGGCCGGAGCGGTACGCGGACAGCTGACGCAGATTCCGGTCGGCTCCGTCGCCACCGGAGGTGGCGGTTCGGCTCTGGCCGCGGCGTCCGATTCGGCCTCCAGTAATGCGGTGCCCGTCGTCGGCGCGGTTGCCCTCGGCGCAGTAGTCCTGGGTGCAACGGCGATCGCGGGAGTGACGTTGGTTGCTCGCCGCAGCGGAACGGCACGCAGCTGAGATCTCGGCTCCTGGTTGCTGTTACGGCAGTGGTGGTGGTGACGGGCTGTACGTCCGCACCGCCGCCATCTGCCGCACCATCACCACCTGCCGCACCAACACCTACCTCGGTACCACCTGCCGCACCAGCGACCGAGTCCTCGACCGCTGGAGATTTGCCGGGACCGGGCCCGACGGCGGATTTCGCGGCGCAGGCACCGACCCGGCTCAGCGTCGAGGCCATCGACCTCGACGAGCCGTTGATCGGCCTCCATCTCACCGAGAACGGCGAGATGGAGGTGCCGAGCGACTACGACGACGTCGGGTGGTTCACCGGCGGCGGCAGACCGGGCGTGATCGGTAGTCCTACCGTGCTGGCCGGGCACGTGGATTCCACGACCGGTCCCGCAGTGTTCGATCGGTTGTCGGAGCTTCGACCGGGAGATGTCGTGACGGTGGGGGACGGGACGGGTGGTCGAGTCGACTACCGCATCGATCGGGTCGGCGACTACGGCAAAGTGGAGTTCCCGACGGTGCAGGTCTTCGGGGCGGTGCCCACCGACGAGATCAGGCTGATCACGTGCTCGGGCGACTTCGACGCCTCGGTGGGCAGTTACGAGCGCAACCTCGTCGTCTACGGAGTGCGGCAATAGCCCAGCGTTTTGGAGTTGACGCGGAGGATGTTGTAACCTGAACAACGGTTCGGATCACGAGTGCTCGCACTCCGGTCCAGACCGCCCAATCAAGTTCTACCCAAGACCGTTGGTCACCGCCTTCTCGAAGGATTCACTTCCGGGAGTTGCGCGGTTGAAGGTCCGAGATCGTGTCGGACGGCCCACGCAGGAGAACGAGGTAGGGAACCTGTCTGCAGTCCTCGCGACTGCCTGCTCGTTCACGCCCCGTGTGCTTCTTGCGCCGGGGCGTTCGTCGTTTTCCGGCCCTCTCGCGATCGACACAACTTCCCACGAGAGGAGGCGAAGTATGGCAAAGCCCGAAAAGGTCTCAGCAGTATCGGAGATCACCGAACAGTTCAAGGGTTCGACGGCTGCCGTCGTCACGGAATACCGTGGCCTGTCGGTGTCCGGTCTGACTCAGCTCCGGCGTGCGCTCGGCGAAGGTGCCACGTACTCCGTCGCCAAGAACACCCTGGTCAAGCGCGCAGCGGCCGAGGCAGGTATTACCGGCCTCGACGAGTTGTTCGTCGGACCGACCGCCATTGCATTCATCAAGGGCGAGCCGGTCGACGCAGCGAAGGCCATCAAGGCCTTCGCGAAGGACAACAAGGCCTTGATCGTCAAGGGCGGCTACATGGACGGCGCAACGCTGTCCGTGGAAGAGATCAACAAGATCGCAGACCTCGAGTCGCGCGAAATCCTGTTGGCCAAGCTCGCCGGCGCCATGAAGGGCAACTTGTCGAAGGCTGCAGGCCTGTTCAACGCTCCCGCATCGCAGTTCGCGCGTCTGGCGTTCGCGTTGCAGGAGAAGAAGGCTGCCGGCGCACCCGCCGCAGCCGAGGCACCTGCAGAAACAGAAGCACCGGCGGAAGCTCCCGCCGAAAGCTGATCCGCTGGTATTGGCGTACAGCTCAGCTCCACACCATCAACACCATGCCGCGGATCAGCGGTTAGGTACTTACAGGAAGGACCCGCCACCATGGCGAAGCTCAGCACCGAAGAATTGCTCGACCAGTTCAAGGAGCTCACTCTCCTCGAGCTCAGCGAGTTCGTGAAGGCATTCGAGGAGACCTTCGAGGTCACCGCAGCTGCCCCCGTCGCCGTTGCTGCTGCAGGCGGCGGCGCAGCCCCCGCCGAGGCTGCTGAAGAGCAGGACGAGTTCGACGTCGTCCTCGAGTCGGCCGGCGACAAGAAGATCCAGGTCATCAAGGTCGTCCGTGAGGTCGTTTCCGGCCTGGGCCTGAAGGAAGCCAAGGATCTCGTCGAGAGCGCTCCGAAGGCAATTCTGGAGAAGGTTGCCAAGGACGCAGCCGACGCCGCCAAGGAGAAGCTGGAAGCTGCCGGCGCGAAGATCTCCGTCAAGTAGGACCGCTTCGTTGCAGTCGTGCTTCGTGCTCTGAACGCACGAGCGCAAGAAGGGCCGTTCCCACCTCGGTGGGACGGCCCTTCTTCTGTTCTCGGACACCGCACGGGGTGCACCGTTGTGATCGATCACGGACTCCTGCAAATCGCGTGACACCGGCCTTGTGCCCCTGTTTACTCGGTTTCGCCGAAGTCCAAAGCATTCCGAAGGGTTTCGGCGGTCATTGTTTGTGGCGTGTCACAGCTTTGTGACGCAGGGACTTGTCACAGTTCTGGCGAGTCGCCGACCGTGTCGCGTGAGATGAGCCACACTGATGCAAGCTCTACAGCCTGACTCGGGGAAGTTCTTACTGGGCGGTAAGCTCCCGTGTCGGTGCGGACACGTGCATGGGATACAGTGACACAACCCACATCCGGGTCGATGTGTACGAATTGTGGAGGTCAGCGTGGGAGTCGAGGTTTCGGTCGAGGGATTGACCAAGTCTTTCGGGGTACAGAAGATCTGGCAGGACGTGACGTTGACCCTGCCGAAGGGTGAGGTCAGTGCGCTCCTCGGTCCTTCCGGTACCGGCAAGTCGGTCTTCCTGAAGTCCTTGATCGGCCTCCTGCGTCCCGAACAGGGCAAGATATTCATCGACGGAACCGACATCCTGCAGTGCTCCTCCCGTGAGCTCTACGAGATCAGGAAGCTCTTCGGGGTGCTGTTCCAGGACGGCGCACTGTTCGGCTCGATGAACCTCTACGACAATGTCGCGTTCCCGCTCCGCGAGCACACGAAGAAGTCCGAGTCCGACATCCGCAAGATCGTCATGGAGAAGTTGGAACTGACGGGTCTGCTCGGTGCCGAGGACAAGCTGCCCGGCGAGATCTCCGGCGGTATGCGTAAGCGCGCCGGTCTCGCCCGCGCTCTGGTTCTCGATCCCGAGATCATCCTGGTCGACGAGCCGGACTCCGGCCTCGATCCCGTTCGCACTACGTACATCTCGCAGACCCTGATCGACATCAACGCCGAGATCGACGCCACGATCCTGATCGTGTCGCACAACATCAACCTCGCTCGGACGGTGCCCGACAACATCGGCATGCTCTTCCGTCGCCAGCTGGTCATGTTCGGCCCCCGCGAGGTGCTCCTGACGAGCGACGAGCCGGTAGTCAAGCAGTTCCTCAACGGAACGATGATCGGTCCGATCGGCATGTCGGAGGAGAAGGACGAGGCGCAGATGGCGCAGGAGCAGGCCATGGTCGACGCCGGCCACCACGCCGGCGGCGTCGACGACGTCGAAGGCATCGTGCCGCAGATGAAGGCCACTCCCGGAACTCCGGTGCGCGAAGCCGTCGGGCGTAGGCAGGAGCGCGTCCGCCAGATCATGCACACCCTGCCGCACAATGCCCAGGTTGCGATCCAGGAAAGCCTCGACACCACCGACCCGGGTCAGCGTTACCCCGCGTATGCAGACCAGCAGCAGGGTTACGACCAGCAGGGTTACGACCAGCAGGGATACGACCACCAGGGTTACGACCACCAGGGTTACGACCACCAGGGTTACGACCAGCAGAGTTACGACCAGCAGAGTTACAGCGGGCAAGGTCATGATCAGCAGGGCTACCAAGCTCCAACACAAGGTCGGGGTCAATAGCAGACATGGGGGGATCGAAGAAGTCCACGTTCGCTCCGGCGAGCGCCGCTCTGACACAAGCCGGCAATATCGTCGAACTGTTCGTCGAGGTGGTTCGCAACACCTTCCGTAGGCCGTTCCAGTTCCGCGAGTTCATCGAGCAGGCCTGGTTCATCGCCAGCGTCACGATTCTGCCGACGGCGCTCGTCGCCATTCCGTTCGGCGCGGTCGTGGCGCTGCAGACCGGATCGCTCATCAAGCAGCTCGGTGCCGAGTCGTTCACGGGTGCGGCCAGCGTGCTCGCGGTCATCCAGCAGGGCAGTCCGATCGTGACCGCACTGCTGGTGGCCGGCGCTGCCGGTTCTGCTGTGACTGCAGACCTCGGCTCGCGCACCATCCGCGAGGAGATCGACGCCATGCGAGTGCTGGGTATCGACCCGGTACATCGTCTCGTCGTTCCCCGAGTGCTCGCGATGATCCTCGTCGCACTTTTGCTCAACGGCCTGGTCTCGGTCGTCGGCATCGCCGGCGGTTACTTCTTCAACGTGATCCTTCAGGGCGGCACCCCCGGTGCATATCTGGCGTCGTTCTCGTTTTTGGCCCAGCTGCCGGATCTGTATGTCGCCGAGGCGAAAGCAGCAATCTTCGGACTCATCGCGGGCATCATCGCCTCCTACAAGGGCCTCAATCCCAACCCCGGACCCAAGGGCGTCGGCGAGGCAGTGAACCAGACGGTTGTCATCACGTTCCTGCTGCTCTTCTTCGCCAACCTCATCCTGACCCTGGTCTATCTCCAGGTCGTCCCAGCGAAGGGAGCGTAACCGCGATGACGATCGCAAGAGGTCGCGGTGACCGCACGCTGATGCGCGTCAAGCGCGTCGGCAACGCCCCGCTCAACGTGCTCGACCGCGCAGGCGAGCAAATGTCGTTCTACCTGCGGGCCATCGGGTGGATTCCCAAGACCGCAGTGCATTACAAGAAGGAGGTGCTCCGCCTGCTGGCGGAGGTCACCTTCGGCAGCGGTGCGCTCGCCGTCATCGGTGGGACCATCGGCGTGATCGTGATGATGTCCGGCTTCACCGGCATCGTCGTCGGTCTACAGGGCTATGCAGCCCTCGAACAGCTCGGTAGCTCCGTGCTCACCGGATTCCTGTCCGCGTACGTCAACACCCGTGAGATCGCGCCGATTGTCGCAGGACTGGCACTCTCGGCCACCGTCGGCTGTGGTTTCACCGCCCAGCTCGGTGCCATGCGAATCTCCGAGGAGATCGACGCGCTCGAGGTGATGGCCGTACCCAGCGTGCCGTTCCTCGTGACCACCCGCATGATCGCAGGCTTCGTGGCCGTCATCCCGCTGTACATCGTCGGGCTGTTGGCGTCGTACGTCGCATCCCGAGGGATCAGCACCATTTTCAACGGGCAGTCCACGGGGTCCTACGACCACTACTTCAACCTCTTCCTACCTCCGGAAGACGTGTTGTATTCGTTCTTGAAGGTGCTGATATTCGCCTTCGTCCTGATCATGATCCACTGCTATTACGGCTACCACGCCTCTGGCGGACCTGCCGGTGTCGGCGTCGCAGTGGGCCGTGCCGTTCGTACCGCGATCGTCACGATCGCCGTACTGGACTTCTTCTTGAGCCTCGCCATCTGGGGCACGACCACCACAGTGAGGGTTGCGGGATGATCGACTCGCCGTCGCGACTGAAGCGAGTACTCCTCGGTTTGGCGTTCTTCCTGGTGCTCATCCTGTTCCTGGGGTGGAGCATCACGTCCTACAACAAGACGTTCAAAGATGTGGTGAAAGTCAGCCTCGAAACCGACTCGGTCGGCAACGCGCTGCCGATGAACGCGGATGTCAAGGTGCGCGGAATGATCGTCGGCGAGGTGCGCTCGGCGTCCACCGTCGACGGCGTCGTGACCTCGCAGCTCGCCATCGATCCGGACAAGGCACCGCTGATTCCGTCGAACGTGACGGCACGGTTGCTTCCCAAGACACTGTTCGGTGAGCGCTACGTCTCGTTGATCGTGCCCGAGAACGATGCGGCGTCGCCGATCTCCGAGGGCACGGTCCTCAAACAGGACACCAGCGGAAACGCCATCGAGGTCGGGCAGTTGCTCGACGGCTTGCTTCCACTGCTGCAGGCGATTCCGCCACAGGATCTGGCGAACACCCTCGGGTCGTTGGCGCAGGGCCTCAGCGGGCGCGGTGAGCAACTGGGCCAGACCATCGACAACCTGACGAACATCGTGTCGGGTCTGAACACGGAGTTGCCGAACATCCAGCAGACGTTGGTCGGGCTGGCCGACTTCTCGCAGACCTACGCAGACGCGGCACCGGACTTGGTCTCGGCGCTGGACAACTTGCGGACGACGGGCAACACCGTGGTCGAGCGGCAGTCCAGCCTCGACACGCTGTACGGCTCCCTGACCTCGGCGTCGTACACCACTGCGGACTTTCTACAGACCAACTCCGAGAACCTGATCGGATTGGCCGCGAACTCTCGGGAAGCGCTCGAGCTGCTGGCCGAGTTCTCCCCGACGTTCGGCTGCACGTTCACTTATTTCGCCGAAGGTGCCAGGCGCGGAAAAGTCGTACTCGGTGAGGGCGACGAGTACCCCGGCATCAACGTCTCCGCACCGTTCGTCAACCCGAAGGGTCGTTACTTGCCGAACCAGGACGAGCCGCGCTTGTTCGACGATCGCGGAGCCACCTGTTTCGAGCCCGCGGCGCCGGGGGAGTTCTTCCCGCAGTATCCGGGAGGCTCGATCAACGACGGTTCCTACCAGGTGCCGACCCGGAACCCGGGCCCGCAGGTGATCGAAGGACAGGGACCACCGAAGTCTGCCCAGAGTTCCATCGTTCCCGCCGTCTCCGCATCCGCGCAGCCGGCGAGCTACGAGGGCTCCGACTTCGAGCGCGACACTCTGGCCGTGATCTACGGACAGGCGAGTGGTGTTGCACCGGACAGTATTCCGTCGTGGGCGGCCGCTATCGGCGCACCGGCACTGAGAGGAGTGGAGGTGACCGTGCCATGAGAGGCCTTCTCGCGCCGATCATCAAGTTGGTCGTGTTCGCCGTGATTACGATCATTGCTACGGCCACCCTTGCCTTCACCATCGCCAATTCCAGCGGCGGCGGCGGCACCAAGTTCTCGGCTGTGTTCACGGACGTCACGTCTCTCAACGAGGGCGACGAGATTCGTATCGCGGGCGTTCGTGTCGGCCAGGTCGACAAGATCGAGATCGCCAACGAGCGCGAAGCCAAGGTGGACTTCACTCTGAGCAGTCGTGATTGGCTCCCGGCCAGTTCGACGGCGACCATCCGATTCCGGAACCTGGTGGGCCAGCGCTACATCGCCATCGAGCAGGGTTCGGGAGATCAGGGTCGGAAGATCACCGACGGTGCCACCATTCCGTTGGAGCGGACCAAGCCTGCGGTGAACCTGACCACGCTCTTCGACGGCTTCCGCCCGCTGTTCACCACGCTCAGCTCCGATGACGTCAACAAGCTGTCGTACCAGATCATTCAGGTGTTCCAGGGGGAGTCGGGCACCATCAACGAACTGGTCACCAATACGGCGACCCTGACCAACACCGTCGCCGACAAGGATCAGGTCATCGGGCAGGTCATCACCAATCTGAACAACGTGTTGGAGACGGTGAACCAGAACGACGGGCAGCTCGACAGCCTGATCGTCAACACGCAGCAGCTCGTCTCGGGCCTGTCGGCCGACCGTGGTGTCGTCGGCTCCGCCGTGACGTCGCTCGCCGGCCTGACCAACGCGACCGCCGACCTGCTCGAGCCGACCAGGCCGTCGATCCAGGGTTCGGTGACTGCGTTGAACACGTTGGCCGAGACAGTCAACCGACGAAGCGACGACGTGGACACGGTCCTCGGAATTCTGCCCGTCAAACTCGAGAAGCTCATTCGCACGGCCCAGCAGGGATCCTGGTTCACCTTCTATCTGTGCGGTATCGACATCGTCGCCGGACCGGGTAGTTCGCCGAATCTGAATCTGCCGACCGGGCTGCCGACCGTCAACCAGCCGCTGTACACGAACTCCGCAGCGCGTTGCAAAGCTGGGGGGATCAAGCAATGAAATCTCGTCGTAGTCCGGCCACCATCGGTGCGCTAGGTATCGCAATCATCCTGCTCGCCACGATGTCGGTCTTCTTTCTCGACCGGCTCCCGATCATCGGTGCGGGTTCGGTGTACACCGCCGAGTTCAGCGAGGCAGCAGGGCTCAAGCCGCCCAACGAGGTCCGTATCGCGGGCGTGAAGGTCGGCAAGGTCACCGATGTGCGTCTCGACGGCGACCGGGTGCTCGTGGACTTCACGGTCAAGGACGCCTGGGTCGGCAACGAGTCGCGAGCGGCCATCGCCATCAAGACTGTGCTGGGGCAGAAATATCTGGCGCTCGACCCGAGCGGTCCGGAGACGTTGAGCCCCAAGGACCCGATTCCGCTCGAGCGCACCACGTCCCCGTACGACGTGATCGACGCGTTCTCCGCTGCGGCCTCGACCATCAGCGACATCGACACCGATCAGCTGGCGACGAGCATGCGGACCCTGTCCGAGGCGTTCTCCGAGACGCCTGCGAACATCCGTGCCTCGCTCGACGGTGTGACTCGGTTATCGCAGACCGTGGCCAGCCGTGACGAGGAACTGAAGAAGCTGTTCGAGGCCACCGGCGAGACCTCGAAGGTGCTGGCCGACCGCAACGAGCAGTTCAACCAACTGATCACCGACGCGGGCCCGCTTCTCGAAGAGCTCAACAATCGGCAGCAGGCCATCTCGCAGCTGCTCACCGGCACTCAGCGAGTGTCGCAAGAGCTGACCGGCCTGGTTCGCGACAACGAGGCCACCATCAACCCGATGTTGCAGCAGCTCAACGGCACCATCGAGATCCTGCAGCGCAACAACGACAACCTCGACCGTGCGCTGAAGCTGTACGAACCGTTCATTCGGCTGTACACGAATCTGACCGGCAACGGCCGGTGGATAGACATCACGCTGGCAAACCTCACACCGCCCGGAGTTCCGTTGATACCTGGTTACCGCCAGCCCTCGCTCGATACGTTGGCGGGGAACTGATGACAGACACGCAGACAGCACCGAGAAGCAAGAACAAGCTCGCGCTGATCGCCGTCGTCGTGACCGTGGCGCTCGTCCTCGCGGTCGCCGGCTGGTGGCTGTTCACCAGGGCCGGAACGACCAAGATCACCGCCTACTTCGACAAGTCGATCGGCATCTATTCCGGCTCGGAGGTGCGCGTGCTTGGCGTCAAGGTCGGTACGGTCGACTCCGTGACGCCGCAAGGCGAAGACGTGGAGGTCGTCCTCCGCGTCGACCGTGGGGTCGACATTCCTGTGGACGCAAAGGCCGTGCAGGTCACCCCGTCGCTCGTCGCCGACCGCTACGTCCAGGTTTCACCCGCCTACACCGGCGGCGACACCATGGCCGACGGCGCGACGATCGGTCGCGATCGAACCGCAACACCCGTCGAGGTCGACGAGCTGTACAAGTCCATCGACGACCTGTCCACCGCCCTCGGTCCGGACGGCGCGAACAAGGACGGCGCTCTCACAGATCTGGTCAACACCGGTGCAGCCAACCTCGACGGCAACGGTGAAGCGTTGGGCAACAGCATCACCCAGCTCTCGGCCGCCGGTCGAACGTTGAGTGACTCGCGCACCGACGTGTTCGACACGATCAAGAACCTGCAGACGTTCGTCAGCGCCTTGGCCGTCAACGATCAGCAGGTACGCAACTTCAACACCCAGTTGGCCGACCTGACCGGTTTCCTGTCGGGGCAGCGAGAGGACCTCGGAGCTGCACTCCAACAGCTGTCGGTCTCGCTCGGCGACGTGGCGACGTTCGTCGCGGACAACCGGACCCAACTGACCGATGCCGCGAACGGTCTCACGGTTCCGACGCAGACACTCGCCGACAACCGCGAGCAGCTGGTGCAAACGCTCACGTTGCTGCCGCTGGCCATCAGCAACCTGGTAAACGCCTACGACGCCGAGTCGGGAACGCTCGCCACGCGCGCCAATCTCCAGAACGAGACCCAGGATCCGCTCGGCACCCTGTGTCAGCTCATCGATCTCGGAAAGCTGGTTCCCGGTGATCCGCGCTTCGAAGCACTCGGTGCGCAGATTCAGCCGATCATCGATCAGTGCTCCAACATCACCACGATGATCCAGGCCCCGATCAAAGACCAGAACCGGATCGTGCTGCCGTTCGGCGTTCTCACCAACGACATCGAGCAGAACGTGTCCGTGCCGGGCACCGTGCCTGGCGTCGTCTCGCCCAGGCTCGGAAACAGCTCGATGCCCGGACTGGAGCAGTCGTACATCGGAGGTGGGGGACAGTGAGAGCCTCTGTGAATCGGAATCGAGCTCGAGTGAAGCGTTCTTTGGTGGTCGGAGCCGGTGCGTGCGTGGTGGCGCTGTCGGCCGGAGCATGCTCGTCGGCCGGCATCTACGCGATACCGCTGCCCGGCGGTGCCGACGTCGGTGAGAACCCGTTGAACCTGACGGTGCAGTTCGACGACGTACTGGACCTCGTCCCGCAGTCGACCGTGAAGGTCGACGGCGTCTCGGTCGGCCGCGTCGACTCGATAACGGTCCCGAACGACGGCTGGACCGCCGACGTCAACGTCATCTTGAATTCCGACGTCGACCTTCCGGCCAACGCGATCGCATCGGTGCAACAGACCAACCTGTTGGGCGAGAAGTTCGTGCAGCTCTCGGCACCTCCTGGCGACGAGGAAGCAGCGCGTCTGCAGGACGGGGCCACGATCCCGCTCGATCGCACCCGCCATGCCACCGATATCGAACAGGTACTCGGTGCGCTCTCGCTGCTGCTCAACGGCGGCGGTGTCGGGCAGCTCTCGCCGATCGTCAAGGAACTGAGCACGGCGTTCGACGGTCGCGAAGGCAGAACCAAAGAGCTTCTGCAGCAAGCGAACACCCTCATCGACGGCCTCAACCAGCAGCGTGACGACATCACCCGCGCCATCGACGGGCTGGACACTCTCAGCGGCCGCGTCAACACGCAGACCGACAAGATCGACGCAGTGCTGAAGGATTTGCCGATCGCCACCGAGGTTCTCGAGCAGCAGCGCCCGCAGCTGACCGAGATGCTCGGAGCGCTCGACCGTCTCGGAGCCGTCGGCACCGACGTGATCGACCGTTCCAAGGACGATCTCATCGCGGACCTGCGGGCACTACGCCCCACGCTCCAGGCCCTGGCCGATTCGGCGGACGACGTGGTGAGCTCGCTCGCGGTGATCCCCACCCTGCCGTTCGCGGACGGCACCGAGAAAATCATCGAGGGCAACTCGGCGAACCTGTTCCTTTCGCTCGACCTGTCGATCGGAACTGCGTTGCGCAACTTCGGCGTCGGGGAGGGCGATCCGGTCTACATCCAGCCCAAGTACGGCAACACGCTGCCCGTCGTCGACCCGTCGAATCCGTACTACAACGGCAACGGACCGCGCCCGGGTTGGCCGACGATCTCGCTGCTGCCGTTGCCGCCGATCATCCCGTCACCGGTTCCCGGCCCTGGTGCACCTGCGAACGAGCAGGCAGCGGCGGCCGCCGCGCCCGCACCGGCCGATCCGTTCGCACCGTTGAACGATCTGCTCGAGCGATTCGGAGTTGGACAGTGAGATCGAGACTGGTTCGCATTCAATTGGTCCTCTTCGTCGTGGTCGCCGTACTGGGGTCGGTCTATGTCGGTGCCAAGTACGTGCGACTTGACAACATGCTCGGCTTCGGGCAGTACCAGGTCGATCTGAACCTCGCCGATTCCGGTGGCATCTTCTCCAACGCCGAGGTCACCTACCGAGGTGTCCCGGTGGGAACCGTCGGAGATCTGGAACTGACCGAGGACGGCATCCGAGTCGCGCTCATGCTCGACAACGGTGGCCCCGACATCCCTGCCGACACCAAGGCCGTCGTGGCCAACCGATCGGCAATCGGTGAGCAGTACGTCGACCTGCAGCCCGAGACCGATCAGGGCCCGTTCCTGGTCGAAGGGTCACAGATTGCGCAGGCCGACACCACCACGCCGGTGCCGGTGGAAGAGGTTCTCGCCAACACGAACACGCTGGTTCGGTCGGTACCGCTGGAGACGTTGACGCGAGTCGTCAACGAGCTCGGCGTCGCATTCGACGGTAAGGGCAACGATCTCGCTTCTCTCGTCGATTCGCTCGGGAACATCTCCGAGGCTGGAAACGAGGCCCTGCCGCAGACGCTCGCGTTGGTTCGCGATGCGGTGCCGGTGCTGAACACGCAGTCCGAGCAGTCGGACCTGATTCGACAGTTCAGTACCAGCCTGGACGAGGTGACGGCTCAGCTGAAGTCGAGCGATCCGGACATCCGTCGCCTGATCGATACCGGTACTGCGGCGGGCGACCAGCTCGGTGGCCTCATCACCGATGCGGGTCCTGCTCTGACGACCGATATCAACAACCTGGCCCTGGTTGCTGCTCAGGCCGAACCTCGGTACGTTGCGCTTCGTCCGTTCCTGACGTTCCTGCCTGCACTCGGTGCCGGTATCTCGACGATCGTCCCGGACGACGGCACGATCCATCAGGGTCTGTTGCTCGAAACCAACAACCCGCCGCCGTGCACCGTCGGCTACGAGGGCAGCCAGGCGATCCTGGACGAGGAGAAGCGGAAGAATCCGAACTTCGACGAGACGCGGGAGAACTACCCGCTGAACCTCGATGCGAACTGCGCTACGCCGCAGGGCAGCGTCACCGGTGTTCGTAGCGCGAACCGAATCGTGTTCGCCGATCCGGACGTGCCGCAGCCGTGGGACCTCAAGCCCAAGGTCGATCCCGAGAAGCTGAACCTCAACCCCATTGCCACCCAGTTGGCACCGCTGATCGGCGTCACGCCGAAGTAGTGAAATCGGTGGAACTGCTGCTCAGCACTATCGTCGGGCCGAGAGTGGTTCGGCCGGATATTACCGAGTAGTAGGGTGGAAAGTGTGAACTCGAGCACCGAAGCCCTGGAGTCCTCAGCGACTCCAGGGCGTAACAAGACCGCGAAAATCCTCTTTGCCGTCGTCACGGTGATCGCCGTGGCGGCCCTCGCAGCGGCCGTGTTCTTCGGATACGGCTGGGGCAATGCGTTGCTGAGTCAGAAGCCCACCGCGGACACCCGCGACTCTGCTCTCACCGGCGCTCAGCAAGCGGCCGTCAACCTCAACACTGTCGACGCGGCCAACATCGACCAGTCGTTCGACAACATGAAGTCGTCCATCACCGGCGACCTGATGCTCAACGACCTCGAGCAGACGCGGTCGGGTATCACCGACCAGGTTCGTCAGTCCGGTGCCAAGAGCGACGCCGAGGTGCTGCACGGAACGTTGACCGAGCTGAGCACGGACGAGAACACCGCCACCGCTCTCGTGGTCATCGCGACGACCACTACCTGGCCCGACCGCATCGAGCGCAGCAAGCTGACGATGAGCCTGGCCATGGAAGAGATCGACGGGGTGTGGAAGACCAACAAGGTCGACCCGATCGGTTCGCGGATCTCGCTCGACAACCCCAGCACCAACCCCGTCATCCCGAACGAACCGGGCGGCCCCGCCGATCCGAATGCCGCCGATCCGAATGCGGCCGACCCCGGTACGGACGCGACGCCTGCTCCCGAGCCGGACTCCGGCGGTAACTGAGAATCTGGCAGTGGTGTTTTCCGTCTGTACCGAAGTGAGTTTCGAAGGAGTTCTGTAGTGCCTCCCCAGCGTCGCAAGATCGTTCCACCCACCACCACCAGCAAGGTTCGACGCAAGGTGGCCGGCACCGGGAAGCCGACTGCAGCCGACACCGACACGGCGTCGACCGACGCCGAGGGATCGGCGGCCGCCGAGTCGCAGGCCGTTACGACGCCGACCGAGCCGGTTCTCGACAAGCCCGCAACCGACAAGCCTGTGACCGAGAAGCCGTCACTCGCGAAGTCTTCGGTCGACAAGCCTGCAACCGACAAGTCTGCAACCGAGAAGCCTTCGGTCGACAAGCCTGCAACCGACAAATCTGCAACCGAGAAGCCTTCGGTCGACAAGCCTGCTGCCGACTCCATCGCAAGCGCCTCGTCCTCCGCACCGGTGTCGGGTATCGGCTACAAGCACGTGATCGTCGTCGCGGTGATTGCCGTGGTGCTCGGCGCGTTCGCTGCCGTTGCCGCGTTCAAGCCGTTCGCCACGATCGACAATGCGGCGTGGGTGGATTCCGCGGCCACCCAGGAGGTCACCTCGGCTGCGACCGATGCGCTGCAGACCCTGTACACGTACAAGGCCGAGACGATCGATGCCGATTTCGATGCGGCCCGCGCTGTTCTCAATCAGTCGATGCTCGACGAGTTCAACTCCACCGCTGAGACAACCAAATCTGCTGTGGTGCAAACGAGTACGGGTACCGAGGCCATGGTGACGGATATCGGTGTCACGCGGTTGGAGGACGACAAGGCCGAGCTGCTCGCCAATGTGAACATCAGCGCCACGCAGAACGGCGTCGCGTCGGGCAGCGCCGAGGGCCCGTTGACGGTGAACATGGAGAAGGTCGACGGCTCCTGGAAGCTCTCGGCCATCGACGATCAATAGTCGCTCCGACCAGTAGCTCGATCAAGCCCCGTTCGACGCAGCAGCCCTGCGTGGACGGGGTTTTTTCGTGTCGTTTTCGGCCATCTCTCACCGACTTCGGGCCGAGCTACCATCGCGTTTGCGTCCTGGTTGGGACGAGCCCTGGTTGTTCGGGACAACCATTTTCACGCTCGGACAGCCAGGGGTGGATCCGATGAAAACGGAGCATGCTGGTCATGACTGACACAACTATCGATTTTTCCGTGCTGGAATCCCGGTCCGGTCGATCGGGCTTTGCCGAGCACGTCAATCCCGAACTGTACCGCTTGTTGTCTGCGCTGAACCTGGATCGCGAGTACGTGCGCGGCGACGGGACGGTCCTGTTCGACGCCTCGGGCCGACGCTATCTCGACTTCGCGGGGGCGTACGGAGCCCTTCCGTTCGGGCACGGTCCCACTCCGATTTGGCAGGCGGTCAACGACGTTCGCTGCAGCGGGGAGGCAATTTTCGTGCAGCCCTCGGTGCTGAGCGCGGCCGGAGAATTGGCAGATCGGTTGGGGCGCATGGCCCCCGAGGGGTTGACGCGAACGACGTTCGTCAACAGTGGTACCGAGGCGACGGAGGTCGCGCTCAAGATCGCCCGAGCGCACACCGGGCGGCTGGGTGTGCTGACCACCGCGAACAGCTTCCACGGTAAGACCCTCGGTGCCTTGTCTGCGACGGGAAACATCAAGTATCAGAACGGTTTCGGCGCTCCAGTCGAGGGATTCGATCATATCGAGTTCGGGGATTCGGATGCGCTCGACGCGGCCCTGGCGGCGACACCCGGGCATTATGCAGTGTTTCTGGTGGAGCCGATTCAGGGTGAGGGTGGAGTGGTGTGCCCGCCCGACGGATACCTGCGCCGCGTGCGGGAGATCTGCGATCGGCACGGGGTGCTGATGGCACTCGACGAGGTGCAGACCGGGCTCGGCCGGACGGGCCGGATGTTCGCAGCCGAGCACGACGGCGTGGTGCCGGACATTCTTACTCTCGCCAAGGCGCTCGGTGGCGGGATCGTGCCGGTGGGCGCGGTGCTGAGCCGCCCGGAGTTGGTGGGGGAGAGCTTCGCGCTACGGCACACGTCGACCTTCGCGGGGAACGCGTTGGCTGCACGGGTGGGTATCGCGGTACTCGAAGAACTGACTCGGGACGGCTGCGCGGTGGTGGAAAATGCGGCCGTACTCGGCCATCGGCTGAAGAACGATCTGAGCGCGCTGGCCGAGAAGTATCCGTCGGTGGTCACCGAGGTACGCGGCCGCGGACTGTTGCTGGGCATCGAACTCACCGCGGACGTGAACTTCGTCGGACGGCAGTCACTGCTCGGATCGATCGCAGATCAGCACAACCTCTCCGCGGTGATCTGCTCGTACCTGCTCAATGTCGAGGGGATCCGAGTGGCTCCGACTCTGTTCGGCAACAGGGTGATTCGCATCGAGCCGCCGCTCACGGTGTCCGGGGTGCAGTGCTCGCGTCTGGTCGCCGCACTGGACCGGGCGTTGGGCTACGCGGCAGCGGGAGACTTGGACGGATTGTTCGGGCACCTGTTGGGCCGTCCGACCGTCGCTACGCCGCCTGCCCTCGCGGCGCTGCGTCCGGGCCGGACGCCCGATATCGCGGTACGGCCGACCGATCGACGCTTCGCGTTCATCGCTCATCCTCTCGATCTCGGGTTCTTCGCAGCGTTCGATCCGGCACTCGAGGTGTTCGACCACGGCGAGCGGCAGGATCTGCTCGAGCGGTTCGCGGCGTCGACGTCCGAGCTCGAACCCGCCTCGTTCGTCATCGGCAGTGGACGGGTCGTCGGAGGTGAGGAGGCGACGGCGCACGGCGATCTGATCGGGCTGCCGTACACCTCCGCGCAGTTGCTGCATCTGCCGACCGAGCGTGCACTGGCAGTGGTGGGCGGGGCCGTCGAGCTGGCAATCTCGCGCGGTGCGACTGTTGTCGGGTTGGGCGGCTATTCGTCGGTGATCACCGGGAACGGGTTGGGCCTCGGCGCGACGACGCGACCGATCACCACCGGCAACACGTTCACCGCTGCGGCGAGTCTGCGGGCTGTTCGACGCGTGTGCCGTGAACGCGGTATCGATGTCGCGCGGGCTCGGGTGACGATTCTCGGTGCTGCCGGGGCGATCGGGCGAACCATCGGCAAGCAGTTGGCCGGCGAGGTCGGCGCCGTCGTGCTGGTCGGTAGGCAGGGGGAGAGTTCGGTCATCGCGCCCAAGCTGTGGGCGGCTGCGCAGGAGATGGTGGCGAGCGCTCGGGCCGGTGCGGGTTCGGGAGATCTGGCCGGTGCCGCGCACGCGGTCGACGGCGATCTGGACGACCTGATCAGGTCGCGTCATGTCGAGTTCTTCACCGATCCTGTTGCTGCGGTGAAGGATTCGTTGATCGTCATCGCTGCGACGTCGGCACCGCATGCGCTGATCGATCCGACGGACCTGATGGAGGGTGCCATCGTCTGTGACGTGGCGCAGCCGCCGAACATCGGCCGGGACGTGCGCAGTGAGCGGCCCGACGTGACGGTGTTCGACGGCGGCATCGTGCGGGTGCCGTCGGGTTCGGATTTCGGGTTGACCTACGGGTTGGCTCCGGGGCTGACGTATGCCTGCATGGCCGAGACGATGCTGATCGCGTTGTCGGGTGAGTTCGGACTGCGCAGCATCGGCACCACCCTCGACGGCGACAGCGTGGAGCGGTTGGGTGAGTTGGCGGATGTTCACGGGTTCGCGCTCGCCGAGGCCACGCGGTGGCGGGAGAGCAACAGGTAGACGGCAGGGGGGCGGGGCGCGTCGGTGTTCCCGCCCCCGGCTGCGTCAATGGACCATCACACACGTCTCGGCGGTGCAGTGGTCCATCGACGCGACCGGTTCGAGTGCGGTCTCACGAAAACGGATCGGGCCGAACCTCTTGACGAAGGGGGCGGCACGGTTCACTCTTGTCGTCAGGAGCACCCCCAGTGGTTTCGTAAGTGCAGTGGTTTCGGGCGTACGGCAGGCGACACGCTTTCGTCGAGTCAGCGCACGAATGGACCCCGGGTGCTACTTTTGATGCCCCCGTTGCGCTCTGCGCACATTTGGGGTACCTTTGGACGTTGCGCTGGCTGCCTCCTGTCCACCTCTCGATCGCTGTTACCCGAAAGCACGTTTTCGGGCCGCTGTGATGGGGATTCGGTCTGGTTGCACCAGCCGAAATTCGCCCCACATATAGCAAACAGATACAGCGGCGGTCGCACTGCACGAGCGACCCGCGTGAGGTGCTGGAAGGACGCATCTTGGCAGTCTCTAGCCAGACCAAGGCAGTTGTCGGAACACCGGGAGCCCCGAGGAGGGTTTCGTTCGCGAACATTCGCGAGCCGTTGGAGGTACCCGGTCTCCTCGATGTACAGACGGATTCGTTCGAATGGCTGGTAGGTGCGCAGAGTTGGCGTGACCGTGCCGCCGCCCGGGGAGACAGCAGTGTCGCCGGTGGACTCGAGGACATCCTGACCGAGCTCTCTCCGATCGAGGACTTCTCGGGCTCGATGTCTCTCTCCTTCTCCGACCCACGATTCGACGAGGTCAAGGCCTCGACCGATGAGTGCAAGGACAAGGACATGACGTACGCGGCTCCGCTGTTCGTCACGGCCGAGTTCATCAACAACAACACCGGTGAGATCAAGAGCCAGACGGTCTTCATGGGTGATTTCCCGATGATGACCGACAAGGGCACCTTCATCATCAACGGCACCGAGCGTGTCGTGGTGTCGCAGCTGGTGCGTTCTCCGGGCGTCTACTTCGATCATTCGATCGACAAGACCACCGAGAAGGACCTGCACAGCGTCAAGGTGATCCCCGGTCGTGGCGCATGGCTCGAGTTCGACGTGGACAAGCGCGACACCGTCGGTGTCCGTATCGACCGTAAGCGTCGCCAGCCCGTCACGGTGCTGCTCAAGGCTCTCGGTTGGTCCACCGAGCAGATCACGGAGCGCTTCGGCTTCTCCGAGATCCTCATGGCCACGCTGGAGAAGGACAACACCGCCGGTACCGACGAGGCACTCCTCGACATCTACCGCAAGCTGCGTCCGGGCGAGCCGCCGACCAAGGAGTCGGCGCAGACCCTGCTGGAGAACCTGTTCTTCAAGGACAAGCGCTACGACCTCGCTCGCGTGGGTCGCTACAAGATCAACAAGAAGCTCGGCCTCAACTCGGGTCAGCCCATCGTGGCGTCGACCCTCACCGAGGAAGACATCGTCGCGACCATCGAGTACCTGGTGCGTCTGCACGCAGGTGAGACCTCGATGACCGCACCCGACGGCGTCGAGGTTCCGGTCGAGGTCGACGACATCGACCACTTCGGCAACCGTCGTCTGCGTACCGTCGGCGAGCTCATCCAGAACCAGATCCGCGTTGGTCTGTCCCGCATGGAGCGCGTCGTTCGCGAACGTATGACGACTCAGGACGTCGAGGCGATCACGCCGCAGACCCTGATCAACATCCGTCCCGTCGTCGCTGCGATCAAGGAGTTCTTCGGAACGTCCCAGCTCTCGCAGTTCATGGACCAGAACAACCCGCTGTCGGGTCTGACGCACAAGCGTCGCCTGTCGGCACTGGGACCCGGCGGTCTCTCTCGTGAGCGCGCCGGCCTCGAGGTCCGCGACGTTCACCCGTCGCACTACGGCCGCATGTGCCCCATCGAGACCCCGGAAGGCCCGAACATCGGCCTGATCGGATCGCTCTCGGTGTACGCACGCGTCAACCCGTTCGGATTCATCGAGACCCCGTACCGCAAGGTCGTCGACGGCAAGGTCACCGACGATGTCGATTACCTGACCGCCGACGAGGAGGATCGCCACACGCTCGCGCAGGCGAACTCTCCGGTCGACGATTCGGGTCACTTCATCGAGGACAAGATTCTCGTCCGTCGTAAGGGTGGAGAGGTCGAGTTCGTCTCGTCCGACGACATCGATTACATGGACGTCTCGCCTCGCCAGATGGTGTCCGTCGCAACCGCGATGATTCCGTTCCTCGAGCACGACGATGCAAACCGTGCCCTGATGGGCGCGAACATGCAGCGTCAGGCCGTCCCGCTGGTTCGCAGCGAGTCGCCGATCGTCGGAACCGGTATGGAGCTGCGTGCAGCTGTCGATGCCGGTGACGTCGTCATCACCGAGAAGACCGGTGTCGTCGAAGAGGTCTCCGCCGATTACGTCACGGTCATGGCCGACGACGGATCGCGCAAGACCTACCGGATGCGTAAGTTCGCGCGCTCCAACCAGGGCACGTGCGCCAACCAGCGTCCGATCGTGGACGAGGGACAGCGCGTCGAGTCCGGCCAGGTCCTCGCCGACGGCCCCTGCACCGAGAACGGTGAGATGGCTCTCGGCAAGAACCTGCTGCTGGCGATCATGCCGTGGGAGGGCCACAACTACGAGGACGCGATCATCCTGTCGCAGCGCCTCGTGGAAGAGGACGTTCTCACCTCGATCCACATCGAGGAGCACGAGATCGATGCTCGCGACACCAAGCTCGGTGCCGAGGAGATCACTCGCGATATCCCGAACGTCTCCGACGAGGTCCTCGCAGACCTCGACGAGCGCGGCATCATCCGTATCGGTGCCGAGGTTCGTGACGGCGACGTGCTGGTCGGAAAGGTCACGCCGAAGGGCGAGACCGAGCTGACCCCCGAAGAGCGCCTGCTGCGCGCCATCTTCGGTGAGAAGGCTCGCGAAGTTCGCGACACCTCGCTCAAGGTTCCGCACGGCGAGAACGGAAAGGTCATCGGCATCCGCGTCTTCTCGCGCGACGACGACGACGATCTGCCTCCCGGCGTCAACGAGCTGGTCCGCGTCTACGTGGCTCAGAAGCGAAAGATCCAGGACGGCGACAAGCTCGCCGGCCGTCACGGCAACAAGGGCGTCATCGGCAAGATCCTCCCGCAGGAGGACATGCCGTTCCTGCCCGACGGCACTCCGATCGACATCATCCTCAACACCCACGGTGTTCCGCGTCGAATGAACATCGGTCAGGTCCTCGAAACCCACCTGGGTTGGATCGGCAAGACCGGTTGGAACGTCCAGATCGCCGCGGACGGCACGAAGCCCGATTGGGCCGAGCGTCTGCCCGAGGAGATGTTGGCGGCTCCGGCCGACAGCAACATCGCCACCCCGGTGTTCGACGGTGCCAAGGAGAATCAGCTCGCCGGCCTGCTGGAGAGCACGATTCCCAACCGCGACGGCGAGCAGATGGTCGGATCCGACGGAAAGGCCACGTTGTTCGACGGCCGCTCCGGCGAGCCGTTCCCGTACCCGGTGTCGGTGGGCTACATGTACATCATCAAGCTGCACCACTTGGTCGATGACAAGATCCACGCTCGTTCGACCGGGCCGTACTCGATGATCACGCAGCAGCCCCTCGGTGGTAAGGCGCAGTTCGGTGGTCAGCGCTTCGGTGAGATGGAGTGCTGGGCCATGCAGGCCTACGGTGCCGCGTACACGCTGCAGGAGCTTCTCACCATCAAGTCGGACGACGTTGTCGGCCGCGTGAAGGTGTACGAGGCGATCGTCAAGGGCGAGAACATCCCGGAGCCCGGTATCCCCGAGTCCTTCAAGGTGCTCCTCAAGGAGCTCCAGTCGCTGTGCCTGAACGTGGAGGTGCTGTCCTCGGACGGCGCAGCCATCACGATGGCCGACGGTGACGACGAAGACCTCGAGCGTGCCGCAGCCAACCTGGGAATCAACCTCTCCCGCAACGAAGCTGCCACGGTCGACGACCTCGCTCAGTAGTTCTGTGGTCTGCCGGATCCGCCCAGTGCGGGTCCGGCAGGCGTTTCTCTCATTTGCTCTTCCAGCACAACACCCATAACGGGGAAAGGAAGTTACGTGCTCGACGTCAACTTCTTCGATGAACTTCGCATTGGCCTTGCCACTGCGGACGACATCCGTCAGTGGTCCTACGGCGAGGTCAAGAAGCCGGAGACCATCAACTACCGCACGCTCAAGCCCGAGAAGGACGGCCTCTTCTGCGAGAAGATCTTCGGCCCCACTCGGGACTGGGAGTGCTACTGCGGCAAGTACAAGCGCGTCCGCTTCAAGGGCATCATCTGTGAGCGTTGTGGCGTCGAGGTCACTCGCGCCAAGGTGCGTCGTGAGCGCATGGGCCACATCGAACTGGCGGCTCCCGTCACGCACATCTGGTACTTCAAGGGTGTGCCGTCGCGTCTGGGCTACCTGCTCGACCTGGCTCCGAAGGATCTCGAGAAGATCATCTACTTCGCTGCTTACGTCATCACCACGGTCGACGACGAGCTCCGTCACAACGAGCTCTCGACGCTGGAGGCCGAGATGGAGGTCGAGAAGAAGGCCGTCGCAGATCAGCGCGACGCCGATCTCGAGGCTCGTGCGCAGAAGCTCGAAGCCGATATCGCCGAGCTCGAAGCCGAGGGTGCCAAGTCCGACGTGCGCCGCAAGGTCAAGGACGGCGGCGAGCGCGAGATGCGTCAGCTCCGTGACCGTGCGCAGCGTGAGCTCGATCGTCTCGAAGAGATCTGGACCACGTTCACCAAGCTCGCTCCCAAGCAGCTCATCGTCGACGAGCTCATCTACCGCGAGCTCATCGACCGGTACGGCGAGTACTTCACCGGTGCCATGGGTGCCGAGTCGATCCAGAAGCTCATGCAGACCTTCGACATCGACGCCGAGGCGGAGTCTCTTCGCGAGACCATCCGTAGCGGCAAGGGTCAGAAGAAGCTGCGTGCGCTCAAGCGTCTGAAGGTCGTCGCCGCATTCCAGGCCGGCCGTAACTCGCCCATGGGCATGGTTCTCGACGCCGTCCCGGTCATCCCGCCGGAGCTTCGTCCGATGGTGCAGCTCGACGGTGGACGTTTCGCGACGTCCGACCTCAACGACCTGTACCGCCGCGTCATCAACCGCAACAACCGCCTCAAGCGTCTGATCGATCTCGGTGCTCCCGAGATCATCGTCAACAACGAGAAGCGGATGCTGCAGGAGTCGGTCGACGCCCTGTTCGACAACGGTCGTCGTGGACGTCCGGTCACCGGACCGGGCAACCGTCCGCTCAAGTCGCTCTCGGACTTGCTCAAGGGCAAGCAGGGTCGTTTCCGTCAGAACCTCCTCGGCAAGCGCGTCGACTACTCGGGCCGTTCGGTCATCGTGGTCGGCCCGCAGCTCAAGCTGCACCAGTGTGGTCTGCCGAAGCTGATGGCTCTCGAGCTGTTCAAGCCGTTCGTGATGAAGCGTCTGGTGGATCTGAACCACGCGCAGAACATCAAGTCGGCCAAGCGCATGGTCGAGCGTCAGCGTCCGCAGGTGTGGGACGTTCTCGAAGAGGTCATCGCCGAGCACCCCGTGCTGCTGAACCGTGCACCCACCCTGCACCGGTTGGGCATCCAGGCGTTCGAGCCGCAGCTCGTCGAGGGCAAGGCCATCCAGCTGCACCCGCTCGTGTGTGAGGCGTTCAACGCCGACTTCGACGGTGACCAGATGGCTGTCCACCTCCCGCTGTCCGCCGAGGCTCAGGCCGAGGCACGCGTGCTGATGCTGTCCTCGAACAACATCCTCTCGCCGGCATCGGGCCGTCCGCTTGCTATGCCGCGTCTGGACATGGTGACGGGTCTGTACCACCTGACGCGTCTCGACGCCGGTGCTGTCGGTGAGCGTTCCGACGCCAAGACCGACCAGGCCGAGTTCGGGGCGTACTCCTCCCCGGCCGAGGCTCAGATGGCCGTCGATCGTGGATCGCTGACGGTTCAGTCGCAGATTCGGGTTCGTCTCACCACGCAGCGCCCGCCGCGTGACGTCGAGAACGAGCTGTTCCCGAACGGCTGGAACCGCGGCGAGGCATGGACCGCGCAGACCACTCTGGGACGCGTGCTCTTCAACGAGCTGCTTCCGGCGGACTACCCGTTCGTCAACGAGCAGATGCCGAAGAAGCGTCAGTCGACCATCATCAACGATCTCGCCGAGCGTTACCCGATGATCGTCGTCGCGCAGACCGTCGACAAGCTCAAGGACGCAGGCTTCTACTGGGCCACGCGTTCGGGTGTCACCATCTCGATCTCCGACGTGCTCGTGCCGCCGGAGAAGCCGCAGATCATGGAGACCTTCGAGGCCCAGGCCGATCAGATCGAGAAGAAGTACCAGCGTGGCGCACTCGACAAGGTCGAGCGCAACTCCGCACTGGTCAAGATCTGGCAGGACGCGACCGAGCAGGTCGGTAAGGCAATGGAGGCGCACTTCCCCGACGACAACCCGATCCCGATGATCGTGAAGTCCGGCGCAGCCGGAAACATGACTCAGGTTCGCTCGCTCGCCGGCATGAAGGGCTTGGTGACCAACCCGAAGGGTGAGTTCATCCCGCGTCCGATCAAGTCTTCCTTCAAGGAAGGCCTGACGGTCCTCGAGTACTTCATCAACACGCACGGTGCTCGTAAGGGTCTGGCCGACACGGCGCTTCGTACCGCCGACTCGGGCTACCTGACGCGTCGTCTGGTCGACGTCTCGCAGGATGTCATCGTTCGGGAAACCGACTGTGGCACCGAGCGCGGCATCGTCACGACGATCGCCGAGAAGATGGCCGACGGCAAGATGATCCGCGACGCTCACGTCGAGACCAGCACGTACGCCCGCACCTTGGCGAACGACGCTGTCGACGAGAACGGCACGGTCATCGTCGCTCGCGGACACGATCTCGGTGACCCGGCCATCGACGCGTTGCTCGCTGCGGGCATTACATCGGTCAAGGTTCGCTCGGTGCTCACCTGCACCACGGGAACCGGCGTCTGCGCCACCTGCTACGGCCGCTCGATGGCCACCGGCAAGCTGGTCGACATCGGTGAGGCCGTCGGTATCGTTGCCGCACAGTCCATCGGCGAGCCCGGAACCCAGCTGACCATGCGTACCTTCCACCAGGGTGGTGTCGCCGGAGATGACATCACCGGTGGTCTGCCTCGCGTGCAGGAGCTGTTCGAGGCACGTGTGCCGAAGGGCAAGGCTCCGATCGCGGACGTGTCGGGACGCATTCAGCTCGAGGACGGCGATCGTTTCTACAAGATCACCATCGTCCCGGACGACGGCGGCGAAGAGGTTGTCTACGACAAGCTCTCCAAGCGTCAGCGTCTGCGCGTCTTCAAGCACGACGACGGCACCGAGCGCCTCCTGGCGGACGGTGACCACGTCGAGGTCGGCCAGCAGCTCATGGAAGGTGCTGCCGATCCGCACGAGGTCCTGCGTGTGATGGGTCCCCGTCAGGTGCAGATCCACCTCGTCAACGAGGTCCAGGAGGTGTACCGGTCGCAGGGTGTGTCGATTCACGACAAGCACATCGAGACCATCGTGCGCCAGATGCTCCGTCGCGTGACGATCATCGACAGCGGCTCCACCGAATTCCTGCCCGGTTCACTGACCGAGCGCAGCGAATTCGAGTCGAGCAACCGTCGCGTCGTCTCCGAGGGTGGCGAGCCCGCAGCCGGACGTCCGGTCCTGATGGGTATCACCAAGGCGTCGCTGGCCACCGACTCGTGGCTGTCGGCAGCGTCCTTCCAGGAGACCACTCGTGTGCTCACCGATGCGGCGATCAACTGCCGTAGCGACAAGCTCATAGGTCTCAAGGAGAACGTCATCATCGGTAAGCTCATCCCGGCTGGTACCGGCATCAACCGGTACCGGAACATCACGGTGCAGCCGACCGAAGAGGCGCGTGCCGCGGCATACGCGGTGCCGTCGTACGACGATCAGTACTACAGCCCGGACGGCTTCGGCCAGGGAACCGGCGCTGCAGTGCCGCTCGACGACTACGGTTTCTCCAACGAGTACCGCTAGAGCGACTCCGTCGCACGTGAGCGGAACCTCGTAGTCCACTACGAATTTCCGCTCACGACGGCAGAGCTCGACACACAGAGCCCCGCATCGACTCCGGTCGGTGCGGGGCTCTGTCGTGTCTGGGGTGCGCGGTGAGTTTTCCGTATCACTCGGGTCAGTAACGGTATGACCAACCCAAAATCCAGCACCATCGTGAACATCGGCGTGGCCATGTTCACCGTCTCAGACCAGGACGCGGCTCTCGAGTTCTATTCGCGTGTACTCGGCTTCGAGCTACGCGACGACACGCGTTTCGGCCCCGAGGGCGAGTATCGGTGGGTCGAGGTGGCACCGCCCGGTTCGACGGCACGGCTCGCCCTGAATCCGCCGATGGGTGACTCGCCCGGCGGGTCCTCGATCGGTGTCGAAACTCCCGACGTCGAGGCGGAACACGCGCGACTGGCCGCGATCGGCGGTGTCGACATGGACGCAATTTCCGGGACAGAGGACGGTGCGCCGCCCATGTTCGTACTGCGAGATCCCGACGACAATTCGGTGTGGGTGGTTCAGGCCTGACGGATCGGCCTGGCTATTTCCGATCGACGAACGTGTACAACTCGGCGATCGTGCCGTCCTTGACGACGGCGAAGTCCTGGCCGGTGACGACCGCTGGGGCGTCGGGCGGCGAGAGTGCCCAGGAGATGCGTGCGACGTCGCCCAGCACGGCGGGTTCGACGGTGACGGAGAAGGACAGGCCGGCGGAGTCCGCGAGGAGTGCGGCGATCGCATCGATGACGGCGTCGCGTCCGGTCGCGGTGTTCTCGGCGTCGTAGAACACCGCGTCCGGGTGGTACATGGCTTCGATCAGCTCGCGTCGTCGGTCGGCGTCGGTTGCGTTGAATACCTCGACTACGTTGCGACGTACCAACTCGGCGTGAGAAGTGCTGTCCATGGTGGGCCCCTAAGGTTGGTGGTCGGGGTTCGGTGTAACAACGCCCCGGCTCCCAGCATCTCAGAAAGAACGTGACATGTCACCTAATAACCCCGAAGGCGGCCCGTGGCTGACGCCGGTTCAGGAGTCGGCTTGGCGCGCCTACATGGGGTTGTCGCTGCAGATGACGTTCGAGATGAACCGGCAGCTGACCGAGGACCACGGTCTCTCCTTGGCCGACTACTCGGTGCTCGTTGCGCTCGCGGACAGTCCCGACGGCCGTCGCCGGGTGACCGACCTGGCAGCCGAGATCGGCTGGGAGCGCAGCAGGGCCTCGCACCATCTTGCTCGGATGTGCGCACGGGGGCTCACCGATCGCGCGGTCTCGACCACCGACGGGCGCGCCACGGATGCGGTTCTCACCGGTGCAGGCAGGGCGGCTCTGGACGGAGCTGCCGCGGGTCATGTCGATGTGGTGCGTCGATTGTTCTTCGACGGGCTCGTACCCGAGGAGATCCCCGTTCTGGAGTCGATCCTCACGCGTCTACGCGATCATGTGCGAACCAATGGGACACTGCCTCGGCCGCAGTGACAACCTTCACCTCGCGTGACAACGGGTGGTCATGGCGAGCTGGTTCGTCCCGGGGGTGTTTTCGATACCCGCACGCCTGAACCGGCTCGCCGGACAGCTCCCGAACCTACGTCCGCTGCGATCGCGCCGCCGCTGTCACCCCGATCAAAGCCAGCGCGGCGAAAGTGAACAGCAGCAACTGAGCCGATCGCAGCGTCGATGGTTCGCCGAGGTTCACCAGCACACCCGCGAGGGCTGCGCCGAAGGCGTTGGCGATCAGTTGGACGGTGTTGATGGCGGCGGAGGCTCGTGCGCCTTCTCCCGGTTCGGCAACCGAGGTCATGGCTCCGACCGCCAGGTGCGGCCACGCGATGCCTATTCCGACACCCGCGACGATCAGACCCACCACCCACACCGCGATCGCACCTGCACCCGCCCGATCGGTGAGAAGTGCTGCCATGGTGCACAATCCGGCGGCAACGAGGATTGGTCCACCGATGACGATGCGTCGTACGACGTGTGGTGCTGTGGCCGATGCGCTGGGTATCTCGCCGAGAGTCCAGCCCAATGCCAGCGCAGCTCCGAGGAATCCGGCGGCCAACGGTGCCAAGCCTGCCAGTCGTTGGCCGAACAGCGGAATGAACGTCTCCACCGTCGAGGCGACGGCGAGGACGACGATGGTCAGGTACACCCACTTCAGGGACGATGCGCTGAATGTAGACGGCGGAAGCACGCCGTGGGGCGCGCGACGGTCTGCGGCCACGAAGGCGACCAGGAGCAGCACGCCGGCCAGGACCATCACTGCGGTGGTCGCGAGGTTGGACATCACTCCGGCCGCGCTGACCAGCAGTGCAGCTGTGGTGAGCAAGGTCAGCGACAGGGTGGGCACCGGGCTCGTCTCGGTGGTCTCGTTCGTGCGGGCCGGGAGTGCTTTGGGGACCAGGGCGGCGACGGCCAGAGCTGCGACCACGAGCACACCGAACGCCATTCGCCACGCTCCGAATTGAGCGAAGATGCCGCCGATGGCCGGGCCCGCGAACGTTCCGACGCCCCACATGGCCGAGACCAGTGCAGCGCCGCGAGTCCAGAGGTGTTGTGGCAGAGCTGCATTGATGACGGCGTAGCCGAGTCCTGCCAGGAGGCCGCCTCCTGCACCCTGGATCGTTCGGCCCACCAGCAGCAGTTCCATCGTGGAGCTCAGCGCGCACACGACGGTTCCGAGAGCGAAGATGGTCAGGTCGATCAGGTAGGCGCCTCGTGGTCCGCGGGCGGCGAGGATGTTGCTGACCAGCATCGAGGAGATGACGGACGCAATGAGGAAAACCGTTGCCGTCCAGGCGTAGTAGCGCTGGCCGCCGATCTGGTCGATGGCAGTGGGGAGCAGGCTGGTGGTGAGGTAGACGTTGGTGGCGTACAGCGCTACGCCGCCCGCGAGGACGGTTGCGGTGCCGAGGTAGCGGGTGCTGAGCAGCTGTCGCCAGGTTCCGGTCGTGGGTTCGGTGGAGGGGTGCATGATGACGAAGGTTAGGATCTCGAGTGCACTTCAGGTCAAATCCGTTCACCGGTTGGGAGGCAAAATGATCCGCAAAAGCGACGAGCTGTTGTCCATCGGTGAGGTTGCGGCCAGAACCGGTGCCGCAGTGTCGGCGGTCCGGTACTACGAGACCCTCGGGCTCGTTCCTGCCGAGCGGACGGCCGGAAACGTACGCAAGTTTCCACGTCACGCCATCAGGAGAATTTCGCTGATTCAGGTGGCGGTGCGGTTCGGGATCCCACTGGCGGAGGTGGCCGAGGTCTTCGCGTCGTTGCCGTCGGGTCGCACCCCGAACAAGCGTGACTGGGCCAAGATCTCGTCCGCCTGGAACCAGAGGTTGGAGGATCGAAAGCAGTCGATTGCGCGAATGCAACAGGAACTGACCGGGTGCATCGGCTGTGGCTGCCTCTCGCTGAACAAGTGCACCCTGCTCAATCCCGGCGACGAGCTGGGCAAGGCGGGGCCGGGGGCGCGGCTGATCTGAAGCGCCCCACCCTGCCTCCGATGTTCGGCAGCAGCTGACCGGTCCCCTTCGCGGATGCTGTCGATCGTCAGTGATGGCAGACGGCCTCGAGGTCGATGCCGTTGAGGTCGCGCACGAATGATCCGTAGTACGTGGCGTGGTATTCCGGCTGCAGTCCCGGCGGCCGGAGCTCGACTGCTCCTGCCGACAGTGCTGCGGCGTGGAAGGCATCGACCGTCGCGCGATCCGCGGCGCTGAAGGCGAGATGGGTGTGCGGACCGATGGCCGAACCCGGGGCGTCGACTATCCAGAAGAAGGGCTTCACCTGCGCCCAACCGAACGCGATCATCGCGAGCTGGTTCGCCTCGGGGGTGTGCGGTACCCGCATGATTTCGGTGATCCCCAGCGGTTCCAGGACAGCACCGTAGAACTCGGCGCTGGCACCGAGATCGGCGACGCCGATGTTGAGTTGGTCGATTTGGGAGCCTGTGCGGTCGGTGTTCGTCATGCGCTCGAGTGTTGCCGAGATCGCGGACATATTCGGTCCTGAATCGATTCGAAACGTCGTGTTCACTTCGCGGTAGACCCGATTATGGGCACAGTTCTCCCGGGCGCGAGAGCCTCGAATAATGGTGAGACGGGGTAACGAGATACGGATCGGGCAGGACATCTCCTTGCGGGCGGGGGCCACGCGTCGACAGTTCCTGACCTGGAGTGCGCTGGTGGGGGCGCTGGCGTTCACTCCGGGACTCGCGGGAACGACGGCGAACGCACAGTCCGTGGTGACTCCCGACTATCCGTTCCGTCTCGGCGTGGCATCCGGTGACCCACTGCCCGATTCGGTCGTGCTGTGGACCAGGCTCGCCACCGATCCCTTTGCGCCACTGGGCGGGATGACTCCCGGAGTGGTGCCGGTACGGTGGCAGATCTCGGCGGACGAGCGATTCGCGAGCATCACCCGCGAAGGTATCGAGCTGGCGACCGAGTTCGACGGCTGGTCGATTCACGTCGACGTCCGAGGTCTCGAGCCTGCTCGCGAATACTTCTATCGGTTCCTCGTCGGACCGCATGCCAGTCCGGTCGGACGCACCAAGACTGCTCCGGCACTGGGCCAGCCGCTCAGCAAGCTCGATTTCGCCTGGGCGTCGTGCCAGAAGTGGGAGGACGGCTACTTCGGCGCGTACCAGGACTTGGCTGCGTCGAATCTCGATGTGGTGTTCTTTCTGGGCGACTACATCTACGAGTACGCAATCAAGGACGAGGGCGCACGCAAGGGCGAGCCGCGCACCGATTCGGCTGCCCGAGAAACCATGGTGCTCAGCGACTATCGCGACCGATATGCGCTGTACAAGGCGGACGAGAATCTCGCTGCGGCACATGCGTCGGCGCCGTTCGTCTCGACGTTCGACGATCACGAGGTGGACAACAACTGGGCCTCGCAGATCAGTCAGGACGATGACGACCCGCGAGAGTTCCTGTTGCGCAGAGCCGATGCGTTCAAGGCGTGGTGGGAGAACACGCCGGTTCGCGCGAATCTGAAGCCCGTCGGACCGGACATGACGGTCTATCGCCGGTTCTCGTTCGGAGATCTGGTGGACTTCTCGGTACTGGACACGCGGCAGTACCGCAGCGATCAGGCGCACGGGGACGGCGAGCATGCCCAGGACGCCGAGACGGCTGATCCGTCGCGCACGATCACCGGTGCGGCGCAGGAGAAGTGGATACTCGACGGGTTCGCATCATCGTCGACGTGGAACTTCTTGGCGCACCAGACGGTCATCTCGGACTTGGCCCGTGGGCTCGGCAGCGATCGCAAGGTCGGGATGGACCCGTGGAGCGGCTACGAGGCGTCTCGGCACCGAATTCTGGACGGGGCCAGGGATCGTGGCACGAAGAACGTCGCGTCGATCGTCGGCGACATCCATCGCACGATCGTCTCCGAACTACGCCGCGACTACCAGGATCAGGCGTCGCCGATCCAAGGCGTGGAGATCGCGACCACCTCGATCGCGTCGGGCAAGGACGGTGCCGACGTCGACACCGCCGGTGCGGCCATCGCCGAAGCCTCACCGCACGTCAAGTACGGCAACGCTCGGCGCGGCTATCTCCGCAGCACGCTGACTAACACCGAATGGCATTCGGAGGTAAGGGTTCTCGATGCGGTGTCGACGCCCGGCAAGGCGGTGCGCACAGCCGCGACCGTCACCGTCCCCGAAGGCCGCCCCGATATTCAGCTCGGTTGACGCCAACGGTCACTGACGAATTGCGAACATCGGCATCGCCAGACCGAGCAGCATCACGGTGAACAGGAACCATGCCGCGCCCTGCCAGATCGGCCACGTGCCACCGGCGCGGTAGGACTTGTATCCCAACGTCAGAGCTCCGATTCCGCCGAGGAAGCACACCGCGGGCACCGATGCGGCCAACACGGGGTTCGTGCGGTCGACGACCAGGAATACTGCGGTCAATGCCGCAGCCACCGCCACCACGGCCGCGCAGTATCCCGCCGCTTTGCGAAAGGCTCCGGGATCGCTCCAGCGCTTTTCGACGTCGCGGTCGGCGATGGTGCGTTCGGTCGGATCGTTGACGGGCATACCTGTGGGCTACCCGTTTCGCGCGGGTCTACCCACTTTCGAACGGTCAGCGACCGTCGGCGATGATCTGCGCGACGTTGCGTTCGGCGAGCGCGGTGATGGTCAGCGACGGGTTGGCGGCTCCGGTGCTGCCGGGGATCAACGCACCGTCGACGACGTAGAGCCCGGGGTGGCCCTTCACCCGGCCGTAGCCGTCGGTGACGTCGCCCAGTACCGCGCCGCCGAGGGGGTGGGCGGTGAAGGTGTCGTCGACGTCGCGGGTGAACGGCTCGGCCGCGACGATGGTGCCGCCGGCCTGGGCCATCCGATTCTGCACGGAGCGCAGGGCTTCGACGGTGTCCCGGCTGCCACCCTTGGGCCAGTTCAGCGTCAATCGGTCTGTGGCGGAGTCGAATCCGAAGTTCCCGCGCAGTGGGTCGATGGTCATACCGAGTGAGCCGATGAAACCCAGGTTCATCGGAACGCCCGGGACGTACCAATTCTCGACGGTCAGTGGCAGTCCCGAGTCGTCGACGATGCGTGACGCGCAGGGCGCACCCTGCGGTCCGGCGGACATCGGCCCGAGGGAGCGGGTCATCGATGCGTCGCCGTTGGTGCCCCAGCCGGTGCCGACGAATTCGTTGAGGTTCGACAGCGCTCCGGTGGTGCGGGCGCGCATCAGCAGTTCGGTGGTGCCGATGGATCCAGCTCCGAGGACGAGGGTGTCGCAGGTGAGAGCGCGTGTCTCGACGACGTTGCCGAACGGATCCAGGCGTTCGATCTCGAGGCGGTAGCGGCCGCCGGATTCGGCACCGATCGCCGCGACGCGGTGGCTGTGACATACCGTCGCGCGGCCGGTGGCCTCGGCCTGGGGGATGTAGTTCTGCGTCAGGTCGTGCTTGGCGCCGTTGGAGTTGCCGAAGGTGCTGGCACCGACGGTTGCGGACGGCCTCGAGCGGCCGCCGATCTCGTCGCGGACGACGTTCCAGTTCCAGTTGCCGTCCACTGCCTGGGGGGTGAAGCCTGCCCGCCGGGCGTGGTCGTCCCAGGTGCGCGAGTGTGCGAAGTTCGGGCTGTTGTAGACGTCCTCGGGCATCGGCGACGGCCGGAGCATCGAGCGGGCCTTCGGGTACCAGGTGGCGGCCATCTCGTCGTAGTTCAGTCGTCCGCCGAAGGAGAGGTCGAAGAACTTCTTGTCGGGGGCGATGGTGACGCCGGTGTACACGATCGAGCCGCCGCCGACGGCCGCGCCGCGCCAGACCGAGAGGTTTTCGTAGCGGGTGGTGTCGAGTACGCCGCCGAACAGGTCGACCGGTCCGACGGGCATTCCGGTGATGTTGGTGAACGAGGTCTGTTGCCACAGTCCGCGTCCGTCGGCGGTCATGTCAGCGGTGAAGATCTCGCGCCACGGGTCACGTGGCCAGCGCAGTCCGCGTTCGAGGACGGTGACCTGGGTGCCGGCCTGCGCCATCCGGAGGGCGGCGGCGCTGGCACCGAACCCGGAGCCGATGACGAGTACGGGGGAGTGGTCCGGTGGGCGCGGGGGATCGGCGAACAGCTCGGGGACCAGTGATCGGATTCGTTCGGCACCGATGGGGAGTGCGCCTGCTGTGGCAGAACCCGGCAGTCCGGCTGAGCTCAGGACCGGAGCGGCGGCAGCGCCGAGCATTCCGGCAGCGGCCAAACGCAGCAGTTGCCTTCGATTCACGGAAAACTTCCCCCTAGTGCGTGCGGACAGCGCTGTCGATTGTGTCGTGTTTGCTGCAAGAAAGCGAACACTTCGGTCGGATATAGGGACGGCTCCCAGCTCGGCCTCAGGTTTGCCTGTCACACTCCGCTCATGGTTTCGGGATCGGTGGCTCTGTTACTGCTCTTCGCAGCGGCACTGGGCATCGCAGCGCACCTCGTCGACGCCCGGGGGCAGGCGATGCTCGTCTTCGGTGCTTTGGCACATGTCCTCATGCTCGCCGCCGTGCCCGGCACTGCTCTCGCGGCAGTGGCGTTCGGTTGGTGGGGGTTGGCAGCGGGCGCGGTTGTATCGATGATTGCCGCGGCCACGCAGATTCCTCTGTTCAGGCACCGCTCCCGGACGACGGTCGAGGCATCGAGTCTGACGGTGTTGCACGCCAACATCTGGCTGGGGCAGGCCGATCTCGACGCGTTGGCAGCGCTGGTCGTGCAGTACCGACCCGACGTGCTCACTCTCGTCGAACTGACGCCGGAGGCCGACGCCCGTCTGCGCCCGAGACTGTCCGGCTCGTTGCCGCACGCGCACGTCAGTGCAGCTCCCGGCGGCGAAGGCGGCGGAATCTACAGCCGCTTCCCGCTCGTCGACCAGCGCAGGCACGACGGTTTCGTGACAGAACTGCTCTCCGCGCGGGTGGAGATGCCGGGCCGGCCGCTGGTGTTCGCGGTCCATCCGGTGCCGCCGTGGCCGCGGGAGCCGTCGGAGTGGGTACGTGAGCTGGGGTTACTGCGCCAGCTGTTGGCCAAGATCCCCGTCGACGACGGTCCCGTGGTGGTCGCGGGCGACTTCAACGCGACGCAGGATCATCGGCGGTACCGGGATCTGCAGGACGGCCGGTTCGTCGATGCCGCGGTGGCCACCGGGGCGGGCATGCTCAGGACGTACCCGGCGCATACCTGGTACCCGCCGGTGATCGCCATCGACCATGTTCTGGTGGCAGACCTGGCCGTTCGATCGGTCGAAGCCGTGACGATTCCCGGTTCCGATCACCGCGGCATCCTGGCCCGGCTGGCCTTCGGTCAGTCCTAGATCCGGCGAGTCAGGACTCTGCGGGCAACTGCTGCACCGACCACTTGTTGCCGTCGGGGTCGGCGAAGTACACGAACGTGCCCCAGCCCTCGTCCTTGGGCGGATCGATGGTCAGGCCCGCCGACGTGAGGTGCTCGTAGGCCTCCTGGACGTTGTCCACGACCATCAGAATCCCGGCCCTCTTGCCCGGCTCGGCGTCGGTGATGCCCTCGCCGATCGCGATGGAGCAGGCCGAACCCGGCGGAGTGAGCTGGACGTACCGGATGCCGTCCCAGGGGCGGGCGTCATGGTCGGCGTTGAAGCCGATCGAGGTATAGAAGTCCTTGGCGCGGTCCACGTCGGTGACGGCGAGGGTGACGAGTTCGATCTTCATGGTGAGGTTCATGGATACAGACTGACCGCTATTGCGGACATATTCGGTCCGCAGTGGACGAGCACTTCGAGAAATATGCCCGACGCCTCGTCGGTTGTTCCAGCAGTGTTGCTTTCACTCCTCGACAGATCCCGCACTCGAACCGGTTTCGACGACGCCTCGGCGTTGCGCCATACCGTCGAGCGGGCAGTGCATGCGGAGAAGATCGGGCTGCATCGGTTCTGGGTGGCCGAGCATCACGGCGTCCCCGGAATCGCGTCGGGCGCGCCTGCGGTTCTCGCCGCGGCGGTGGCGTCGCGCACCTCACGCATTCGCGTCGGATCCGGCGGGGTGATGCTGCCCAATCATCAGCCGCTGGTCGTGGCCGAGCAATTCCTGATGTTGGCGTCACTCTTTCCCGGCCGGATCGATCTGGGTGTCGGCCGTTCCCTCGGTTTCACCGAACCGGTTCGGGCAGCATTGCGCAGTGAGCGGACCGACACGTTCGAAGCCGATATCGCCGAATTGCGTTCGTATCTGGATGGTTCGGGCCCGGTGACGGCCCGGCCGGCTGTGTCTTCTCCGCCGGTGTTCGTCCTCGCCACCGGAGCAGGCCTCGAGGTGGCCGCCCGCGCTGGTCTTCCGGTCGTTGTCGGTGGACCGGTATTGCAGCAAGACGATCCATTGGCGCTCTATCGCAAGCACTTTCGGCCCACGCCCGCGAATCCCGAACCGTACGTGATCGTGTCGTTGGACGTGACCATCGCAGCGGACGCCGCCGATGCCCGCAGGCTCGCCGTCCCGGAGGCATGGGCGATGGCCAGGTCCAGACGCGAGGGCGAGTTTTCGGCTCTCGAACCGGCGTCGGCGATCGATGAATCGCAATGGACGCCGCAGACGCGGAACCGAATCGAGGCGTCGTTGGCGTCGAGCATCCTGGGTACGGCCGGGCAGGTCCGTCCGCGGCTGGAGGAGGTAGTCGAGCGCACCGGCGCGAACGAGATCATGGCCTCGACGTCGACGTACGATCGCGCCGAATTGTTCGACGCCGATGCCGCGTTCGCTCAGCTCGCCGGAGTGGCGGGTTGAACCGGTGCCGTGGGTTTGACAGGTGCCGTCGCGGCCAGAGCCGCCACGAGGTCGCGTTGAATGTCGGTGGCGGGCACGGTCGCGTCGACGACGGCCGATACCGGTAGCCGAAGCCTCCGGTCGGCCTCGGTGCAGAAGACCAGGCCGGTCTTGGGGGTGCTGTCGGCGGTGCTGGCGTACAGGATGGACCAGCATTGCGGGTTCTTGAGGAGTTCGGCGCTGGCGGTGTGGTCGGACGCCACGGGTGGGCCGAAGCTCAGCGGCAGTCCGCTGCGTTTCATCTCGCGCTCGATCACCCGGTGCAGCAGGATCTGCTCGCTCCGTTTGGGAAGTAGCAGGGGGTAGCCGGCGAGCTGGCTCAGGCTCGGGTTGTCCTCACCCGCCAGCGGATGGCCCTCGGGGAGGACGACGACGAGGTCCTCGGTCCACAGCTCGGTCACGTGCAGACCGGAGCGTTCGACGCTGCCGCGGATCAGCGCCACCTGGCAGTCGCCGGACGTCACCGCTTCGATCTGTTCTGCGAATCGTTTCAGGACGAAGTCGATCTCGGCGTCGGGATGGCGCTCGCGGACCGCGACGATGGCGGAGATGGCGTTGGCTGCGAATGTCATGTTTCCGGTCAGGCGCAGTTGATTCCGCCTTCGGGTCGTCAGCGCCAGGGCGGACTGCTCGAGCTCCACCATGTGCCGGGCGATGGAGACCAATTGTGCTCCGACAACGGTCAATCGGACGGTACGAGAGGTCCGCTCGAACAGGGGCTCACCGATTTCTCGTTCCAGCTTGGAGATCTGCAGGCTGATCGCCGATTGCGAGACGTAGCAGCGTTCGGCAGCGCGAGAGAAGTTCAGTTCCTCCCCGACCGCGAGGAAGTACTTCAGCTGCCGCAGTTCCATGCTGCCATTCAATCATGAGTTCTGCTCATAGATGCTATTTCAACTTCCGCGTTGATAGAGCTTCGCGGTCGGAGTTTCATGGAGGTAGTTCTTCGTAGAGGGAAAGACTCGAGCCGAAAAGGAAAGTGCTGTGCAAACGTACGACGTCGTCATCGTGGGATCGGGATTCGGAGCATTGGCCGCCGCCAAGTCTCTGGGCAAGGCCGGTGTGACGTTCTCGCTGATCTCCAGCACCACCGAACACCTCTTTCAGCCGCTGCTCTATCAGGCCGCCACCGGAATGCTCTCGACGGGCGAGATCGCCCCTCCGATCAGGCGCATCCTCGCGCAGTACGACTCCGCCGACGTGCGTCTCGGACGCGTCGTCGATGTCGATCCCGACGCTCACCAGGTCACCTACGTCGGTGCCGGGCAGAACCACACCATCGGCTTCGGTCGTCTCATCGTCGCCACGGGTGCCACGCAGGCGTACTTCGGCCGCGACGAGTTCAAGGACCGCACGTTCGCACTCAAGACCGTCGACGACGCGATCGCTCTGCGTGAGCAGATCCTGAGTTGCTACGAAACCGCGCACCTGACAACCGATCCGGCCGCTCGCAAGGAGTTGCTGAGCTTCGTCGTCGTCGGTGCAGGCGCGACGGGTGTCGAATTGGCCGGCCAGATCAGGGATCTCGCGCACCGCTACTTCGCCGGATCGTTCCCGGACATCGACCCGAGCGATGTCACGGTCACCCTCGTCGACGGAGTCAAGGAAGTGCTGCCCGCATTCGGCGGCAAGCTCAGCGCGTACGCCCGCACGAAGCTCGAGAAGTCGGGCGTCGACGTCGTCACCGGTGCCATGGTCACCGACATTGCCGACGACGTCGTCACGGTGCAGGATGTCGACACCAAGACGTCGCGGACGTACCCGGCCAAGACGGTCATCTGGTCGGCGGGAGTGCAGGCCAGTGATCTGGCGTCGACCGTCGCCGAGCGCACCGGGTGCGAGACCGACCGTGCCGGAAGGCTTCTCGTACACGACGATTTGACGGTCGGTTCGGCGAAGGACATCTACGCGATCGGCGACGTGACGTCGTTGAACAAGCTCCCCGGTCAGTCGCCGGTGGCTATGCAACAGGGCAGGCACGTCGCCAAGATGATCATCGGCAAGGTCGATGCCGGGACGCCGTTCAAATACACCGACAAGGGCAGCATGTCGATCGTCGGCCGATTCAGTGCTGTGGCACGGCTGTTCGGCAAGGTCGACATGTCGGGCCCGATCGCCTGGCTCATGTGGCTGGCCGTGCACCTGATGTACCTGGTCGGCTTCCGAAACCGCTACGTCGCGGTGGTGTCGTGGATGACCTCGTACATCGGCGACAAGCGACCGCACTTCCAGTACACCGACCACTCCGCTTCGCTGGTAGAGCACACCAGCGAGACTGCTGACGAAGACGAGCGCAGAGCGGCCTAGTTGTAAAGACCTACGTCGCAATGCCGTTGCGGTAGGCCCAGATCACCACGTGCACTCGGGTGTTGACGTCGAGCTTGCGGCAGATGTTGCCGACGTGAGTCTTCACCGTGCTCTGTTCGAGTTGCAGGGCCCGGGCAATCTCGTTGTTGCCCAGGCCCTGCGCCAACAGTTGCACCACTTCCATTTCGCGCAGACTCAGGTCGTGTTGCGGTGCAACGGTAGTGGCTCGACTCGGACTGCCCCGGCGAGCGAACTCTGTCATCAAGCGCGGGGTCAGTCTGGGGGAGAGGACCGATCCGCCGCCGGCGACGGTGACCACCGCGTCGGCGAGTTCGTCGGGATCGGTGTCCTTGAGCAGGAAGCCGGACGCTCCACTGTCGAGAGCTGCGAACACGTACTCGTCGAGGTCGAACGTGGTGACGACGATGACGCGAACGCCGTCGAACTGCGCCAGTATCTCGCGCGTGGCGGTCAGCCCGTCGCCGTTCGGCATCCTGATGTCCATCAGTACGACGTCCGGTCGCAATGCCGACACCTGGTGCACGGCATGTTTTCCCGAGCTCGCGTGCCCGACGACCTCGATGTCGGGATGGCCGGCCAGAAATAGCTCGAATCCCTGCCGAACCACCGGTTGATCGTCCGCGATGAGTACGGTGATCATGCCGGCACCTCCAGTGGCCGAGAGATTTTCCCGCCGATGGGCAGTCGAGCGCGCACGGTCCACGTCGCTCGGTCGCCGGACAATCCGGCATCGAGGGTGCCGCCGAGCAGTGCTGCCCGCTCCCGCATTCCCGGAATTCCGAATCCCTGACCCGAGGGCTCGTCCGGTTCGGAGCTGCCCGAGGTGATCGTGTTGGTGACGGTCACCTCGATGGCCGAGGATCGATTCGATACCTCAACGCGCACATCGCAGTTCGGCGCATGACGTCGGGCATTGGACAGCGATTCCTGAACGATGCGGTAGCACGTCAGTTGCACGGCGCTGTCGGTATCGTCGCTGTCTGCCACAATGCTCATCTCGATGCGCCCGAACGATATTCGTGACTGTTCGATCAGTTCGGCGATATCGGAGATCATCGGCTGCGGAGCACTGTCGGTGTCGAAGCTACTGTCGGTCGTGTCGCTCGGGCGCAGGATTCCGACGATCTGACGCAGGCTGTCGAGGGTGCGCTGGCCGTGTCCGATTGCGCCGGTGATTAGTTCGCGTGCCTGCTCGGGGTTGCTGGTGATGAGCGTCCTCGATGCCTTGGCCTGGATGAGCATGCCTGTCAGGTGGTGAGCCGCGACGTCGTGCAGTTCGCGTGCCATGGTCTTCCGTTCGTTGTCCAGTGCCGCGTTCAGCCGTTGCCGGTGTTCGATTTCGGCTCGGCCGAGAGCAGCCTCGCTCTCGAGTTCCTGCGCCCGTCCGCGTGCGATGTACTTGCCCAGTGCGATGAGCACCGTGTAGTTGATGGCGAGGTTCGCGATCTGCTCGACGACCACGCCGATCGTGCCACCGGGGCCGGTGTCGACGCTGACAGCGATTTCGAGGATCAACCCGACGGCGATGGGGGCGAACAGGCGTGGCCCGGCCACCCGAATTGCCAAGGCGGCGATGGCGAACCAGTACAGCGGGGTGAACCCGAGAGTCCGGTCCGGCAGAACGAGAATCAGTGCGATGCTGATGGCCACCACCGACAAGTATGCCGTGACCGGAAAGGATCGGCGCACGCACGTCACCGCGGTCATCGCCAGCAGGGCAACGACACTCGCCGCGATCAGGGGTGGGCTGCTGACGAGTTCGTCTCTCGTGTCACCGACCATGCCCGTCGAGAGTTGGAATCCGGCGTAGACGAGTGTGGCCAGGAGCATCTCGATCGGCAGCACCATGGGATTGCGCGGCCGCCAGGACGGGCGAAACGTGCGCACTACGCGGTGAAAACCCCGTATCCGGGAATCACCCAGCATCAGAGTCGACCTTCTCCTGCCACATCTTTCGAGCTCGAATTCTTCTTACCGACCACCCACAGCGGCCCGGTGACGAACCAGAAGAATGTGATGACGCCGAGAGGCTGAATCACGGTCTTCAGCGCTGCTGCCTGCTCCGAGTCTGCCACGGTGTAGGCCAATGCGTAGGTGATCGCCAGCGCGATAGCGGCAGCGGCCAGCCACTTCACGAATCCTCGGATCTCGTTGCGGTAGGCCTGTGGACCGGTCTTCGGGGGCTTGACCGGTGCGGGTCCGCCGGCGAATCGGTGCGCGAAGCGCACGTCGAGCCAGGCCACCGTCGAGTGCGCGAACACGACGGTCCAGCCGAGGTAGATACCGGCGAGGCGATGCGCGAATTCGACGTCTCCGCCCCGGTGCAGATCGAGCGCCACGGCCGCGATCAATACGATGTCGAGGACAGGGAGCAGGGCGAGCGTGATCGTGCTGGCGCGTCGCATGCGTGCCACGTAGCGCAGGCACAGGCCGCCGATCACCAGAACCCAGAAGCCGACCTCGCAGATCGCGATCGTGAGCAGAATCGGATTGTTCATGGCCCTGATCTCACCGCAGCCGATGCGTGCGCGATACCCCTGCGGAGGCGTCGTACCTGGTGGTTCGGCCGAAGGTACGACGCTGCGCTCCACCAAAAGTCGTAGCTGACCGCGCTACTGTGGAAGTACGCATACAGGACATACGAAACCCGGGAGTCGACGATGGCAGGCAAGAAGATCGACAGAGTGCACGCACAGTCCGCGTTGGAGACGGTTCGCGAGAATCCCGGCATCGCGTTGATCGCCGCCGCGCCCGCGTTGGTGGTGCTGGCGTTGGTGTGGTGGCTGCTCGGGTTCCCCGCAGCGTTGATTCTGCTGATCGCAGCAGGCGGTGCCGGCTACCTCTACCTCAGGAACCGCTGACTACCGATAGCACTGACTACCGACCAGCCCTGATCACTGCTCGGCGCGGGGGATGCAGAACTCGGTGATGGTGGCCGAGCCTGCGGCCAGTTCTGCCCAGGACGCCTCGGTGGTCAGCACTGCGATTGCCGAGGTGGGGAAGCGGTGTCGCACCTCTCGGGCCAGGTCGGTGTCGTCGTCTGCCGCCAGTTCGAGTGCGGTCCAGGGTATTCCGGGCTCATGCCCGACGACCAGCAAGGTGGATACCGTCACGTCGTCGAAGTAGGTGTCGGCCAGCCGAATTTCGTCGATGATCTCGTCGGCGGATCCGCCGTAGATGTCTCGCTCGAAGCGGGTGGGAGCGCCATCCAAGCCGGTGGCGGCCAGGGTTTCGCGGGTGCGCAGGGCCGTCGAGCACAGCACTGCGTCGACTCTGCCGACGTGCTCGGCAATCCAGGCTCCGGCGAGTGCCGCCTCGCGTTGGCCGCGGGCGGCCAGGGGTCGTTCGTGATCCGGTACTCCGTCGGGGTAGCCGGATTTGCCGTGCCGCATCAGCACGAGGGTCCTAGTGGTCGCCATGCCGTCCACCGTAAACGGTCAGGGCGACTGGATCGGGGAGAACGTCCACCTGCTCCGGGAAGACGAACTTGCGCATCGCCCACCATCGGAATGCGGTTGCCAACAACGTGCCGATGATGGATCCGCTGACGAAGTCGGCGATGTTCTCGGTGAGGAAGGACACGTTCGGCGACCGCAGATCCAGCATGTAACTCGACACCCACAGCGGTAGCTGGTTGATTGCCAGGCCGGTTCCGGCAACGGCGAAGAACAGCGCTGCTTCGTGGTGACGTCGTCGTCCGCCGCGCGCAGTGAACGACCATTCCCGGTTGAGGATGTACGACACGATCGTCGCGATCAGCACGGCCAGAACGTTCGCTGTCACCGGCTTGTCCTGCAGGATCGTCCACTTCAGACCGAAGAACAGTACGACGGTGACAACGAAGGTGATCGCTCCGACGATGAGGAACTTGAGGGCCTCGGCGTGCTTGACGAGGGGCTCGAGCCAGCGCTGGGGAACGTGGTCGGTGAGGCGGTCGGACACATGCATCCCATCGACGTTACCTCGAGTAACGGATCCGGCCGGCTCGCGAACGATAGGCTCGCAGCGATATGACTAGCGCCCGGCTGTCCGTTCTCGTCGTCTTCTTCGTCAATGGAGCGGTGTTCGCCAACTGGGCTCCGCGCATTCCGGAGATCCAGCGGTCGCTGTCGATCGACGTTGCCACCCTCGGCCTCGCGCTGACCGGAATCGGTCTCGGCGGGCTGGCTGCCGCGCCTGTCGCAGCTGCCTTGGTCCGACGCTTCGGCAGTCGGTGGGCGATTCTCGCCTCGGGTCTGTCGCTGTGTGCGGCGTTCGTGCTGCCTGCGGTGGCTGTGTCGTGGTGGACGCTGTTGGCGGCGCTGGTGCTGCTCGGCGGGGCAGACGCAGTGATGGACATTTCGATGAACGCGCAGGGCGTCCTCGTCGAGGAACGCGCGGGGAAGTCGCTGCTGAGCAGCTTTCATGCCGCATGGAGTGTCGGTGCCGTCGTCGGGGGAGTGACCGGCGCGGCCGCGGCCGGTATCCGGATGCCGGTGGTAGCGCACTTCGCTCTGATCGCGGTGGTGCTGATGCTCGCTCTCGCTGCCGTCGGCCGGGGTCTGGTGGGTCCGGAATCGGTGGCGCGCGTCGATCACGAAGACCGAGCGCCGGGGCCCGTTCTCGTCCGGCCGACGGCTGCACTGGCCCTGCTCGGGGCCGTGGTGCTGCTCGCCGGGCTGATGGAGGATTTCCCGCAATCGTGGAGCGCTGTCTACATGACGACGGAAGAGGGTGCGGGCCCGGGTGCGGCCGGTATGGCGTTCGTTGCGTTTTCGGCCGCGATGCTGATCGGCCGGTTGGTCGGGGACCGGATCGTCGATCGGTTCGGACCGTCGGCGGTGCTGACCGGAGGCGCGTCACTGGTGGCGGGGGCGTTCCTCGTCATCTTGGGTCTGTCGCTTCTGGCCGCGGATCTACCGGTCCTGGTCATCGGTGCGTTCGCGGTTGCCGGCCTGGGTGCGAGCCCGCTGTTTCCCATCGTCTTCAGCCTGGCCGGGCGGCTTCCCGGTGTGTCCTCGGCAGCGGCCATCTCGATCGTCTCGCTCGTCTCTCGGATCGGATTTCTCGTGGCTCCCTTGGTCGTCGGTCGCGTCGTGGATGCGTCGGGCTTCGGATCGGTGTTGGGTGCCATTGCCGCGGCGGGCGTCGTCGTCGCGGTGATCGGGTGGTACTACGGCCGCAGATTCCCCGTCGACTCGGCTCAGGAGCGCGGCTCCAAGTAAGTACGCAACAACCGCCGCACCTCGTCGGCCGTGAGTGCTCCGCCGGCTCGTATCGCCAGGACGGTACTGAATTCTCGGCCCGGGCGTGATAGACAAGCTGTTCGGCGGTGCTGTATCGAGCGGAATGGTGGTGGCCTGGTGACGACCGGTGTCGACGCGGGGCTTGCTGAGCGCTCGCCTCGGCGTGGTCTGACCGCTGCCGGTACCGCCGTCATCGTCCTGGGTTTGGTGGCCGGTTGGGTCGTCGTCTACTTGGTCGGCCTGATGGGTGCGCTGTGGCGTTTCCGTGAGCCCGACGCGCCGGCCCCGATTCTGTCGATAGGGGATCAGTGGGCCGATCTCGCTGTCGGCGCGGCGCAGGTGTTGGTGGGTGCCGTCGCGATCGCCATCGTCTGGTTCGTTCGGCGTCGGAAGCTGCCTACGGTGTGGCCGGCCCGCAGTGGGACCGCGTTCGAGGCTGCGCTCACGTGGTGTGCCGCGATCGGTGCCGCTTCTGCTTCGCTGCTCGTGTTGTCGCGGTTGGACATCGTCCGATTCAGCTTCTCGATCCCGGCCTCGGTCGAGTCCGATTGGCTCGCAGTGGTTTCCGCTCTCGTCGTGGGTCTACGGGAGGAGCCGATCCTGGTCGCGTTGCCGGTGCTGCTGCTCGTCGGCCGAGTCCCGATCTGGGCGATCATGGCGTTGTCGGGCACGATGCGGGGCCTCCTCTACATGTACTTCGGCGGAGGCGGTTTTCTGTGGGCACTGTGCTGGGGTGCCGCGGCGGTCTGGGTGTTCTACCGCTACCGACGACTGTGGGTGTTGATCGCCATCCACGGATTGGTGATGAACATCCAGGTGTTCGATCGCGTGATTCCGTCCGAGAATGCGGCGACAGTTCTGCAGTGGGTCAACATTCTGATCCTGTTCTCGGCGCTGCTGTGGTGGATCACTCCGCGTGCGCTGGAAGCTTTCCTGCCGAACACGGTGGCCGTTCGGTACGGCGATTCGACCGTCGAGACGACTCCGATGGTGGCCGAGGTGGTACTGAACCCCGAGAAGCTCGATCCCGACGAGTCCAGACGAGAACCGCCGGTCAAGCCCTGACCATCCGGGCTTCGAGGCACTCCCAGAGCGGGTCGAACTTCTCGGTGCCGTCCAGCTCGAACCGATGCTTGCGGTAGAACGCCACCGCGCGATGGTTGGCCGCTGCCACCCACAGATATGTGGATGCCTCCCGGTCGATCACGGTGGTCCTGAGTTCTGTCGCGACGCCCGTGCCGTGGTGCTCGGGCACAACGTTCAGTGACCACAGTTCGGTCGGTGCCGGCGGATTTTCGTCGCGTGGTGGGCCGCCGGTGGCGAAACCGACGATGCGTGAATCGCTGGTGTCGACGGCGCATCGGGTGCGCACACCGCGGCTCGACTGCTCGTCGAGGCGGGCGATGATCTGCTCCCATCGTTCGATGCGATCGCGAGGGCGTATCGCATCGAGCTTGGCGCTGTTCATCATTCCCGCGTACGTCGCCTTCCAGATCGCCACGTGCGCTGCGCCCAGCTGCTCCTCGTCGCCCGGGCGGATGTCGCGGATCGTGTAGCTGGCCACCGTTGCAGTTATACCGATACGACTCGAATTGTTCTCGGATTTTCTTGTCGTACCCCTCTCGTATCATCGAATTCATGTTCGATACCGGGGGGTGGGGAGCGGCGGAGACGCCGCCGGTCGATGACTGCATCGCGGGGTTTCTCGACGTCATCGCACTCAACCGTGTCAACGAGAATCTCGCTCGGGCAGCGACCGTGCTCGCCTACAGCGACGTGCTCGAGATGCGCCTCGAGGCAGCCGAAGCTGCCGGTGGAGATCCGGGCGAGACAGTCCGCGGTGCCCTGTGCGATCTGGCCGTGACGATGACCGGAACGCGCCGCGATGCGTCCGTGGTGCACGACGTCGCCGAGCGTCTGCATCGAATGCCGTTGACTGCCTTGCGTTTCGTCACCGGCAGCTTCGACTGGTCGACGGTGGTCACCATCACCTCGGTGCTGCATCGTGCCAGCGACGAGACGATCGCGAAGATCGAGTACGAGGTGTGTGCGGCGGGTGGCCGGATGCGTCCGCAGGCGCTGCGTAATCGGATCTGGCGGCTGTGGATGAAGGCCGACCCGATCGGTGCCGCAGCTGCCCGTGAGACCGCGAAGTCCGAGGAGGTCGGCGTGCGGATCGACCGCACCGGTCCGGGTGGGATCGCGTCGCTCATTGCGAAGATTACAGATCTCGAAGCGGCAGAGGCGGATGCGCTCATCGTCGAGATCGTCGGGACGGTCTGCAAGCGCGACCCACGATCGACGGGCACACTTCGGGCCGCGGGTCTGATGGCGTTGCTGCACGGCGAGCATTCACTGGCGTGCCAGTGCGATCGCGGCGACGACTGCCCGGTGGCAGGCGCTGTCGACGACATTCCTCCTCGGCGCGGGCATCTCCTCCAGATCGTGGTGGCTGTGGAGACATTGCTGGGACTGTCCTCGGAGCCTGCAACCCTCCCCGACGGGACGCCCATCGACCCCGAAGTGGCGCGCATCGTTTCCACGGATGCCAAGTGGCAGGCACTGCTGACCGAGCTGGTCGAGATGCTGAAGCCGGAACAGAGAAACACGGGCGACGACGGATCGAACGATGACAGCCGAAACGGTGACAGCCCTGATACCAATGGGCTGGACGGTGGCACCGAAGGCGGCCCTGACGATGGCGGTCCTGACGACGGCGGCCCTGACGACTGCGGTCCTGACGGCGGCGGCCCGGATGGCGATGGCCCTGACGACGGCGGTCCTGACGGGGGCGGCCCGGATGGCGATGACCCGGATAGCGGTGGTCCAGACGACATTGGCCCCGATGGCGGTGGTTCGGGCGGCCGCGGTTCTCCCAACGGCGGCAGCGGCGGCACCACGGGCACCCCTGACGGCCCGGCATCGGAACGCCCCGGCAGTCGCTCGCACTCCGGCCCTGACCAAACCGGCTTCCGCAGCGGCGATGGGCTGGGTATGCAGTCGAGTTCGTTCGGACCGTTCCCTACGGCGGTGCCGTCGTTGTTGCGTCGGGTGGTCGGCATTGGTCGGGTACGAGGTGCCGCCCAGCTTCCGTCCGCGCGTCTCGGGGATGCCCACTGCCTCCCACCTGCAGTCCCGCTACTGGGGGAGGAGTCTGTCCGCGATGGGCTCGTCGCACGGTGGCTTGCATGGATTGCCGAACGGCCCGAGCGTGCTCGCGGCATCTTTCCCGACGGTCATGGCGGCGAGTCCGCTCCGTCGCGGTCTGCGGTGACGTATCGGCCCGGTGCCCGCGTCGCGGCGTTCGTTCGGGCTGCCTATCGCACGTGCACTTTCCCGAACTGCGACGTGCCGGCGGCCCGGTGTCAGATCGATCATCTGGTTCCGTTCGATCACGACGATCCCGAGCGGGGCGGCTGGACGATCGTGACCAACCTTCAGCCGGTGTGCGTGTTCCATCATCAGGCCAAGACCTCGGGGGCGTGGTCGGCGGTGATGCTCGCAGGCGGCGCGATTCTGTGGTCGAACTCGCTCGGTCTACGCAGAGTCACGTTGCCGGAGTTGTCGATCGCGACTCCCCGCGCATCCCGCCGACGGCGAAGGGTCTCGTCGAGGCCGGGAGCGAGCCTGCTCGAACCCACCCGCTGGGAGCTCGAGTACAGCGGGTGTGCACCACCGACTCTGGACGACTGTCGTTCTGCGACAACGGGTATCGACCGAAAGAAGTTGGCGGAGAAGCGACGGTCCTACCTGGAACACTGTCGCGTCGTTCATGCACGCGTTCGATACGACCGCACCCGATACGACCCTCCGCCCTTCTGAACCACACCCGTGCCGGTGTGGCACAGGCCGCTGGCCTGCTACCTTGAACGCCGTTCAAGTTTCTGGGGCAGGTCACCGCCCCACTCCTCGAGGAGCCACCGTGTCAGATGTCGACAGCAGTACCCGCCAGCCGAGCCGTAAGGTCAGCCGAATGAACGTCTCCGCCCGCGACATGGCGCAGATCGCAGTGTTCGCAGCACTCATCGCCGCGCTCGGTCTGCCGGGATCGATCACAGTCGGGTTCTCGGGCGTCCCCATCACCCTGCAGACCCTCGGCATCATCCTGTCGGGCGCGATCCTCGGACCACGCAAGGGCACGGCCGCGGTCCTGGTGTTCCTCGCCCTGACGATGATCGGCCTGCCGCTGCTGGCCGGAGGACGCACCGGTCTCGCCGCCATGGCCGGGCCCACCGTCGGCTACCTCGTCGGCTGGATACCGGCCGCGTTCCTGATCGGCCTGCTCACTGCGCGCATCCTGCCCAAGTACTCGATCGCGCTAGGCCTACTGATCAACGCCGTCGGCGGAATCGTGGTCGTCTACGCGTTCGGCATCATCGGACTCGTTCTGCGCACCGACGTCGGACTCTGGGCCGCCGTCACCTCCAACGGACCGTTCCTGCCCGGCGACATCGCGAAGGTCGTCGTCGCCACCGTCGTCGCCAAGAGCGTCCATCGCGCGTACCCGGGCCTGATCAAGGCGTGAATCTGACGCTGGGAGGTCGAGGCCGCGACAACGACACCGCCATCTCCTGGGCGGGTCGCACACTCACCTACGCCGAACTCGACGCAGCCGTCGAGCAGTGGCCTCACCTCCCGGTGCACGGCGCTCGATTTCACGACGCATCAGCACTGGAGCTGCCGGACGCGTTGATCTGCGTTTTCGCGGCAGCCAGGCAGGGCAGTGCTGTCCGGGTCGAGGATCCGGGCGCCCGTCCCGAGCGCCCTGCGCATATCGATCCCGACGCGTTCCTGCTGGTGGCAACCTCGGGCTCCACCGGCCGGCCGAAACCGCTCGCTCGCACGGCCGCGTCGTGGGTAGACAGCTTCCCCGAGTTCACCGACATATCCGATATCCGCCCGACCGACACCGTGCTCATAACCGGACCGCTGCACGCCACGATGCACCTGTTCGCCGCGGTGCACGCACTGTGGCTGGGGGCATGCGTCACCGACGATCCCGCGCAGGCCACTGCTGTCCACGCGGTGCCCGCGGTACTCCGTGACGTCCTCTGCCGGATGCCTCATGCCCGGATTGCCGTCGCTGCCGGAGCCGGCCTCGATGATGCTGCCGCGCAGACGATCTCGGCGCAAGGCGTCAGGCTGGTCGAATACTACGGCTCGGCGGAGTTGTCGCTGGTGGCGGCGAGGGTGGTGGGCGAACAATCGTCGCTGAGGCTGCTCCGGGATGTCGAAGCACGCACCGAGGACGGGCACCTGTTCGTTCGATCGCCGTACGCCGCGCTGGGTGCGCGCGATTGGTTCGGCGTCGGTGATCTGGCCGAACTGAACGGCTCCGAACTCCTCGTCTACGGCCGCGGAGATGCAGCGATCAACGTGGGCGGAACCACCGTCATCGCCGAGGACGTGGAAAGCATCCTGACCGGGCTCGACGGCGTCCGAGCTGCGGCAGCAATCGGCACACCGCACGCGGTTCTCGGCGAAACGGTCTCAGCCGTCATCGAACTCGACGGAACCCGCGACCTCGACCTGGTGCGCGCCGACGCTCGCGCAATCATGGCCAAGGAGGCGCTGCCGCGACGCTGGACGGTGGTGCAGCAGTTGCCCCGCACCGCGAGCGGCAAGATCGCCCGAAGGGCCCTGCTGTGAATGTGTCTGCTTCGAACAGCCCAGTCATCGTTGCGGGCAAGCGTTCGGCAATCGGTATCGCCGGGCACGGCTTCGCCGATGTCACCGCCCCGAACCTCGCCGCGCCCGTGCTGAAAGCTGTTGCAGCAGAGATCAGCTCGCTCGACATTCCCATCGACGACGTGATGCTCGGCAACTGCCTCGGTCCCGGCGGTGATGTCGCACGGGTCTCGGCGCTGCTCGCGGGCCTCGGTGTCGGAGTTCCCGGAGTCACCGTCGATCGGCAGTGCGGATCCGGGCTCGACGCAGTGGCGCAGGCCGCGTCGCGCATCCGCAGCGGTGAAGAGACGCTGATACTGGCCGGTGGCGTCGAATCTGCCAGCACCAGCCCGTGGAGGTTCTGGCCACCGGTCGACGGCGAAGAACCTATCCGCTACACCCGAGCGCCGTTCGCTCCGCACGGCTTCGCGGACCCGGACATGGGTGTGGCAGCCGACAACCTCGCGCGAATCCGCGGTATCGGGCGCGAACGCCAAGATGCCTACGCTGCACGGTCGTTCGCGCGCGCGGCGGCCTGCGACTTCTCGGCCGAAATCGTCAAAGTGAACGAGGTCGCAACCGACGAGCGCATCCGCCCAAACATGACCGCCCAGCGACTCGGCAGACTGCGTCCCACATTCACCCCAGCCGGCACGTTCACCCCAGCCGGCACGGTGACCGCGGGCAACTCGTGCGGAATATCCGACGGCGCAGCGGTTCTGGCCATCACCACCGCCGAGCGGGCGGCCGGGATGCCGGCGTTGCGCATCCTCGGCAGTGCCGTCGCAGGGTCCGACCCGGCTCTTCCCGGGCTGGGTCCGGTGCCGGCGATCGAGAAGCTGCTCGCCCGCACCGGGGTGGGCCTCGCCGACATCGACACCATCGAAATCACCGAGGCTTTCGCGTCGGTCGTGCTCGCGGTCTCGGATGAATTGGGTCTCGACGAGGACCGCATCTGCCCGCAAGGTGGAGCCATAGCGATGGGGCATCCGTGGGGAGCTTCAGGCGCAATTCTGCTGGTACGGTTGGCCTCTCGAATGCTGCAACCCGGGGGTCCGGCACTGGGCCTGGCGGCCTGCGCCATCGGCGGCGGGCAGGGAATAGCGATGCTGGTGGAACGAGCGACATGAGCAGGGTCATATGAGCACAATCAAGTTCGAGAACATTTCGCACTCGTTCGGAGAACGGCAGGTGCTGCACGGCATCGATCTCGAGTTCGACGAGCGCCGGATCGGCATCATCGGCTCCAACGGTTCCGGCAAGTCGACGCTCGCGCGGATGATCAACGGTCTGATCAAACCCGATACGGGCCGTGTCACGGTCGACGGTATCGACGCCGCCAAGAAGGGCGCGCAGGTACGCAAGAAGGTCGGCTTCGTGTTCACCGATCCAGATTCGCAGATCGTGATGCCCACTGTCGCCGAGGATCTCGCGTTCTCGCTGCGCAGGTCCGGGTTGAACAAGGCCGAGGTGGCCGAGCGGGTGGAGGAGATTCTGGTCCGCTTCCGTCTCGATCAGCACCGCGACCATCCGGCGCATCTGCTCTCCGGTGGACAGAAGCAATTGCTGGCGATCGGTGCCGTCCTCATCCGACGACCGGAGGTGGTCGTGGCGGACGAACCGACCACGCTGCTGGATCTGCGGAACGGACGCGTCGTCGCGCAGGCTCTGGATTCGATGGATCAGCAAGTCATCGTCGTGACCCACCAACTGGCCCTGCTGGACAGCTTCGAGCGCGTCATCGTCATCGACGACGGCCGCATCGCGTTCGACGGCACCCCCGCCGCCGCGGTCCCGGCCTATCGGGAGCTGATCGGATGATCGGTCTCTACCGGCCCGGTACCTCGCTGCTGCACCGGATGAGCCCGGGATCGAAGCTGCTGGCGCTGATCCTCGCGATCCTGGGGACGGTGATCTTCGCGCGCACTCCGCTCGAGGTCGCAGCGGTAGCGGTACTGGTCGCGGCATTGTTCGCGGTGGCTCGCATTCCAGCGAAAGTCGCACTGGCGCAACTGCGTCCGGTGCTGTGGATGCTGCTGATCATCGGCGTCTTCCAGGTGATAATCACGACCTGGCAGCGCGCCGTCGTGGTGTGTGGGGTGCTGGTGATCTCCGTTGCACTGGCAGCTCTCGTCACCCTCACCACCCGCGTGACCGACATGCTCGATACCGTCACCCGAGCGCTCGGCCCCGTCCGCCGCTTCGGCGTCGACCCGGATCGCATCGGGCTGCTGCTGGCCCTGGCCATCCGATGCATCCCTCTGCTCGCGTCCATCGTCCAAGAGGTGTCACAGGCGCGTAAGGCACGCGGACTGCAGTGGTCGATGACGGCACTGGCAACGCCGGTTCTGGTGCGGGCCCTTCGCACCGCCGACGCGATGGGAGACGCCCTCGTCGCGCGCGGCGTAGATGATGACGGTGACGATGACGAGTGAACTCCTCGCCGCCCGGATAGCGCGGCATTTCGACCGCTCCGAGGCAGCCGTGGTCGACGCGACCGGGGCGATCACCTACCGCGAATTCTGGGACCGGGTGACGCGTGCGGCGTCCGCAGTGGCAGGGATGCGTCGCATCGCGGTTCTGCCGACGTCGGACATCGGGTCGTTGGTGGTCGTCGTCGCGGCGATGCATGCCGGGGTGAGTGTCGTTCTGCTGCATCGGCATTTGTTGGCTCCGGAATTCGCCGATGTCGTGGCGGTCTGCGAGCCCTCGCTGATTGTCGCGCACCCGCGTCAGCACGCGAGAGTGCACGGTTGGGGTGCAGTCGACGTGTTCGCACCCGAGGACATGGCTGCCAAGACAACCGCCGCGCCCACCCCCACACCGGATTCCGAGTTGCTCGTGGGCGTCACTTCGGGAACCACCGGTCCGCCCAAGTTGTTCGTGCGGAATCAAGCGTCGTGGGCGGCGACGCTGGATCGCTCCGATGCCTTGTTCGATCTCGGTCCGGGAGATCGGGTGTCCGCACCGGGCACTCTCGATCACACGCACTTTCTCTACGGCGCACTGCACGGGCTCACCCGCGGGGCGACGGTCGACCTACGAGGGCCCACGGCAGCTCTCGAAGGTGCTGCGACACATCTGTATTCGGTCCCGACCATTGCGTGGGACATCGCTCGCTCGGGAGTGCGATCGAACAGTGTCCGTGAGGTGCTCTCGTCCGCGGCGCGGTGGGCGGAGCCGGGGAGGGCCGCTCTGGCGGCGGTACTTCCGAATGCGGCGCTGACACATTTCTACGGGGCGTCCGAGCTCAGTTTCGTTTCCTACGACCGAAGCGAAATCGAAGGCACCGAGGTCCGCGGTCAGCTGTTCGACGGGGTCGAGGTCGAGATCAGGGACGATCTGCTCCACGTCCGCAGTGACATGCTGTTCGACGGCTACCTGAGCCGAGTGGGAGGCCACATGACCCTGACGAACGGGCCGGTCGAAGGGTGGATGACCGTCGGCGATCGCGGCAGTGTCGAAGAGGGCCGACTGACCTTGCACGGCCGCGGCAGCGAGACGATCGTCCGGGCCGGTCTCACGGTGGAGTTGACCCCGATCGAGGCGGCCCTGCTCGCAGTTCCCGGTGTGCTCGAGGCTGGGGTGGTCGGGTTGCCCAACGACAGAACCGGTGAGGAACCTGCTGCCGCAGTTGTTGTGGCGCAGACCGATTCGATATCCGTGGCTCGGATTCGCCGCCACCTGCGCACCGTGCTGCCGGGGCCGAGCCTGCCGGTGGTGATCGCCGTCGTGGACGCTCTTCCGCGTACGCCGCGCGGCAAGCTCGACCGTCAGGCTCTGGCGGCAACCTTGGCCACGGTGCGGACCGTGGGCTCGCCGGATGCTCCGGTGACGACGAACCAGACGGTCAACGCGCCGCCCTCGTAGCGGTGGCGCAGAGTGACGCGTTCACCCGCCAGTACCGGGCTCAGGTATTCGATGACGGCGCGGTGCGGCGACGCGGCCAGCTCGGGCACGTCGACCAGCAACTCCTCGATCGCGTGCCAGTAGACCGCATTGTTGAGGTGGTCGAACGGATCGATATCGGTTGCGCGCAAGGGGAACTGCACATCCGTGGTCGATTCGGCCGGCACCGGCTCGGTCAGCCATGCCTTCCATCGCAACCGGTGTTGATCGGTGGTTCGCGCCAGCATTTCCAGGGCACCGTCGCTGATGCGGGTCGGCATCCCGGTGTCCTTGCTGATGTTGATCCAGAAGCCCTCGGTCTCGATGCGCCCACCCTTCGGTGTCGTCAGTGCCACGCGCATGTTCGACCACCGCGTCGACATCGACGAACACCAACGCCGCATGTGTACTCGGTCCGGGAAATGGATCGGCTCGAAGACGTCGATGACGGTGCGCCGCACGATCCACATGGGATCCGTCTTGCCCAGGGGAGTGGCGTCGAGGTTGTCCGTACCGATGTCCTGCAGGTAGCGGGCAACGCCGTCGAACCGTAGTCGGTTGTTCGGATCGATGTCGCCGGTTCGCACCGGCCAGTCGGTCTCGAAACCCTCACCGGGCGGCGGCTCCGGTGCCAGTTCGTCGTCGAATCCTGCCGGTTCCACACGTGCATTGGTCACGTCCGCACTGTACGCGCGCACCTACACGATGTGACGGGCGCGCATACCGTCGAACACCGGTGCCACGCGCACCACGTCGCCGCGTTGGGGTGCGTGGACCATCTGGCCGTTGCCCATGTAGATCGCCACGTGGCCCGGCCCGGCCGGCCCGAAGTTACCGAACAGCAGATCGCCCGGTTGCGCCATTTCCATCGGAATCTCGGTGCCCACGTTCCACTGAGTTTCCGAGGTTCGGGGCAGCGTCACCTTTCCGCCCGAGGCCTTGTAGAGGGCATACGACGTCAGACCCGAGCAGTCGAATCCGCCGCCGGACGGTCCGTTGATGTTGCCGCCGCCCCACACGTACGGAAGTCCCAGATAGTCCATCGCCAACTGCACCGATCGGCCGCCGATTCCGGTGAGGTCGAGTCCGGCGAACGGGGTCAGGATGGCGGCGAACTGCGTTTCGGTCGCCCGGATACGAGAGACGTACGGCTTGGTCTGCGTCTCGTAATCGAATGTGCCAGAGGGCATACCGCCCGATCGCAGCACCGCTCCCGCGCCGGCGTTGTACCCGGCCAGGGTCAGATCCAAGGTGTCACCGGACACCTTGCCCTCGCGCTTCCACCCGTCGACCTGCCCGTAGATGTCGCACAGCAGTGTGCCCGACGCCATCACCGAATCACCGATGCTGTTGACGTCGGTGACACCGTTGCCGTCGTAGTCCTTGCCGTAGGTCGCCCAGGTTCCTGGCATGAACTGCCCTGGCCCCTGCGCGCCGGTGCTCGAGACCGGAGCAGTGGGGCCGTGCCGAAAACCGTTCTCGGCGGCATACAGTGCCGCGATCGTGGTCGCTTTGACGCCGCCGCAGATGTTGCCCGCCTTCTGCAGCCACGGCACGAAGGCGGTGATCGCTCCCACGGCACCCAAGCCGATCGCGCCCACGTTGATGCCGGTGAACGTGGCGGGTTGACCGGGAAACAGCGCACGCCTGATGGCCTCGGCCGACGCCATGAACGCGGTCTGGGTGGCGATATCGGCGGCGGTGTACGTACGGCCGGCGAATTGAACGGCACCGGCCCCGAGCGCGGCTGCAGTGGTGGACACCGCATTCGACGACCCAGCGCCCGAGGAGAACACACTGAACGGCAGTGGCGCGCTGGGTACCGCCGCAGCGAGAGCGGCAGGAGCGGCGGTAACAACATCTGTCGCCGCCGCAGCAGGATCGGTGGCACTGGCCGGATCAGCGGTATCGGCTGCTTCTGTGTCCACTGCTTCGATGTCTTCCACCGTCGGCAGATCGGGGAGCATCGGTTCGGCGGCGGTGTGCAGGCCCTCGGCGGCGTCGGAGAGGGTGCGGTCGGCGATGTCGGCGGCCGGTTCGGGCATGGTGCCCAGTAGTTCGGTCCACTGATCGCTCATCGTCTTCGCCTGATCTTCGGCGTTGGCGGCAATGTCTGCCGCCTGGTCCTGCACCGCCTGATCGGGAATCGGAGCCGGGGCGTCGGTTCCGGCGACTACACCGGCGGCGGACACGATGACGGCAACGATGACTGCGAATGGATCGCCTGCCATGTATCGACTCCTGCTACTCGAACGATCTTCCCCGAGCCAGGAGCTGTGATCAGTCTCACTCGGGTGCTGCACCCATCATGCACGGTGCAGACGTTCGACTCATGAGATTCGCAAAAGGAAATGCAGGGTTGTCGGAGCAGTATTTTCAAACCAAAGTTGCCCAGTAGTCCGAGAACCGGATTCCGATGAGCGCGACGACGATTGCGTACCACACGGCGAGCAGCGTCCAGCGCCATTCCAGGAAGAGTCGGCCGACGGTACCGCCGCTGTTCGGGCCGGAGCCGACCAATCGGCTCAGAGCCAGCACGAACAACGGCATCGTCACCGCCCACACCACCATGCAGTAGGGGCACAGGGCGTTGATCAAGTACAGGCTCTCGAAGATCAGCCAGTGCACGAAGACCTCGCCGAGCAGCAGGCCTGCACTCAGTCCGAGCCAGAACCAGTGCGGTAGTTCGACGCGGCCGAGCCAGAGAACCCCGGCGACGAGGGCAATGGAGAAGGCGACGATGCCGAGGATGGGGTTCGGAAAACCGAACAGCGCAGCCTGTTTCGTCACCATCACCGAGCCGCACGAGAGCACCGGATTCAGGCTGCACGACGGGACGTACGACGCGTCCTCGAGCAGTTTGAATCGCTCGATCGTCAGCGTCATCGCGGCGAGTAGCCCGAGCGCGCTGAAGACGGTGAATACAACAGCGCCTGCGCGTGTCCTCATGGCGACCGGCTGCCGCTCAGTTACCGGCAGCGGCGGCGAGGATGTTCTCCGGCGTCGGGAAGGAGATGTCGGTGCCGTTGACGCGCACGTTCGGCGTTCCGTTGATGCCTTCGCCGAGGACCGACTGTGTCTGGGTGGTGACCCAATCGGTGTAGCTGCCGTCGGTGATACACGACGCGACGGCGGGGGAGTCGGCCCCTACAGAGGCGGCGATCGCGACGAGCTCGTCGTTCGTCAGTCCGGTTCCGCCCTCGGCCGGCTGCTGCTCGAACATGGTGGTGTGCCAGTTCATCCAGTTGTCGCGGTCGTTCTCGGCGACGCAGATGGCGGCGCTTGCCGCGCGGGTGGAGTACATGGTTCCGTTCGAGAACCGGTCGAGAATGGAGATGGGGCGGTAGTCGACGGCGACATTTCCCGCGTCGGCCAGCTGCTGCAACGTCGATCCGCTGATGGCCTCGAAGTTCTTGCACGCCGGGCACTGGAAGTCCTCGACGACGCTGACGACGGTGGTGGCATCGGGGTTGCCGAAGCGGATGGCACCGTCGTCCGTCACCGACGTGGGAGTGAGCTGGGTGCCGGTCGATTCGCCGGAGCCTGCGGCGGAAGATGCATCCCCCGACGTCGAATCCTTGTTGAGGATGAAGAGGGCAATCGCCGCCACGAGCGCGATCAGAACGACTGCGACGACGATCTGGATCAGAGTCCGACGATTCTTGTCGCCGTTCTGCATGGCCTTGATGTCTTTCGAGACGTTCTTGCTCGTGTTCACGGCGACCAGTTTATGCAGTACAACCTGAGTGTCAGATGAGAGCTGGGTTGAACGAGAGCTGTGTCAGATAAGTGCAGCCAGACGTTCGATGGCGAATCGGTATCCGTCGATCCCGAGTCCGGCGATGACGCCGCTGGCGATGGGGGAGACGAAGGAGTGGTGCCGGAACTCCTCACGGGCGTGCACGTTGGAGATGTGCACCTCGATGATCGGCACCTCGGGGATGACGAGGGCGTCGCGCAGCGCCACCGAGGTGTGCGTCAGTCCGCCCGGGTTGATGACGATGCCCGACGCCACCCCGCGGGCCTCGTGGATCCAGTCGATGAGCTGACCCTCGTGGTTGGACTGCTCTGCCTTGACGGTGAGCCCGTGCTCGGCGGCGGTCTTCTCGCACAGGGCGACGACATCGGCGAGGGTGGCGTGGCCGTACACCTCCGGCTGCCTGGTGCCGAGCATGTTCAGATTCGGCCCGTTGAGCACCAACAGCTGCTTGGCCACGACGTCGCTCCATTTCTTGCTTCGGGTACTACTGCCCGCTCCGAGTACTACCGGCTACGACTATTCCACAGCGTGGTTGACACAATCGTCCGGTGAGTACTGGCAAGGCAGTCTGGGTGGTGTGGGGCGTCGGCGTCTTCGCCTACATCGTCGGAGTGCTGCATCGAACGTCGTTCGGCGTCGCCGGGCTGAGTGCGGCGGATCGATTCTCGGTGTCGCCGTCGCTGCTGTCGTCGTTCGTGGTGCTGCAGGTGATCGTCTACGCGGGGATGCAGATCCCGGCCGGGGTGCTGTTGGATCGCATCGGTTCGCGCAAGATGATCGCCGCAGGCGCGCTGATCATGGCGTCGGCACAGATCACGCTGGCGTTGACGGAGTCGCTTCCGTCGCGGTGGTCGCCCGCGCGTTAGTCGGCGTGGGCGATGCTCTCACCTTCATCTCGGTGCTGCGGTTGGTGCCGGTGTGGTTCACGCCGCGGCGAGTGCCGATCGTCTCGCAGCTGACCGGTCTGCTCGGCCAGCTCGGCCAGGTGCTCTCGGCGGTCCCGTTCCTGATTCTGCTGAACGGCCCCGGTTGGACGTTCGCGTTCGGTAGCGCAGCGGCACTCGGTCTCCTTGCTCTCGTACTGGTTCTCGCGCTCGTCAGGGATCGCCCCGACGACGGAGCTGCCCCCGTGTTCGAACCGACGACGCTGAAACAGACCCTCGCCTCCATCGCCGAGGTGTGGCGACGCCCCGGCACCCGGCTCGGCTTCTTCTCGCACATGGGTACCCAGTTCTCCATCACGGTGTTCGCGTTGCTGTGGGGTGTTCCGTATCTGACGTCGGCACAGGGCCTGTCGGCGTCGACGGCCGGAGCGTTGCTGACGGTGTCGGTGGCATCGGCGGTGGCGTCGGGCATCGTGGTTGGTGTTCTCACCGGGCGTTATCCGATGCGACGGTCGTGGCTGGTGCTGGCGATCATGATCGGCAACGCGACCATGTGGGCGATCGTGTTGGCGTTGCCCGGGCCCGCTCCGCTGTGGTTACTGGTGTTGCTCGTGGTGGTGATCTCGGTGGGTGGCCCCGGTTCGGTGATCGGGTTCGACCTCGCGCGAACGTTCAATCCGAGCGCCAATCTGGGGACGGCGCAGGGGATGGTGAACATCGGTGGTTTCCTGGCGTCGCTGTTGGTGATCGCGGCGATCGGCTGGATTCTCGACGCGATGGGCGGCTACACCTTCGACGGATTCCGGGTGGCGCTGCTCGCGCAGTTCCCGGTGTGGATTGTCGCGATCATCGGTGTCCTGTCGACGCGTCGCAAGACTCGTAGGGTGCTCGCTGCCGAAGGCATTCACCCGCACACGATGCGTGAGGTGCGGGACCGGATTCGCCGCAAATAAACCTTTGCGCAGACGGCGTTCTGCGCGCATGCTGGTGTCCCGAATATCGTTGTAAGACACAAGTAAATGCTACGTAAAGGTGAATCCAAGAGATGGTTACCGAGCCAGAAGTGAAGCCCGCGACCGGCGAGTATTCGCATCGCGAGATCATGACGATTCTGTCGGGCCTGATGATGGGCATGTTCCTCGCCGCCCTCGACCAGACCATCGTCTCGACGTCCGTTCGGACCATCGCCGACGACCTCAACGGGTTCTCGGTTCTGGCCTGGGTGACGACGGCCTACCTCATCACCTCGACGGTCTCGACCCCGTTGTACGGCAAGCTGTCCGACCTGTACGGGCGCAAGCCGTTCTTCATGACGGCCATCTCCATCTTCGTCGTCGGGTCCATGCTGTGCGGGATCGCGACGTCGATGTACGAACTCGCTGCCTTCCGTGCCATTCAAGGTCTCGGTGCGGGCGGTCTGATGTCGATGGCGCTGGCCATCATCGGCGATATCGTCCCGCCGCGTGAACGGGCCAAGTATCAGGGGTACTTCCTGGCCGTGTTCGGTACCTCCAGCGTGCTCGGGCCGGTCATCGGTGGACTGCTCGCAGGGCAGTCGTCGATCCTCGGAATCACCGGCTGGCGTTGGATTTTCTACATCAACGTCCCGCTGGGGATCATCGCGCTCGTCGTCGTGTGGCGAGTGCTGAACCTGCCGGTCTACCGCCGCGAGGCGCGCGTCGACTGTTGGGGCGCAGTGCTTCTCAGCGTCGGCCTCGTGCCGCTGCTCATCATCGCCGAGCAGGGTCGCGTGTGGGGATGGAGCTCGCCGCGGGCCCTGCTGTGCTTCGGAATCGGCATCGTCGGCGTCATCGCGTTCGTGCTCGCCGAGATCAAGATGGGCGACGACGCCCTGATCCCCATGCGTTTCTTCCGAAACCCGTTGTTCTCGTTGTGTATTGCTGTCAGCGTCATCGCCGGCGCAGCCATGTTCGGTGGCATCTCGCTACTGCCGCAGTACCTGCAGGTGGTCAAGGGATCCTCGCCGACGCTGGCCGGTTACCAGACCCTGCCCCTCGTCGGTGCCTTGATGGTCGCGTCGATCGTCTCGGGTCGCATGATCTCGAAGACGGGGCGGTACAAAATCTTTCCGATCGTCGGTACTGCACTGATGGCCATCGCGATGTTCGTCTTCCACTACGTGCACGCCGATACCCCGCTGTGGCAGACGATGGTCGTGATGGGCGTGTTCGGCCTCGGTCTCGGGTCGATGATGCAGCCGTTGACCCTGGCCATCCAGAACGCGATGCCGCCCAAGGACATGGGTGTATCCACCTCTGCCGCAACGTTCTTCCGGCAGATCGGTGCGACGGTCGGCGTTGCCGTCTTCCTGTCGATGCTGTTCACCCAGCTCACCCCGAAGACGGGAGACGCGTTGATCGCCGCCAGTTCGACCCCGGCATTCCAGCAGGCAGTACAGAGCGCCGCCACCGGTTCCGATCCGCTCGAATCGGGTTTCGCTCGAGCCATCGCCTCGGGTGACGCCTCCGTCGCAGGCAGTGCACTGCAGGACAGCTCGTTCATTCAGAAGCTCGAACCGGCTCTGGCCGAGCCGTTCCGCATCGGGTTCTCCGACGCCATGGATTACGTGTTCCTGGCCGTGTCGATCCTGATGGTCCTCGGATTCGTACTGGTGCTCTTCCTGAAGGAGGTTCCGCTGCGCACGATGTCCGGCCTGGCCGCTGCGCAGCAGGAACGAGACGAAGAACGAGCGAACGAGGCAGGCACCGGACTGCTCTGATGGCGTGAAGTCCGATGCCGTGAATCCTGGGACCAGGTACGGCTCGGTCCGGTGCGGGCCCCGGGAGCGCCGATCCGCTCAGGTCGAAGGTGCGGTGATGCCTCGGAACAGCACGTCGAGACCCAACTCGAGTTCGAGGGCACCGTCGTACTCGGTGATCAGAGGTGGCAGCGTCGACAGCAGGGGAAATGTGTCGATGGGGAGTCGGCGCAGAGCGAGGCTGAGGCGGTCGCCGGTCTCGTCCGGGTTGGCGGTCGTTTCCTGGGTCTCGCTCAGTAGATGGCCGCGTAGGAAGGAGATCATCAGCCGATAGCTCGTCAGGGCCTCGGGCAGCGTGAATCCCGCGGTGGTCAGCAGAATCAGAATGTTCTCGAGTGAGGCCAGTGACCGGGGCGTGCCCAATCCCAGTGGAGTCGCCTGAGGGCAGGTGGTCAGCAGCACCGCCGCGTGCGGGTGTTGGAGGGCGAGCTCACGGTAGTGCCGCGCAAAAATTCTGAGCTGACGCTGCCAATCGGGGTCTGCGCCGTCGACGCAGACGAGTGTGCCCAGTACCGAATCTGCGATGGCGTCGAGCAACGCCTGTTTGGTGGGCAGGTATCGGTAGACGGTCATCGGATCGCGATCGATCGATGCCGCGAGGCTCCGGATCGTCAGGCTGTCGAGTCCGGTTCGATCGACGATGCTCAGGGCGGCGGACACCACGTACTCGCGGTCGATCTTGATATTGGAGTGTGGGCCCGGTCGGTTCGTCGTGGACATCGGTAGGCAACCTCTCGAAAGCAGTGAACCGACCGGTAAGTAGGGGGCAAACAAACTTGTTGTTCGACAACACTTTTCGCTTGACTCATTATCCTACACATGGTGTGCTGTAGCTCTACACCGTAGAGATACGGGGAAACTCTTATTTGCGGAGTGGGCACGAGCCTCCGCTGATCGCATAGTTGTGTCACCTTGCCGAACTCCGTCGGCCGGTGACGTCATCGAATACGGAACCGCGATACCTCCACGCACTCGGATCGGTCCGGGGCGGCCGTTGAGCGTCGCGACATCAACTGCTGCGCAATCGAACTCGTCGGGGGATCGATTGCGCGGTTCACGAAGTCCGGCAACAAGTCCGCTTCGCCCAACCAGCAGAACGGTATGCAATCCATGCCCGCTTCACAGCACACGTGCACGTCGACCCCCATCAGGCGCAGGGGCAGAACCCTCGTTCCGCTTGCCGGTTCGGTCGCTTTGGCCACCAGCGCACTCATGCTGATCAACGTCCCCGCAGCCGAGGCTCAACCCACCACCGTCGAACTCGGCACCGCGGAGAGTTATGCCGTCCTGGCCGGCTCCAAGATCACGAACACCGGCCCGTCGAGGATCGGCGGCAACGTCGGAGTGAGCCCCGGCGTCGGTGTCGAACCGTTCATCACGGGATTCCCACCGGGAGAGCTCACCAGTGGAGTTATCGACGACCGCAATTCGGTTGCAGCGCAGGCGAAAGCGGATCTGAGTACCGGATACGACGACGCGGCCGGTCGACCGGGAGCAACCTCGACCGGAGTCGAACTCGGCGGACAGACATTGTTGGCCGGGTTGTACGGTTCGGGCACGTTCGGCCTGACCGGAACCCTCACACTCGACGCGCAGGGCAACTCCAACGCCGTGTTCATCTTCCAGGCGGCATCGACGCTGATCACGGCATCCGACAGCAGTGTCTCGCTGATCAACGGGGCCAACCCGTGCAACGTGTTCTGGCAGATCGGCAGCTCCGCGACACTGGGCACCGACACCCAGTTCGTCGGCACCGTCATGGCGCTGGCGTCCATCACCGCGACCACCGGTGCCACCGTCGACGGACGCTTGCTCGCCCGGAACGGCGCGGTGACGTTGGACTCGAACCGCATCACCAGCCCGAACTGCGCAACCGTTCCGCCGACGACCACAACGCCCCCGATCACCACGACACCCCCGGTGACGACTACACCCCCGGTGACCACTACGCCTCCGGTCACGACAACGCCCCCGGTGACCACGACGCCTCCGGTCACCACGACCCCTCCCGGTGACGGCGGCGGAACGCCGGGTACCCCGGGTGACGGTGGCGGTACGCCGCCGATCGTCATCGAAGTGCCCCCGATCCCAGGCCTTCCGCCCGTCCCCGGCATCACGATCCCGGCGATCCCCGGTATCCCGAACGTGCCGAACGTGCCGAACCAGCCGAACGTGCCGAACCAGCCGAACGTGCCGAACCAGCCGAACCAGCCGAACGTGCCGAACGTGCCGAACGTGCCCAACCAGCCGAACGTGCCCAACACGCCTGATCAGCCGAACACCCCCAACACACCCGGTGTTCCGAATCAGCCGAACACGCCGAGCGGCCCGGATCAGCCGGGCACGTACAACCCGGGCGGGCAGATCACGCAGATCCCGAACGGTGGCGTCGACACCGGTGACGGCAGCACTGTGTCATCCTCTGACGCAACGCCGTTCGCTGCGATCTGGACATTGCTGGCCGTGCTCGCGGTCGGTGCAGTCTCTGCCTTGACTCTGACTCGTCGTCGGCACTGATCGGTGAACCCTACCGTCGAGGTATCAGTACCTCTCGCTGAATCCGCCCGCACCACGATCCGTCATCGGGTCGTGGTGCGGGCGGTGGCAGCGGCGTTCCTCATGCTGCTGTTCCTGGTTACCGGGTGTGCAACGCCGTCGGATACCGTTCCCTTGCAGACTGATTCGACGTCCTCGGTTTCTTCTGCTCCTGCAGCCGTCGCCCCGACAGACGAGGGTGTTTCCGAATCGTCGGTTGCCGGGTCACCGCCTGCGCGCCTCGAGATCGGTGCGATCGGTGTCGACTCCGATGTGATGGGTCTGGGTCTGCGTCCGGACGGCACGATGGAAGTTCCACCGGTCGGTTTCCCGGCCGGTTGGTACACCGGGTCGCCGGTTCCGGGGCAACTGGGACCGTCGATCGTTGCGGGGCATGTGGATTGGGACGGCAGCCCCGGCGTTTTCTACCGGCTCCGCGATCTCCGACAGGGTGACGATGTCACCGTCGTCAGCCAGGACGGAAACACTGTCCGGTTCGTCGTCAGCGCGGTGGAGCAGTATCCGAAGGATGCCTTCCCCACCGACAAGGTCTACGGAGACATCGATCACCCAGGCTTGCGTTTGATCACCTGTGGCGGCCAATTCGATTCGGACATATCGAGTTACGACGACAACATCGTCGTGTACGCAGATCGCGTCTGAACGAGCTCTTTCGCTCACAGCAAGTTCGCAGGCTGCTCCCAGCCGGGCCGACGGTCCATCGCACACTCTCGTAGTCGACAACTTCGACGAACAGGATGTGCGATGACTGCCCAACTCGACCGACCGGCCGCGATGCCTCCGTCGCACGCCCGCCAGCCGTCCTGGCAGAACACGTGGTGGTATCGCCGCCGGCACCTGCTCGGTCTGCTGATTCTGCTCGCGGCCACGGCAACGCTGTACCTGTGGAATTTGACGGCAAGTGGATACGCGAACACGTTCTACGCCGCCGCGGTGCAGGCCGGTACCAAGGACTGGACGGCGTGGTTCTTCGGATCCCTCGACTCCGAGAACTTCATCACCGTGGACAAGCCGCCGGCCTCGCTGTGGGTCATGGGTCTGTCGGCTCGACTGTTCGGGTTCTCGAGCTTCGGTCTGCTTCTGCCGCAGGCATTGATGGGTGTCGCCTCGGTCGCGACGGTGTATGCCGCGGTCAAGCGTGTCGCGAACCCCATGGCCGGTTTGCTCGCCGGCTTTACCCTGGCATCGGTGCCGGCGGCGGCATTGATGTTCAACTTCGACAATCCCGACGCGCTGCTGGTGCTTCTCATGACACTCGGCGGCTACTTCGTCGTGCGATCTCTGCAGACAGCGGCCGGAAGGCGGGCCGCGATGTGGCTCGCTTTTGCCGGCGTGGCGCTGGGGTTCGCGTTCCTCACGAAGATGCTGCAGGGGCTGCTGGTGTTGCCGGCGTTCGGTCTCACGTATCTCGTTGCAGGACAGGCTCAGTTGCGGGCCAGATTGCTGCATCTGGTCGGGGCCTCGGCCGCTCTCGTGGTCGCCGCCGGGTGGTTGGTGACGGTCCAGCTCTGGCCGGAAAGTGCCCGACCGTACATCGGTGGGTCCACCGACAACACCGTGATGGATCTGGTGCTCGGGTACAACGGGCTCGGCCGCATCTTCGGCAACAGCGGCGGAGGTGGCATGGAGGCTCCGGCCGGGATGAGCGCTGGGGCAGCCGGGTCCAGCTTCGGCGGCTCGACCGGTCTGGATCGGCTGTTCGGCAGTGAGATGGGCATCCAGATCTCCTGGCTGATCCCGACGGCCCTGGTGGCGCTGGTCTTCGGGCTGATCGCTCGTGGCCGAGCACCGCGAACCGACCTCCTGCGTGCGTCCCTGATTCTGTGGGGCGGGTGGTTCCTGGTGACGGCGTTGATCTTCAGCTACATGTCCGGAACCATCCACCCGTACTACACCGTCGCGCTCGCCCCGGCTTTGGCCGGGATGATCGGAACCGGTGGTTACGCACTGTGGCTCAGACGTGAATCGATCTGGGGCAGAGCCGGTATGGCATCGATGATGATCGCAGCCGGGGTCTGGAGTTGGGTACTGTTGCATCGCAACGCGGACTGGCTACCGGCATTGAAGTGGATCCTGTTGGTGGGAACCATCGTTGCGGCCGTGATGATCCTGGCGGCCGGGCGATACCGAAGGCTCACTGCGGCTGCGCTGATTCTCGGAGCCGTGGCAGGTCTGGGCGGCGGCGCGTCGTATGCCATCGCTACGACGACCAATGCGCACAGTGGTTCCGTCCCCACCGCAGGTCCGACCGGTGCAGTCAGCGACGGCGGTCCCGGCGGAATGCCAGGCGGTGGAATGCCGAGCGGTGGAATGCCCAGTGGCGGAATGCCGATCGATGCGATGCCAAGCGATGCTATGCCGAGCGGTGATGCGGGCCTGCCTGCTGATGCTGCCGATCTTCCGGCCGGTTTTGCCGGCGGCAACGTGGGCGGCGGGATGGCCATGGGCGGCATGGGCGGTGAGTCCAACGAGGAGTTGGCTGCGCTGCTCGAGTCGACGACCACGAAATGGTCTGCTGCAGTAAATGGTTCGATGTCGGCTGCGGGTTACGAGTTGGCGTCCGACACGGCGGTGATGGCCATCGGCGGGTGGAGCGGAGATCCTGCGCCGTCGCTCGACGAGTTCATCCAGTACGTGGCCGATCATGAAGTGACGTACTACGTCTCGGGCGGTATGGGCGGGGGCATGGCGCGCGGAGGTTTGGGCGGCGACTCTGAGAGTACGTCCTCACAGATCCAGGAATGGGTCGAGGCGAACTTCACCGCCACCACGGTCGGCAGCGCGACGGTGTACGACCTCAGCACCTACACAGGCTGACACCGACCGAACGGAGCGACAGCCAGAAGGCACAGCTGTTCCACCGCGGACACTTCGACTGCGGTGGAACTTCTGTGTACTGAACCGAGATTCATCAGAAAGGCGGAGGATCATCGTCCGATGCTGAGGTAGGTACCGGCGCGGGCAGCGGCTGGATGATCTCCAGGCTCGACGTATCCGACTGTATCGCTTGACCTTTGGGCCTGCGATAGACGGCGGGCAGGTGGCTCAGGTCTGCGAGTTGCGTGGTGCCGGGAACCGTAACCGCTGAAGTGCCGGCATTCGAGACCCAGAACTCGACGCCATCGGCGAGCATCACCGGAGTCCACAGACCCATGGTCTTGAGGCTGTGGTGGTAGCGGCACAGGCAGTGCAGGTTGGTGTCGATGGTCCAGCCTCCCGACGAGGGATCGCGATGGAAGTACGGGACGATGTGGTCGATTTCGCACTGTTCGGCCGGGACGTCGCAACCCGGATGTCGGCAGGTGCGATCGCGGTACCGAATACGTTCCGCCAGTGCGACAGTCGGGCGATAGATGAGGGTTCCGGGTGGTGGCAGCTCGAGACCGCCGTGACCGTCCGGGTACAGCGCGATCCCGAGAGCTGGATCCGATGCGATCGCTGCTTCGAGTTCGGCAACGAAAGTGTAAGTACCGCGATACGGAGTGGCGACACAGCTGTTCCGTGGTGGTTGTGCGGACTTCGGCGCCCGCGGGTGCCGAGGAGCAATACCGCCGACACGGCGACGACCACGCCCCAGCGGATGAAACACCAGATGTGAGGTGCTGCCCTTGGACCTGCTGTTACTCGATTTGCCTACCTTGGATCCTCTGGGCTTCTTCTGGCCATTTTTCGATCTGCTGTTGTTCGTGCTGCCGGTGCCGGTGCCGCTGTCGGCTCTGCTCTCGGCACCTTTGTCACCAGTGCCTGCGCCTGCGCCGGTATCGGTATCGGTATCGAGGTCGATGAGTGACTCCAGGTCTTCGCCGTAACCGAGATTCTCCGCCAGATCGCGGGCTTCGGTGAGCAGGATCTGCCAGTGTGCGTTGTCGGCGAGTTCACGGGCGTACTCGGCATCGATGGGACCGTGGCCGGCAAGGTGGGCAGGATTGGACAGCAGACCGGCGAGCGTGGCGAGGTCCACCGTGATCACCGTCAGCGGTGCCCGTCGATCAGGACGCACAGAATCGGCCGTACAAGGATTGTCGTCATCGGGTTCGCACTTGCAGACCACCGACGACTCCTGCTGCAGTAGAGCAACATACGCTGCTGCACGCTTCTGCCCCTTGTTCCGCGGATCTCGACGGCAGACGGTAGCGGCCATCTCGTTGATCAACTGCCAGGCAGCTGCGGCGTCGGCGGCGGTGAGGTCGGCCTTCAGCGTCGACAGCACGTCTTTGTCGGTGTACGTGACGTTCGTGTGCCGTTCCAAGTCCTTACGCAGAGCGGCGGCCTGCTCGGGCGCGATGCGATACATGATCGACCAGATTTCCGTCGCCAGGGGACCAGGTGACAGGCGTCGGGCAGCGTGCAGAACCTCGCCTTGGACGGCCGTCGCCGCGTCCTTCGTCAGGTTGTGGGTACAGCGGTATATTGCGCGGACGCGGGCAAGGTCGAGTTCGCCGGCCTCGAACGCGGCCGCGACGGTAGGAAGCCGTAGCCGAAGGTCCATTCCTACCTCGGCGTACGTGTTCGCAACAGTCTTCGAGCAACCGAGAACGCGTGCAACTTCGGATGCCGCATAGTTGCCCGCGTCCTGAATGACATCACCGACAAGCACGTTCTGATGGATGCACGAGTCCCAGATAGCTGCGGCCAGAGCGACCTTGCGAGCGCACGCCTGATTCTCCAGAATCGCAACGTCGCGAATTTCGCCCAGCACTGTGCTGTCGATATACGGCTTCGGTTGCGGCCCGAGATAGGCCGCGAACCGACTGCGCGTCGAACTGGATGTGATCACTGTGTAGTCGCCCCCCGGCACGTGTTCCGACTAGAAGTAGAACGTACGTTCGATGGTACGGCGCAGTACGAAGTTCGTCAACCCCAATTCTGTTGTGCCGAGGAAGGATTGATCGAAACGGCCTATACACCCAGCCGCCGACAATTTTATTCGACTCCGACGCCGCGTAAGGCTCCAGGATGATCACGAGCCAGAACTACCCCGCCTTCGAGGTGAGCCCGGTATCGATTCCCGGAACTGATGCCGTCGCACCCGAGCTCCTGTGCGGCCTGTAGGGCATGCCGATGTTCGTCACCGTCCCCCCGCGAATCTCGCTGAATCGACCGAAATTCCGAACCCGAGCTCTCGGTTTCTTCGACCTCTTCGCGCTGGCCAGTGGCATCGATCCCCACCCAACTCACTCCGGAACGAGTATGAATCGCTCCAACACCACTCGAGTGTCGTCGTCGACGGTGAAATCGGGATCACCCAGTTCCGCGCGAACCTCGGTGGAGTGCCAGAATCTTTCGTGCCCGGCTCGCCAGTGTGCCACGTCGATGTATCCCTCACCCTCGTCGAGGGCATGTTGGAGCGAAACATTCTTCAGCGCAACGATATCGACACCCGTGGTTTCGATGACTCCCACCACGACTCCGGCCGAATCCACCACCGCGCCGCGTTCACCGACCCTCGGAAGCTCCTCTTCGGTGTACTGAATCAACAGGCTCGCTGTGCTGGTCTTCTCACCGGACAGCACAGCCGCAACATGTCTGTCCCGCAGCGGTCCTGGGTACGCGAATTCGACAATCGGTAGATCGGTCACTCGCACATCATATTTCGAGGTCGACCCACACCAGCCGGTGGTCCGACGGGTGCTCGGTGCCCGAGGGTCAGTGGACGGCGGAGTCGATCACCGTCAGATCGTCCGACGGCAGCACGTAGTCGACGCGCAGGTCGCCGGGCGTAGGGTCGGCGAAATCGGCTGTGTCCGTGCCATGTTCGGCCGACATGGGTGCCGGATCCTGCACCCGCGGAAGGTCGAGAACCTGCGCGATGGCACCGGCCACCGAATCTCCGTCGACCGGATCGCTGTTCTGATCGCCCAGCATGACGAACGATGCGCCGTCCTCCAGCCCGCCGCGCACACCGTTGTCGTCGTACAGGTAGTCCGCACCCGAGATGTAATCGGCACTGAGCCTTATCTCGTCGTGGTTGCGCTTGCCGTTGCGGTCTTCGGGCCCGTCGAAGGACGGGGGAGTGGGGTGGGACGCCAACACATGTAGCGTCTTCCCGTTCACGTCGATCGGCACGTCCCAATGGGCCTTGCTGGACAGTCGAAGCGCGTGGGACACCTCTCCGTAGTAGTCGCGCGGTAGCAGCGAATCCGGCATGTCCTTCCACAGGAAGTTCTGGAACGTACGTACCGAATCGGTCGCGATCGGAAACTTCGAGTACACGACCATCCCGTACTGACCGGGAAACTGCCCGAATCCCCAGGCATCGCCCGGGCCGCCCAGCTTGCCGTCTTGGTCCAGGTCGAGGCCCGAGTCGACGCCCGTGTTGACCGGCGCAGTGAAGAAATACGGGTACTGCCCCTCGAGATAGTTGTCGTTGAACAATGTCACCGCGTCCTGGCCCGAGTAATCGAACTCGTTGACCAGCAACACATCCGGTGAGTTCGCTGCGATCACATCGGCGACCGCGCGGGCCTGGACGTCCTCTCCACTCAGGTCCGTCACCAGCTGCCCGGCCACCGGCCGATTGAGGCTGGCATTGAACGTCGCCACCCGAATGCTCGACGGTTCGTCGGGGGCCGGGTCCGTGGCGGTTGGATTCACAGAGGAACAACCGGCGGCCATGACGGCGAGGGTAACGGTGACGGCCACGAGTCTCGACATTCTCACGTTCGTCACCGTAGGGATGGCAAGCGAACACGAGGTTACGAATTAACAAGCAGGCGTGCTTGCTTTTTTCAAGACCTCCTGTGAAGCTGGGCCCATGGCAGACCTCGACTCTCTCGTCGACGACCTACGCGCCGAGGGCAACGACCTCGATGCACTCGTGGCCGAGTTGACCCCCGAACAATGGGCGGCACCGACACCGGCCGCGGGGTGGACCGTCGCGCACCAGATTGCGCACCTCTCCTGGACCGATCACGTCGCGGAGCGGACCACGTCCGGAGCATCCGGCGATGTCGAGGCCAAGGAGGAGTTCGCTCTCACTCTGAAGAAGGCATGGGAGAACCCCACCGGCTTCGTCGACGAGGCGGCCGAGGAGGAATCGCGTGATCCCGAACTACTGAGCACCTGGCGTACTCGACGCCGTGCCATGAACGAAGCGCTCACACAGGTTCCGGCGGGGGCCAAGATCGACTGGTTCGGACCCCCGATGAGTGCGGCGTCCATGGCCACGGCGCGTCTGATGGAGACCTGGGCGCACGGTCAGGATGTCGCCGACGCGGTGGGCGTCACCCGCGTCGCCACCGACCGAATCCGCGGCGTCGCACACATAGGCGTCCGCACAAGGGATTTCGCCTACGCGATCAACCAGCAGACGCCTCCCGCCGAACCTTTCCGCATCGAGCTCACCGCACCGTCGGGAGAGCTCTGGATCTGGGGACCCGAGAACGCCACCCAACGAGTGAGCGGTCCGGCACTCGACTTCTGCCTTCTCGTCACTCAGCGTGCCCACCGAGACGACCTCGCCGTTCACGCCGAGGGAACCGACGCCGCGCACTGGCTCACCATCGCCCAAGCCTTCGCAGGCCCTCCCGGAGCAGGACGAGACAGGGCCGGACGGACACAGTCAGGACGAGAGCAAGCATGACCGTACGGATCGGCAACTGTTCGGGCTTCTATGGAGACCGCCTCTCCGCCATGCGAGAGATGCTCGAGGGCGGCGAACTCGATTACCTCACCGGCGATTACCTCGCCGAGCTGACGATGCTCATTCTCGGCCGCGATCGGATGAAGGATGCGACCCGTGGCTACGCCAAAACCTTTCTGCGGCAGGCAGAGGACTGCCTGGGGCTGGCGTTGGACAAGGGTGTCAAGATCGTCGCCAACGCCGGTGGCCTCAACCCCCGAGGCCTGGCCGAGGTACTGGAAAAATTGGACTCCGGCGCGAAGATCGCCTACGTCGACGGAGACGACCTCCTCGGCCGAGCCGCCGAACTCGGCCTCGGCAACCCGCTGACCGCAAATGCCTACCTCGGCGCGTGGGGCATCGTCGAATGCCTGAACTCCGGTGCCGACGTCGTGGTCACCGGGCGCGTCACCGACGCCAGCGTGATCGTCGGACCGGCTGCAGCCCACTTCGGTTGGGCACCCACCGATTACGACGCGTTGGCCGGGGCCGTGATCGCCGGACATGTCATCGAATGCGGAACGCAGGCGACGGGTGGCAACTATTCGTTCTTCACCGAAATCGCAGACATGTCCCGTCCCGGATTCCCCATCGCCGAGATCGAGTCCGACGGTTCGTCCGTCATCACCAAGCACGAGGGCACCGGTGGTGCCGTCAGCGTCGGCACCGTCACCGCTCAGTTGCTGTACGAGATCACCGGCGGGCGGTACGCGAACCCCGACGTCACCGCGCGCATCGATTCGGCGATCCTGACGCAGGAGTCGAGTGATCGGGTGTCCATCACCGGCGTGACCGGCGAAGCACCGCCGCCCACCTACAAGGTCTCGCTCAACGCACTCGGCGGGTTCCGCAACGAGTTCACGATGGTGCTCACCGGCCTCGATATCGAAGCCAAAGCAGCACTGGCACAACGGCAATTCGAGTCCTGGCTTCCGGCTCGCCCCACCGAGCTCGACTGGACTCTGGTGCGCACCGACAAGCCCGACGCCGAGACCGAGGAGACGGCCAGCGCCCTGCTGCGCTGTGTTGCCCGGGACAGCAACCCCGATGCCGTCGGACGTCAGTTCTCCGCCGTAGCAGTCGAGCTGGCACTGGCCAGCTATCCCGGATTCTCGGTCACCGCCCCACCCGGCAACGGTGCGCCCTACGGAGTGTTCACCGCAGGCTTCGTCGACGCAGCCGAGGTGACCCACGTCGCGCACCTGGCCGATGGCGTCGAGTCCACCATCGCTCCGTCGACCGAGACGCAGGTACTGGAGCCCGTGGAAGAACCGGTGCTGCCTGCACCCAGAGCAGCCGAAGCGACCATTCGCCTTCCACTCGGAACCATCGCAGCGGCTCGAAGCGGCGACAAGGGCGGCAACGCCAACGTCGGAGTCTGGGTCCGCACCGACGACGAATTCTCCTGGCTGGTGCACGCATTGACGATCGAAGCTCTGAAACAGATGCTGCCCGAGGCCGAGCCGCTCATCGTCACGCGTCACGTACTGCCCAATCTGCGGGCCGTGAACTTCGTCATCGAGGGCATCCTCGGCCAAGGCGTCGCCTCGCAGGCCAGGTTCGATCCACAGGCCAAGGGGCTCGGTGAATGGCTGCGGTCGCGGCACATCGACATCCCCGAAACACTCGCGTACAAGGGAGCACTCGAATGAGTATCTGGACGACGCCGGAGCGTCAGCAGCTGCGCAAGACCGTCCGCAGTTTCGTGGAGCAGGACATCGCGCCGCACATGAATCAGTGGGAGACCGACGGCGAGATTCCGCGTGAGCTGCACAAGAAGGCAGCGGCTCTCGGACTGATCGGAGCAGGCTTTCCCGAGGAGGTCGGCGGCGATGGTGGAGATCTGGCCGACGCCGTCGTGATCTGTGAGGAGATGCACCAGGCCGGTGCGTCGGGCGGACTGTTCGCATCGCTGTTCACCAGTGGAATTGCGTTGCCGCACTTGGTGGCTGCGGGCGACGCCGACCAGATCGAGAAGTGGGTGCGGCCCACGCTGGCGGGGGAGAAGATCGGCTCGCTCGCCATCACCGAACCGGGTGGCGGTTCCGACGTCGGGCACCTCAGGACGAAGGCCGTCAAGGACGGCGATCACTACGTCGTCAACGGCTCGAAGACGTACATCACCTCGGGGTGCCGAGCAGATTTCATCGTCACCGCGGTGCGCACCGGAGGCGAGGGCGCAGCGGGCGTCTCGCTGCTCGTCATCGAGAAGGGCACGCCAGGGTTCGAGGTCACCAGCAAGCTCGACAAGATGGGCTGGCGTGCATCCGATACCGCGGAGCTGTCTTTCGTCGACGCCCGCGTACCGGTCGCCAATCTCGTCGGTGCCGAGAACAGCGGCTTCGCGCAGATCGCGCAGGCGTTTCTCACCGAGCGCATCGCCCTCGCCGCGCAGGCCTACGCCAGCGCGCAACGGTGCCTCGATCTGACGCTGCAGTGGGTCCGTGATCGGGAGACCTTCGGAAAGCCGCTCATCGCACGGCAATCCGTACAGAACACCGTCACCGAGATGGCCCGCAAGATCGACATCGCCCGCGTCTACACCCGCAGTATCGCCGAACGGTCCATGCTGGAGGACAGCGACTTCATCGCAGAAGTCTGCTTCGCCAAGAACACCGCCGTCGAGTCCGGAGAGTGGGTCGCCAATCAAGCCGTGCAGCTCTTCGGCGGGCTCGGCTACATGCGCGAGAGCGAGGTCGAGCGGCAGTACCGCGACATGCGCATCCTCGGCATCGGCGGCGGGACGACCGAGATCCTCACCGGGCTGGCTGCAAAACGATTGGGGTACCAGGCATGAGCGTGCTCAAGTCCACCCTCGACACCGCATCGGAGCAGTACGCGGGGAGCGTCGAGGCCATGAACACCAAACTCGGCGAGATCGAGGCCGAGCACTCGAAGGCTCTGCTCGGCGGCGGTCAGAAGTACGTCGAGCGACACAAGAAGCGTGGCAAGCTTCTTGCCCGCGAACGCATCGAACTGCTGATCGACGAGGACTCGGCCTTCCTCGAACTGTGCCCACTCGCGGCCTGGGGCAGCGACTTTCCCGTCGGAGCCAGCACCGTCATGGGTATCGGCGTGGTGTGCGGCGTCGAATGCCTCATCGTCGCCAACGATCCGACGGTCCGCGGCGGGGCGAGCAACCCGTGGACGCTGAAGAAGGGGTTCCGCGGCAACGACATCGCCACGCAGAACCGGCTTCCGGTCATCTCCTTGGTCGAGTCCGGTGGAGCCGATCTACCGACGCAGAAGGAGGTGTTCATCCCCGGCGGTCGCATGTTCCGTGATCTGACACAGCTCTCCGCGGCGGGCATCCCCACGATCGCCCTGGTGTTCGGTAATTCCACCGCGGGCGGCGCCTACATCCCCGGCATGTCCGATCACGTCGTCATGGTCAAGGAACGCTCCAAGGTCTTCCTCGCCGGACCACCGTTGGTCAAGATGGCGACCGGCGAGGACTCGGACGACGAGTCGCTCGGCGGTGCCGAGATGCACGCCCGAAAGTCCGGACTCGCAGACTACTTCGCCGTCGACGAGCAGGACGCCATCCGCATCGGGCGCAGCATCGTTTCCCGTTTGAACTGGAAGAAGAAGGGCCCCGAGCCGCGCGCCGAGGTCATCGAGCCGTTGGCCGACCCCGAGGACCTGCTCGGCATCGTCCCCACGGATCTGAAGATCCCGTTCGACCCACGCGAGGTCATCGCCCGCATCGTCGACGGTTCCGATTTCGACGAGTTCAAGCCCATGTACGGCGGTTCGCTCGTCACCGGCTGGGCCGAGCTGCACGGATATCCGATCGGCATTCTCGCCAATGCCCGCGGTGTGCTGTTCAGCGAGGAATCGCAGAAGGCGACGCAGTTCATTCAGCTCGCCAATCGGTCCAACACCCCACTTCTGTTCCTGCACAACACCACCGGCTACATGGTCGGCAAGGAATACGAGGAGGGCGGCATGATCAAACACGGTTCGATGATGATCAACGCCGTGTCCAACTCGAAAGTGCCGCACATCTCGATCCTGCTCGGTGCCTCCTACGGTGCCGGCCACTACGGCATGTGCGGACGCGCCTTCGATCCGCGATTCCTCTTCGCCTGGCCGTCCAGCAAATCCGCTGTCATGGGCGGCGCGCAGCTCGCCGGTGTCATCTCCATCGTCGGACGCGCCGCCGCCGAAGCTCGCGGACAAGCCTTCGATGCCGAAGCAGATGCCGGAATGCGCGCGATGATCGAAGGCCAGATCGAGGCCGAGTCGATGCCGATGTTCCTCTCCGGACGCCTCTACGACGACGGCGTCATCGACCCCCGTGATACCCGCACGGTGGTGGGAATGTGCCTGTCGGCCATCGCCACCGCCCCGATCGAAGGCACCGCCAACTTCGGTGTCTTCCGGATGTGACGCCATGACTGTAGCCTCCGTCCTCGTAGCCAACCGCGGCGAAATCGCCCGACGCGTCTTCACCACCTGTCGCGCCGAAGGCATCGACACTGTCGCGGTGTTCTCCGACGCCGACGCGAACTCCCCGCACGTGCGCGAGGCCGATTCGGCAGTGCGGCTACCCGGAAACAGTTCGGCCGAGACGTACCTGCGCGGCGAGCTCGTCATCGCCGCAGCGGCGGCCGCCGGAGCCGACGCCGTGCATCCGGGATACGGATTCCTCTCCGAGAACGCAGATTTCGCACAACAGGTGCAGAACGCCGGCCTGACGTGGATCGGGCCGCCCGTCAAGGCCATCGAATTGATGGGCTCGAAGGTCGAGTCCAAGAAGATGATGGCCGACGCCGGCGTGCCGGTGCTGACCCAGCTCGATCCCGAGTCGGTCACCGAGAACGAGCTTCCGGTACTGATCAAGGCGTCCGCAGGTGGCGGTGGGCGCGGCATGCGCATCGTTCGCAACCTCGAGAACCTGGATTCCGAGCTCGAAGCCGCTGGACGCGAGGCACTCTCGGCGTTCGGTGACGGAACGGTGTTCGTCGAGCGGTACATCGAAACCGGTCGGCACATCGAAGTGCAGGTCATGGCCGACAGATTCGGCACGGTGTGGACGGTGGGCGAGCGCGAGTGCTCGATCCAACGCAGACATCAGAAGGTCGTCGAGGAGGCACCGTCGCCGCTCGTCGAACGCATCGACGGCATGCGCGAGAAGCTCTTCCATGCGGCGACGCTGGCCACCGAGGCCATCGGCTACGAGGGTGCGGGCACCGTCGAATTCCTCGCCGACGAGAAGGGCAACTTCTTCTTCCTCGAGATGAACACCCGTCTGCAGGTCGAGCACCCGGTCACCGAATGCACGACGGGACTCGACCTGGTGGCGCTGCAGATCAGGGTCGCCGCGGGGGAGCGGTTGCCCGCCGAGCAGCCCGAGACACGTGGACACTCCATCGAAGTTCGTCTCTACGCGGAGGATCCGGCCCAGGACTGGCAGCCGCAGAGCGGTGCCGTGCATCGGTTCGAGATTCCCGGTGCGCAGTTCGAGGTGCTGGAGAAGGCGAGCAGGAGTGGAGCCCGCGGAACGACCCGGGGATACATCAGGGTCGATTCCGGCGTCGAGACCGGCAGTGTGGTGGGAACTCATTACGACCCGATGCTCGCGAAGGTCATCTCGTTCGCGCCGACGCGGGATCAGGCTGCGAATCTACTGGCGAAAGCGTTGCACAAGGCCACCGTTCACGGCCTGAAGACCAACCGCGATCTACTGGTCAACATCCTGCGGCATCCGGCGTTCCGGGCCGGGGATACCGACACGGCTTTCTTCGACACGCACGGGCTAGAGGTACTGGCTCAGCCGATCGCACACGGCCGCGCCGAGGAACTCTCGGCTCTCGCGGCTGCCTTGGCCGACGCAGCGAACAACACCGCGCAGGCGCGAGTGAACCGGGGGCTGCCCGGCGGCTGGCGCAATCTCCGGTCCCAACCGCAGCGCAAGACGTACAACGACATCACCGTCGAATACTCGATCGGACGCAGCGGACTCACCTCCTCGGTGGAGGGCGTCGAACTGATTGAGCACACACCGACGCGGGTGACGCTCGACGACAATGGAATTCGTCGTATCTTCCAGGTGAGCAGCTACGGTTCGGACGTCTTCGTCGATTCCGCGCTCGGTCCGGTCAGGTTGATCAAGGCCCCGCGGTTCACCGACCCCACCGACGAGGTCGCGGCCGGTTCGCTGCTCGCCCCGATGCCCGGCAGTGTCATCAGAATCGCTGCAGCGCAGGGCGATACCGTCACCGCCGGTCAGCCGATCCTGTGGCTGGAGGCGATGAAGATGGAACACACGGTCACCGCGCCTGCGGACGGTGTGCTCACCGAATTGAACGTAGTGGAAGGCCAGCAAGTCGAAGTCGGCGCAGTTCTCGCCGTTGTCACCGAAGAAGCCGTCACCGAAGAGGGAGTGGAGCAATCATGAGTTTCATCGAAACCGAAGAGCAGAAGGGCCTGCGCAACGCAGTCTCGTCACTCGGCAAGCGCTACAACTACATCGACTACGTCCTGCCGAAGGCGCGCAAGGGTGAGCCGCTGACCGAACTGTGGAACGAGGCGGGCAAGCTCGGCTTCCTCGGCGTCAACCTGCCCGAGGAGTACGGCGGCGGTGGCGCGGGCATCTACGAACTCGCGCTCGTGCAGGAGGAGTTGGCCGCGCACGGTGCCGGTCTGCTCTTGGTCGTCGTCAGCCCGGCCATCTGCGGCACCATCATCGGCAAGTACGGCACGGCCGATCAGAAGCAGGAGTGGCTCACCGCCCTCGCCGACGGGTCCAAGATCATGGTCTTCGGCATCACCGAACCCGACGCCGGCTCCAATTCGCACCAGATCACCACCACGGCGCGTCGCGACGGTGACGAGTGGATTCTCAAGGGCAACAAGATCTACATCTCCGGTGTCGATCAGGCCGATGCGGTTTTGATCGTCGCACGCACCGAGGATTCGAAGACCGGCAAGCTCAAGCCGGCGCTGTTCATCGTGCCCACGGACGCTCCGGGTCTGCAGAAGACGCAGATGGAGATGGACATCGTCGAGCCCGATCATCAGTTCGTGCTGTTCCTCGACGACGTCAGGCTCCCCGCCGAAGCGCTCGTCGGAGAGGCCGACGCCGCCCTGATGCAGCTGTTCGCCGGCCTGAACCCCGAGCGCATTCTCGGTGCCGCGATGGCCGTCGGGATGGGTCGCTACGCCATCGACGCCGCCGTGAAGTACGCCAACGAGCGAACGGTCTGGAAGGCACCGATCGGAGCGCATCAGGGTCTCGCGCACCCGTTGGCGCAGTGCAAGATCGAGCTCGAGCTCGCGAAGCTGATGATGCAGAAGGCAGCGGTGCTCTACGACTCCGGCGACGACTTCGGTGCGGCCGAGGCGGCGAACATGGCCAAGTACGCTGCCGCCGAGGCCAGTATCAAGGCGCTCGATCAGGCGATCCAGACTCACGGTGGTGCCGGCTTGAGCAGCGAGTACGGCCTGGCTGCGATGCTCGGGGCGGCTCGCATCGCCCGCGTCGCACCGGTGAGTCGGGAGATGATCCTGAACTTCGTGAGCCAGCACTCGCTCGGACTGCCGAGAAGCTACTGATGGCCGTTCTCGTCGAGTCGGGCAAGGACACAGCGTATTTGACGTTGGATTCGCCGGAGAACCGGAATGCGCTGTCCTCGGTGATGGTCGAGGAGCTGACAGCGGGACTCACCGCTGCGGCGCTCGACGACGATGTCAGAACGATCGTGCTCGGTCACACCGGCACCACGTTCTGTGCCGGAGCAGACCTCCGCGAAGCCGGGGCATCACCGGAACTTCGCACCCGGCAGATGCTGGATCTGATGCGGCTGATCATCGACACCCCGAAACCCGTCGTCGTGAAGATCGACGGACATGTGCGGGCAGGCGGGATGGGGCTCGTCGCGGCCTGCGACGTCGCGGTCGCCGGACCCGAGAGCTCGTTCGCGTTGACGGAGGTTCGGCTGGGCCTGGCCGCGTCGGTCATCTCGGTGGCCGTGTTGCCGCGGCTGACGTCTCGCGCGGCGAGTCGCTATTTCCTCACCGGGGAGACGTTCGACGGGGCGACGGCCGAGGCGATCGGTCTGGTCACCGTGGCCGACGCCATCCCCGCAGCCGTGGTGGCCGACTACATGATCGTGTTCAGGAAGTGTTCGCCGCAGGGCCTGGCCGAGTCGAAGCGCCTCACCACGGCCGCGATCAGGCGCGAGATGGACGAGCGTGGGACGGCCGTCGCCGAGCAATCGGCCAGGTTGTTTGCATCCGACGAGGCCCGAGAGGGGATGATGTCCTTTCTGGAGAAGAGGCCCCCGTCCTGGGCGGCCGAGAAGTAGAGCGGCCGAGAAGTCGGGTCGGGAGTATGGCGATGGTGATGGCGCGCGAACCCAAGCAGGACCGCAGCCGGGTGACGCGTCAGCGACTGCTCGAGGCGACGATCGATTCACTCGCCGAGCAGGGCTGGGTGGCAACGACGGTCGGGGTGGTCGCCGAACGTGCAGGCGTCTCCCGCGGCGCGACCCAGCATCATTTCCCGACGCGTGAGGACCTGATCACCGGAGCGCTCGAGTACATGTTCGACACCCGGATGGACAGCGCTCGCCGCGAGGCCCAGGAGATTCCGGCGGGCCCCGGCCGGACGACACTGGTGGTGGAGCGGCTCGTCGAGTACTACACCGGGCCGATGTTCAAAGCGGCACTGCAGGTCTGGACCGCGGCCTCGGCCGACCCCGAGTTGCGCGATCGGATCGTTCCTCTCGAAGAACGGTTCGGTCGTCGGGCCCACAAGATGGCCGTCGAGAACCTCGGGGTCGACGACAACGATCCCGTCACCCACCGTCTCGTTCAGGCAACCCTCGACCTCGCCCGCGGTCTGGGTCTGGCCGATGTTCTGACCGACGACGCACGACGACGTGCCGAGGTCGTGCGCTCGTGGGCAGAGGTGTTGGATGCGTCGTTGAACGCGCGGCTGTCCGCCGCGGGAGCGGTAGCGCAGTAGAGAGCCGCACGATCTGCAGTTCCGATCGACGTGTGCTTGAGTCTGGCGGGTGACTTCCGAAATCGCACGCGTGCACCGCGGCCATATCTTTCACGTCGCCGGCTCGCCCACGGTGCTCGACGCCGCCGCCGCGCTGGTGTCGATTCCCGACGGTGCCCTCGTGGTCGGCGACGACGGCAAGATCGAGTTCTGTGGTGAGTTCGATTCGCTGCCAACCGAATTCGCGCAGCATACGGTTGCCGACCATCGGCCCGCATTCCTGCTGCCGGGATTCGTCGACACCCACATTCACTTCCCGCAGACCTACGCCGGAGATTCCTACGGCGGCGGGCAACTGCTCGAGTGGCTGAACACGTGCATCTTCCCGTCCGAGTCCCGCTTCGCCGATCCCGAGTTCGCTGCCGCTGCGGCCAGAGACTTCTGCGCCGCGCGGATCCGGGCCGGAACCACGCAGGCAATGGTGTTCGGATCGGCGTTCCCGCATGCGCAGGATTCGCTGTTCGCCGAAACACTCGAGCACGGGCTACGCATCGTCAGCGGCCGAGGGGTCCAGACCACCGGCCCGGCGTCGGCGCAGGCATTGATCACCGGTGAGGACGAGGCCATCCGACTGGTGTCCGAGGAGATCGAGAAGTGGCACGCCGCCGACACCGGCGATGTCGACACGGCGATGCTGCACGTGGCCGTCGTACCGCGGTTCTCGCTCTCGGTGACGACGCAGACGCTGAAGAACCTCGGCGAGCTCTACGATTCCGTGCGCGCCCGAGGCGTCTACTTCCACACACACCTGAACGAGAACAACCGGCCGGGGACCGGCGAGATCGACGCCACCAAGAACGCCTACGGGGTGGAGACGTACCTCGACACCTACGACGGCAAGTTTCTGCCGGGCTCGCAGGTCGGTGGGAAGAGCTTTCTGGGCCCGCGCACCGTCCTGGCCCACGCGGTGCACTGTCAGGACGTCGAACTCGCGCGAATGGCAGAGACCGGCACGTCCATCGCGCACTGTCCCACCTCGCAGCAGTTCCTGGGCTCGGGCACGATGCCGTGGAAGCGAACCGTCGCCGCGGGGGTGAACATCGCCATCGGATCGGACTTCGGCGGCGGTGACGAGTGGCTGTTGCCGCAGGTCCTCGCCGACGCGTTCAAGGTGCACATCTCCGAGGCCGGTGACGCCGGACTGTCCCTGCATCCCGCCGAGCTGCTGTTCACCGGAACCCTCGCCGGGGCACGAGCGCTGGACATGGAGAGCCGAATCGGCAACTTCGACGCGGGCAAGGAAGCCGACTTCGTAGTGGTCGATCCGTCCGCATGGCCGCAGCTCGCGGCGGCGATCGACCACGGCGTCCGCGCCGACGATGCCGAGCTCGCCCGAGACCAGACCCTGTTCGCGCTGCTGATGTCGATGCGCGAGCCCGCGATCGTCGGCGTCCACGTCCAGGGCCGGAAGCTCGCCGCTTCGCGGTAACGTATGGCGACTCGCTTCCAAAGGATCAGGAGACACACAGGTATGGCTCGTCGGACTCGATTCGGTCTCCTCGCAGCCGCATTCGCGGCTGTGGGCACCATGGCCCTCGCGCCGGTCGCACAGGCGCAACCGCCTGCCGATGCGCCGCCTGCACCCGCCGAGAACGCGCCTGCACCCCCGCCCGGACCGGTTCCCGTCCCCGTTCTGCAGATTCCCAATCTCGGAGTCACCGTCGGCGGACTCATCGTTCCGGATCAGTGGATCGGCACGATCGAGGCCGCCGGTACCGAGACGCCGGGATTGACCCACATCTGGGGCCGTGCCGCCGATCCGCGGATCTGCACGTCGTACCAGAACTTCGCCAGCCTGCAGGTCGACTTCGTCAACATCGCCAACGGACGCACGGGGTCGGTCAACGCACCGATCTGCCGGCAGGGAAACGGCGTGTTCGAGCCCGCGGGGCCGGTCGTCGCCGATACCGGCAGCGGGCCGGTCCTGTTCACCGCGCACGTTCTTGCCTCCGGAATCGTGTTCGACATTCCCGGCGTCGGCGGATTCTCGGCTCCGTAGCAGATGACGAGACGGTTCGCGATGGTCGTGACGGCAACAGCCGTGCTGATCGCCGGGTGCGGCGGTGCGGAGGACGACGCTGCATCGACGCAAGAGACTGCTCCGACGACCACGGTGTACGAGCCGGGTCCCTTCTTCGGTGAATGCGGATCGATCACCGACGCCGAGGTGCAGTCCGCGTTCGGAGCGGGCCCGTTCGCGCAGATCACCCGTAATTCCGTCGGGTGCCAGTGGGAGACCACAGGGTTCGGCGGACCGGGCGTCAGCTTCTCCTGGTACCGCGGCAGCCCTATCGGACGCGAGCGCGCCGGTTCCGAGCTGATCGGCCGTCCGGCGAAAGACATCGAGATCGACGGCAACCCGGGGTTCGAGGCCGAGCAGGACACTCTGTGCGAAATAGGCGTGCAGTTCGGCGACGACTTCTTCCACTGGTCGATCACGTACTCCCTCGGACCGGCCGCGCGCCCGCCGTGCGACGTCGGAAACGAACTCGCGACTCTGACCGTGGAGCGCAAGCAATGACGCGCAGACGAGTGGTCGCGGCGGCGTCGACCCTGTTACTCGTCGCCGGGTGCGCCCAGACCGTCGAGGGAACTGCGAGACCGGCGAGCTTCGCAGGCTCCGGTGGCCAAGAATTCACCGAATTGTTGACCGAGTGCGATGCCGTCTCCGACGACCAGATCGCCGAGACCACCGGAGCCGACGCCATCGAACGCGGCTTCTTCGGGGCCATCTGTCGGTGGGATCTCGTCGGCTCCGCGGGCACGGTGAAGGTGACGTTCAACTGGTTCGAATCCGGCACTCTGGCCGCCGAGCGGGCCGCCGAGGAAAAGATGATGTACACCGTCACCGACACAACGGTGCAGGGCCGCAAGGCAATCCAGGCTCAGCGTCCGAACGATCCCGATTCGTGCGGAGTCTCGGCCGGGGCGGATCGGGACGGCATCTTCGGGTGGTGGGTGCAATACCAGCCCGGTGCCGCCCACCCCGATCCGTGCCAGGCCGCGGCGAAGCTGGCCGACCTCACACTCAACCTGAGCAGATAGGTTGCGTATCAGGGCGAAGGGTGTTTTGACCCGAGGCCGCGCCGCCGGGTATCGTTATGGGTCGTGTCCGGCCCGGCCGGACCGTTTGTGTGCCTATGCGAGGTACAGCCGTGCGCACGTTCGCTCTGAGAGCGCGCAACCGGCTGGACGTGTGGGGGTATGCGACACACCCGACCGCGGGGTGCAAGAGACCCGCGGTAGCAGTACTGGAGCAGCAGCAGTACCGGGTGAGGAGCAGTGTTCTCTTGCTCCAACTGCTAGATCCCTGTTTATCGACACGAAGAAAGCCGGTTCATGCCAACGATCAACCAGCTGGTCCGTAAGGGACGCACCGACAAGGTCGCGAAACTGAAGACCGCTGCCCTCAAGGGCAGTCCACAGCGCCGTGGCGTGTGCACTCGCGTGTACACCACCACCCCCAAGAAGCCGAACTCCGCGCTCCGTAAGGTCGCGCGTGTTCGCCTGACCTCCTCGGTCGAGGTCACCGCATACATCCCCGGTGAGGGTCACAACCTGCAGGAGCACTCGATGGTGCTCGTTCGCGGTGGTCGTGTGAAGGACCTCCCGGGTGTGCGTTACAAGATCATCCGCGGCTCGCTCGACACCCAGGGTGTCAAGAACCGCAAGCAGGCTCGTAGCCGCTACGGAGCCAAGAAGGAGAAGAGCTGATATGCCACGCAAGGGCCCAGCACCCAAGCGGCCGCTGATCAACGACCCGGTCTACGGATCGCCGTTGGTCACGCAGCTCGTCAACAAGATTCTCCTCGACGGCAAGAAGTCGACCGCAGAGCGCATCGTCTACCAGGCGCTCGAGCAGGCTCGCGAGAAGACCGGCACCGACCCCGTCGTCACGCTCAAGCGTGCACTCGACAACGTCAAGCCGGCCCTCGAGGTTCGCAGCCGTCGCGTCGGTGGTGCCACCTACCAGGTGCCCGTCGAGGTTCGTCCCGGCCGCTCCACCACGCTGGCACTGCGCTGGCTGGTCACGTTCTCGCGCGCTCGTCGTGAGAAGACCATGGTCGAGCGTCTGGCGAACGAGTTGCTCGACGCCAGCAACGGCCTCGGTGCCGCTGTGAAGCGTCGCGAGGACACTCACAAGATGGCCGAAGCCAACAAGGCGTTCGCTCACTACCGCTGGTGATCTCCTCGCTCGGGCGGTATTCGGAACTATCCGATACCGCCGGAGCGTTGATCAGCTCAGGCAATACCTCTTCCAACACCAAGGCGGGTTAACTCGTGGCACAGGACGTGCTGACCGACCTACTCAAGGTCCGCAACATCGGCATCATGGCCCACATCGATGCCGGCAAGACCACCACTACCGAACGCATCCTCTTCTACACCGGTATCTCCTACAAGATCGGTGAAGTTCACGATGGCGCAGCCACCATGGACTGGATGGAGCAGGAGCAGGAGCGTGGCATCACGATCACCTCTGCTGCCACGACGTGCTTCTGGAACGACAACCAGATCAACATCATCGACACCCCCGGTCACGTCGACTTCACCGTCGAGGTGGAGCGCTCGCTCCGCGTCCTCGACGGCGCTGTCGCAGTGTTCGACGGCAAAGAAGGTGTCGAGCCGCAGTCCGAGCAGGTCTGGCGTCAGGCCGACAAGTACGACGTGCCGCGCATCTGCTTCGTCAACAAGATGGACAAGCTCGGCGCGGACTTCTACTACACCGTGCAGACCATCATCGATCGTCTCGGTGCCAAGCCGCTGGTCATCCAGCTGCCCATCGGCGCAGAGAACGATTTCGAGGGCGTCATCGACCTCGTTCAGATGAAGGCTCTCGTGTGGAGTGGCGAGACCAAGCTCGGCGAGAAGTACGAGATCCAGGAGATCCCGGAAAACCTCAAGGAGCGCGCGGACGAGTACCGCACCATGCTGCTCGAGACCGTGGCCGAGTCCGACGAAGCGCTTCTGGAGAAGCACTTCGGCGGCGAAGAGCTCACGATCGACGAGATCAAGGGCGCCATCCGCAAGATGACGGTCAACAGCGAGCTGTACCCGATCCTGTGTGGATCCGCGTTCAAGAACAAGGGCGTCCAGCCCATGCTCGACGCGGTCATCGACTACCTCCCGTCTCCCCTCGACGTTGCCGAGACCATCGGACACGCCGTCGGCGACGAGGAGAAGGAGATCACTCGCAAGCCGTCCGCAGACGAGCCGTTCGCGGCTCTCGCGTTCAAGATCGCGACTCACCCCTTCTTCGGCAAGCTGACCTACGTCCGGGTGTACTCGGGCAAGGTCGACTCCGGCGCTCAGGTCATCAACTCGACCAAGGGCAAGAAGGAGCGTCTGGGCAAGCTGTTCCAGATGCACTCCAACAAGGAGAACGCGATCGCGACCGCATCTGCCGGTCACATCTACGCGGTCATCGGCCTCAAGGACACCACGACGGGTGACACGCTCTGCGATCCGCAGAACCAGATCATCCTCGAGTCCATGAGCTTCCCGGACCCGGTCATCCAGGTCTCGATCGAGCCGAAGACCAAGTCCGACCAGGAGAAGCTGGGAACAGCAATCCAGAAGCTCGCCGAAGAGGATCCCACCTTCTCGGTGAAGCTGGACGAGGACACCGGCCAGACCGTCATCGGCGGCATGGGCGAGCTGCACCTCGACATCCTCGTCGACCGTATGCGTCGCGAGTTCAAGGTCGAGGCCAACGTCGGCAAGCCGCAGGTCGCGTACCGCGAGACCATCCGCAAGACGGTCGAGAAGCACGACTACACCCACAAGAAGCAGACCGGTGGCTCCGGCCAGTTCGCGAAGGTCATCATCAAGCTCGAGCCTTTCGAGGGCGAAGACGGTGCGACCTACGAATTCGAGAACAAGGTCTCCGGTGGTCGTGTGCCCAGGGAGTACATCCCCTCGGTCGACGCCGGTGCGCAGGACGCCATGCAGTACGGTGTCCTCGCCGGATACCCCCTGGTCAACGTCAAGGTCACACTGCTCGACGGTGCGTACCACGACGTCGACTCGTCGGAAATGGCCTTCAAGGTCGCCGGCTCACAAGCGTTCAAGGAAGCCGCCCGCAAGGCCAGCCCCGTCATTCTCGAACCCGTCATGGCCGTCGAGGTCATCACGCCCGAGGATTACATGGGTGAGGTCATCGGCGACCTGAACTCCCGCCGTGGTCAGATTCAGGCCATGGAGGAGCGCAGCGGTGCCCGTATCGTCAAGGCACTGGTTCCGCTGTCGGAGATGTTCGGCTACATCGGAGACCTTCGGTCGAAGACACAGGGCCGCGCTAACTACTCCATGGTCTTCGATTCGTACGCAGAAGTTCCCGCGAACGTAGCGAAGGAAATCATCGCGAAGGTCAACGGAGAGTAATTCTCTTCGTTTGCTGGACCACGCTCGACCTGTAATAAGTAAGAACACATACGCGTGCCGGCCCCGTCGGGGCCCGCACAGATCAGTCCAGGAGGACACACAGTGGCGAAGGCGAAGTTCGATCGGACGAAGCCGCACGTCAACATCGGCACCATCGGTCACGTTGACCACGGTAAGACGACGCTGACGGCTGCAATCACCAAGGTTCTGCACGACAAGTTCCCGGACCTGAACGAGGCCTCGGCTTTCGATCAGATCGACAAGGCTCCGGAGGAGAAGGCTCGTGGTATCACGATCAACATCTCCCACGTCGAGTACCAGACCGAGAAGCGCCACTACGCGCACGTCGATGCACCGGGTCACGCCGACTACATCAAGAACATGATCACCGGCGCGGCACAGATGGACGGCGCAATCCTGGTCGTTGCAGCAACCGACGGCCCGATGCCGCAGACCCGCGAGCACGTGCTGCTCGCCCGCCAGGTCGGTGTTCCGTACATCCTGGTCGCACTGAACAAGGCCGACATGGTCGACGACGACGAGATCATCGAGCTCGTCGAGATGGAGGTTCGCGAGCTCCTCGCTTCGCAGGAGTTCGACGAGGACGCACCGGTCATCAAGGTCTCCGCACTCAAGGCACTCGAGGGGGACGAGAAGTGGGGCGAGTCGGTTCTGGAGCTCATGCAGGCCGTCGACGATTCGGTTCCGGACCCCGTCCGTGAGACCGACAAGCCGTTCCTCATGCCCGTCGAGGACGTCTTCACCATCACCGGTCGTGGCACCGTGGTCACCGGACGTATCGAGCGCGGCTCGGTCAACGTCAACGAAGAGGTCGAGATCGTCGGCATCCGCCCCGGCTCGACCAAGACCACCGTCACCGGAATCGAAATGTTCCGCAAGCTGCTCGACTCGGGTCAGGCAGGCGACAACGTCGGCCTCCTCGTTCGTGGCATCAAGCGCGAAGACGTCGAGCGTGGACAGGTCATCATCAAGCCCGGCACCACGACTCCCCACACGGAGTTCGAGGGCAACGCCTACATCCTCTCGAAGGACGAGGGCGGCCGCCACACGCCGTTCTTCAACAACTACCGCCCGCAGTTCTACTTCCGTACCACGGACGTTACGGGCGTCGTGACCCTTCCCGAGGGCACCGAGATGGTCATGCCCGGTGACAACACCGAGATGTCCGTCACGCTGATCCAGCCGGTCGCCATGGATGTCGGCCTCCGTTTCGCAATCCGTGAGGGCGGTCGTACCGTCGGAGCCGGTCGCGTCACGAAGATCGTCAAGTGATCTAGTTTCACCAGCTGTACCGAAGCGGCACTCACCCGAAAGGGTGGGTGCCGCTTTTGCGTGCGTGCGGCTCCGCCGCCCGCGTCAATGGACCCTTGCACCGCTCAGACGTATGCAACGGTCCATTCACGCGGGCCGAAGTGTTCACCCGCAGTGAGTGAATGGACCGTTGCCGCGGTCAGACGTGTGCAGTGGTCCATTGACGCAGCCCGACGGGCACCCGAAAAATGGGACGCATCGGACGCGGCTGTGCCGTAACGTCGCTGCGGTGCTACTGACCGTGACTGCAAATGCCACAACCGATTTCCCGGACTCCTCCGACATCGGGTATTTGTTGCACAAGCACCCCGATCGCGTGCAGAGCTGGAATCTGCCCATGGGTGCCACCACCGTGCTGTATCCGGAAGTCTCGGCCGAGCGCACCACCGTTGCAGTCCTGTTGAACGATGGCGCAGCGTCCGGGCTCGCGGTGGCACTGTCGCGACTGTTCAAGCAGACGCTGGCCGGCGTGTGTACCGGAAGGCCTGAATTGGTTTCTGCTGCAATCGATCTGATGATCTCGATGCCTGCCGCGCCGTCTCGTGGTGCGACCGACCTGGCGTCACGGATGTTCGGTCCCCTCGGTTGGAAAGTGGACGCGACGCCCATCCCGCTCGATCCGACTCAGCCGCACTGGGGTAACTCCGAGTACGTCGATCTGGTCTTGACCGGAACATTCACGCTGTCGGCTGCACTGCGGCACCTGTACGTCCTTCTTCCGGTCCTCGACGACGGGAAGCACTACTGGGTGGGCGAGGACGAGGCCGACAAGCTCGTTCGAGCAGCAGGGGATTGGCTGGGGGATCACCCGGAGTCGTCGCTCATCGCCTCCCGCTACCTGGCGCACCGTCGCGAACTGGTGGCCTCGGCGCTCGACCGACTCGTACCCGACGCGCCGCAGGACGACGCAGTACCGCGCGATCCGACGCTCGCCGAGCAGCGGGTGCGTGCAGTGTTGGCGGCACTGACGGGTGCAGGCGCGAAGTCGGTGATCGACCTCGGTTGCGGTGAGGGTCGATTACTGCGAGAGCTGCTCGCGGACAACGGTTTCGATCGCATTCTCGGTGCCGATGTGAGTGATCGTGCACTCGCCAAGGCGCAGCGCAGGCTGCGTCTGGACGACATGTCCGACCGGCAGCGCGCCCGGATCGAACTGGTGCAATCGTCGGCCACGTACCGCGACGTTCGGCTGCACGGATTCGACGCGATGGTGCTCATGGAGGTCATCGAACACGTCGATCTCGATCGGCTGCCGGCGTTGGTGCGTTCGGTGTTTCTACAGGCGCGTCCACGAACGGTTCTCGTCACCACACCCAACTCCGAGTACAACGCGCTGTACCCCGGCCTCGAACCGGGAACCTTCCGGCACGTCGATCACCGATTCGAGTTCACCCGAACGCAGTTCGAGCACTGGGGTTCATCGGTGGCCTGTGAACACGCCTACGACGTACGCATCGAGGGAATCGGCCCCGTCGACGACATGTACGGCACCCCGACACAGATGGCCGTCTTCACCCGAGAGGAGCAGACCCGATGAGTACCTTCGACATTCCGGATCGATCCCTCGTCGTACTCGTCGGCATCAGCGGGTCCGGCAAGTCGTCCTTCGCCGCGCAGCACTTCGGTCCGTACGAGACGGTGTCCAGTGATGCCTGCCGGGGCATGGTGAGCAACGACCCCAATCTGCAGAGCGCAACCAAGGACGCATTCGCGCTGCTGGAATTCCTCGTGGCAATGAGGCTCCGGGCCGGTCTGCTCACCGTCGTCGACGCGACGAACGTCCAAGCGGCCGCGCGCAAGGCACTGATATCACTGGCTCGCGAACACGATGTACTGCCGGTTGCCGTCGTACTCGATGTGCCCGAGTCGGTGTGTGCACAGCGCAACGCCGAGCGCACCGACAGGACGTTCGGCCGAGACGTGCTGCGCCGCCAGCAGTCCCAGTTGCAACGCTCGCTTCGGGGCCTGTCCAAGGAAGGCTTTCGTTCGGTCCACGTACTCGACGGTGTCGAAGCGGTGGCGTCGGCGACGTTCGTTCGCACCCCGCTACGCAGCGATCGACGTGAGCTGACCGGACCGTTCGATGTCATCGGCGACATCCACGGTTGCCTCGCCGAACTCGAAAGCCTGCTCGGCGTGCTGGGTTACACGATCGAGCGAGACGACGCCGGTCGCGCGGTCGGCGCGACGCCACCGCCTGGTCGGACTGCCATGTTCGTCGGCGATTACGTCGATCGCGGACCGGACTCGGTGGGAGTCCTGCGACTGGTGATGGGAATGGTCGGTACCGGAGCAGCATTGGCGGTTCCGGGCAACCACGAGAACAAGCTCGTCAAGGCACTCCGCGGCCGGAAGGTGACCACGTCGCACGGTCTCGCCGAGACCCTCGAACAGCTCGACGCCGAGTCGGCAGAGTTTCGCCGGCAGGTGCTCGAGTTCTGCGACGGCCTCGTCGCGCACCTCGTGCTCGACGGCGGCAAGCTCGTCGTCGTACACGCCGGGTTGATCGAGAAGTACCACAACCGGGCGTCGGGCAGGGTTCGGAGTTTTGCCCTGTACGGCGACACCACCGGCGAGACCGACGAGTTCGGCCTTCCGGTGCGGTACCCGTGGGCGCAGGACTATCGGGGCTCGGCGACGGTGCTCTACGGGCACACCCCGGTTCCGGAAGTGGAGTGGGAGAACAACACTGCGTGTCTCGATACGGGATGCGTCTTCGGCGGGAAGCTCACGGCGCTGCGTTACCCGGAGCGCGAGGTGGTGTCGGTTCCGGCCGAGAAGGTCTGGTACGAGCCTGCCCGCCCGATGGGCGCGTTCACGCGGGATGCAGCATCGCTCGATCTGTCCGACGTGATCGGCCCGACGGGCGTCGAGACGTCGCTGCGTGGGCGGGTGTCGGTTCGGCCGGAGAATGCCGCGGGCGCACTGGAAGTGATGAGTCGGTTCGCCCTCGCTCCGCAGTGGCTGCACTATCTGCCGCCGACGATGGCTCCGAGTGGAACATCCGAGCGCGAGGGCTATCTGGAGTATCCGACGCAGGCATTCGACGCGTATCGCGCGCTCGGTGCATCGACGGTGATCTGCGAGGAGAAGCACATGGGCTCGCGGGTGGTCGTGGTGGTGTGTCGAGATGCAGATACCGCTCGGGAGAAGTTCGATGCGCCGGAGGGATCGCTCGGCACCGCGTACACGCGGACGGGTCGTCCGGTGTTCGACGAGTCACTGACCGGCGAGCTCATCTCCGGGGTGTCCGACGCGATCGAGAAGGCCGGTGTGTGGGACGAATTGGCCTCGAGCTGGCTGATTCTCGACTGCGAACTGATGCCGTGGTCCGCCAAAGCGGAGGGCCTGATCAAAACCGAGTACGCCGCTGTCGCTGCGGTGTCTCGGGCGAATCTGGAGGCCGAGGCGGCGGTGCTGGCATCGGCCGGTTCGCGTGGTCTGGATGTGCAGGAGTTGCTGGAACGGAACACCGCTCGGCAGGTCAACCTGGGCGAGTTCACCGATGCGTATCGGCGGTACATCTGGCCGACGGACGGACTCGACGGGGTTCGGATCGCGCCGTTCCAGGTGCTGGCGTCGAACGTCGAGACGTATGCGGATCGTCCGCACACGTGGCACCTCGAGGTTGCGGACCGACTGGTGGCCGCAGCTCCCGAGGTGTTCGCCACCACCCGTCGAATCGAGGTCGATTTGTCGACTCCGGATTCGGTTGCGGCAGGCGAGAAGTGGTGGGAGGAGTTGACGGCGCAGGGCGGCGAGGGCATGGTCGTCAAACCTGCGGCGAACGCTCCCCGCGGAAAGATGCAGCCCGGCATGAAGGTTCGTGGCCGAGAGTATCTGCGGCTGATCTACGGTGCCGACTACACCGACCCGGATCGACTGACCGCACTGCGCAACCGAAACGTGGGACACAAGCAGTCGATGGCCCTACGCGAATACGCACTGGGAATGGAAGCGCTGGATCGCTCGGTGCGCGGTGACCCGCTCTATGCCATCCACCAGGCTGTGTTCGCCGTCTTGGCACTGGAATCCGAGCCGGTCGACCCGCGGTTGTAGGTGCCGTGGGCAGTGGTGCGGTTATGTGCCCCAGCCGGCACATAACCGAACCACTGCCGCAGGCACTAGCCCCTCGGCGACGAGAATGGACTGATGCCTGCGCTGATCGGTGCCGCAATTGCTGCAACGACGGCTATGGACGCCCAGAACGTCGGTGAGTCCAGCATCAGTCCGCCTGCGAGACCACACACGGCGACGACGACGCCGCATCCCACCAGCAGTCCCGACCCGACGGTGACGTGAGCGAGGTGGTCTCGCGTCGGATCACGTCGGGCTCCGAGCCAGACCATCGTTCCCGAGGTGACGAGGGCCAGAGGGGCGAAGAAGAAGAGGGAGCTGCCACCGAGCTTCGACGAGACACTGGCGATCAACAGCACTGCCCCGAATGCCACCGGGGCGGCGAGGGGCATCCCGCCGGACCATCGCTCGAACTTGTTTCGGGTGGGAGCTGTCATGGCAATCGTTCCTTTCCTGGGGAGAAGGGCGTGTCAGAGTAGGTACTCCGCGAATATTCCGCCGCCGCAGGACAATGCCGCGATCAGGCCGACTCGCCTCAGGACGAACTTGGCAGCCTTGTCCCACGAGTTCACCTGGCTTTCGATCGCCTCCCAAGCACCGACTGCGCCGAAGAAGTCGATTCCGAGGCAGGCACCGACTACTCGCTTGATTTCATCGGTGACTCCACGGGCCTGAGGTCCCGTGGGAGTCGGCTGCCGGTCGAGGACCTTGCCGGTCTCGTCGACGATCGTCACAGTCGCATCATCGCTGATCTGAAAGCCGGCTGTGCCGGCGGGGAGTGGATTGCGGCCCTGTTCTGCCAGCGAAGCATTGAGCGAGGCAACTTCTTCTGCGCTCACGGGGACGAATTCCTCGACGGTGGCGGACACCGCGGGTGGCGCGGGTTGAGCAAGAGCAACAGCGGCTCCGCTCATCGACGTCACGGCGATCATCGAGCCGGCGATCAGGGCGATGGATGCGGTGCGAGTCCGAGCAGAAATGCGGTTCATGATGTCTCCCGTTCGTGAGTAGGGGGGCGATTCGGCGACGTGATGGTGGCTGTCGTTCGGACCGAGCCGGGTGCAGTGCCACAACGAATATGGGGCCACAACGGATATGGGCCGGTTGCGTACTCGATGGGATCGGCCTGGAACGAGAGCGCACGCTCGTCCGGCGATCTGTAGTTGTGCGGACCATCCCGAGAGACACAAGGTAGGTCGCGGGTTACGCCTCGTTGACCGAGTCTTTGCGTAACACACCGAACTTTAAACCCGTCGGTGCCGAAGCGCCAGCGCTGCGCGCGATCAGATACAGGCCTCGGTCACCGTCACCAGCGCGAGCCGAGGTTCTTCGTCGTCAGGGAGAATCGGCAGAGCGCACGCGGTCACCGAGTGGGTGGTGTAGCCACCGTTTCGGTCTCTGAACCGGACGGTGATGCTCGGTTCGTCTCCTGCGCCGTCGGCCCGGGACACTGATTTCGCGAGTGCGTCGACTGCTCCGTCGTCGTCCGGGTGCACTCGCGGTCGCGGGTCGGTCGGGTCGAGATTCCAGGCGATGGACGGTGGCGGCGGGCCGTGCCAGTACAAGGTCTCCAGGGTGGACAGATCGACTATTGCGGTGTGGCGTCGTGCGATGACCGAGGCACCCGCTACGAGCCCGCTCATCGTCTCCTGGACTCCGGTAGGGGATGGATGGTTCATGACGAACGGACCGCGGTCGATTGCGATGCCGCGCAGGTGACGAGCTTCCCCTTCGACGGTGGTGTGCGCCAGCACGCGAATTCGATGTAGCTCGTCCGTGGTCCAACGCTGAGTGGCGTCGAGATCCACTGTGTCGCCGACTGTGCTGGATACCAGCATCGCGAGGACGTCGGTGGCTCGCAATCCGAAATCCAACGTTGCCATCGCTTCTGCTACCGACAAGTGCGCCACATCGGCATTCAGCGCCGGGGAGTCCTTGGAGTGGGCAGTGCCGCGAGTCAGATTCCAGCGAAAGGCCCAAGCATTCGACGGCGGAGAGTCGCACGTGCCCGGATGCAGTCTGGCCCACACCGCCTGGACCGTACCGTCGTCACCGAGAATCGGACGAGCCGACACGTACCTGCCCGGCCCGCATTCGGTGTCCACATCCCTGCCCGATTCTGCGCACCGAGCAACCGCATCGCGTGCGTGGATCGAGTCGGACGACCTCCTCAGGAACACCGCCATGGGAACCTTGCTCTTCTGCGTCGTCCCTACCGCCACCACGCACGCCACCGAATCCGGTTCGAGAAGAATCAACAGCCAGTCGCCGTTCCTACGCCCCATCGAGGCGGACTCCCTTCCACTCGAGTCGAGCTCCGCGGATCTTCCCTGCTTCGGGCCGTGTATCGACACCGTACCGGTGAATCCGACAGAAGGGACAGGTGGCCAGGCCTGTCGCAACGCTGCGCGGCCGCGCTACCGCCGCTTGTCGACGTGCAGTTGAATGCGAGTGGCGACGTGTGCACCGGCGAGTGATTCGGCCACGAAGGCGGCACGGGCTTCGGCTCGGGCGGTGAAGGCCACGACATCGAAATCGGCTGCAGCATGGACCGATACGGTGATGGTGGGCATTCCCCGATCGTCGATCGCCGTACCGCGGGCGCGTCGGACACCGGGGAACTCGGCCAGCTCCGCGGCGACGCCCGACGCGATGGCGCTCAGGTCCACGTGCGCCGAGAAGTGGGGCTTCTCGATGACGCTTGCCGTTCCGGTCGTGCGCGGAGAGAAGTTGCCGACCAACAGAAGCAGTGCCAGGACAACGGAGATGCAGCCGACCACGGCCAGGGTCGGCACCCACCAGCCCTGTTCCGGTAGGGCGGCGATTCGCGCACGATCGAAGCGAGAGAGCATCTCTCGTGCCCAGGGGACGTCGTAATGCCAGGCCAGCGCGAAGCTACCTCCCGCGATCAACCCGGCCCCGGCCGCGATGGCGAGGAGTCGGTCGACACCGGCAACGAAGGTCTTCATCACGAGACCCTCGTCGGTGCTGCCACCGACTGCTTCACCGTCAGCCGGCGCTCGCCCGCAGCAACGGACAGCACAGGAGCGAGTGCCTCGCGCACGCCGACGTCGATACGGTCGGCATCGTACGCAGCGTCACGCTCTACCCGAACTTCGATCTTCTTCCGGGTGACGACGGTGTGCGCGTCGACGACTCCGCGGGTCGACTGTGCTGCAGCACTGCACAATCGAGCGATGTCGGTCGGCGTGGCCCACACGGTCGACGCCGACTCGCCCAGGCCGGAATGCGTCTTCGTTCGGGGCTTGACCCCGATGAACACGACGAACAACCCGACGACGGCGGCTCCGGTCGCGGCGGCGATCATCCAACTCTGCCAGTGCAATCGGGAGATCCAGGACACCGCGTCGGCGATCCACGGGCTACCACCGAGGTTGCCGTGTGCGATCAGGAATTCCCGGCCGGCGACAAAGGCCACACCGAGGAGGGCGAACCCGAACAACAGTGCCAACGGCATCGCGGCCGGGCCAGCAGTGGGTGGTCGAGGTGAGATGGGCTGCGATGCTTCGGTATTCGAGGTGGGCGAGGGGCCGGTGTCCAGTGTGGTGTCCGATACCAGGACGTTCACTCGATGCACGTGCAGGCCCGTCATCGTCGCCAACGCGGCCTCGACGGTGGCGTGCACGGATTCGGTCACCTCGGTGATCTGCGACGGCCAGGTCACCCCGATGTAGAGGTTGACGGCAATCGTGTCCTCGCCGAGGGTGACGTCGGCGCGGGGGAGTTCTCGCCCGGTCAGTCGCGACAAGCCGCCGGTGGTGCGCGTGACCCGAGGATCCTTCGATGCCGCCGCGATGGCAGTCCGCGACATGGCCCGATCCTTGATCTCGACGCTGCCACGCATCTCGCGGCCGTCGTCGACCTCGTCGGATCCAGCCTGCGTCATTTTCAGAGAATCCTTTGCGCCCGTCGCGGCTCGCCGTGGTGCGGCACGCGCTCCACAACTGTAGTGACGACCGGTGGCGGATGACGTCACGAGAGTAATTGTTCCTGGCATACTGCGACCGTGTCGGAAATTGTGCGGGTGACCGCGTCGGATATCGCGTCGGCCGAGGAGCTTTTGGAGCCGGTCATGCGCCGGACCCCTGTGGTGGCCTCGCGAATTCTGTCGGACCTGACCGGCCACGAGGTGCGGCTCAAGTGCGAGAACCTGCAGCGCACCGGATCGTTCAAGCCGCGCGGGGCGTACAACCGCATTGCCCGGCTCGACGCCGAGCAGCGCGCCCGCGGTGTCGTCGCGGCCAGCGCGGGCAATCACGCTCAGGGTGTGGCGTGGGCCGCCTCGCAGGTGGGGATCGACTCGACGGTGTTCATGCCGGTAGGCGTGTCGCTACCGAAGCTCGTCGCCACCAAGGCCTACGGCGCGACTGTTCATCTGGTGGGCAACACGGTGGACGAGGCGCTGAAGTCGGCGAGGGAATTCGCCGAACGCACCGGTGCCACTCTCATTCATCCGTTCGACCACCTCGACATCGTCGCGGGGCAGGCGACGTTGGGTACCGAACTGCTGCAGCAGATGCCGGACGTCGGCACCATCGTGATCCCCACCGGCGGCGGTGGACTGTTGGCCGGTGTCGCCGCGGCGGTGAAGCTGACCAAGCCCGGTATCAGGATCGTCGGCGTGCAGGCCGAGGGTGCTGCCGCGTGGCCTGCATCGCTGAAGGCGGGTCATCCGATCGCGTTGACATCGATGTCGACGATGGCCGACGGCATCGCGATCGGCCTGCCCGGATCGGTGCCCTTCGATCACGTGCAGGGATGGGTCGACGACGTGGTGACCGTCAGCGAGGATGCGCTGTCGCGGGCGTTGGTGCTGTGCATCGAACGCGCGAAACTGATCGTGGAACCGGCCGGGGCGGCAGCGGTGGCAGCGCTGATGACGCATTCCGCGGACGAGCTCGGATTGACCGGTTCGGTGTGCGCCGTCCTCTCCGGCGGAAACATCGACCCGCTGCTGCTCACCCACGTCATCACTCATGGTCTCCGGGCGGGTGGACGCTATCTCGCTGTGCGCGTGACGATTTCGGACAAGCCGGGCGGACTCACCGGGGTGCTCGGCGTGGTGCGCGACGCCGGTGCCAGCGTTGTCGACGTCGTCCACTCCCGTACGGGCGGACGCCTGGGGCTCGAGGAGGTCGACGTGATGTTGACCGTCGAGACCCGCGGACCGGACCACCGCGGCTCGGTGCTCGATGCTCTCGGTGCGGCCGGATACGCAGTGCACGTGGAGAACTGACCTGCTGGTCGACACAACCGATTCAACGCCGCAGACTTCGACGGATCACCTGGCCGATATACGAACCTGCACTACGCACGTAGAGAAGCGCCGGGGTCCAATGGCTTCGGCGTATTGCTGTGTTCACGGCCCGCTGCAGTTCTGTGTCGGTGACACCGGCATCGTGCATCGCCGCGAGTGAGGTTCTCAGGTAGCCGCGATCGCGGCTTCTCATGTGCATTCGAGCCACAGCGCGCACATCCATGGTTTCGGGGAAAGTCGTGCACCGCGCACCCGCGGCCGCCAGCCCGATCTGGGTGCGAACGCATTTGGCACATCGGCCGCAATTGAATTCCCCGTCGAGGTTCTCCCAGCAGACCCGCAAATGGTTCATCGCGGTCCGGTTCTCGCCGATTCGACGAATTTTGCCCAAACGGTGCAGATCGAGTTCGTGATGCTCGAAGGCGACCGAGCTACTCGACCACAACGGGTCGAGGTCGGGATGAGAGCCCCACGGTGCGAGTTCCTCGCGGCAGTTCGAGGACGGGATGATGACGGTGCTCAGGTGCTGCGACAACGCCAGACCGACGTGCGCCAACGCGGCACCGTGGAAGTCGTATCCCCAATCGAGAGGCAGTCGGTCGGCGAAGGCCGACCTGATCGTGGTCTTCACCTCGATCAACGGCTTTCCCAATTCCGCCGCCGACTCTCGGGCTCCGGCCAAGGCTCTGGCCGCCAAACTCTCGTCGTCGATACCGATATCGAAACCATGCACGAAGACCAGGTGGGTGATGCGGTCGGATTCCATGATTGCCGAGTAGAAGCTGTCGACGCCACCGCTGAAGAAACAACCCACTCCCGTCGCGCCGGTGGCGACGCGGCCGGGTTCCGCCGACATCGATACCTCTCGAAAACGCTTGGGATACCAGTCCTGGAAGATCTTCTGAGCCTCGGATGCACCTCGAAGTGCGGTCGAATCCACGGGGCCGTCGAAAGCGATATCCCACCCTTTGCGCATCCCGGCTGTCAGGAGTGGCGGAAGCCAGGGGGTGGAGGAATGGTCCAGCGAGTAATTCGACTCGGTTCTCACACGCACTTCGACACCCGATGGGGTCGTTATTCGGACGGCGATGGAATCAGCACCGGTGTCGTCGACATGCACCGTCATCGGGCTGATCATCGGGCTGAGTGTGCCACAGCGAAGGTTGTCCGAATCGGTGTATCGGTCGGAAGGAAACTGTTCTACGTCGAGCACATTTCGGCACGATCAGCGTGCCGGGTCCGCTCGACCCCGGCTGGTACCTTGATCAGCGACTTGGACCAGGACATCGGTGGGAGATATTTGCATGGCTCGGCTCGTCGCGATCGTCTCCGCAGTCCTGGGAATCCTGCTGACGATCGCGATACCGCTGTTGCCGATCGAGCAGCAACAGTCCTCCCTGACGTGGCCGCAGTCGGACACGATCGCCAGTGTCGAGGCTCCACTCGTCGGATACACCCCGATCAGCGTCGACGCGACGGTCCCGTGTGCTGCCGCGAATCTGTTGCCCGACGGCGGGCTGTTGCTGTCCACCTCGCCCGAGGGATCGCCCGACGCCTATCGCTACGGTCTCGTCGCCGAGGTCACGGGTGGTGAGGCATCGCAACTGAAGGTGACGTTGCGTGATTCCGTCCTCCTCGAGAAGCCGGTCTCGGAGCTGAGCCCTTCGACTGCGGACGACTGCGCGTTGACGATCACCTCGAACGGCACGGCGACCACCGTCGGGCTGACCGGTGCCGACACCGTGACGCGCGAGGGCGATGTTCGGCCGCAGCTGGTCGGAGTGTTCAGCGATCTTCGCGGCACCGTCGACGGTCTGACGCTGACAGCGCAGCTCGACAGTCGATTCTCGTCCACACCCAGTGCGCTGAAGTGGTTCGCGATGATCGTCGGGGTCCTCGCCACGGGCATCTCGCTGGTGGCGCTGCACCGCCTCGACCTGTCCGACGGCCGACGTGCCCGACGGTTCCTGCCGCGTCGCTGGTGGACGTTCGGTGCTGCCGATGCGGTGGTGATCGGGACGTTGCTGGTGTGGCATCTGATCGGCGCGAACACCTCCGATGACGGTTACCAGCTGGGCATGGCGCGTACGGCCGATCACGCCGGGTACATGGCCAACTACTTCCGCTACTTCGGTGTGCCCGAGACACCGTTCGGTACGCCGCTGTACGACATGTTCGGAATCATGTCGCACGTCTCGACGGCCAGTGTCTGGATGCGCCTGCCGACGCTGATCTGCGCGGTCGTGGCGTGGCTCGTCATCAGTCGCGAGGTGATTCCGCGGTTCGGTGCTGCTGCTCGCGCCTCGAAGACTGCCCTGTGGACGGGCGGGCTGGTGCTGCTCGCGTTCTGGCTGCCGTACAACAACGGCCTGCGTCCGGAGCCGTTCGTGGCGCTCGGAGTACTGCTGACGTGGTGTTCGGTGGAGCGCTCGATCGCGACCCGCAGGTTGCTGCCCGCGGCCGCGGCGATACTCATCGCGGCGTTGACGGTCACGTGCGGCCCCTCCGGTTTCATCTGCTTCGCACCGCTGATCGCCGGAGCCAGGCCGGTGCTGCAGATCGTCGTCGCTCGGGCCCGGCAGTTCGGTAGCACGGCCTTGGGCGCGGCGACGTTGCTGGCCCCGCTGATCGCGTCGGGCACGGTGGTTCTGGTGTTCGCATTCGGCAACCAGACCGTGGCCGGCATGCTCGAGATGCAGCGAGTGCACAACGCGGCCGGGCCGAGCCAGGCCTGGTTCGACGAGTACCTGCGCTACCAGTGGCTGATGAACATGGACATCGACGGCTCGCTCGCGCGCCGCTTCGGAGTGTTCGTGATGATCGTCTCGCTTATCGCGGTCGTCGTCGCCATGCTGCGCAAGGGCGGCAAGATCCCCGGTACCGCAACAGGACCGGCGCGGCGGATCGTCGGCATCACCGTCGGGGCTATGGCCTTGATGATGATCACCCCCACCAAGTGGACCCACCACTTCGGGGTCTTCGCCGGACTCGCCGCATCGGTTGCGGTGCTCGCAGCCGTGGCGACCGGAGCGGCGGTACTGCGATCGCGGCGCAACCGACTGCTGTTCGCCGCGTCGGTCTCGTTCGTGATGGCCGTCGCGTTCACCGGAACCAACGGGTACTGGTACGTCTCGGCCTGGGGAGTTCCGTTCTGGGACAAGCCGATCCTCGTTGCCGGTCTCGGCATCTCGACCATGTTCCTCGGCCTGACCCTGCTGCTGTTGCTCGCAGCCGTCTGGTTCCATCTCCGCGCGCCGTACGTGCGCACCGACAAACCGATGGCGCGATGGTGGTCGGTGCCGCCGATCGCTGTCGGGGCAGCACTGATAGTGCTGGTGGCCGTCGCGTCGATGGCCAAGGGTGCCGTGGCGCAGTGGCCGTCGTACTCGGTCGCGAAATCGAATCTCTCGGCGCTTGCCGGCGACACGTGCGGCCTTGCCAACGACGTGTTGCTCGAGACGAACCCCAATGCCGATGTGCTGCAACCGGTCACCGGGGATGCCTTCGCCGCGCTGGGCGAAGAGAACGACGGGTTCACCCCCGACGGTGTGGCGGGCGACCTCACCGCAGACAAGGAGTCCTCGGCGTCGGGCACCTCGAACACCGTCGACACCGACGAGCAGCAGCAGCCGACGTCGACCACCGGGGCCGGAACCGGCGGTAGCGCATTGCCGTTCGGATTGGATCCGGCCACTGTGCCGGTGCTCGGTTCGTTCGGATCCGACGCCCCCGCCACGCTGACGACCGGGTGGTACGTACTGCCTGCCGATCCCGGCGACCTGATCTCGATCGCCGCTGCCGGACGCATCCGCTCGGTGGACTCCGACGGCATCGTCACGTACGGGCAGAGCCTCGAACTCGAGTACGGAGTCGACGGGCAGGCGCAGGGTCGGGTGACCCCCATCGACATCGGCCCGACGCCGTCGTGGCGCAACCTGCGTGTGCCGATGGATCAGATTCCGAACGGTGCCAACACGATTCGGCTCGTGCTGGCCGACAACGATCGAGATTCCGACCAGTGGTTGGCGATCACCCCGCCGCGGGTTCCGCGTACCCAGACGTTGAACGAGGTCGTCGGCCGTGACGCTCCGGTGATGCTGGACTGGGAGGTCGGCTTCAACTTCCCCTGCCAGCATCCGTTCGATCACCGCCTCGGGGTCGCCGAAGTTCCGCAGTACCGGGTGCTGCCGGACCGCAGCGGTGCCGTCATCACCAACGCGTGGCAGGACCACTTCGGCGGTGGGCCGCTCGGGTGGATCGACATCGTCGCCTCCGCCCGCACCATCCCGTCGTATATGGCCGGCGACTGGGACCGCGACTGGGGATCGATCGAGCAGTACATCCCGTACGACGAAACGGCGCAGGCGGCGCAGATCACAGCAGAAGAGGTCCAGCGTTCGGGTCTGTGGACGCCCGGTCCGATCAAGACCGGTTAATCTCTACGCGTTCGGAAGTCCTTACACCGACCAGTAGAGAAACGGGGAGAGGGCCATGGCGAACGCTATAGAAGTAGAGGACCTCGTACTTCGGTACGGCAAGAACGTCGCGCTCGACGGGATCGATTTCACCGTTCCCGAGGGCACGGTGCTGGGTGTGCTCGGCCCCAACGGTGCGGGAAAGACCACGGCGGTCCGTATTCTCGCCACCTTGCTGCAAGCGACATCCGGCTCGGCCCGGATCTTCGGGCTCGACGTGGCGACGCAGGCCAACGAGGTGCGCAGCACGATCGGGCTGACCGGTCAGTTCGCGGCCGTGGACGAGTACCTGACCGGGTACGAGAATCTCGAGATGGTCGGCCGACTGTTCGGCCTACGCAAGGCCGAGGCCAAGAAGCGGGCCGACGAACTGCTCGCACGATTCGACCTGGAATACGCACGCGACCGGACGGCCAAGCAGTACTCGGGAGGTATGCGTCGGCGACTCGACATCGCGGCCAGCCTGATCGGTCGACCACGGGTGGTGTTCCTCGACGAGCCGACCACCGGACTCGATCCACGTAGTCGAATCACCATGTGGGAGTTCATCGCAGATCTCGTTCGCGACGGCACGACCATTCTGTTGACCACTCAGTACCTCGAGGAGGCCGACCGGTTGGCCGATTCGATCATCGTGCTGAACAAGGGCAAGATCATCGCGCGTGGCACGGCCGACGAGCTCAAGGCCCAAACCGGCGGCGAGCGAGTCGAATTCGTGTTGACCGATCGGTCCCAGGCCGAGCGAGCGATGCAGATCCTCGCTCCGATCGGCGTCGAGCCACCCACCCTCGACGATCAGGTGGGCCGGATCGTCATGCCCGTCAACGGGGGATCGAAGGATCTGTCCACGGCGCTGGCCCAGCTGGAGGACAACGGAATCGGAGTGGTCGACGTCGGTCTTCGGCGGCCGAACCTCGACGATGTGTTCCTGAGTCTGACCGGTCAGACCACCGGCGAACCCGAGACGGCGGAGGAAGAGAAATGAGCAACGTTCTTCTGGATTCCGCGATCATCACCAAGCGAAATCTGATCAAGCTCAAGCGAGTTCCCGACCTACTGTTCTTCGCGACGCTCTCGCCGATCATGTTCGTCCTGCTGTTCGCGTACGTCTTCGGCAGTGCGATCGATGTCCCCGGAATCGACTACAAGAGCTTCCTGATGGGCGGCATCTTCGTACAGACGATGATCTTCGGTGCCTCCCTCACCGGGTCGTCGCTGGCCGAGGATCTGCAGAAGGGCGTGATGGATCGGTTCCGGTCGTTGCCGATGGCACGCTCGGCTGTGGTGATCGGGCGGACCGCAGCGGATGTCGGCAACAACCTCGTCACCATCACGATCATGTCGCTCACCGGACTCCTCGTGGGGTGGCGCATCACGTCCTCGTTCTTCGACGCCCTGCTGGGGTACGTGCTGCTGCTGTTGTTCGCGTACTCGATCTCGTGGGTGATGGCCCTGGTTGGTCTGATCGTGCGGTCGCCCGAGATCTTCAACAACGCGTCGTTCATCGTGATCTTCCCGTTGACGTTCATCGCCAACACCTTCGTCCCGATCGACAACTTCCCCACCGTGCTCAAGACGATCGCGGAATGGAATCCCATCTCGTCGGTGACGTTGGCGGTGCGAGAGCAGTTCGGCAACACCAACCCGATGGCACCGCCGCCGGAGGTGTGGCCACTGCAGAACCCCGTTCTCTACACCCTGATCTGGGTCGTGTTGATGCTCGTGGTGTTCGTGCCGCTGTCGGTGCGCAAGTACCAGAAGACGATGACCGCCTGACATCCACACAGAGAAGCACCCCCGGTCGCTCGGCGACCGGGGGTGCTTTCATGTCTTCTCGTGAGCAGGCCTAGGTGTGGTACGGCTCCGCGCTGACGAGGGTGACCTTCATGGTCTTGCCGTTGGGCAACGTGTACTCGCGGGTGTCGCCGACCTTGGCGTCGATGAGCGATCCGCCCAGCGGTGACGCGGGGGAGTACACCTCGAGCTTGTTGTCGCGGGCACCCTCTTCGCGGGTGGCGATCAGGAACGTCTCGGTATCGGACTCGTCGCCGTCGTAGTAGACCTTGACGACCGAGCCGGGCAGAGCGACACCGGACTGCGTGGGTGCCTCGCCGACCTTCGCGTTGTTGAGCAGCTCCTGCAGCTGGCGGATACGTGCTTCCTGCTGGCCCTGCTCCTCGCGCGCAGCGTGGTAGCCGCCGTTCTCCTTCAGATCGCCCTCTTCGCGACGCTCGTTGATCTCGGCGGCGATGACGGGGCGATTGGAAATGAGCTGGTCGAGTTCGCTCTTGAGCCTGTCGTGTGATTCCTGGGTAAGCCAGGTCACCTGGGTCTCGGTCATCTCGATCACTCCCTCGTAGTCGGAATCTCGAGCTCGGATTCCGGTTTCTGAGCAGGTAGGGCACGCAACGAACAGGGGACTCCAATGGTTGGATCCCCTTGGCCGGCCCACATCCTGGAGCCGTCGTCATCGTTCGCAGGTGAACCCTGCCCGCAATGCAGCAATACACGGCACCTTCTGCGGTGGCCGTGTATGACCCGACCTTACCACGAACAGGCAGTTCGCCTATCGGGCTCGTAAATATTCGGGAACATCGAGGGTGCAGCCGTAGACGTCGCCGACGGCAGGGGCGGCCGACGTCGTCACCTCGGTAGTCATCTCCACGGTGGTGGACGCCGACTCCGGTGGGATGTACACCTCGCGCCTGCCGGTTTCGGAGCCGTCGCGCGAGCGAGCGCGGACGATGCAGACAGCGGGCTGCTCGGGATCCTGCCGGGTGACGCTGAACCTGATCGACATCGTGTCCTCGTCGACGATGTCGAACGAGAGCTGACTGCCCTCGATCGGTTTGACCGAGAACTTGCTGTACGCGTAGTAGGCCACGCCCAGTCCGACCAGCAGGACCAGTGCCACCAGTGCGATCTTCGTCGCACGTTTGGGGGCCTGTCGAATACCGCTCGGGCCTGAACCCGACGGGTATCTACCTGCGGGAAGTGCGTTGGTCATGGCCGCTCTCGGGATCGATTCGGGGGTGCCGCTGGGGGCCTGTCGGCGTCAGATGGAACTATAGGGGCAGGCAAGAATCAGGCGAATCCGAGGTGAGGAAGAACGTGTCCGGACTGCGGCTCATGGCAGTGCATGCCCATCCCGACGACGAATCCAGCAAAGGCGCTGCGACAACGGCTCGCTACGCGGCCGAAGGACACGATGTTCTGGTCGTCACCCTGACCGGTGGCGAGCGGGGAGACATCCTCAATCCGGCGATGGACATTCCGGGCGTGCACGAGCGCATCCACGAGGTTCGGCGTGAGGAGATGGCCGAGGCCGCCCGAGTGCTGGGCGTGCAGCAGACGTGGCTCGGGTTCGAGGACTCCGGGTTGCCCGAGGGCGATCCGCTCCCGCCGCTTCCCGACGGCTGTTTCGCGTTGGTCCCGTTGGAGGTCTCGACCGAGGCGCTGGTGAAAGTGGTGCGCGAGTTCAAGCCGCACGTCATCACCACCTACGACGAGCGCGGCGGCTACCCACACCCGGACCACATTCGTTGCCACGAGGTCTCGATGGCGGCGTGGGAGGCAGCGGGGGATCCCGAACGGTTCCCCGACGCGGGTGAGCCCTGGACTCCGCTGAAGCTGTACTACTCGCACGGGTTCATTCGTAAGCGCATGCAGCTCTTCCACGACTGGTTCATCGACCGCGGTGAGGAGAGCCCGTTCGTCGACTGGCTCAAGCGGTGGGACGGCCAGCGCGACGAGATCATGGGTCGTATCACCACGCAGGTCACCGTCGGCGACTACTTCGATCATCGCGACGACGCACTACGCGCACACGCGACGCAGATCGATCCCAACGGGTCGTTCTTCGCCGTGCCGCTGGACGTACAACGCAAGCTGTGGCCCACCGAGGAGTTCGAGCTGGCCCGCACTCGGGTCACGACGTCGCTGCCCGAGACGGACCTGTTCGCCGGAATAGAAGAGACCGAGAAATGATCGTTTCGATCCTCGCCCAGCAGCCCACCGGTCCCGAATTCGGCAAGTCCTCGCCGATCGGACTGGTGATCCTGGTCGCGCTGTTGGTCGGAACGGCACTGCTGATCTGGTCGATGAACAAGAAGATCAAGCGTCTGCCCGCCACGTTCGAGAAGGAGGATCCGACGTTGGATCAGGCCCTCGACGAGGGCACCGACCGCGGCGGGATAGCAGATCCGTTTCCACCGGAAAAGTCTCGACCCAAACCCGCCGTCTCCGACGAGCCCTGATGCTCGACGCCAATGCCCTGGGTGAGTCCACCAGCCCGTATCTGAGGCAGCACGCGGACAACCCGGTGCACTGGCAGCAGTGGGGACCGCAGGCTCTGCAGTCGGCCCGCGATCGCGATGTTCCGATCCTGCTGTCGATCGGATACTCGGCGTGCCATTGGTGCCACGTCATGGCCCACGAGTCGTTCGAGGACGAGGCGACCGCGGCACTGATGAACGAGCATTTCGTGTGCATCAAGGTCGATCGCGAAGAACGACCCGACCTCGACTCGGTGTACATGAACGCCACCGTCGCAATGACCGGCCAAGGTGGGTGGCCGATGACGTGTTTCCTCACCCCCGACACCGAACCGTTCTACTGCGGTACGTACTACCCGCCTGCCCCGCGTCAGGGAATGCCGTCGTTCCAGCAGTTGCTCACCGCGATCGCCGACACCTGGTCGACGCGGCGACAGGAGGTGTTCGACGCCTCCGCCGACATCGTCACCGAACTGCGCAAGCACAGTGCAGGCGTGCCCGCAGGCGGTCGCCCGATCGACGCCGACGCGCTGGCGGCCTCGGTCTCGGCGATCTGCGCCGACGAGGACACCACCTACGGCGGCTTCGGCCGGGCACCGAAGTTCCCACCCGGCGCGCTGCTCGAAGGTCTGCTTCGGCACTACGAGCGCACCGGCGATTCCGAGGTCCTCGGCGTCGTTCGCCGTACCGCGTCGGCGATGGCGCGTGGTGGAATCTACGACCAGCTGGGCGGTGGATTCGCGCGCTACTCCGTCGATGCCGAGTGGGTCGTCCCGCACTTCGAGAAGATGCTCTACGACAACGCGCTGCTGTTGCGGTTCTACGCGCACGCAGCCCGGGTCGACGACGATGCGCTCGCCCGGCGGGTGGCGTCGGACACTGCGGAGTTCATGCTCCGTGAATTACGCACGGAGAACGGCTGTTTCGCGTCGGCACTCGATGCCGACACCGAAGGCATCGAGGGTCTGACCTACGCGTGGACTCCGGAACAACTGACCGAGACACTCGGTTTCGAGGACGGTGTCTGGGCAGCCGGGTTGTTCGCGGTGAACTCGGCAGGCACGTTCGAGGCCGGCATGTCGGTACTGCAGCTGCCCGCCGAACCGGAGGATTACGACCGGTTCGCCCGGGTGCGCGCCGCGTTGTCGGCCGCTCGCGCGACTCGGCCGCAACCCGGCCGCGACGACAAGGTCGTCACCGCCTGGAACGGGTTGGCGATCACCGCACTGGTCGAGGCCGGTACCGGGCTGGGGCAGCCGCGCTGGGTCGACGCGGCAGTCGAGTGCGGCGAGCAACTGTTCGCCGGACACGTCGAGTCCGGCCGGATCCGCCGCGCCTCACTCGGCAGCGGAGTCGGCGAGGCCACCGGCGTGCTCGAGGATTACGCGTGTCTCGCGGTCGCCGCCGCAGCGCTGTTCCAGGCCACCGGAGACACAGTCTGGACCGAGCGAATGACGTCGATCATCGATGCTGCGATCGACCACTTCGCCGACCCCGACGACGTCGGCGGGTGGTTCGACACCGCCGACGATGCCGAGGCTCTCGTGACCCGGCCCCGTGACCCGATCGACGGGGCCACCCCGTCGGGCGCATCCACGATGACCGAGGCACTGCTCACCGCAGCTGCGTTGGTCGATCACAACTCCTCGGCGCGCTACGGCGAACTGGCGGCTGCGTCGTTGGCGCGATCGGCGTCGATTCTCGAACGAGCGCCCAGGTCCGGTGGGCACTGGCTGGCCGTCGCCGAAGCGTCCGTTCGTGGCCCGATTCAGATCGCGGTGTCGACGGCACCCGGCGGTGAGCTGCTCTCGGCTGCGCGGGCTCTCGCTCCGGGAGGTTCCGTGGTGGTGGCAGGCGTGACGGATTCGTCGGTACTGCTGACCGACCGTCCACCCGTCGACGGCCTCGAAACGGCATACGTGTGTCGTGGCTTCGTGTGCGACCGTCCTGTGACCTCTGCCGAAGATTTGTCGTTCGCACTGCAGAGGTGACGACGCTCGTCGATGCTTCGACGGAGGAACAGTACTGTTGCCCGAAGTTTCCTCGGCCTGGGGCGGTCGAACGTCTACCAATGGATCGACGGTGTCATGAGTGAAGGTGTCATGAATGAGGGTGTGATGCGTGCGGACACCGCGCACGAGGCGGTGACCGACGAACAGCGCGCTGCCGTCGCCGAGTTCGTGGCCGCGGTTCCGATGGCGGCCATGGTGCATTCGATGCAGTACGAGGTGGTCGGTGCCAACATCCTGTGCGAGGGCGTGCTCGGGTGCGCGGTGGACGACATGGTGGGTCGACCCGTGGCAGATTTCGTGCCGCTCGGGGATCGCGCGTCCGCCACGCGCATCGCGGTCCAGCTCGAGCATCGCTACCCCGACGCAGGCTCCACCGAACACGGTCGACCGGTCGGCGCTCTACGTCGAGTGCGGCGCGGCGACGGAGAGGTCGTCTCCTGCTGGATGCACGTCGGAATCTCGATGATCGCGGGGCGACGGTTCATCGTCGCACTGCTGGACCTGGTCAATCCCGTCGTGGACGACACCGTTCGTTGGCGCGATCGCGCCGAGCGCGACGAACTGACCGGATTGCTGCGACGAGGTCCCCTGCTCGCCCACGTCGACGAATGGATCGTCGAGGATCTGCCGGTTGCCCTGGCCTTCGTCGACGTCGATCGGTTGAAATCGATCAACGACGCGCACGGCCACCCGGCAGGTGACGCCCTGCTGGAGGCAGCGGGACGTCGACTGCACCAGTGGTCGCCGCGCGGGAGCGTCGTCGGCCGATACGCAGGAGACGAGTTCGTGTTCGCTGTCACGTTCGACGGGCCGAAGGGGCTCGACAGCGCCGAAGTCACCGAATCGGTGCGGTCGGCGATCTGCGGCGAGCCGGTGCCGTTCGGATCGAGTCTGCTCGGGGTGTCGGTGAGTGTGGGCGTTGCGGTGCGTGAGCCGGGGGAGTCGAGAGAAGCGCTGATTCAGCGCGCCGACGCACTGATGTATCGAGACAAGGCATCCCGAACCACCTGAGGGCGATCAGAACAGTACGAGCCACACGGCAACCAGGTGGCAGGTTGCCGCCAATACCGTTGCTGCGTGGAAGAACTCGTGATGGCCGAAGGTCGTCGGCCATGGATTCGGCCACTTGGTGGCATACAGCACGGCTCCGATGCTGTAGAAGACTCCGCCCACGAGCAGCAACACGAACGGTGCATAGCCGACGTGGTCGATCAGCGCGGGTGCGACCGGGACGATCGCCCAGCCGAGGAGCAGGTACAGCGGTACCCCGACCCATCGGGGAGCGGTGGGCCACAACATCTTCAGGGCCACCCCGGCGAGGGCCCCGACCCAGACGACGATCAGCAACATGCGCCCGGTCGAGGCGGGTAGCCCCAGCACCGCGAACGGGGTGTAGCTACCTGCGATGAACAGGAAGATCATCGAATGATCGGCGCGCTTCATCCAGATCTGCGACGCCGTGGTCTTCCAGTGCACGCGATGGTAGGTGGCACTGACCCCGAACACGCCGCAGACGGTGATGGAATACACGCTCACGGCGACACCTGCACTGACCGAGACCATGCTGAACGCGAGCGTGACGAGAGTGATCGCGCATACCACTGCCACGCCGAACGCGTACAGGTGAATCCAGCCGCGCATGCGTGGTTTGACGGGTATCTCGTCGAGTCCGAACATCGTCATGAAAAATGACCTCTCCGTACCGCCGGCGAAACCTACGCCACCGTAGGTTCTGACGCTACTGTACCGGCGACCGGCTCGCAGACGTCGGCGTAAGGTGATCCTTCGTGGTGATGAGAGCAGCGGTGACAAAGCAGTGGTGATCATTCCGCAGAAGGTCCGCGGCGTTCTCTACAACGTGTACGAGCGGCGTCTGCTGAGCCAGCTCGAAGGGGTTCAGCACCCGCGGCACGTGGCAGTGATGTGCGACGGCAATCGCCGCTGGGCGCGCGAGAACGGGTTCACCGACGTCGCGCACGGGCACCGCATGGGCGCGCTGAAGATCGCCGAGATGCTCGGCTGGTGCGACGCCGCCGGAATCGAGATGGCCACCATCTACCTGCTCTCCACCGAGAACCTTCGCCGAGATGCGGACGAATTGGATTCGTTGCTCGACATCATCACCGACGTCGTCGAGGAAATCTGCGGACCCGAGATGAACTGGGGCGTCAAACTCGTCGGCACCCTCGATCTGCTGCCCGCATCGACCTCGCGTCGGCTCAAAGAGGCGGCTGCGCTGACCGAGGGAAGGTCGGGAACGCACGTCAATGTCGCCGTCGGATACGGCGGGCGGCAGGAAATCGCCGACGCCGTCCAATCCCTGGTGAGCGAGAAGATCGCCGAGGGTGTCAGCGGCGACGAGCTGGTGGCATCGATCAACGTCGACGAGATCGGTAGTCACCTCTACACCTCCGGCCAACCCGATCCGGATCTCGTGATCCGCACCTCGGGCGAACAGCGACTCTCCGGCTTTCTGCTGTGGCAGAGCGCGTACTCGGAAATCTGGTTCACCGAGGCCTACTGGCCCGAATTCCGTCGCGTCGACTTCCTGCGCGCGCTGCGCGACTTCGCGGCCAGACACCGCCGGTTCGGTATCTGACGTGCACTGTAGTTCGTAGCCTGCTACGAGCTTCTGTGCACGACCCGAGAGCACTACGTACTTGTGGTTGTATCGCTACGTAAACGATGGCGCGGTCGTCTCGAGGCTCGGAGAATTTCCGATCGTGGACTACAACGTGCTCGGACCCATGGTGGTGCGCGACGCGACCGGGGTGAAAGCAGTCGGTGGGCTCAAACAGCGGACCGTGTTGGCGGTGCTGCTCGTGGAAGCGGGAAACGTCGTCGAGTTCGACCGATTGATCGATCTCGTCTGGAACTGCCGTCCGCCGGCCAAGGCGTTGACGTCACTGCGTGCGTACATGGCGAATCTGCGTCGGGTCCTCGGTGCGGAGAACGGCGCTCGGCTCGTGACGACGTCCTGGGGTTATCGGTTGGATCTGGGCAGTGACCGACTGGATCTGCGCGAGTTCGAGATGCTGGCCACGCGTGGGCGGGAGGCACTCGGCCGCAGCCGATTCGCCGAGGCCGACGGCCAGTTCGGCCGCGCCCTTGCGCTGTGGCGGGGCCCGGCGCTCGTCGAGTTCGGTGATCTGGGCTTCGCCGTCGACGAGCGAGACCATCTCGACGAGGTGCACGCCGTGGTGCTGGAATCGGCCTTCGAGGCCCGTCTGCAGCTCGGTCGACACGAGACGGTGATCGCCGAGATCGAGCGCGCATTGCGGGCCGCCCCGTTGCGCGAACACCTGTGGGGTCAGCTGATGATCGCCCTCGACCGGTCGCATCGCACAGCCGAGGCGGTGGTTGCCTTTCGGCGAGCAGAGGCGGTTCTGCACAGCGAACTCGGGGTTGCTCCGTCGCCGTACCTGCTCGACATCGAGGCCTCCCTGTACGGCAACGGTTCGGTCAATCGAGCAGTGAGCCTCGTAGCGATGTGAGCTCGGCGCGGGTGCTGATCCCCAACTTCCCGAAGATGCGGTTGAGGTGCGTCTCGACGGTGCGGATCGACAGCACGACGGCGTCGGCGATGTCGCGGTTGGACAGGCCTGATGCGGCGAGGGACGCGATCTGCCGTTCGCGTGCCGTCAGGGCCGGATCTCGTGTTCCGTGCAGCAGCGGCGTGCTGGGATGTCCACAGCGCGCGGCCAGTACGTGACCCTGCCTTCCCGCTGTCGCCGCGGCGCGAGGGCTACTGCGCAACAACAGGTTTCGCGCATAGAAGTACATCTCGGCCGCGTGCAGGTCCAGGCCGTGTTTTTCGGCGCTCGCGGCCACGGCCACCACCTGCTCGGTGACCGCGCTGTCCGGCCCGGACGGTGCTGCGAGCACCTCGACCATGCGTATTTCGGTGCGGGCCAAGTCCCCTTCGATCAGACCTGCCAGCTGGTGGACGGGAGCCAGTGCGGCAGTTGCCGCTCCGCACCGAGCGGCATCGACGTAGGAGAACAGCGCAGGCAGATGGTGGTCGATAGCGGCATGGGCCTCGGCGGAGGCGATCAGCAGCTCGCAGGCCTCGTCGACGTCTCCGCGAGCAGCCGCGGCCCAGCCCAGCGCCGCCAGACGCGTGCCGCGAGCTCCGAACAACGCCGGCGAGGCCGGGTTGTCGAGGTCCGCGGCCTCGATGAGGTCCGACGCCTCCTCCGTGCGCCCGTCGAGCGCGAGGGCGCGGACCAGATCACACGCCACCATCGGTTCCATGGACCGCTGGCCGAGTGTGCCCGCGAGCGTGTAGGCCTCCGAGCACCAGCGGATCGCCTCGGCCGCGTGGCCCTGCGAGAGCAGTAGACCTCCGCGGGCCCACCCGAACCACGCCTGCTGCAGCGGTGAGAACTGTTCCACCGCTTCGTCGTATCGATAGCGAGCGAGTGCAGTGGCCTCCTCGAAGTTGCCGGCGCAGGCAATCGTGAAGCACCGCGTCAGATCCAGCACCGTCGCCGCCGGATTGTCGGGCTCGGGCTGCACCCGGGCGAGCGCAGAGAACGCGGTCGACAATCGGCCTGCGACGGTAGCCCCGGCGGCGACGGCGAAGCTGGCCGAGATCAGCGTCGCGCCGACGAGGTCGTCCATCAGTGGTTCGAGCAAGGCAAGCGAACCCGCCGTATCGCCTATCGCATGCATCATCAGACCGCGCTGGGCTCGCAGCTGCGTGCGGACGGCGGGATCGACGACGGCATGCTCGGTGCTGGAGTTCAGCGCCAGCGCCCGCGTCGGATCCGCCAGCCGCAGCACCATGTTGTCGGTACACGCGCGCACGGCCGTCGCGCGCCGAATGTCGTTGTCCGCCCCGCGAAGAAGCTCGTCGAGCCGCTGCTGCGCGGACTCGGTCATGCCGAGCTGGCTCTCCGCGGACGCGAGGATGAGCTGGGCATCGAACCCGCCGCCTGCCGCCGCGGCGGCCGAGGCCAGCTTGCGCGTCGTCTCCGGGGGTACGAAGCGCCACGACAACCGAGCCGCCTCCACCGCCGCCGGGGCGTCGAGCGAGACGCCCGCGTCGATACGAAGCAGTGCAGCGGTGACGCGTTCGCGGGGGCCGAGCCCGTCGCTCGAGGCGTTGAGAGCGTCGGCGACCGTCAGGCTCAGGCGACGCCTGCGCAGTGTGGCCATGTCCTCGCTGCGCACCTGGGCGGTGATGGGCGTCGAGAACGTCACCCGGTCGATGTTCTGTTCGGTGCGGATCGTCAGCACACCGGCCGATTCGAGTTCCTCGATCAGACGTGGATCCATCACCGCGGCTGCGGCTCCGAACTCCAGCGAACCGGCGAGAGCGACCATGTCCAGTGCGTCGTCGACCTCGGCCGCGCCGGCCTAATCGGCGAGCGCGATCACCTCAGCCAGATGATCGCGCACCACATCGGCCAGACCGGCCGACACGGGTAGGGGAGCGGACAGGTGCCACACGTGCGACGACACCGTCAACGCCCGGCGCTCGACCGCCGTCGCCACCAGATCTCGGAGCACCACGAGGTTGCCGGAGGACAATGCGGTGACTGCGAAAACTGCTGCACTGTCGACTATTTCGCCGCTGCGACCGAGCATCGACTCGATCAGCGACCGGCACTGCTCGGGAGTGAGCGGCTCGAGATCGATGCGGTCGATCACGCCGTCCTTCCACAGGGCGTCGAGCACGGGGGTGCGGCGTCGACCCGCGCTGACGCTGGCCAGCACGAACAGATCCTTCGATCCGACGCGACGCGCGAGGAGCTCGATGGTCGAATCGGCCAGCCATTGGGCGTCGTCGATGACCACGACGGTGCGTCGACCGCCGTGCGCGTCGGCCAGCGTGGCGGCCAGAGCTCGGTCCGATTCGACGGGGACGAATCCGGTACCTGTCGGCATCACCGTCACCACTCGGTGGGGATGCCACCCGAGGCACACCAGCGACCGCACCGCCTCGGTCAACAGGCGGGTTCGGCCGACACCGGGCGCGGCCTTGACGGCCATCCCGCCGTACCTGCCGGCGGCATGCAGAATTCGCTGCAGCTCGCCGTCTCGACCGATCAGCGGCACCTCGCCGATCGACCGCTTTTCCACCGCCATTGGTGGATTATGGTCTACAACTTACGAAGCCGCAGCCGGTTGATCGCGTGGTCGTTGTCCTTGCGTAACACCATCGTCGCTCGCGGTCGCGTCGGCAGGATGTTCTCCACCAGATTCGGCAGGTTGATCGAATGCCACAGATCCTCGGCCGCGATCTGCGCGTGGTCGTCGGACAGGCCTGCGTAGTGGTGGAAGTGCGAGGACGGATCGGTGAAGGACGTCTTGCGCAATGCGAGAAAGCGTTTGACGTACCAACTCTCGATGTCCTCGATCCGCGCGTCGACGTAGATCGAGAAGTCGAACAGATCCGAGACCATCAACCGCGGTCCGGTCTGTAATACGTTGAGCCCCTCCACGATCAGGATGTCGGGCTGCCGGACCATGTGGTACTGGCCCTTGACGATGTCGTACGAGACGTGCGAATAGACCGGCGCGCCCACCTCTTCGGTCCCGGACTTGACCTCGGTGACGAATCTGAGCAGCTTGCGCCTGTCGTAACTCTCGGGAAATCCTTTGCGGTGCAGTATGCCTCGACGCATGAGCTCGGCCGTCGGGTACAGGAATCCGTCGGTGGTGACCAGATCGACCCGCGGATGATGGTCCCATCGGGCCAGGAGTGCCTGCAGCACACGGGCCGTCGTCGACTTTCCGACGGCGACACTCCCTGCGACACCGATGACGAACGGGACCTGACGGTCGGGGTGCTTCTCGCCGAGGAACGTCGCGGTCGCGGCGAACAGCCGTTGCCGAGCCGCGACCTGAAGGTGGATCAGTCGTGCCAGCGGCAGATAGACCTCCGCCACCTCGTCGAGATCGATCTGTTCACCCAGACCACGCAGACCGACGAGTTCTTCCTCGGTCAGCACCAACGGTGTGGATTGGCGCAGCGTGCGCCACTGAACACGGTCGAACTCGACGTATGGACTGGACTCGCTCACGCACGACTCCAACAGGTCGGAGCTGCGGAGGGTTCGGCTGAGCTCCTGTCGAGCGCGAGTCGCATGGTTCCAGATTGTGCTCGGTGCCGGTCGATCGCGCACGGGCGGGGTCGTTCGCCGTACTAGGGTTCGGATATGGATGCTGCTTCCCTCGTTCGTGAATACCTGCTGCTGGGCCTGAGTTTCGACCGGCTCGAAGACGGATTCGTCGACGCGTACACCGGCGATCCCGAGTTGCGTCGTATCACCGAGAACGCCCCCGCGCCCGAGCCGCGCGAGCTGATCCGTCGAGCACAGACACTGCGCGCCGAGCTCGGCAACGTCGATCTGACACCCGAGCGCGCGACGTTCCTCGACGTTCACCTGCGCGCACTGGAATGTTCGGCGCGCAAGTTCGCAGGCGAGGACATCGGCTTCGTCGACGAGGTGTATGCCTACTTCGACGTCCGAATCTCCGCGGGCGATCAGGACCAGTACCTGCAGGCACACCGCAAGATGGACGAAGTTCTCGCCGGTCCCGGGTCGCTCGGCGAACGGTTGATCGCGCATCGCCGTGCGGACGTGATTCCGACCGACCGACTGCAGGACTGCGTCGAGGCGTTCTCCTCCGCGTTGCGCGACCGCGTCCGAGCCGAATACACCCTGCCCGACACCGAGCAGGTGACCTACGAGGTCGTCGGCGACAAGCCGTGGTCCGGGTTCAACTACTACCTCGGTGACTATCGCTCGACCGTCGCGATCAATTCCGACATCGAGCAGCAGATGGCCAATCTGCCGCACCTGATCGCGCACGAGTCCTACCCGGGGCACCACACCGAACACTGCCGCAAGGAGACCGGACTGGTCGGTGCAGGTCAGCTCGAGCAGACGCTGTTCCTGGTCAACACCCCGCAGTGCCTGATGGCCGAGGGCTTGGCCGATCACGCGCTCGGGGCCGTCGTCGGCGAAGGCTGGGGCCTGTGGGCGCAGGAGATCTACGCCGATCTGGGACTGCGATTCGACGGCGAGAAGGCCGAGCGTCTCGCGGCCGCGTCGAGCCAGCTGTTGGGGGTCCGGCAGGACGCCGCGCTGCTACTGCACGATCAGCACAAGAGCGAGGACGACGTGGCTGCCTACCTGGAGCGATGGTCGCTGGCATCGCCGCAGCGCGCCCGGCACAGCCTGCGGTTTCTGTCCTCCCCGCTGTGGCGCGCGTACATCAGCACCTACGTCGAGGGCTACAAGCTGCTCGCCGGCTGGCTCGACCGTGGTGAGACGGCGAGTGAGCGCGCGCAACTGTTCGGCAGGCTGCTCGACGAGCCACTGACACCCGGTGCATTGCGCGTCTCGTAAACTGGCCGAGCCCCCTTTACTCTGCTGTCCCTTGGAGACTCCTGTTATGACTGACGTCAACAACCTGTCACTGGCCGAACTCGATCCCGAGGTCGCCGAGGCGATGGCCGGTGAGCTGGGGCGTCAGCGCGACACTCTCGAGATGATCGCCTCGGAGAACTTCGTCCCCCGCGCGGTGCTGCAGGCCCAGGGCAGCGTCCTGACCAACAAGTACGCCGAGGGCTACCCCGGTCGCCGCTACTACGGCGGCTGCGAGCACGTCGACATCGTCGAGGATCTCGCGCGCAACCGCGCCAAGGAACTCTTCGGTGCCGAGTTCGCCAACGTGCAGCCGCACGCAGGTGCGCAGGCCAACGCCGCCGTGCTGATGGCACTGATCAACCCGGGCGACAAGATCATGGGCCTCGACCTGGCGCACGGCGGCCACCTCACCCACGGCATGAAGCTCAACTTCTCGGGCAAGCTCTACGAGGTCGAGTCCTACGGGGTGTCCAAGGAAGACCACCGCATCGACATGGACGAGGTGCGCAAGCAGGCCATCGCCGCCAAGCCGCAGGTGCTCATCGCCGGCTGGTCGGCGTACCCGCGCCACCAGGACTTCGCTGCGTTCCGCTCCATCGCCGACGAAGTGGGCGCACTGCTCTGGGTCGACATGGCGCACTTCGCCGGACTCGTCGCCGCAGGCGTGCACCCCTCACCCGTGCCGTACGCAGACGTCGTCTCCTCCACCGTGCACAAGACCCTCGGTGGACCGCGCTCCGGCATCATCCTGGCCAAGAAGGAATGGGCCAAGAAGCTCAACTCCGCAGTGTTCCCGGGCCAGCAGGGCGGGCCGCTGATGCACGCCATCGCCGCCAAGGCCGTCGCCTTCAAGATCGCTGCGACGCCCGAGTTCAAGGAACGCCAGGAACGCACCCTCCTCGGTGCATCACTACTCGCCGATCGCCTGACCGGTGCCGACGTCGCAGACAAGGGCATCTCCGTCCTCACCGGCGGCACCGACGTACACCTCGCGCTCGTCGACCTGCGCAACTCCGAGCTCGACGGCCAACAGGCCGAGGACCTCCTGCACGAGGTCGGCATCACCGTCAACCGCAATGCAGTGCCCTTCGACCCGCGCCCGCCGATGGTCACCTCGGGCCTGCGCATCGGCACCGGCGCACTGGCAACCCGTGGATTCGGCGAAGCCGAGTTCACCGAGGTCGCCGACATCATCGGCACCGCCCTGGCCACCGGCGAGGCCAGCGACGCTCTGAAGGAACGTGTCGTGAAGTTGGCACAGAGCAAGCCACTGTACGATGGCCTCGAAGACTGGGGATTGCTCGGCTGATCCTGCTCTCGCGCCCACCCCGGTCCGCGTCAATGGACCATTGCAGCGCTCGGACGTGTGTAGTGGTCCATCGACGCAGCACGCTGGTCTGCGTCGATGGACCGTTGCATCGCTCAGACGTATGCAGTGGTCCATTGACGCGTCGGGGGAGGGCACTCTCGGCACCGCTCGATTGCCGACCTGGGGCGATTCGGCCGTAACGCGTTGTTCACCGACACGCCAGACTTCCAGCGAGCCGAACCTCGATTTCGGCGGTACCGTCGGCAGTAACAGGCAGCGGGGAAGCTACCTGTGCGGGAGGTTCTGATACGTGACTGAGCTAGTGAGCGCGAGAGGGCCGGTACCCGGTCCTCGTGTCACCTGACACATCGGACCCGACCGGCCGAGCGACAGAGTTTGCGCGGTACCGCGCAGACGTAGGAGCCCCACGTGACCACTTCACGCTCCGTTTCCGCCCCTCTTCGGACATTCGTGCTCGATACCTCGGTCCTGCTCTCGGATCCCTGGGCAGTCATCCGGTTCGCCGAGCACAATGTGGTACTTCCGTTGATCGTGATCAGCGAGTTGGAGGGCAAACGCCACCATCACGAATTGGGATGGTTCGCGCGGGAATCCTTGCGCATGCTCGACGACCTTCGCGTCGAGTTCGGCCGACTCGACCAGCCGGTTCCCATCGGAACCTCCGGTGGCACACTGCAAGTCGAGCTCAACCACACCGATCCCACGGTTCTTCCCGTCGGATTCCGTACCGACTCCAACGACTCCAGAATCCTCGCGTGCGCCCTGAATCTGGCGGCCGAGGGCAAAGATGTGGTGTTGGTCAGCAAAGACATTCCGCTGCGCGTCAAGGCCGGTGCTGTCGGGCTTCCCGCCGACGAGTACCACGCACACGACGTGGTGCCGTCCGGGTGGACCGGCATGACCGAGCTCGACGTGCAGCCCGACGCAGTCGACACGCTGTTCAACGACGGCGTCATCGACCTCGCCGAGGCGCGAGACCTGCCGTGTCACACCGGAGTTCGACTGCTTGCCGGACGGCAGAGTGCGCTGGGGCGCGTCACGCCCGACAAGCAGATCCAACTCGTGCGCGGTGAGCGTGAGGCGTTCGGCCTGCACGGCCGTTCGGCAGAACAGCGAGTGGCGCTCGATCTTCTGCTCGACGAGAGCATCGGCATCGTCTCACTCGGTGGAAAGGCAGGCACCGGTAAGTCCGCTCTGGCGCTGACTGCCGGACTCGAGGCCGTCCTCGAACGTCGCTCGCATCGGAAAGTCGTTGTCTTCCGGCCCCTCTACGCCGTCGGCGGCCAGGAGCTCGGCTACCTCCCCGGTAGCGAGAGCGAGAAGATGGGCCCCTGGGGACAGGCGGTCTTCGACACCCTCGAAGGGCTCGCAAGCCCGGAGGTGATGGAGGAGGTCATCGCCCGCGGAATGCTGGAAGTGTTGCCGCTGACGCACATTCGCGGTCGATCGCTGCACGACTCCTTCGTGATCGTCGACGAGGCACAGTCACTCGAGCGCAACGTGCTGCTGACGGTTCTGTCCCGGCTGGGTTCGGGCTCACGCGTCGTACTCACCCACGACGTCGCTCAGCGCGACAACCTGCGCGTCGGACGACACGACGGCGTCGCTGCAGTGATCGAAAAGCTCAAGGGGCACCCACTTTTCGCGCACATCACCCTCACCCGCAGCGAGCGTTCACCGATCGCGGCACTGGTGACAGAAATGCTCGAAGAGTTCGGGCCGTCGGGAGCCTGACCCCCATTGTGAGCGGAACTTCGTAGCCCACTACGAGGTTCCGCTCACATGGGTCACCGGCCCACTACGGCCCGGAATGCTCCCCGCACAAGACCTTTCAGGAAGTCGACGTTGTCGAAGTAGTCCCGCCACACGGCCACTTTGCCGTCGCGCAGCTCGAAGGTTCCGCACACCCAGAATTCGATTCGGAGCCGCCGCCAGATCAGCACATCCGTGCGTTCGGTGAGCACGACATCTCCGTCGGCGGCGATGTTGTGCACTATCACGTCGAAGCCGAACGCAGGCTCGGCAAGCGTGGCCATGAACCTGCCCACGTTCGAGCGGCCGCGCACCTTCGGTAGTCCGACGTTGTGCCAGACGATGTCGTCGTCGAGGAGCGACATCGCGCGCTCGGTGTCTCGACTTCTCAACGCGTCGAACAGATTCACTACGGTCTCGGTTGCCTGCTGTGTCTCGGTCATTTCGTGAATCGCCCCAATCCATCGCCGTCGAAGAACTCGAGTGTCAGCGTATTCGCGTTGAACGTCGCCTGGGAGATGGACCCGTCGGGCGCGTTCTCACCGCTCGGCTCGAACGTGAACGTGTCACCGTCCCACGGCGTCAACTCGTAGGAGGTTCCGTTCGGTCCGAGAGCCAACGTCAGTTCCCCGTTGATCTCCGCTACCGTCGCCGGCCCCCAGTAGCTGTTCTGGTACACCCCCACATACGACGCGAGAGGTTGTGGCGCAGTGGGATTGGTGGGGGCGGTTTTGCCTGCGAGATCGCCCTCCGGTTCGCTCATCCCGGCGAACGCATTCTTGTACAGCGTTCGCCAGTCCTCCCGCACCTCACCGAACTGAACGAGGTCTGCGAACTCGGCGGTCACAGTTTCGGCGATGCCGAGGGGCGCGGCATTGGTCAGTGCGACGATGGCGACGTCGAGTGAAGGAATCCAGACGAAGTTGGTGCCGGCTCCGAGTGCGAACGCTCCCGAATGGCTCACCGTTGCGCGGCCGGCCGCACTGGTGGAGACGTTGAACCCGAAGCCGTAGTAGCCGGCGCGTGAGTCCGGTGTCGCCGACGGGCTCGAGACGATCTGCGCGCTGACCGCGGGCAGGAGGGCGTCGGGATCCACGAGCTCTCGTCCGTCGTGGTCTCCGTCGGCGATCAGCATTGTCAGCCACTTCGCGAGGTCGTTCACCGAGGAGCTGACGCCACCGGCGGGGGTCTGTGGATCGGGTTCCCGCTGATACTTCGCCTGATACTCGCCGTCGACGAGTACGTGGGGTACGGCCCGATCGGCGCGCGCGATGTAGTCCGCGAACGACGAGCTGGTCGAGGTCATACCCAGCGGGCCGTAGATCGTGTCCTGGCTGAGGGTGTCCCAGTCCTTGCCCGACGCCGCAGCGACGGCCTCGGCCGCGGCCGTGATCCCGAAGTTGGTGTAGTGGTACGTGGAGCGGAACGGGTCGAGGGGCACCTCCCGAAGGCGTTCGAGAACCTGGCGCCGGTCGTAGCCGAGGTCCTCGAGCAGATCCCCGGCATGCTCGGGCAGTCCGCTTCGGTGGGCGTAGAAGTCGCCGACCGTGATGTTCTCGGTCACCCACGGATCGTCGAGTGCGAACCACGGCAGCTGCGAGACCACCGGCGTCGACCAGTCGACCACGCCCGCTCCCACCTGTGACGCGATGACCGTCGCACCGACCGATTTGGACAGGGACGCCAACTGGAACACCGAGTCACCGTCGACGGGTTCGTCCGTGCCCACTTCGCGAACGCCGAAGCCCTTCGAGTAGACGACGTCCGAGCCGTGCACGACGGCAATGGCCATACCGGGAATGTTCGACGCCGCCATCAGCTCCTCGGCGATGCCGTCGAGCTTGCCGACCGCTTCGTCGACGCGGCCGTCGGGAACATCGACTCCTGCGACCTGACCGGGGGAGAGGTCTCCGGTCGGTGCGGGCTCGGAGGTCGGAGGACTCTCGGCAGTGGGTGCGTCCTCGGAGCACCCGACCAGCACCACCATCGAGCACACAACAGCAAGACACAGAAAATTTCGACCCGACCGCATCATGAGGAGTCCTCACTTCGATGACTGGATGCACCTGAGAATAGACCCGCAACGACCTGGCGTTAGGAGAATTCACAATGGTCAGGGGCACGACGTCGGGCGCTCGGGCGTAGGCGCTACGGTTACCGCATGTCTACGAACCTGTCCGACGGTGATCTGCTGGTCCGTTTGGAGCCCGCGGTCGAAGAGAATCTACGACGCCACATCGAGGCTGCCAACGACTGGCATCCCCACGATCTCGCGCCGTTCGACGAGGGCAAGAACTTCGCGTTCCTCGGCGGCGAGGACTGGACGCCGGAGCAGTCGCACCTCAGTGATGTCGAAATCCTGTCCGCCACGGTCGGCGTGCTGGTGGCCGACAACCTGCCCGCGTACCACCGCGAACTGGCCCACGCGCTCACCGGCCTCGGGGCCTGGTGGAAGTGGACCGGCCGATGGACGTCGGAGGAGAACCGACAGTCCATCGTGCTGCGCAACTTCCTGGTGCTCACCCGCGCAGTCGATCCGGTCGCCCTCGAGCGGGTTCGGATGGAGCACATGACACTCGGATTCGACGCTCCCAGCCAGGGTCTGCTCGACATCCTCGCGCGCTTCGCCATCGAGGAAGCCGCAGCCTCGCTGCGCAACCGCAACACCATCGCCCTCGGCAAGGACCCGGTGCTGGCCACCATCCTCGGCCGCATCGCCGACGACGACGCGCTGCAGTCGACGTTCTACGCCAACATCATCGACGAGGCATTCGCCGTGGTGCCCGACCAGGCCGCCCGCGCCATCGCAGACCGGATCAACGGATTCAAGATTCCCGAGGTCGATCTCCCGGACCGCGGCAGCAGTTCCGCCGCCCTCGCCGAAGCCGGAATCTACGACGCCGATCAGGAACGCGACAAGGTGTTCAAGCCGCTGCTCGCAGGCTGGAAGATCTTCGACCGCACGGATCTGGGCGAGGACGGCCTGAAGGCACGCGAGGAACTCGCACACCTCGCCTGAGGTTCGGCCCCTTTCGAAAGCGTGAATGGTCCATTGCACACGTCTCGGCGGTGCAATGGACCATTCACGCTTTCAGGGGTTCGACGGGGCGAACGGGGAAGCTAGTCCTTGACCTTCGCCATGGCGAGGACGTCGAGGCGCTTGTCCAGTTCGGCTTCGCTGAGCTTGTCGCCGATCAGTCCGCGGTCGATGACCGTCTGACGGATCGTCTTCTTCTCCTTGAGTGCCTGCTTGGCGACGGCGGCGGCTTCCTCGTAGCCGATCGCGGAGTTCAGCGGCGTCACGATGGACGGCGAGGACTCGGCGAGGGTCTTGAGGTGCTCGACGTTGGCTTCGAGGCCGACGACACACTTGTCGGCGAACAGCACCGAGACGTTGGCGAGCAGCTTGAACGACTCGAGTACGTTGCGCGCCATCATCGGGATGTACACGTTGAGCTCGAATGCGCCCGACGCGCCGCCGAATGCGACCGCGGCGTCGTTGCCGATGACCTGAGCCGCGACCTGCGTAACAGCCTCGGGCAGAACGGGATTGACCTTACCGGGCATGATGGAGCTACCGGGCTGCAGGTCGGGGAGGGTGATCTCGCCGAGTCCGGTGAGCGGTCCCGATCCCATCCAGCGAATGTCGTTGGCAATCTTGGTCAGTGAGACCGCGATGGTGCGCAGTGCGCCCGAGGCCTCGACGAGACCGTCGCGTGCGGCTTGCGCCTCGAACGAATCCTTGGCGGCGGTGAGTGCATCGATACCGGTCGACGCGACCAGTGCGGCAACGACTTTCGGTCCGAAGCCGTCGGGTGCGTTGAGTCCGGTGCCGACGGCGGTGCCGCCGATGGGCAGTTCACCGAGCCGCGGCAGGGTGGCCTCGACGCGTTCGATGCCGGCTTCGATCTGACGGGCGTAGCCGCCGAATTCCTGTCCGAGGGTGACCGGAACGGCATCCATGAGGTGGGTGCGGCCGGACTTCACAACGTGCTTCCACTCCGTTGCCTTGACCACGAGAGCCTCGTGGAGGTGGCGCAGTGCGGGCACGAGCGAGGTGACAGCTGCCTCGGTGGCGGCGACGTGAGTGGCCGTCGGGAACGTGTCGTTGGAGGACTGCGACATGTTCACGTGATCGTTGGGGTGCACCTCGACGCCTGCCGCCTTCGCGATCGACGCGATGACCTCGTTGGCGTTCATGTTCGAGCTGGTGCCCGAGCCGGTCTGGAAGACGTCGATCGGGAACTGATCGTCGTGCTTGCCGTCGGCGATCTCGGTGGCGGCGGCGATGATCGCGTCGGCCAGGGTGCCGTCGAGCAGACCGAGGTCCTTGTTGACCTGCGCGCAGGCTGCCTTGAGCAGGCCCATCGCGCGAATCTGAGTGCGCTCGAGCGGACGGCCCGAGATGGGGAAGTTCTCCACGGCACGCTGCGTCTGGGCACGCCAGAGCGCATCGATGGGAACGCGAACCTCTCCCATGGTGTCGTGCTCGATCCGGAACTGCTGTTCGTTCTCTGTCATTGACCTCTTGCCTCGGTAGGGGAGCGGAAACTTCGTCGAGCGGACGGTCAGAAGGACGGGATGGCGCCGGAGGTGTCGCCGTCGAAGTCGATGTTCGAGTACTCCTTGAGCTTGTTGAGCTGGTGGTACGCGTCGATCATGCGGACGGTGCCGGACTTCGAGCGCATCACGATGGACTGTGTGTGCGCACCGCCGCCCGAGTATCGGACGCCCTGGAGCAGGTCGCCGTCGGTGACGCCGGTCGCGGTGAAGAAGACGTTCTCGCCCGAGACCAGGTCCTCGGTGGACAGGACGCGATCGAGATCGTGTCCGGCGTCGATCGCCTTCTGGCGCTCGTCGTCGTCGGTCGGAGCCAGCATGCCCTGGTGCGCACCACCCATGCAGCGCATGGCGGCCGCGGCGATGATGCCCTCGGGGGTTCCGCCGGTGCCCATCAGGATGTCGATGGGAGAGGTGGGGCGTGCGGCGGCGATGGCACCGGCGACGTCGCCGTCGGAGATCAGTCGGATGCGGGCGCCGGTGTCGCGCACCTGCTGGATCAGCTCGGCGTGCCGGGGTCGGTCGAGGATGCACACCGTGACGTCGGAGGTGGATCCCTTCTTGATCTTGGCGACGCGGGCGATGTTCTCCGCGACCGGTGCGGTGATGTCGATGACGTCGGCGAAGTCGGGTCCGACGGCGATCTTCTTCATGTAGAAGACGGCGGACGGATCGAACATCGCGCCGCGCTCGGCGACCGCGAGAACCGAGATGGCGTTGGGCATGCCCTTGGCCATCAACGTGGTGCCGTCGACGGGATCGACGGCGAAGTCGACCTCGGGGCCGTTGCCGTTGCCGACCTGCTCGCCGTTGTAGAGCATCGGCGCTTCGTCCTTCTCGCCTTCGCCGATGACGACGACGCCGCGCATCGAGACCGAGCTGACCAACTGCCGCATGGCATCGACTGCTGCTCCGTCGCCACCTTCCTTGTCGCCGCGACCGACCCAGCGACCCGAGGCGAGCGCACCGGCCTCGGTGACGCGGACGAGTTCGAGTGCGAGGTTGCGATCTGGCGCCATGGCGCGAGTGGACTCGGTGCTGGCCGTCATCGGTTTGTAGCCTCCTGGTTGGTGGGGTGTTACCCAGGCGCGATTATCTCACTTCTGTGATGCCCGCGGTGGGGTCGGGTCGTCTGTGAGGCACGCGCCGACCGAGCACTGCTGCGCAGAGGGGATACTGGAGATGTGGCGAACAGCAAACCCCGGATTCTCAACAACAGCCGCGACATGGTGTGGTCGCTCATTCCGCTGGTCATCGCGTGTTTGTTGATTGCGGGGATCGCCAGTCAATGCTCGTTGAGCCCCGGCGGGCCCAGGCAGGGGCCCATTCCCAACTTCGACATCGACACCGCGCTGCAGTACGACGCGTCCGAGATCGGTTTTCCGGTGCGTAATCCGGTTGTTCCCGAGGATTGGACGCCCAACTCGGGCAGTCGTCCCACGATCTCCGGCGACAACGGCGGACCGGTGTCGACTGTCGGATACATCACCGGATCGGGTGCGTATCTGCAGCTGACCCAGACCAGTGCCGTCGAGGAAGTGTTGGTTCCTTTCGTGGCAGGCGAGGAAACGGTGTACGCGTCGGGCGCGCAGAACGTCTCGGGTCGAGACTGGGTCGTCTACGGCGAGGAAGGCTCGCGGAAGTATTGGGTCTCGGACTTCGGCGACGTGCGAATACTGCTGGGCGGTACCGCGAACGATGTGGACTTCACCACGCTCGCCCAGGCCCTCGAGGTCACCGAACCGCTCGCGCCCTAGCTGTCCTTCTCGGTGCTCGCGAGCGCGGTCTCGATCCGCTTGCGGGCACCGGCGAGCTGCTCCTCGCAACGAGTGGCCAGCTGCTCTCCCCGCTCCCACAGAGCCAGGGAGGCGTCGAGATCGAGCCCGCCCTGCTCGAGGATCTTCACCACGCCCACCAGCTCGTCGCGGGCCTCTTCGTAGCCCAGTTCCGATACCGGCTTGTCGTTCTCGCTCATGCGTACTCCTTCTGTCATTTGACTCGCCCCATGACTGCGGCGGTGACGGCACCGTCGGCCACGCGCACTCTGATCTGTGTACCCGGTGGTGCGTCCTCGACCGAACGCAGAACCTCGGGATCCGAACCCGCGACCACCCGCTGTACGACGGCATAGCCCCGAGCAAGTGTGGCAGCAGGACCCAGCGTCGACAGCCTGGCCCGCAGATGTTCGACGAGTGTGTCCTGTGTGGTGAGTTCGCGTTGCACGTCGCGTCGGGCAGCGTCGAGCAGCCGTCGAACCTCCTCGCGACGTTGCTCGAGCGAGGCCAGTGGGTCCGCCAGTACCGGACGGTGTCGCAGCATGTCCAGTCCGCGTGCCTCGCGCTCGACCCAATTGCGCAGCGCTGCAGCACTTCTCGACTTCAGTTCCGAGACCAGGGCTTGTTCGGCGACGGCGTCGGGCACCACGAGTTTGGCGGCATCGGTAGGGGTTGCAGCCCGCAGATCCGCGACGTGGTCGCTCAGGGGGCTGTCGGGCTCGTGGCCGATGGCACTGACGATGGGTGTGGTGGCGCGGGAGATGGCGCGGCACAGAGCCTCGTCCGAGAACGGCAGCAGATCCTCGACGCTACCGCCGCCGCGGGCGAGGATGATGACGTCGACGGCGGGGTCGTCGTTCAGCTCCTTCAGCGCGTCCAGAATCGCCGGAACAGCTTGTGGGCCCTGGACCGGTGTGTTGCGGACCTCGAATCGGACCGCGGGCCAACGCCTCTGCGCGACGGTCAGCACGTCCTTCTCGGCTGCGCTGGCGCGCGCGGTGATCAATCCGATGGTGCCCGGCAGGAACGGCAGCGGACGTTTGAGGCGTGGGTCGAACAACCCCTCCGCGGCGAGCAGAGCCCTGAGACGTTCGATGCGAGCCAGCAGCTCGCCGACCCCCACCGCACGAATGTCCGTGGCGCGCAGCGAGATCGTTCCCCTACCGGTGAAGAACGACAACTTGCCGTAGAGGATGACGCGCGCACCCTCGGTCAGTGGAACGGGTGAACGATCGAGCAACTGCGGCGAACACGTCACCGACAGCGACATGTCGGCCGACGGATCACGCAACGTCAGAAAGGCCGTCCTGGTGCCGGGACGAGCGTTGATCTGGGTGAGCTGCCCCTCCACCCAGATGGAGCCGAGCTTGTCGATCCAGCCGGCAACTTTCATGGCGACGGTACGCACCGGCCACGGCTCTTCGGCGGTGCTCGCGCCTGGCTGGGTGGGACCGGACTGGGTTGGGGGAGTGCTCACTTGGCCTTGGCGGTGGTGATGCGGTTGGCGAGCATCGTCTGGAAGGGCGCGCGGGAGAGCGTGTCGTTCTCGTAGTCGAGCAGGGTTTCGAGGTCCTCGATCGAGAGCGTGCGCAGGCGGGCGCGCAGCTGTGCCAGGGCGAGGGTGTCGAAGTCGATCATCTCGACGATCTCGGGCTTGTCGGCGGAGGGAGCGCGCTTGGCCGAGGTGTCCTGGACCGGCTCGTCCAGCGGAGGCGTCGAGTACAGAGCGAAGCGGCCGTTCGCCGCGACCGGCTCGGCCGCGGGGGCGTCGGGCACATCGACGTCGTCGGTGATGACGGCGGCGTCGAATCTCGACTCGGTGTCGAAGGTCTCGTCCCCGTCCTCGTCGAAGCTGGCCCAGGCGGGCTGCTCCTCGCTCGGGGTCCCGATGACCGGCAAGTTCGCGATGACCAGATCGCCCTTGATGGCCAACGCCGTCACCTGCTGCTGGAATCGCATACTGCGCGCCAGTGCCTCGCTGACGACCGTCATCGGCAGCATCAGGGCGGAACCAGGAAGCTTGCGAGCCTCTTCCACGACGGTCACGGCGACGCCTGCAGCCACACGCGCTGCAAAGGGGACTCGAGTCATGTGCACCAGACTGCCCGAAACGGTGAACTTTGGGTAGCCGACAGGCTGTACGACCCTTCGCGGCCGGGGTCGAGGGACGTGGAAACGAGGCAGGCGAGCTCGGTGCACGTATCCTGGGAGGTATGTCTTCGGCTGTTCCTCTGAATCTTGGTATTGCACAGTCCGCCGGTACGGGTAAGTCCTCGTACGCCGGGGGTAAGCGAGTGCTGCTCGCGGAGCCGCGGGGCTACTGCGCGGGAGTCGATCGTGCGGTCGAAACCGTCGAGAAGGCGCTGGAGCAGCACGGTGCGCCGGTGTACGTGCGCAAGGAGATCGTGCACAACCGGCACGTGGTCGAGACGCTGTCCGATCGCGGCGCGGTGTTCGTGGAGGAGACCGACGAGGTTCCCGAGGGATCGCTGCTGGTGTTCTCCGCGCACGGTGTCTCACCTGCCGTACACACCTCCGCGGCCGAGCGAAGCCTGCGCACCATCGACGCCACCTGCCCGTTGGTGACCAAGGTGCACCAGGAAGCGAAGCGCTTCGCCAGGGACGACTTCGACATCCTCCTCATCGGCCACGAGGGCCACGAGGAGGTCGAGGGCACCGCAGGCGAAGCTCCCGAGCACATTCAGCTGGTGGACGGCCCCGAGTCGGTCGCCAACGTCACCGTTCGAGACGAGAACAAGGTCATCTGGCTGTCCCAGACCACGTTGAGCGTCGACGAGACGATGATGACGGTCGCGAAACTACGTGAGCGCTTCCCGACGCTCCAGGATCCGCCCAGCGACGACATCTGCTACGCCACGCAGAACCGTCAGGTCGCGGTGAAGGCGATGGCACCGGAATGCGATCTGGTGATCGTCGTCGGCTCCAAGAACTCCTCGAACTCGGTGCGGTTGGTCGAGGTTGCACTGGGCGCGGGTGCGCGAGCGAGCTACCTCGTCGACTACGCCAAGGAAATCGACCTGGCCTGGCTCGACGGGGTCGAGACGATCGGCATCACCTCGGGCGCGTCCGTACCGGAGATCCTGGTGCAGGGCGTCATCGAACTGTTCGCCGAGCACGGCTACGCAGACGTACAGCCGGTCACCACCGCGAACGAGACGCTGGTGTTCTCCCTGCCCCGCGAGCTGCGCCCAGCTCGCTAGGAGCACGGCCCACGAAGAGTCAACGCCTCGTATCGGAACCCCTGCCCAGGAGCAGACAAACCGATACGAGGCGTTTTTCGATGTTCGCGCTAGTCGCTGTGGCGGTCGCGATAGCGAACCCGCGGCACCGGATGCGGGGGAATGTCGTCCCGGTGCGAGGTGGGCAGAACGTGATCTCCCTGGCCGTCACCTGCGGACGAATTGTGTGCAGTGGATGCGCCCGTCCGAGGAGTCACGACGGGCCGGGCTCCGGTGCTGTACGGATCGGCAACCTCGCGAGGAGCCTGAATCCGGGCCGATCGCTCGCGACGGGGTTCGGTCGAATACCGGGGCTCTGCCGAGTAGCGCGACTCGGACGGTTGTGGTCGCTGTGCCTCGCGTGACTGTGTCTCGCGTGGCTGTGGTTCACGTGACTGTGCCTGCGGATACTGCGTTCGCTGGTATTCGGGCTTGTAGTTCTGCCGAGTGGAGTCGGTGGCGGCGTATCGAGTCTGCGGTGCTGCAGCCGATCGCCGGGGGCTTGCGGTGGGATCTGCCGCAGAGCGGGAGCCGGGGCGAGGGGTCGCACTGGAGCGAGGTTCGGTGTCGGGACGCGGACGAGAATCGGTGCTTCGGCGACCGACGTACGGCCCGGGCACGATGTCGGTGGCCTCGGCCGCGGAGTCGGTGCTGCGATCGGCTGCGGCTGCTCGCCTGCGCGACCGTTCGGGGCGCTCTTCCTGTGCCCGGCGCTGGGCTCTGGTGGGCTTGTCGTCGCTGGGCTTCGGGCTGCGTCGAAGGGTGGGGGCATGCGTGTTCTGCCGTTTGAGCACGATGCGTAGAACTCCGAGTCCGACGGCGACCACGGTGCCGAGCAACATCAGCGGAAACCGGTTGACCAGCGGAATGGCAACGTTGAGGAGGATGTCCTTGAGGCTGGTTCCTGCGTTCTCGGTGAAGTACTGATACGACAGCGGCACGGCGACGAACAGGATTAGTGGGGCTTGCACCATCGCGGTGAACAGTCCGCGGAAGCGGACGAGCAGAACGCCGGCGATGCAGCCCAGGACGTACATGAACGCGAACGCACCGGTCAGCTCGGTACCGCGTGCGGCATCGATCAGAAATCCGAGAAAAGTCAGTCCCGCGGCGATCGCGACGGCACCCCATGCGGGAACGCCGGGCAGGGTCGCGAGGATGGATCGGTGATCCAGCGGTACCCCGGAGCGGGCACGTTGGGAGGTAGACACCCCCCGAGGTTAGCCGTTGTTCAGCCGACTGCATCGCTGACATGACCGAAGTCGTGCCGGTAGCGGGACGAATCGGACAGTTTGGGCCGCTCGTCCACTCGGGCGATGTCCACCGGCTCGGCGTCGAACAGCTCGAGCTCGTGCAGCTTTCTCGCCGTCACGCTCACCCGGGTATCGACGGACCCGACGGTGGAATTGAAGGACTCCACGGCCTTGCCGAGGTGGGCGCCGAGCTTGTCCAGGTGGGTCGAGACCACACCGATCCGCGTGTACAGCTCGCGTCCCAGTTGCTGGATGCGTGCAGCATCCTCGGCCAGTGACTCCTGCTTCCACGTGTACGCGACGGTCCTCAGTAGCGCGACCAGGGTGGTGGGGGTGGCCAGAATCACGTTCCGGCCGAAGGCGTACTCGAGCAGACCGGTGTCCGATGTCAGGGCCGCGTCGAGAAACGGGTCGCCGGGAACGAACAGCACGACGAATTCCGGCGTCGGCTCGAACGCCTGCCAGTACGCCTTGTCGGCCAACTGGTCGATGTGGGTCCGTAGTTGTTTGGCGTGGCGTCGCAGATTCTTCTCCCGCGCGTCGGGATCCTCGTCCTGGGCGGCGTCGAGGTACGCCGCGAACGGCACCTTGGCGTCGACGACGATCTGTCGACCGCCGGCGAGACGGACGATCATGTCGGGTCGGATGCCGTCCTTGCTGACCTGCGTGTCGAAATCGCAGTGCTTGAGCATGCCCGCGAGCTCGACGACGCGCTCGAGTTGGATCTCGCCCCACCGGCCCCGGATCTGCGGTGCGCGCAGCGCCGTGACCAGCTGACCGGTTTGGGTAGACAGATGCATCGACGCACGATGCATACCGGTGACCTGCTCCGACAGTCCCGCGTACGCCCGGATGCGATTGTGCTCGACCTGCCGCACGTGCTCGGAGAGCGCATCGACGGCGTCGTGCAACGGCTCGACCAGGTGCGAGACCTGCTGGCCGATCACGGTCGAATTGCGACGCGCCGAATCCTCGTTGACCGCACTCAGCGACTGCCGAAGCATGCCCTCGTGCTCGCGCAGCGCGGCCAGTTGAGCTTCGGCTCGAACGGCACGATCGCCCATCCGTGATGCGTGCAGCAACCAGCCGACGACCGCGCCGATACCGAGCGCCACGAGCAGTCCGAACGCGGTGAGAATGTTCATGGGGCAGATGATGCAGGACGGTACCGACAACTTCGGTTCGCGACGGCGTGCACCGCAGCTCACGTCCGACAGGCCGAGGCACCTCGAGGAGTTTGTCGGTGGTTCCCGATAGCGTCGTCCGTATGAGAATCCTGCACACCTCGGACTGGCACATCGGTCGCACCTTTCATGGTGTCGACCTGTTGGCCGATCAGGGCGCTGTGCTGGGGTCAATTGCGGAACTGGTTGCGGCACAATCGATCGACGTGGTGGTGGTGCCGGGCGACATCTACGACCGCGCTGTGCCCAGTGCCGATGCCGTCCTGGTCTGCAACCGCGGACTGGAGGCCATTCGAGCGGCCGGTGCCGTGATCGTCGCAACGTCGGGAAACCACGATTCACCCGCGCGACTGGGCGCGGGCGCCGCGTTCGCGTCGGCAGGAGGGCTGCATCTGATGACGCGGGTGGGCGACGTCGCCACCCCGGTCGTCATCGACGACGAGCACGGCCGCGTTGCGTTCTACGGCATTCCGTATCTCGAGCCCGAAACCACTCGCCTCGAACTCGACGTTCCCACTGCGCGTACCCATGCCGACGTGCTCGGTGCCGCGATGGATCGGGTGCGCGGCGACCTCGCGACGAGAAGCGAGGCAGGGCAACGCGTTCGCTCCGTCGTGCTCGCCCACGCTTTCATCGTCGGCGGTGAGGCGACCGGGTCGGAGAGGTCGATCTCCTCCGGCGGTATCGAAACTGCGCCTGCGTCGGCGTTCGACGGGGTCGACTACGTGGCGCTCGGACATCTGCATTCGCCCCAGACCCTCACCGATCGGGTGCGGTACTCCGGTTCGCCCCTGCCCTATTCGTTCGGCGAGCGGTCGCACCACAAGGCGGTGTGGATTCTCGAACTCGACGCGAACGGGCTGGGCAGCGTCGAGCGAGTGGACCTGCCGGTGGTGCGCGGGCTCGCCCGCATCGAAGGCACGGTCGAGGAATTGACAACGGACACAGCATATTGCGAGTTCGAGGACCATTACGTCTCCGCCGTGCTCACCGACGAGGTACGTCCGGTCGACGCAATGCGCCTGCTGCAGCAGCGTTTTCCGCACGCTATCCACCTGGAATGGCGTCGCCCGGAGGGATCCGGAGAGCTACGCTACCGCGACCGTGTGCGCGGCCGCAGCGATCTCGACATCGCCACCTCGTTCGTGACGGACATGCGCAGCGTGCCGACGGCAGCGGAGTCCGCGCTCCTGGCTCGTGCTCTGGCCTCCGTGCAACGCGAGGCCGAGGCCCTCCGCGGGACGGCCACCACAGCCGACCGCGGTGCTGCATGAGACTGCATTCGCTCGAGATCAGCGCCTTCGGTCCCTTCGCGGGCACCGAGACGGTGGACTTCGATGCGCTGGGAGCCGACGGGCTCTTCCTGTTGCACGGTCACACCGGAGCCGGCAAGACGACGGTGCTCGACGCCGTGGCGTTCGCGCTGTACGGAACAGTGCCCGGAGCTCGTCGCGAGGGCAAGCGGCTGCTGTCCGATCACGCGGCCAAGGGTGCGGTGCCACAGGTGACGTTGGAAGCGACACTCGGTGGGCGGCGCATCAGAATTGTGCGCAGTCCGGAGTTCCTGCGGCCCAAGCTCCGAAGCACGGGCACCACCAAGCAACACGCCAAGGCCAGTCTCACCTGGCTCGACGGCCGCGGGCAGAACCTCACCCGGCTCAATGAGATCGGTGACGCCGTCAACGCGCTGCTCGGGATGAGTGCCGACCAGTTCTTTCAGGTGGTGCTGCTGCCGCAGGGTGAGTTCGCGCGCTTCCTCCGAGCCGACAGCGACGAACGCGGAAATCTGCTCGAAAGACTTTTCGACACAGGCAGATTCGGCGACGTCGAAGAGTGGTTCGCGCAGCGTCGCCGGGAGCTCGCTGCCGAGCTCTCCGACGCTCACCACGCCATCGACATCATGCTCGGCCGGGTGTCGCAGGCATCGGGAGTGCCCGAGCCCGCGGGCGAGGACGGCGAACAGCCGGACCCCCTCGAATGGGCGGCCGATGTCCTCGACGATGCCCGGCAGAATCGGACCCTCGCGCAAGGTCGGGCGGTGCTGATCGACGCGGCAGCTCGGCGTGCGTCGGCAGCTCTGACGAAGGCCACCATCGTTGTCGATCTGCAGCGGCGACGAGCTCTCGCCGAGGGGCAACTCGCACAATATCGGGAGGGCGAGACGGCGCGAGCAGCGCGCAGAACCGAGCTCGCCGATTCCGCGGCCGCCGGACCGATCGCGGACACTGCCGCAGACCTCCGTCTCGCACGACTGGCCACCGACGCCGCAACGTCCGCACTCACGGCGGCGGAGCGTGCCCTTCCGACAACCGCGGAGGGGCGACGCTTTCATGCCGCGCTGCACTGGCCACCCGCGCCGGCGGATCCGTCGGCCGAGCGCACGGTCGTTGCACAGTTCGTGCGCGACTGGACCACCGATGTCGCGCGGCTCCAGTCGCTGCTCGGGCTCGCCCGCGAAGCCGATCGACTCGACGGCACCCTCGCCGAATATCGTGCGCAGCAACGTACTACCGCAGCGTCGATCGAACGCACCGTGCACTCGCAGGCCTCGATGCCCGAGCAGATCTCAGCAGTCGAATCACGGGTGGCACGGGCGTCCTCGGCTGCGGCAGAGCTGCCGGGCCTCGAGGAGCGCTGCGGTCGGGCTCGCACGGCAGCCGAGTCCGCACTCGAATTGGTGCGCAAACGCGCGACTCTGGCCGCGGCCGAACGTGCCCGCGACACCGCCGGAGCGGCGCACAACACGGCCTGGGAGCACCTGCTCGATCTCCGTGAGCGACGCATCGACGGGATGGCAGCCGAGCTGGCGGCCCGTCTGGAGGCGGGGGAGCCGTGCGTCGTGTGCGGATCGGAGGTGCACCCCCATCCCGCTGCAGCGTCCACATCGACGGTGACCAAGGCACAGGAAGACAAGGCCGCCGCCGCAGAACGTAAGGCTGCTGCTGCGCTCGACCAGGCGGTCGCGGTTGTCGCAGAAGCGCAACGCGGCGTGGACCTGCTGCACGACCGCACCGGCGGGGCCTCCGCTGCGGACTTGACCCGAATTCTCGATGCCGCAACCACCGCAGTGCAGGACGCCCGCACGCGTGCCGCCGATGTGGAACCCGCAACCGCAGAACTGAATCGCCTGCGGAGCGAGTCCGACGCGCTGACGGTCACACTCCACGACCTCGTGGCCTCGCGTAGTGCCGTGGACGAACGTATCTCGGCTACCGAGGAATCGCTGGCGCAGATGCGTGCGTCGATCGCCGAGGAGGTGGACGAGGGCGCGTCGCTGACAGACCGAATCGCGGAGCGGGAAGCCTTGATCGACGGTGCCCGGCGAATCCAGGACGCGCGTATCGCCTGGCTCGACGCCACTGCTCGCGCCGATGAGCTGGCAGCCGAACTGGACCGACGGGTGAAGGCGTCGAACTTCGAGTCCGTCGACGCGGCGGCCGGGGCAGTGCTGGCCGCCGACCGCGTCGAGCAGATCGAGGCCGAGTTGCGCACCGCCGAGGAGGCGCGTGCGCATGCCGAGCACGTGCTGCGCGAGCCCGCCATCGTGGACGTGGCCGGCCGGCCGCCGGTGGATCTGGGCCCGCTCGAGCAGGCGTGCGCCGAGCTCGACGACCAGGTCAGGGCCGCCGCCGCGGCGGTGGCGGAATGTCGAAGGCGCGCAGACGATCTGGAACGGCTGATCGCCGAACTGTTCACTGCCGCCCAGGCCATCGCGCCACAACGTGCCGAATTCGACGAGCTCGCCAACCTGGCGGACGTGGTGGCGGGCCGGGGGCAGAATGCACGCAAGATGTCGTTGCGCTCGTACGTCCTCGCGTCCCGACTCGAGGACGTCGCCGAGTCCGCCTCTGCGCGGCTGCGGCGAATGTCCTCGGGCCGCTACGAATTCGTGCACTCCGACGAGGCCGGCGTCCGCGGCAAACGGGGCGGTCTCGGACTGGACATCAGGGACGACTACACCGGCGTCGTGCGCTCGGCCAAGACACTGTCGGGCGGTGAGGCGTTCCTCGCGTCGCTCTCGCTCGCGTTGGGCCTCGCCGATGTCGTGGCCGCCGAATCCGGCGGGGTCGTCCTCGACACCATGTTCATCGACGAAGGATTCGGCACGCTCGACGCCGACACCCTCGAATCGGTGATGGCGGTTCTCGACGAACTACGTGCAGGCGGACGCGTCGTCGGCGTGGTCAGCCATGTCGACGAGATGCGGCAGCGCATTCCCAGCCGCCTCTACGTCAAGCGGGAGCGCACCGGCTCCACTCTTCAGGTCGTCGCGTCCTGACCCGAGGCCGGCTTGTCCGACTCGGCGTCCTTCTTTTCGTCGAGACCGGCTTGCTCCTCGGTCAACCCGTCGGGCAGCGGAGCCTGATCCTCCAGGTCGTCCTGATCCGGTTCGTTCGAGCGCTCGTCGATCTGCTCGGACAGGTACCTGATCAGCACGGCAGCAACCGCCGCCGCCGGGACGGCGAGGAACGCGCCGATGATGCCGAACAGTGAGCTGCCGCCCGCAACGGCCAGCAGCACGATCGCCGGATGCAGATTCATGCTGCGGCTCTGCAGGATCGGCTGCAGCACATTGCCTTCCAACTGCTGCACCGCGACGATGATGGCGAGCACGATCAGCGCAGTGGTCAGCCCGTTCGCCACCAGGGCCACCAGCACAGCGAGAGCGCCCGCCACGAACGCACCGACGATCGGGATGAAGCCACCGATGAACGTCAGGGTCGCCAGCACCAGCGCCAGCGGAACGCCGAGAATGACCAGTCCGAGACCGATGAAGAAGGCATCGATGAAACTGACGATGGCCTGAGTTCGGATGAACCCGCCCAGCGTCGCCCACATCCGTGAGAGCACCTCGCCCAGATGGCGTCCGGCGCGGCCACCGGAGAATCCGTGCAACCACGGCAGGAACTTCGGTCCGTCCTTGACGAAGAAGAACGTCAGCACCAACACCAGCGCCAGGGTGATCAGCAACGAGCCTGCAGCGGATACACCGGTGAACACGCCGGTGGCGATGACCTCGCCGCTGTCCTGCAGCCGCGCAACGATGGCCGACACGGCCGAGTCGATCTGGTCGTCGCCGATGTTCAGCGGCGGACCCTTCAACCAGTCCTGAACCTGCGCAATACCGCCCGACGCCTGGTCGACCAACTCCGGTGCCTGCTCGGCGACCGACGGGACGATCAGTGTGATGATGCCGCCGATGACGACGAAGAACACCACGAGCGAAACCGACGCGGCCAGTGCCGGAGGAAATCCGAGACGCATCATCAGCTTCGCCGGCGGCCACAGCACCGTCGCGACGATCACGGCGAGCAGGACCGGCAGCAGGATGACCCAGAGGTGCCCGATCAGCCAGCCCAGTACCCATGCTCCGGCAGCGATCGAGATGAGGATCAGCGACCACTTGGCCAGCCACAGACCGCCGACCCCGATGAGGTCACCGCGATCATTGCCGGGCGTCTCGGACTTCGACGTCTTACCGGGAACTGCCGATTCGGTCACTGTGGGGTCCTCACATTCGGCGGGTGGCGGTTCGTGAAGAACCATAACGTCCCGGCGTGCCCAGCCGGTATGTCACCGCCATCCGACGACTCGTCGACGGGGGGTGTGATCAGGCAGCCTCGTGCGCCAACAACCACTCTTTCACCGGCAGCCCCCAACGGAAACCGCCGAGCGCCCCGCCGATGCGCACCACCCGGTGGCACGGCACGAACAAGGCGGCGGCATTGCGAGCGCACGCCGACGCAGCACCGCGGATGGCTGTCGGTCTGCCGGACAGTTCGGCGAACTCGGAGTAGGTCACCGGCGCACCGGGTTCGACGGTGCGGAGTACTCCCCAGGCATGCATGAGAAATTCGCCGGATCGTTGCGCGACGGCAACGGAGTCGATGACGGTCAGCTCACCGCGGTGATAGTTCTCGACGGCGCGCGTCACATCGCCGAGATCGGCCGCAGTGCGGACGCTGTCGGGTCGCATCGTCGGGTGGATCAGGACGCGGAGTTCCTCGACATCGGCGGTCCACCCGGATGCGAGGACGCGCTGATCGGCGTCGACGATGGTGCTGAACGGCCCGATCGGGGTGTCCTGGGTGGCGGCGGTGGCAGTCATGCTTCTCTTCTTTCCAGTGCGGTGATCCACAGGTGCATCGAGACGTACGAACGCCACGGAGCCCAGCGGGCAGAATTGTTCAACGAGATGCCGAGCGCCTGCGCGCCTTGGCGGACTACGAGATCGGTGTCGAGCAGAACATCGGGATCGCCGAGTAGTCGCATCACGACGTACCGGGCGGTCCAAGGTCCGATTCCTTTGAGCGAGAGCAGTTCTCGCTCCAGTTCCGGCCCTTCTCGCGCGGGATGCAGCACGACGGTTCCCGACGCGATGGCGTCGGCGACGCGGATGACGGTCTGTACCCGGGCGGCGGGTCCGGTGAGTACCTCGTGGCCCCGTTCGGCAATGACGGCTGGTTCGGGAAACAGCCTGGTGACGGCGTCGTTGCCGAGGTCGAGTGGTGAACCGAGAGCATCGACGAGCCGGGCGGTGTGGGTGGCAGCAGCCTTCAGCGAGATCTGCTGACCGATCACGGTGCGCAGCAACATCTCTGCGCCGTCGACCACTCCGAGGGCGCGGATGCCCGGGTGCGCGTCGACGCTCGGTGCGAGCTGCGGATCCGTGTGCAGGGCGTCGTCGACAGCGAGTGGGTCGGCGTCGAGATCGAGCAGGTGTCTGATCCGCGCGACGGCGGGGGCCAGATCGCGCATGTCCTGCAATGTCACTGCGGCGCTGACGAATCCGTCCATCACCCGCAACGCCACGAGGCCGGCTGCGTGCGGCAGGCGCAGGGATCGCACGTATTCGCCGTCCTCGGAGAAGGATTCGATGCCCTCGACCACGTGGCCTCGCAGGAACCACTCGATCCAGCCACGGTCGAGCGGTGGGCGGTACGGCAATCGCAGGGTGACCGTTCCACCCGCGGTCGGTACGGCCGTGCGGTGCGCTTCTCGGCGCAATGTCGACGGGTCGACGGCGAAGACTTCCTTGATGGTGTCGTTGAATTGCCGGACGCTGGAGAAGCCGGCTGCGAAGGTGACGTCGGCCATCGACATGTCGGTGGTCTGAATAAGGGTGCGGGCGGTGTGGGCGCGGTGCGCGCGGGCCAGCGCGAGCGGTCCTGCACCGACTTCGGCCGTCAGCACGCGCGTCAGCTGGCGGGTCGAGTAGCCGAGGGTGCTGGCGAGGCCGTCGACGCCACCGCGTTCGACGGCTCCGTCGGAGATCAGTCGCATGGCGCGAGAACTGAGGTCCGAGTGGATGTTCCAGCGGGGTGACCCGGGGGTGGCGTCGGGCTGGCAGCGGCGGCAGGCTCGGTAGCCGGATTGTTGCGCCGCCGCTGCAGTGGCCAGAAACGAGACGTTGCCCGGCTTGGGTGTGCGGGCCGGGCAGGAGGGTCGGCAGTAGATGCCGGTGGTGGAGACGGCGGTGAAGAACTGGCCGTCGAACCGTGCGTCACGCGAGGAGACCGCGCGATAACACCGATCGAAGTCCAGTTCTTGCACCTGCCGTTCGCTGCTCATGCACCTACTGTGTCAGCGCGGGCGCGTCGGTGCTAGCGGAAATCGGACATCACCGTGTCAGCAGCATCGAGCCCCCGGGTTTCGGTCCGCCTCCGCGTGTCGGTCCTTCCAGTACTGCCGCACGGTCGGTGGCTGCTGACCCGGGTGGTGGCGGGCCAGATGGGCGACGTAACGGTCGTAATCGTGGTCGCCCATCACCGAGGTGATCCACCACCACAGCCCGCGCATCTAGTGCGCCGATCCGGGGCGTCGGACGGTGCCCGCCTCGATCAGCTCGTCCCATTCGGCCTGGATCTTCTTCTCCGCGGGGCTCGGAACGAAGCCGCTGGGGCCGAAGATCTTCGACGGCACCTCGGGCTCCTCGTTGTCGGGCAGGTTGTCTCCCCGCACGGCCTTGATGCACACCCACACTCCGGCGAACACGACGACCAGGACGAGTACCGCGAAGATGATCGACAGCGTGCCCTGGATGAAGGTGTTGCGGATGACGGCGTCGATGGCCTCGGGTGTTCTGGCGGTGCCGAACTCGGTGAGCCCCTGCGCCTTGGCATCGCGGAACTGCGAGTGCTGCGTCCAGTAGCCGATGGCCGGGACCGAGGAGAAGATCTTCTGGTACGACGCCGTCATCGTCACGATGAGGTCCCAGGCGAGTGGAACTCCGGGGATCCACGCCCACTTGTAGAGGCCTCGTTTGACGACGATGACGAGTACCACCGTCAGTGCGATCGCGGCCAGCAGCTGGTTGGCGATACCGAACAGTGGGAACAGGGTGTTGATGCCGCCCAGTGGATCGGTGACGCCCATGAGAAGGATTGCGCCCCAGGCTGCGACGACGATCAGCGAGCAGATCCAGGCACCGGGACGCCACGACGGATCCTTGAACTTCTTGGCCGATGCGCCGGGCAGGTTGCCGATGCTGTCGGAGAGCATGAAGCGCGCGACGCGGGTGCCTGCATCGACCGTGGTGAGGATGAACAGTGCCTCGAACATGATCGCGAAGTGGTACCAGAACGACTTGAGTCCCGGCCCGCCGAACACCTGGTGCAGTACCTCGGACATGCCGAATGCGAGTGTCGGTGCGCCGCCGGTGCGCGAGATGATCGATTCCTCGCCGACATCGGCTGCGGCCTGGCTCAATTCGGCCGGGGTGATGTCGCCGCCGCTCAGTCCCTGTCCGTTGACGTACTCCGCCGCGGTCTCCGGAGTCCCGCCGGTGAGCGCTGTCGGTGCGTTCAGTGCGAAGTAGATGTGCTGATCGAGAATGCACGCGGTGATCAGTGCCATGATGGCCACGAAGGACTCGGTGAGCATGCCCCCGTAACCGATCATCCGCATCTGCTTTTCCTTCTCCAGCAACTTCGGCGTGGTGCCGGAGGAGATCAGAGCGTGGAAGCCCGACAGCGCACCGCAGGCGATGGTGATGAACAGGAACGGGAACAGGGACCCTGCGAATGCCGGGCCGTTGCCCTCGGTGGCGAAGCTGGTCATGGCAGGCATCTGGATCTCGGGACGCGCGATGAGGATGCCGACGGCCAGCAGGGCGATGGTGCCGACCTTCATGAACGTCGACAGGTAGTCGCGCGGGGCGAGCAGCAGCCACACCGGCAGGATGCAGGCGAGCAGGCCGTAGCCGATCAGCAGCCAGGCAACGGTCACCTTGGAGAGGGTGAACCAGTCGGTGCCCCAGTCGGTTTCGGCAACCCAGCCGCCGGCGACGATGGCGAGCAGCAGCAGGACGACGCCGATGAGCGAGACCTCGGTGACGTTGCCCGGTCGCAGGAAGCGCAGGTAGACGCCCATGAACAGGGCGATCGGGATGGTCAGCGCGATGGAGAAGACGCCCCATGGGCTCTCGGCGAGTGCGTTGACGACGACGAGTGCGAGCACCGCGATGAGGATGATCATGATGACGAACACCGCGACCAGAGCGGCGGTGCCGCCGACGACTCCGAGTTCATCGCGGGCCATCTGGCCGAGGCTGCGGCCGTGGCGACGCGTCGAGATCCACAGCACCAGGAAATCCTGTACGGCACCGGCGAATACGACGCCGATGATGATCCACATGGTGCCCGGGAGGTAGCCCATCTGAGCGGCGAGGACGGGTCCGACGAGCGGGCCTGCTCCGGCGATCGCGGCGAAGTGGTGGCCGAACAGCACCCGACGGTCCGTCGGCATGTAGTCCTTGCCGTTTTCCAGAATCTCGGCAGGAGTGGCGCGGTCGTCGCGTGGGAAGACGATCTTGCGTTCGATCAGCCTGGCGTAGAAGCGGAAAGCGAAGATGTACGTACACACCGCGGCGATGACGAACCAGACGGCGTTGGGATTCTCGCCGCGGACGATCGCGATGATCGTCCACGCAACACCGCCGAGTAGGCCGATGGCGACGAGCATCAGGCGCTTGATCGGGGTTATCGGATGTGACTCGACGACACCGACGGGCGGTAGATCAGGATCTGTCTTCAGCAATTCGACGTGTGGTTCGTCGGCCGATTTCAGTGACATGTGTGGGGTCTCCATGCTCGCAGGTGTGACTGCGATCACCTTATGGTCGGCGCAGGTGCGCGTCCTCGAATCGATGCTCCGTGGTGCGCCCGGCGGTCGCTGGAGTGCGACGAGCGGCAAATAGTGCCGATGAAAGCCCGCCGGTCAGCTACCCAGGGCGTCGTCGACGGCGCGGGCGCTGAGCACCTGATCCAGTACCAGCGCGGCGCTGCCGATGACCCCGGAGAGGTCTCCGTGGGTGGTGGCCTGGATGGTGAGGGCCTTGGTGGCCAGGGCGGTGGCGTTTCCGTAGACGGTTTCACGCAGCCCGGCGACGAAGATGTCGTAGGCGTTCGCCATGTCGCCGCCGATGATGAGTACCTCGGGGTTGAGCAGGTTCACGGCCCCGGCCAGGGTTTCGCCGATGTGGCGACCGCTGTCGCGGATGAGCCTGCGTGCTTCGGGGTCGCCGCTCACCGCGAGGTCGACGACGCCACGCACGTGGCCGACTTCGCGGCCCTGCTCGTTGAGTGCGCGCACCAGTGCCCAGCCGCCTGCGATGGCTTCGAGGCAGCCGCTGTCGCCGCATCGGCAGGCGACCCCTGCGGCGGCTACGGTCTTGGTGTGGCCGAATTCTCCTGCGGCTCCCAGTGATCCACGTTGCAGCGCACCGCCTGCCACGATCCCGGCACCGAGACCCGTCGAGGCCTTGACCAACAGGGCGTTCTGGAAGCGATCTCTGTTGTCCCGACGTTCGGCGAGGACCATCGCGTTGGCGTCGTTGTCGAGAAACACCGGAGCCGACGTGGTGTCGGCGAAGAACGGTGCCAGCGGCACCCCGTCCCAGCCGTGCATGATCGGCGAGTCGAGGCTGCACCCTCGGTCGGTGTCGGCGGTGCCGGGGATGGACAGCCCGACCCCGAGGATGCGGTGTCCGGTTCGGTGCGACTCGTCGAGAAGTGCCTGCAGTCGTTTGGTGATCTGCGGCATCAGTTCGTCCGGACCGACGCCGATCTCCTGGTCGACGGTGTCGCTCGCGAGCAATTCGCCGCCGAGGGTGAAGACGCCCAGTTGGGAGCGGCTGCGTCCGATCGCGGCGGCGAGCACGACACCGGCGTCGATGTCGAAGGACAGTCTCGCCGGGGGCCTGCCGCCGGTCGAGTGCGTGTCCTCGGTTTCGATGACCAAGCCGAGGCCGGTGAGTGCGGCGACGCGGGAGGCGACGGCCGACCGCGACAGTCCGGTGATCCGGCCCAACTCGGCACGGGTGTCTGCTTCTCCGTCGCGAACCAGAGCGAAAACCTCACCTGCCGTCGCAGGTGGAGCGCTCAGGCGCGGCATCGACATAGACGCCATTCAACCAACTGGCAACTTTTACGGCAACAGCCTAAGAAGTCCCACTTATAACTTTGAAAAACATAAGTTGGGTTGTCGATCGACCTAAGCGGCCTTAAGGTGAGTGATGAGAGACCGAACATCGGAGATACTCATGGACACACTTCACCCGGTCCTGCGGCAGGTCACCGACCGCATCGCAGACCGTAGCCAGTCCGCTCGCGCCGCCTACCTCGCTCGAATCGCCGCCGCAGGGGATCGAGGCCCGGCCCGCGGTCGCCTCGCCTGCGCCAACATCGCCCACGGCTTCGCTGCCTCCGGCAAGGCCGACAAGCAAGCGCTCCGCGGCATGGTCAAGCCCAACATTGCCATCGTCTCGGCGTACAACGACATGCTCTCGGCGCACAAGCCGTTCGAGAACTACCCCGCCGTGCTGAAGAAGTCCGTCATCGATGCCGGTGGCATCGCGCAGTTCGCCGGGGGAGTCCCCGCCATGTGCGACGGCATCACCCAGGGCCGCGACGGCATGCAGCTCTCGCTCTTCAGTCGGGACATCATCGCGATGTCGACCGCAATCGCCCTGTCCCACGACATGTTCGACGCCACCCTCATGCTCGGGGTGTGCGACAAGATCGTCCCCGGAATGCTCATCGGCGCACTGAGTTTCGGCCATCTTCCCGCGGTGTTCGTGCCCGCCGGTCCGATGACGTCCGGACTCCCCAACGGCGAGAAGGCAAAAGCGCGCCAGCTCTACGCCGAGGGCAAGGTGGGCCGCGAGGCTCTGCTCGACGCCGAGGCCGCGTCGTATCACGGCAGTGGGACCTGCACGTTCTTCGGAACGGCCAATTCCAATCAGCTGCTGATGGAGGTCATGGGTCTGCACCTGCCGGGGTCGTCGTTCGTCAACCCCGGAACCGCGATGCGCGACGCGTTGACGCGCGAGGCCGCCCACGTCGTCACCGGTCTGACGTCGCTCGGTGACGATTACACGCCGGTGGGGGAGGTCGTCGACGTCAAGTCGATCGTCAACGGCTGCGTAGCACTGCTCGCCACCGGCGGCTCGACCAATCACACGATGCACCTCGTCGCCATCGCGAAGGCCGCCGGAATCACGTTGACCTGGCAGGACCTGTCCGATCTATCGGCCGTGGTGCCGCTGATGGCCAGGATCTACCCGAACGGCCAGGCTGACGTCAATCACTTCCATGCAGCAGGCGGTCTCGGGTTCGTCATCGGATCGCTGCTCGACGCCGGACTGATGCACGAGGACGTCACGACCGTTGCGGGCAAGGGGCTTTCGCGCTACACCCAGGAGCCGAAGCTCGACGGCGACGGCGTGATGTGGCAGGACGGAACTCGAATCAGTCACGATGTCAGCGTGTTACGCGGCGCAACCGAGCCGTTCAGTGCCGACGGCGGGCTGAAGATGTTGACCGGCCCGATCGGCAAGTGTGTCATCAAGACCTCTGCGGTGGCGCCGGAGCATCGGGTGGTCAGCGGTCCGGCGCGGGTGTTCGACGATCAAGCGGACTTCCTCGCAGCATTCGATGCCGGCCTGCTCGACACCGATTTCGTCGCGGTGTTGCGGTACCAGGGACCGCAGGCCAACGGCATGCCCGAACTGCACAAGCTCACCCCCGCGCTGGGCATCCTGCAGGACCGCGGCCGGTCCGTCGCGCTGATCACCGACGGCCGCATGTCCGGAGCCTCCGGAAAGGTGCCTGCGGCAATTCATCTCACGCCCGAGGCCGCGAGCGGTGGACCGATTGCGAAAATTCTGGACGGTGACGTGATCACTGTGGATTCACTCGGTGGCACATTGTCGATCGACGTTCCGCTCGCCGAGTTCGAGGCACGGCCGGTCACCGGTCGCGTGTTGGACGCCGACGAGTGGTCGAGTACCGGTCGTGATCTGTTCTCAGGAATGCGTGCGCTCGTCGGTCCGGCCGACGAGGGCGCGATGTTCGTGATGCGTTGACCCGAGAACCCGATTCGAGAGAAAGTAAAACCGTGACTGCATCCCTGCTCGACCGCGTACCCGTCATTCCCGTCGTCGTCATCGACGATCTCGAACACGCCGTTCCGATCGCCCGCGCCCTGGTGGCGGGCGGAGTTCCCGTCATCGAGTTGACCCTGCGGACTCCGGTGGCGCTCGACGCCATCGAGCGCATCGCCGCCGAGGTTCCCGACATTCTCATCGGTGCAGGCACGATCATCACTCCCGGCCAGGCCAAGCAGGCCGCCGACGCGGGCGCACAGTTCCTGGTCTCGCCCGGCTGCACGCCGTCGCTGACCAAGGCGATGCGCGACACCGGGCTGCCTCACTTGCCCGGTGCCGCAACGGTGTCCGAGGTGCTCACCCTCCTCGAGGCCGGCTATACCGAGCTCAAGTTCTTCCCGGCCGAGGCATCCGGCGGTGCGAACTTCTTGAAGTCGATCCACTCGCCGATCCCGGCCGCACGCTTCTGCCCAACGGGTGGAATCTCCACCGCCAATGCATCGAGCTACCTGGCGCTTCCCAACGTCGGATGCGTCGGGGGATCGTGGCTCACTCCGGCTTCGGCCGTCGCACAAGAGGATTGGGACGCAGTCACTCGGTTGGCCGAGGCGACCTCGACGCTGAAGACAATCGGATAGCTAAGTATTACAGTGCCGTCCATGACGGACCCGAATCAGCCCTACCCACAGTACGCACCACCACCACCCCCGCCGCCGCGGTCCAACGTCGGTTGGGCGGTGGCGGCACTACTATTTTTCTGGCCCCTCGCGTTCTCGGCCTTCACCCACTCCTCGAATGTCTACCCACGTTGGGCGGTAGGAGATTTCCAAGGAGCGCAGTACGCGTCGGAAAGGGCAAAGAAGCTTGGGCAGATCGCTCTGTGGATTTGGGTGGTCTTCTTCGTCGTGTTCATCGCCTTCTACGTCGTCTTCTTCGCGATTCTGATCAACTCGAGCAGTTGGAGCGCGGTCTGAGCGCTGCTTTTGCTAATCACCAGCGGATGGGCCCGTCTGCGTCGATGAACGTCCCGGATTCCGATGGGCTGGGGAGCGTCGCCGCAGCCACGATCACGCGCGCGGCTTCCTCCGGTGTGGTCGTAGCCTGATCGCGGTTGACCGGTGTCAGATCGGTTTGCACGAACCCTGGACATACCGAGGTGACCACGATCCCATTGTCGGCCAACGACTTCGACAGGCTGATGGTGACACTGTTCAGTGCTGCTTTCGACGCCTGATATGCCGGCACAACCATCGAGTAGTATGGCGAAGTCGGGTCAGCTTGTTCGGCGAGTGAACCCATCCTGGTCGTGACATTGACGATTCGGCCTGCTGTGCTTTTGCGGATCAGCGGCAAAAATTCCTCGATCACATTCAGCGGTCCGATGACGTTGGTCGCGAACGTGCCTGCTGCAACGGTCGGATCGACGATTGACGCTCCCTGAGACGTGGCCTCCGGGAGAACGCCAGCGTTGTTGACAAGGACGTCGATGTGTCCAAATTGTGCGGCGAGCTCGATAGCCGCCGCTGCAACGCTCTGCGGTGACGTGACGTCGAGGACTACTCCCGACGCGTCGATTCCACTGCCTTTCAATTGTTCAACCGATGTGTCGACGTCCGTTCGAGAACGTCCGGTGACGACGACGGTGAACCCTGCACGACCCAGAGCGGCGGCGCTGGCAGCGCCGATGCCGCGCGTACTTCCCGTAACGACAGCAATTTTCAGCACGACTTCTACTCCTGATTGAACTAGCAGATTCCGACGTCGGACGACGTCGAAATCCCAGCTTGTCAGTTCAACTCAATCGGATCCGGCGGGAATGAGACGTTACATTCGCCGGCAATTCGGCGGGTCTTTTCCCCCTGGCCTCGGCATTGCTCGAGGTTTTGGGTCGTAGTCATCGATACATTCGATCTTGGCACAATCGGCATCTCAATTGACCTGTCGACGTATCTCGACGATGCGCGTGTTGAGTGGCTCCACAGCTCTGTGGCCCGCGGGGCATATCGATCGCTTCGGCAGTCTGGTGGAATTGGTCCGTCCCACCGAGACGGCGACCATCGTTCGTGGCATCGTGAGGTCGATGTCTTGCAGCCCGAGCAGACCGGGAGTTGTTGGAGGAAGTCGCAGAGTCGGGTCGGTTCGGCCTTGGCCTGGGTGTGCCCTACTGCTAGCCGCACTGCATGTCATTCTGGACGACATTGCCGTGCCCGACGATCGGATCCCTTACGGCGCTCGGCCCGAAGAAATTTGGAGATGGCCCGAGACTGTGTGCCGGCGCAATCGGGTTGCTCGTGCAGACTGAGTACACGGCTGAGGCGCGGGTACCTGTGGGGGCGGCCGAGCTCGTCATCGATAAGGGCGTGGTGGTCGAGTCCAATCCGGATCTTGCCCGCGCCGCAGCGCGGGAGCTGCTGCCCCTTCTCGCTACGATCCCTTGTGATCGGAAGAACTTCCTGGTCTCCTTCGCAGTTCTTGTCAACCCAAACAATTGAAGCGCGGTGTAGGCGCTGCTCATCCGCGGGTGACCGTCATACCGCCGTCGACGTAGAGCGTCGTGCCGTGCACCATCGCGGCGTCGTCGGAGACCAGGAACAGCACACCGTTCGCGATGTCCTGCGGCGAGAGCACTGTGCCCGCGGGCGTTCCTGCGGTCATGGCATCCAACACCTCTCGCGCATCCTCGTTGCCCGGGGTCAACGTCGCACCGGGTGCGAGGGCGTTGACCCGCACACCGCGCGGACCGAACTCGGCGGCCCAACTGCGAGTGAGTTGTTCGTCGGCGGCCTTGGTTGCGGAGTACATCGCGGCGAACGGGCTCCCCATCGTGGCCATCCACGAGCCGATGTTCACGATGACGCCACTGCCGCGCTCGGCCATGGCCGGTGCCAGTTCACCGACGAGCACGTGCGGAGCTCGGACGTTGACGGCAAGCATGGCGTCGAGTTGCTCGTCGGCGAGATCTGCGGTTGCGGTGGCGGGATAGATGCCGGCGTTGTTGACGAGAATGTCCACGCGACCTCCCAGCGCATCGGTGGCGGCCCCGGCGAAGTCGCGGATGTTCTGGTAGCTGCCGGAGAGGTCCACCGGCACGAAGCTCGCGGTGCCGCCGGCCGCGGAAATTCGATCCACCACCGCCGAACCCTTCGCGGAGTCGCGGCCGCTGACGACGACAGACACTCCGTGCGCGGCGAGAGTCGAGGCGATCGCGGCACCGATTCCGCTGGTGGATCCGGTGATGACGGCGGTGCGTCCGATAAGTCTTTGTGGTGCAGAAGAAGTCATGAGGTCATGTCTACGGACGGTGCACACGGACAACCAGGCGTCACTCTGCCTAGGTCTGTCATGACCAGGTTGGTGATCGCCCAGGTCGCTACTGTGGAATTCGTGAACAAAGACAGGTCCGCCCTCAGCGCGTTTCTGCGTGATCGGCGCGACCGCATCACCCCGATCGAGGCCGGACTGCACACGTATCCCGGTGCCCGACGAGTGCCCGGACTGCGGCGGGAAGAACTTGCTGCGCTGGCCGGGGTGAGCCCGGACTACTACAGCAAACTCGAGCAGGGTCGGCAGGCAAACGTCTCGATCGAGGTGCTGCGAGCTATTGCCAGGGCGTTGAGGTTGGACGAGGTGGAGTCGGCTCATCTGTTCGATCTCGCGTCCCCTGCCGCGTCGATGGACAACGCTGTGCAGCAGCCGGACGCAGGGTTGCTCCAGGTGATGAAGGCGCTCGATCACGTTCCGGTGCTTCTGCTCGGTCGCAGCGGCGCCATCCTGGCCAGCAATGCGCTGGTTCGATCGGTGCTGAGTCTGCCGTCGTCGGCCGGAGACTCGCTCTTCCACTATCTGTTCCGCAATCCCATCGCCCGTGAGCGAATCGTCAACTGGTCGCAGTTCGCGGCCGCCTCGGTCGCCGGTCTGCGCCGCGACCTCGCTCGTCGACCCTGGGACCGCGCGCTCATTTCCTTGATCGACGAATTGCGTTCCAGCGAGTCTTGCTTCGAGCGATGGTGGAGCGATCATGAGGTCGCCGAATTCGCGGGCGCAACCAAGATCATTCAGCACCCGGCAGCAGGCACCCTGCAGTTCAGAATCGAGCTGTTGACCTCGCCCAGCGAGCCCGATCAGAGTCTCGTCGTCTATACGGTCGAGGAAGGATCGAGTACTGCCGAGATTCTGCCGATCTTGGCGAGTTGGGATCCGAATTCGGCGATCACCACCTGAACTCGAGATCGCCCGGATTCAATTCGATGGAACCCAACGGGTCGGTGCGGCGTCCTACTAGCTGTCCGTCATCGAACAATCGGGGGAAATGATCATGTCGAATCCGTACCAGCAGTCGGAGTTCCAGCAGATCCAGCAGCCCTATCCGGCAGCGCAGCCCTATGCGCAGGCGTCGACTCTGCCGTCGTCCAATGCGGGGTGGGCCGTCGTTGCCATCATTTTCTTCTGGCCGTTGGCCATCCCCGCGTTCAATCACGCACTGAAGGTGCACCCGCTGTGGATGATGGGAGACGCTCAGGGCGCGTTCTATTCGTCGAATCGTGCCGGGTTCTTCGGGAAACTGTCGCTGGGAATATTCGTCGTCCTCATAGTTCTGTACTTCGCCTTCATTGCTCTGGTCGTCGCGAACTCGTACTAGGTCCCAACACTTGACCTCGACATAACTCGAGGTTTTAGCGTCGGGGGCATGGACACACTGAACCTCGGCCGAATCGGCATTTCCATCGGCCTCTCACCGTCGGATCTCGACGACGCACGCACGCTGGAGTCGTACGGCTTCACAGCGCTGTGGCCCTCGGGCGGGCAGATCGATCGACTCGGCAGGTTGGTCGATCTGGTCCGTGCCACGGAGACCGCCACCATCGTCCCCGGGATCGTGCCTGTCGACGTGTTCTCACCCGAGCAGACAGGAAAGCTGTTCGAGGAACTCGCAGAGTCGGGTCGATTCGTCCTCGGGCTCGGTGGGCCGCAAACCGCGCGGCCATTGGCGGGGCTGCACCGCTACCTCGACGAGTTGGCTGTGCCGTCGGATCGGATTCTGCTCGCGGCGCTCGGACCCAAGAAGTTGGAGATGGCCCGGGACCGCGCTGCCGGCGCGATCGGGCTACTCGTGACGCCTGAGTGGACGGCGCAGGCGAGGCACTGCCTGGGGACGGCCGAGCTGGTCGTCGATCAGTTCGTCGTCGTGGAGTCCGATCCGGATCGTGCCCGTGCAGCCGCCCGTGAGCCGCTGAGCTTTCTCGCCACGGTTCCCGGCTATCGGCAGAACTTTCTGCGCATGGGATTCACCGATGCCGACGTCGACCAGCTCAGCGACCGATTGGTCGACGCCCTGGTCGCGTGGGGGAGCGTCGAGAAGATCGCTTCGCGGGTGGCGGAGCACCACGAGGCGGGAGCGGATCACGTCGTTCTTGCACCCCTCGGCGCTTCGAGTATCGACGCTGGCCGGGCACTGTCCGAGCTGGTGGTGTCGTCAAAGTAGACTCCATAGACCGTGAGCCTCACCCTCGGAATCGTCGGACTGCCCAACGTCGGCAAGTCCACCCTCTTCAATGCACTGACCAACAACGATGTGCTGGCCGCGAACTATCCGTTCGCCACCATCGAGCCCAACGTCGGTGTGGTCGCGCTGCCGGATCCCCGGCTCGAGAAGCTGGCCGAGGTGTTCGGTTCTGAGAAGCTCGTGCCCGCGCTGGTGTCGTTCGTCGACATCGCCGGCATCGTCAAGGGCGCGTCCGAGGGCGCAGGCCTGGGCAACAAGTTCCTCGCCAACATTCGTGAGGCCGATGCCATTTGCCAGGTCGTTCGTGTCTTCGCCGACGACGACGTGGTGCACGTCGACGGTCGCGTCGACCCGACCGCAGACATCGAGGTCATCGAAACCGAACTCGCGATCGCCGATCTGCAGACCCTCGAGAAGGCCATCCCGCGCCTCGAGAAAGAGGTGCGGATCAAGAAGGATCGCAAGCCTGCACTCGACGCAGCGCTGGCCGCGCAGGCCGTGCTGAACGACGGCAAGACGCTGTTCTCGGCCAAGGCGAAGCTGGACTTCGAGCTGCTCGGTGAATTCCAGCTGCTCACCACCAAGCCGTTCCTCTACGTGTTCAATGCCGACGAGTCGGTGCTCACCGACGACGCGAAGATCGGTGAACTCGCGCGCCTCGTCGCGCCCGCCGATGCCGTGTTCCTCGACGCGAAGATCGAGTCGGAACTGCTCGAACTCGACAAGGAGTCGGCAGCGGAACTGCTCGAATCGGTCGGACAGACCGAGCCCGGCCTCGACGCTCTCGCCCGCGCCGGCTTCCACACTCTCGGCCTGCAGACCTACCTCACCGCTGGCCCGAAAGAGGCCCGCGCGTGGACAATTCATCGAGGTGACACCGCACCCCAGGCAGCGGGTGTCATTCACACCGACTTCGAGCGCGGTTTCATCAAGGCCGAAATCGTGTCCTTCGACGACCTGGTTGCGGCAGGTTCGATGGCCTCGGCCAAGGCCGCAGGCAAGGTACGCATCGAGGGCAAGGACTACATCATGTCCGACGGCGATGTGGTGGAGTTCCGCTTCAACGTCTAGTCGACGAATCCGCAGAATCGGTGGCGCAGTACCACCGAGTGTCGGATATTCTTACCGCGGTGGTAAGCGCCACCGACTGCGCTTCCACGTGGCAACCACGTGAATCATCGAGGAGAGGCCTGACCAGCTCAGGACATGTCCGGATGGGGTGCGGCGCAGGAATGCGCCATCTTCATTCCGCCGATGCCCGACATCGGTTGACGAAAGGACATGACATGTCGTCGAAGGACGAAAAGAACCTGACTCAGGTGATCGAGAAGATCTCGAAGATGGACGAACCGCGGCGTTCGGTCATGCAGCGTGTACACGACATCATCGTGTCCGCGGCCCCCACATTGAAGCCGCGGATCTGGTACGGAATGCCCGCCTATGCGAAGTCGGCGAGTACGCCGGCGCTTGTGACACTGCGCAACGACGATCGATTGAATCTGGCGATCACCGAGAAGGTGGCCTTCCGCGCTGCCGGTGGCACGGACGGGGAGTTGATGCCGGCGGCGTGGTTTTTCGAGACCGTGGACGAGGAAACGGCGCATCGAATCGCCGAGATCGTCCGTTCGGTGGTCGACTGAGCGCGTTCGGTCGACCGCGGGCCCCGGCGGGACAACGAGGCTCGCCATGACGGAAGCCCCAGCAGGACCGGGGTGTCCACGGTTCTTCGCGCTAGAATTCTGTACATGACGACCCTGCCGCTTGCCGAAGTTCGAGCAAACTTGTCGAAACTCGTCGACGAGACTGTCCGTACTCATCAGCGGATCGAAGTCACCCGGCAGGGTCGTCGTGCGGTGGTCATGCTCAGCGCGGACGACTACGACTCGATCATGGAGACGCTCGAAATCCTCGGTGATCAGTCGTTGATGGCAGAAATCAGGGACGCCGAGGCGGCGGAGGATCGAGGCGAGGTCTACTCCCTCGACGACGTCACTGCCGAGATGCGTGAGCGTGGTCGGCTTCCGAAGTGAGCTATGCGATCGAACTGACCGCCGCGGCTCGCAAGGCGCTCACCGACCAGTTACCCGAATCAATCGCCGTCGCCTGCTGGGAATTCATTCGTGGTCCGCTGGCGGAGAATCCGTACCGAGTCGGGAAGCCGCTTCGAGATCGACTGGAAGGTAAGTTTTCGGCTCGGCGCGGTGAGTTCCGTGTCGTCTACCAAATCTATGAAGATCGAATTGTCGTGCGAGTGATCGCAATTGCTCATCGTCGGGACGTCTATCGGTAGCTTCCCCAGTGATCATGGACGACAACACCCCGTGGCTCTGGTTCGGTGAAGGCCCCACCAAGGCATGGCAGGAAGCCGTCGACGCAGGCCGGATTCTGCACACGCAGTACTTCCACGACGGTGAACCTGTCGACGAGGTGACATCTCCGGCTGCCCGCGCGTGGGCCGCGGGCCGCTAGGCCTTCTGACGCCACCGTTTGCCCACGGATTGTTCAGATGTCCACCTGTGGTGGTGGGCAGATGAATAATTCGTAGGCAAGAACCTCGGATTGCAGCTGCGGAGTGCGAAGACCTCCGACCTCGGGACCACCTCATTCGAGCCGGAGCAGCCCCGCGGTGGTCTCTCTGAATCCACATCCGGCAGAGTAGAACTCGCGCAGGTGCGGTTCGTAGTCCACGTGTACCCATTCGATCCCTGACCCTCGCAGATCCGCGACGATGCGTGCTACGAGGGTCGTTCCGATGCCGCGCCCACCCACGATTTACTGTGCGTGTCCAATCGGGCCCGCCACGGAGTGGGTTCGTACTCCCCGCCGAACGCCCTGTGATGGAGTGACGACAACTCTGCGTCGTCGACGGAAAAATTGACCCGGTAGTCGAAAGATGCGCTCACCGATGGATCCATTCCTCTGGGTGGTTCTCACTTCGATCGACTGACTGGGTCGGCCCCCGACTGCAGACCAGCATCTCATCTGCACCCCGCTGAAACTCGTAGTCCACCTTCACGATCCGGCAGTCGATCCCGCAATCTGCGAGATTCTCGAGTAGTTCGCCGAGATGTGGATACGGTGTTGACTCGCCGACGGCGACCAGAGGGAAGATACGCACCTCACTGCGGCTGACGCGGGCCAGTTCGGTGATGGAGTCGATGTGGAACTGGTGATCGAAAACATCGGAGTAGCTGAACAACAGATGGGAACTGAGCACGAGGTCGAAGCTGTCATCGCCGAACGGCAGTGAAGGGAGCCTGCCCGGAACGTACTGCTCTGGATGATCGTTGATATCCGTTGCGAACCGGCCTGCCGCATCTTCTCGGATCCGTTCGTGGTGATCCGGGTCGGCGAAGTATGTCCATGTGTAATCGTGACGGTGGGTGTGGACGAAGGCGTTGCCTCGCCCCGCCTCGTTGATCGCGATAGCGGCGAGGTCGGCAGGGGTGGCATCGAAATAGGCGCTGTCGCACGCTGTGGCTTTGCCGCCGAGTCCGTTCACTTCACCGGTGAAAGATGCTGCACCGCTCGGGCAATCGAGGATTCGACTGTTCAGGTCATCCTCGGTGAGTGAGAACATTGCTCGATACTCCGCGAGCGATCGAGAGCTCACGAGTATCTCGCCCAGTCTCGGAGCGGGTCGGTTGAGCTCGTTTTCGTCGTACAAGGTGGTCGGCCTCCTCGGTAGGCAGCCGCCTGAACGTGAAACCCGTGTGAGATTCCGCGAAGGGAGTTGTCAGGCCGCACGACAGGCGGCCGAATGCACAATTTTGCAAGCCGCTGTTAGAGCGGCCACCAGAACTGCGCACGGGTCATCACGCGGTCAGTAAAGCACATCGCTGATCACGTGCAACCCTCGTTTGTCGGTCGAGGACAGTTTCCGAACGTCGAATCGCGATGGGAGAGCTGGAGTCCGGAAGACCGGACAGGCAGCCGTCAGACGGCTTGCTGCAGAAACCTCACCTGCAATTGGCGGAACGCGAATCCTCGCGCGCAGTAGCACATGAAGTGCTACTTTGGTGCGATGGAGCGAATCGGCATCAGGGAGTTACGGCAACACGCCAGCCGCTACCTGGCGCGGGTGAAGGCCGGCGAAACCGTCGAGGTCACCGATCGTGGCAAGCTCGTGGCGCTGCTCGTGCCACCCGACCCTGGTCGCACCGCTGTCGATCGCCTCGTTGCCGAAGGGCGATTGACGGCCGCAACTCTTCCGGTTCGGTTTCCCGAACGAGTGCGCGCAGAAGTATCCACAGAATCGATGCTCGACGAGATCCGTGACGATCGGTGATCTACCTCGATTCGTCGGCTGTGCTCAAGCTCATCTTCGACGAGGCCGAAAGTGACGTCCTAGAGACCTGGCTGACAGAGCGAGCGGGAGTGCCCTGGGTCAGTAGCGAACTGGCCAAAATCGAAGTCGTGCGCGCAACGCGTCGATACGCACCGGGCTCTGTGCCCACTGCTCGGGCAGTTGTAGCGCAGATGAATCTGGTCTCCATCGATTCGAGTGCAACCGACCTGGCCGCCGATGTCGGTGACCCGATGCTGCGCACCCTCGATGCGATCCATCTGGCCAGCGCACTGTCGGTTCGAGACGATCTCACGGCGTTCGTCGCCTATGACCTCAGGCTGGCGGCGGCCGCAGAGGCGCACGGCTTGACCGTCGATGCGCCTGGCTGACGCCACCGCCCGGGCCGTTGTCAGCCCGGGCAATCGAAGTTGGCTACGCTCCGAATCAGACGATAGGAGAACGTAGATGGGTCTGCAGGAACTCGAAGCGTTGGTAAACCAGACAGCCACTGCTGGAGAACCTTTCGAGCGTGGAGCCGATGAGGCAGAGCAAGCATATTTGTCCTCGCTCGCGGCACGGCCGAGTACGAAGCTGATCTGTGAGGTCGGCTTCAATGCCGGCTTCTCGAGCTGGGCGTTCCTCGACGCCTCGCCTGACTTGACCGTCGTGTCCTTCGACCTTGCCGCCTACGCCTACAGCGACGCCGCGAAAGCCCATATCGACGAACACTTTCCGGGCCGCCACACCCTGATCCAGGGTGATTCGCACACCACCATCGCGGCCTATGCGAAGGGCCATCCGGACATGCGGTTCGACGTCATTTTCATCGACGGGGACCACTCGGCGGAGGGTGCGCGCGCAGACCTCGACGATCTGCGCACGCTCGCTACCGCAGAATCGATCGTGATCATGGACGACATCACCCCGTGGCTCTGGTTCGGTGAAGGCCCGACTCAGGCCTGGCAGGAAGCCGTCGACGCAGGCCGGATCCTGCACACGCAGTACTTTCGTGACGGTGAACCTGTCGATGAGGTGACACCTCCGGCCGAACGAGCCTGGGCCGAGGGTCGCTACCGGTTCTGACGCCACCGTTTGCCCACAGATTGTTCATCTGTCCAACTGTGACGGTGGGCAGATGAATAATTCGTAGGCAAGTGTCGGCTACTTCTTTCCCCGCAGCTTCTTCTCCATCGGCGTCGGGAAGGACGGGACCACTGGGGTGCCGTCGAGAAGGGTGGTGAGCCGTTCGGCCTCGGCTGCAACTGTTTTCGACACCGTCGATCCGACGTCCTCCAGGAATTCGGTCACCACTTCTCCGGACCCGGTCACCGCCCAACCGCCGACGATGCGGCCTCCGGACCAGATGGTTGGGCCGATGTTGCCGAAGGTGTCGAACAGCGGAGCCTTGTGCTCACCCAGGTACCAGGCGCGGTGTTTCCATCCCATCGGCGTGGGATCGAGTGCTGGCAGCAGCATAATGCTCGTGCCGGCAGGTTTGTCGAAGGTAGTGCCGGACAACATGATTCCATCGCCCTCGGCCAGTTCGACCGCTACTGTGTCCAGGCCCGAGACTGCTCCGCGAGTCTGCGTCTTGTTCCAGCCCGTCCACCACTGCAGGTCGTCGAGGGTCGCAGGTCCAAACACCTCGAGCCAGCGTCGAGCCAAGTCCGCCCTGGCCTCGGTCTCGTCCAAGACGGCAATCCCGTCCGGCCACCAGTGATCGATCGGTGCCCATGCGTGCCGTCGCGATGTCCACGAGCCCCGCGGTTCGACGCGCACCAATCTGCCCTCGGCGGCCATCATCACCAGTACCTCCGAGGTGACGTACCGCTTGACGTCGTACACCTTGTCGGTAGTCGGCAGCAGCGCAGTCTTGAGGCCGGGCACGGCGGCGGAGAGCTCGGCTCCGGTCGCGGTCCCCATCGATCGCAACGCCGATTCTGTTTCGGCTTCGGTTGCAGCGAGCCAGGATTCGACGTCGGCGATCACCGGTTCGGTGGGCAGCGTCGAGACTTGTTTGACCAACCGCGCTCGCATAGCGCGCGCAACCCCGAGACTCGCGGCAGCATGAATCATCGGGACGTCGCCGTGTGCTACGACGAACATGGTGCGCCGCATCGCCATCAGACGGACCAGGCTCCTGTGTTCGTACATCGCATCACGAATATCGGACAGTCCCAGCGATCGAGCACGTGCCAACACCGAGAGGTACACCGTCGCCGGGTCGGTGGCATGCAATGCGAGCAGTGACGACACCACAGCTTCGGTGGTCGACGCGCGGGCGAAGTGCTGCGCGACGAGCCGGTGTCGGCGCTGGGCATCGGTGATCTTCACGCGATCAGTCTGACGGGAAGTGCGGCCCAGGGCCGACATAACCGGTGAGAAGGGCGTCGGCGATGTCCTTCATCCCGTGCGCGCGGGCATCTTCTGCCGCACCCACGTGGTCGTACTCGACCAGCTCGAACGAGACCGTCCAGCTGTCTCGATCGTGGTCGTCGAGTACCGCGTACCGCGCATGCGGAGACCCGGATTCCATGACGTGCGGGTATGGCTGATCGTCGTCGTACGCGGGCGCGCCGACGCTCCCCGGATTGACCACGAGTGTGCCGCTGGGGAGAGTCCACTGTCGCTGCAAGTGGGTGTGCCCGCAGGCGATGACAGCTCTGTCGGTGAAATCTGCTGCCCGGTGGAGAATTTCGGCATCGGTTGCCTCGCGAGAGCCGTTGGCGTCCACCGAATGCAGGAAGTACTGCTGATCATCGGTGGGTGTTCCGTGCACTGCGAGGATTCCGCCATCCAGCTCGAGTGAGAACGGCAGCGTGCCCAGCCACCGTCGATGCCTGTCGTCGAGTCGATCATGGGCATGCCGATCCCAACTACCCATGGAATCGGGATGTTGCTCGAGCAGATAGCGATCGTGATTTCCGGCGATAGTGGGGAAGTCCAACGCCATCAGTCGATCCGCAGTTCGCCGCGGATGCAGGCCGCCGGACAACAGATCGCCGAGATTGACCACAGAGTCGACGCGATGGCGTTCGAGGTCGTCGAGGACGGCGTCGAGCGCCGCAATGTTGCCGTGAATATCGGCGATGAGAGCGATCCGCACATCGACAGCGTGGCAGCGTCGGCACTGCACCGCAACATCGAATTCGAGCAGCTCTGGAGAAGCCTGCACTCTTCTACGCTTCGGCTCTGCAGGCCTCCGACGAGGCCCTCGGCATGACGACCGAAGTCTGCACCTGTCCCCTGGCGTACTGCTGCTCGGCCTGCGAGACTGCGCTGACGGGAATCGGAAGGGAGACGGACACATGTCGCTTGCAGTATGTGCCCTCACGTTCGCTGTTCTGTTCCACATCGTGGCCGCTCGAATTGCAGCTCGTGAGAACTTCGGCCGTACGTTGCCCACTGTGAACGGTTCGTATCCGGTCAGACCTGCCCGACGCGCCCGACGTGCCCAGACCGCGGGATGGTTACTGAGTATTTTCGGTGCGCTACAGCTCGGCAACTATTTCTGGCTGACCGAGCCGTGGCTGGCCATGGGGATCGTGGTGGCGGTTCTCTTGTCGGTCAACGGCCTTCCGAGTCTGCTGGTGACCGTGCTGCACAACGGCAGTCTGCGAACACAACCGTAGGACCAGGACGGTTCCGACGTGTGCATCTGCGATCGTCGTCCCGTATCGAGGGCCGATGTGCTCGATACGCGAAAGCATCTCGGCCACATGCTTCTTGTCCTATAGCGTCGAGAGATGGCAGTCGACTTTTCGTGGTCTCAGTTCCTCTGGATAGTCTTCGTTTTCGTAGGCGTGCCGTCGACGTTCTGGGCCCTTGTTCTCTGGGCTGTGTTCTCGAAGCGTCGGGAAAGAACGGGCACCGGCCCGCTCGGCTTGTGGGCCACCGGATCTTTAGCGGTCGCTTCGGGTTTCGTCGCGTGTGCAGGGTGGCTCAGCTGGTCTGCCGACTACCGGGGCGAGTTCCGCGGACCCGGGCTCCCGGCACCGACCGAGTTCCCGTCCTGGCAAGTGGCCGCGTGCGGCGCGACGGTCGTGTTGCTGTGCCTGCTGGCCGCGCACCTGTCGCGATGGGCGAAGACCGGGGGACACGTCGCTGCGTTGGGCACGACGGCAGGGTTCTCGACGGCGTTCTGCGTAGAAGCGAGTACCGATATCACCGGGCAGTCGGGTGTCGGTGTCATTCTGTGCATGATGGGCTTCGGCACCGGTTTGACCCTGCTGATGCTCGTGCGGAATTCGGTCGGTGGGCTGAAACGGCCCGCACGGGAGAAGTGACGCCGTCAGATCTCGATCCCCGTCGCCTCGACCACGCTGGCCCACAATGCATCTCGCACGCGTGGTGAATCGCCCCGCCACGACGGGTAGTGGGTCGGACGCGGAGCCCTGTCGTGCCAGAACGTGCCGGTACTGGTCAATGCCTGGTCGGATGCGACGAGCCAGACGATGGTGTCGGCCCCGTCGTGTGCGTTGCGCAGAATCGGCTTCATCACCGAACCGAACAGGGGCATCGAGCCGGTGACTCCGGGCGTCGCCGCCCAACCGGGGTGCATGCTGTGGACGACCGGATCGTCTTCGAGCGAAAAGCGTTCGGCCAGTTGCTCGGCCAGCACCACCTGCATGCGCTTGGTGCGGGCGTAGGCCGTCATACCGGAGTACTTGCCGTTCTCGTACTCGAAGTCGGACGTCTGCAGCGGCACCGCATACATGCCGCCGCTCGAGACGAACACGACCCGCGATCCGGCGTCGAACAGCTCCCGCAGACCGACCGTCAACGCGACCGGCCCGAGAACGTGGGTTGCGAAAGCGGATTCGTGCCCCTGCGCGGACAGCTGCCGTCCGTCCGGCATGACCCCGGCGCAGTGCACGAGAGCGTGCACCGCGGTGAGCTCGGACGCCAGAGCCGCGATCAATTCGGCCACGGAGTCGAGATTGCTGATATCGCACTCGCGCACCACGAGGGAGGCGTCGGGCACCTCGGCTCGGATGGCGGCGGCCGCTGACTCCAGCCGATCGGCCGACCTGCCGACCAGGTGCACCCGTGCCCCCAACCTGGCGAGTTCCTTCGCGGTGGCTGCGCCCAACCCGGACGACGCGCCGGTCACCACCATGTCGATGGGGGAAGGGAACGGTGTCGGATCCGCGGCCCAGAATCGCCGACGAACCGTGGCACCGATGCGGGAGTATCCGGGAACGACTGCTCTGTCGAGGATCGTGTCCAGTGTGCGGGTCAGCAATGACATGCCGCTCTCATACCCCGCGGTAACCGGATGTATGCGCGCCCGTACGCAGGGGTCGATGCCAGAATGAGTCCATGGTTCACCCCGCCGTCTCCGACGTCACCCGCGAGATCCTCGCCGAGCTTCCCGCCCACCGATGCGAGACGTTCGAGTTACGTCTCGAGCAGTGGTTTCCCGATCTGCACGACGCGGTCACGGCCGTCTACCCCGATCCCGACGCCGTGGCGGCCACCCTGGTGGAGATCGCCGCGCGCGCCTACGCCGCCCGCCCCGAGGATCTGCACCGGCTCGATCAGCGTCGTCTGCTCGAACCGGACTGGTTTCAGCAGCCGGACATGTTCGGCTATGCCTGTTACGTCGATCGGTACGGACGGACGCTGCGTGGGGTAGGCGAGCGGCTCGACCATCTGACCGATCTGGGTGTCACCTACCTGCACCTGATGCCGCTGCTGCAACCGCGGCCCGGCGACAACGACGGCGGATACGCGGTGATGGATTACCGCGCGGTTCGAGAAGACCTCGGCACCAACGAGGACCTGCGGGCGCTCGCGGAGACGCTGCGTGGACGCGGCATCAGTCTCGTGGTCGATCTGGTACTCAATCACGTTGCGCGCGAGCATGAATGGGCCGAGAAGGCACGTGCAGGTGATCCGACGTATCGAGACTACTTCCTGATCTATCCCGATCGCACCACCCCGGACTCGTACGAGCGCACTCTCCCCGAGGTGTTTCCCGACTTCGCGCCCGGCAGCTTCACCTTCGACGACACCCTCGGCGAGTGGGTGTGGACGACGTTCAACGAATGGCAGTGGGATCTGAACTGGGCCAATCCTGCTGTGCTGCAGGAGTTCGCGAGCATCGTGCTGCACCTGGCCAACCTCGGGGTCGAAGTGTTGCGCCTCGATGCGATCGCGTTTCTGTGGAAGCGGCTGGGAACCAACTGCCAGAATCAACCCGAGGTGCATGCGGTCACCCAGGCCCTGCGCGCCACCGCGCGACTCGCTGCTCCGGCCACGCTGTTCAAGGCCGAGGCGATCGTCGGGCCCCGCGATCTGCTGCCGTACCTGGGTCAGGGGCGGCACACCGGACGGGTCTCGGACATTGCGTACCACAACTCGCTGATGGTGCAGGTGTGGTCGATGTTGGCAACGGGCAGTACGGCTTTGGCGCGGCATGCACTGGCGTCGTTGCCCCCGACGCCGCCGAGTGGCACCTGGGTGACCTACGTTCGTTGCCACGACGACATCGGCTGGGCCATCGACGACGGCGACGCGTCGTCCCTCGGACTCTCGGGCGCAGGGCATCGCCATTTTCTGGCCGACTGGTACTCGGGCGAATTCGACGGCTCCTGGGCCGAAGGCCTGGTGTTCCAGTTCAACCCGGACACCGGCGATCGTCGGATCAGCGGTACCGCAGCCGCGCTGACCGGTCTGGGCACATCCCGCCTGGATCCCGACGGCGCGTTCGGGCGAATCTTTTTGGCGCACGCGATCATTGCCGGCTGGGGCGGAATTCCGGTCGTGTGGAGCGGCGACGAGCTCGGCTCCCCGGGAGATCCGAACTGGGCCGACGAACCAGCTCATGCCGAGGACAACCGGTGGGTGCATCGGCCGCGTGTGACCGACGCCGATCGCGCCGGCCGATTCCGGCAGGGGAGCGACGCGCAGCGGGTGTTCGACGGTATCGCTCGGATCGCGAAGGTGCGCGCCGGACTTCCGATGTTGCACGCCGAGGCACCGGTGGACGTGCAGAGCGAGTCGGACGACGGTCTGCTCGTGGTGCGCAGGCGGCATCCGAGCGGCACTCTGATCGCCCTCTACAACGTCACCGCCGAACATCGGTCGTTCCCGCACGCGCAGCTGATCGAACTCGGAATTCCGGCCCCGGTCGAGGTTCTCTCGCAGCACGATCTGCAGGTCGACGACACCGGTTCGGTGTGGTTGCCGCCGTATGCGGCGTGGTGGATCGTCGACAACCCGCTGCGCTAGAAGAGGCGCTGCCGTGACCGGGCTGTTACCCTCCCCGAGACGGTCGGCTGGATACGAACAAGGGGACAATCTTCATGCTGCATGGTCGGATACGAAGTCTGGTGCTCGCTGTAGTGGCGGTATTGGTCGCCACGATGGCAACGGTGCTGATGGGGACCGGTGTGGCGAAGGCCGACTCCGAGCTCGTCTACGTCTACTCGCCGTCGATGGACAAGAACATTCCGGTCAAGGTGCTCAAGGCTGCCGGCGGCGGCCCCGCACCCACCCTGTATCTGCTCGACGGCCTGCGCGCGCCCGAGAACGACAACGGCTGGCTCATCGAGACCGACGTCGAGAGCTTCTTCGCCGACAAGCACGTCAACGTGGCCATCCCGTTCGGCGGCGGCGGCACCTTCTACTCCGACTGGCAGCGGGACGACCCCAAGCTCGGACGCGTGAAGTGGGAAACCTTCCTCACCCAGGAGCTGCCTCCGTTCATGGCCGATCGCTTCGGCAGCGACAACGTCAACAACGCGGTGGCCGGACTGTCGATGAGCGGAACCTCGGCGCTCAACCTGGCCGCCCACCACCCCGACTTCTACAAGGCGGTCGCCTCGTTCAGCGGCTACCCGACCGCCAGCAGCCCCGGATTCGCGCAGGGCATTGCCGTCGCCGTCGGCGAGATGGGCGGCAACGCTCGCAACATGTGGGGTACCTGGCCGTCTGCGGACTGGATCCGCAACGATCCGTCCCTCAACGTCGGTGCGCTGCGCAACACGGCAGTCTTCGTCTCCTCGGGAAGTGGCTCACCGGCCACGGACCCTGTGTTCAACCCGGCCAGCAGCAGCTTCGACCCGGTCAGGTTCGCGCAGATGGTGCCGCTCGAAACAGCCGCAGGCATGAGCAGCCGGGCATTCGTTCCGCTGCTGCAGGCTGTCGGTGGTCGACCCAACGTCAAGATCACCGGTACCGGTGTGCACTGGTGGAACCACTGGGAGCAGCACCTGCACGACGCATGGTTCGAGACAATCGCCCCTGCCGTCGGAGGCTGACAGCTACTCTTTCCGCCATGACGCCACCGCGGATCACCGTCGACTACACGGTGCTCGATTGCCCGGATCCAGCAGCGCTTGCCCGCTTCTACAGCACAATTCTCGGCTGGGAGCATGCCGGCGACGACGGTGACTGGGTGGTGATTCACGGCCCGGGCGAGCTGCGGTTGGCGTTCCAGCGTGCGCCGGAGTTCACTCCGATCGACTGGCCGAACGACGGGATCAAAATCCACCTGGACCTCGTGGTCGACGACATGGAACAGGCCAGGGACTTCGTCGTCGACGCCGGGGCCGAACTCATCGACCACGCGCAGCCCTCGTTCTGGGTGTACCGCGATCCCGCGGGGCACATCTTCTGCCTGTGCAAAAGAAAATGAAGGAACTGTCATGGTCAGCGAAACCCACCCGGTACTCGTCGAGCGATCGGCCCTCGTCCGGGCGGACGCCGCCACCGTGCACGCTCTGATCGACAACTTTCACCATTGGAAGCAATGGTCGCCCTACGAGGGACTCGACCCTGGTTTGCAGCGCACCTACACCGGTCCCGACGCCGGAGTGGGGGCGTCGTACTCGTGGTCGGGTAACCGCAAGGCCGGCGCGGGGACGATGACCATCACCGAGTCGATTCCCGAAGAACTGATCGTGCTCGACCTCGCGTTCACCAAGCCGTTCAAGAATCGGAACGTCACGGCGTTCCTGCTCGAGCCCGTCGCCGATGGAACCCGAGTGACCTGGCGTATGTCGGGAAAGCAGAACAAGCTCTTCGCTCTGATCGGAAAAGTGTTCTCGATGGACAAGCTCGTCGGACCGGATTTCGAGAAGGGGCTCAGGCAGCTCGCCGTTGTGGCCGAGAAGGGCTGAGTCGGTTCTCCCGTAGATCCGCCTGCTCGCCGAGCCAGCGGGCGAGAACCTGGCAGCCGGTGAGGCCGTCTGCATAATCCTCGCGCGCATACGCGATGTGTCGGCCACCGCCGGGGTTCGACCACTCGAATCGACGCCAGCGCATCGACTGCGGCAGATACCCGCCCAATTCTGCGGCCGCCGTGCGGAGGCGTCGAACATCCTTAGCCCACTGCGAGGGTCGAAGGCGCGTCCGGGTCGCGTTTTGGAAGCTGTTGCTGCGCAGTAGTTTCAGTAGTTCACGCAGCCAGATTTTCGGGGTGCGAAACGACATCCATCGGGTCAGGTCGGCAACGTCGCGAATGAGACTGTCGTCGCTTGCGTTGCAGATCATGTCGGACTTCAGACCGATCCACTGAACCGGAATCGACTCGGGCAGAGCCGGACCCGCGCCGGCGACGCCGCGTCCGGTGCAGCCGTCGACGGCACCCACCGGCTGCTGAGGATCCGACACCAGACCAGCGGCAACGATGCGGCTGCCGTCGATCGTCCCGTCGTGGACGAGACCGAGGACCTCGCGCACCACCGTCGCTCCCTGGGAGTATCCGATCAGCGCAATCGGCCCGGCAGTGCTCTCGAGTGTGCGGCGTAGACGCCGGACACCGATGTCTGCGCTGTGCCGAAAGCAGAGTCCACCGAGCGCGACCGGACCGTACGACGCCGGATAGCCGACCCAGCGGTCGACGAAGCGGTCGTCGAGCTCGCGGGTGACGCAGGCCAGCAGGCCCGTCACTCGCGTCCGGTGGTCGGACGGATGTGATTCACCGGTACCTCCGACGGCGAGTACGGTGACCGTTTCGTGGCTCATGGCTGTCAGTCTGGTCGGGGAACCTGAGCCCGACGCCCGACAAATGCTGAGAACTGTCTGGCAGTTCGGTCCCGGTCAGGTCAGAGCAGTGCGGACCTTGTCGAGGGCGTCGCGAAGGAGAGCCTCGTACAGATCCGGGTCGGGTACGGCTGCGCTGTTCGACGTGATTCCGATGGTGACGGTATCGCCGATGCCGTGGACTCCGTGGGTCAGGCTCATGGCGGGGGACAGGGCCGGAAAACCTGCGGTGAATCGGACGCGGCCGCCGCCGAGCGTCAGGTCTGCAGCACCGCGCGAAACACTGGACACGACGGTGTTCCCGGTGACCATCGGAGGGGCTGCGGTCGGATCGAACTGCGCGACGCCCCATTCGGCCAGAAACGCCGGCACGTGTGCTTCGACGTCGTCCTGTGAGGCGCGGGCTGCCCGCGACAGCGGATGATTCGCGCGAGCTCGGCGCGCAGCCAGATCGGCGGCGACGAGCTGACTGCGAGTACGAATGTCCGGTTCGGCGGGAAACAGTCCGACGCCGACGTTGCCGAAATTGTTTCGCGCGTCGGCTCGCTCATCCCTGGCGACGGTGACCTCGGCGGCCAGATCCGGACCGTCGCCGAGAAGCCGTTGCAGTGCAACGGATACTGCAGTCAGCCCGAACGTGGTGACGGTGGTCCCGCCGGACTGCAGCTCGGTTTTCGGAAGCACGATGGTCCGCACCGACGTCCGGCCGGTGGGCGGCACGTCGAGGTCGGTCGGAGCGCGCGAATGTGCGGGCGGGGGAATGTCGCCCGAATCGGTACCTCGCCCGAGGCTCAGCGCGTCGCGTCGGGCGCGGACACCGCCGCGAACCATCTGCGCCAGCCGAAGCGGAAGAGTTGCGGCGGCAACGATTGTGGATGCCGACTCGAACGCCGCACGAGGCTTTACTTGGACGCACGCCGGTGGGAGTGGATGCGTGCCGAACAGCTCGCGAGCAGCGCGAGCGGCCAGTGTTCCGTCGGCCGCCGCGTGCGAAAGCTGCAGCACGGCAACGAGGGCCGTGCCGCCGGGAGCATCGACGATGTTCGGATACAGGTGCAGGTGCCACACGGACACTCGGGGGTCGACCTGACGTGCGAACGATGCGGCGATCGCATCGAGGCACTCCGACCACGTGCTCGTTTTTCGGTGCACGGAGATCGCGTCGGAGCGCGGGCTCGCCTCGGTCCAACGGGGATAGTCGAGGCCGCACGCGACGTCGCTGATGCGTCGACTCAGGACCTCGACGCGGCTGCTGCGCTCGTGCAATCGGGCCACCTCGGAATCGAGGTCTCCCGATTCGCTGGCGAAGCAGTACAGCAGAAACTGGTCACTCGGAATCTTCGACGCCATCCAGTACGCACGCGCGTCGGTCGGATGCAGGCGGGTCGATCCGGGGCGGCTGTGGGCGGCTCGAACGCGGGGCACTCGTCGAGCCTATGCGTCCCTGCGTGAACCGGAAATCCACAGACTGGCCGGTCCCATTCTGTGAACTGTCACCAGGATGGGCCGAGGACTTCTTCGATTGCCTGGAGGTCTACCGGCATCATGGGCGCTAGCCTGATCCAATGCATCGACCAGCACTGTGGCCGCGACGCCGCGGCGGCACCCAACGGCGGGTGTCGTGACGCCCAGAGTTGCCTCGGGTTATCGGGCTGGACTGCGTTCCTCGACCAATGCCGCCGCATCGGCCGACTTCGTCACCGACATCTCCTACACCGAGTACGGCTCCGCCGCCTGCACCCTCGGGGTCGCGGCGGACAACACCGTGTTCGTCGCGCCCGCGTTCACCGTGGACGGCATCGGGGTACTGCGCTCGTCCGATTTCGGAAAGTCATGGCGTGCATCGGTTCCCGAGGGCGTGCAACGGAGTCGGAATCGGCCGTATCTGTATTTCGACGACGTCGACGAGCGTCTGTTCCTGCACGCCGGACGATTCGACGCGGTGCCGCCCCATCAGTTGCGAACGGGCTTCACCCTGGGAGTCAGTGACGATCGGGGCGAAACCTGGCGCACGCGCACAGTGGCATCGAAAGCCAGGATGGATGCCAAAGTGTTTGCCGGTCCGAGCAATTCACGGACCGGAAGGGTTACGTACCTGTCCGCGCCCACGCCGTTCGCAGTACGTGTGAGGCCACTGATCAACGTCACCCGTCAGGTCATCTGGCGGTCCTTCGACGGCGGGGTGAAGTGGGAGGTAGCCGGTGGTTTCGACATCGATTCGAAGAACATCCCCGGATTGCCGAGTCGGGAGTACGTCTCGTTCGGTAAGGGTGTCGTCGGTCCGGACGGCACCGTCTACATCGGTGGCCGCTACGGTCGACGGTTCGCTGTGGCGGTCAGTCGCGACGAGGGCCTGACGTGGGACGTTCGGATGGTTCCGGGATCGGCGCTGGCGAAGTACCACAACGCAGTGCATTTTCTGCTGCTCGGTTCGCGCTATCTGCTGCCGGAGTCGATGGCCGTCGATGATGACGGAAACGTGTACGCGGTGTGGCCGGACCGCGACGGATTGCTGCATGCTGCCTGGTCCTCGGACGGCGCGGTGAATTGGTCGAGGCCGGTGGTGGTGTCGGCACCGGGAGTGCGCGACGCCCGCTTCGGCGCAATCACCGCCACCGGGTCCGGGCGGGTGGGCATCGCATACTACGGACGCGAGAAGGGGCGTGCCTTCCACGGCTTCATCGCGCAGTGCCGCGACTTCCGTACCGGCAGCCCGGTGTTCGTCGGCGGTAAGTACAACGAACCCGATGCACCGCTGTTTCCCTACGGATTCTGCAGTGGCGTTGCGAGTTTCGGTTTGGGCCGTTCACTCAACGAGATAGTCCGCGTGCATTTCGCCCCCAACGGTGACCTCGTGACCGGGGCCGCGATGCAGATGCGGGGACGAAACAGGCAACGCCCCTGGGCGGCGCGCTCGCAACACACCGAGATGCAGGCGGTCCTGGGACGGCTGGGTCGAATCGTCAGGGCATAGACGAAAGGCCCTGCAGCAGAGCGCTGCAGGGCCCTTCGTGGTCTTGCTTACCTACTAGGCGACGTTGATCATGCCGACTGTGGGGAAGAAGAAGCAGCTCTTGTCCGAACCGTCGAGGGCCTTGTGGTTCACCGTGCCGAACACCGCGGCCAGAACGGTTCCCGATCCGGTTTCGACGGGTACGGCGCGGGCACCGGCGGCAGGCAGCGAGTCGATCGCTCCGATGACGAACGGCCGAACGATGTCCTTCGCGGCGTCGGGCACACCGGAATTGGTGAGGATCGAATCGGCGAGAGTGGTTGCCAGGCCGCCGAAGTCGGCGAATCCGCCCTGCAGGGTGTTGACGTTGAACCAGGCGACCTGCATCCCGGTCTTGTTCTCGGAATCGTTCACGATTCCGGCCGGGACGAACGCGAACATCGTCTCGCCCTTGTCGACTGCATTGAGCTCGGGAATCTGGATGGACGGCAGGAACGGCAACGTGGGGATGGCGGGCGCGGTCAGCTGCGGCCACGGTCCTGCCGCTCCGCCTGCGACACCGGGAACGATGCCGAGGGGCGAGCTCGCCGTTGCGGAGCAGTTGATGGCTGCGGTGGGGTAGAAGAACGGCGTGATGCCGAAGTCGGTGAGGGCTTTGTTGGCTGCGTTCAGTGCGGCGAACGGATCGACGTTCGCATCCTCGGCGACCGGGGTGCGTGAGTCGGCGATCGCGGTCGCGGCGTCGAGCGAGGCACCACCCTGTCCCTGCAGTGCGGCGATCGCCTGCGCCAGCGGATCGGCCGGTGCCGGATCCGCTGCGGCAGTGGCGGGAACAGCGAGCAATGCTGCGCAGGAGAGCGCGAGCGCGCCCGCCAGACGGCTGAGGCGACGAGACATGTGTGACTCCTGTGACTGATGTGGCTTATGTTGCGGTTGCGCTGATATCACCACACATCATCTCGACGTCACAAGCTCAGAAAGATTCCGTTGTTCAATCGAGACGGTCCCAACGAGCCGGGCTGTGACTGCCGTCACCCCACGTCGATGCCGAAGTCGCGCACGATTCCCTCCAGCCCCGACGCATAGCCCTGGCCGATGGCGCGGAACTTCCATTCGGCCCCGCGTCGGTACAGCTCGCCGAACACCATCGCGGTTTCGGTGGAGGCGTCTTCGCTGAGGTCGAAACGGGCGAGTTCGCGCCCATCGGACTTGTCGACCACGCGAATGAAGGCGTTGACGACCTGACCGAAGTTCTGGCCCAGGGCGTCGGCGTTGTGAATGGACACCGGGAAGACGATGGAGTCCACTTCCGGGGTCAGGGCAGCCAGGTCGACATCGATGCTCTCGTCGTCACCTTCGCCCTCGCCGGTCCGGTTGTCGCCGGTGTGCTCGATGGCACCGTCGGGGGAGCGCAGGTTGTTGTAGAAGACGAAGTAGCTGTCGCTCAGTGCCTTCTTCGTGGTGCGAAGTCCGATGGCGCTGGCGTCGAGATCGAAGTCTCCGCCGGTGGTGGCGCGGACATCCCAGCCGAGTCCCACGCTCACCGCCGTCAGATTCGGTGCTTCTTTGGTCAGCGAGACATTTCCACCCTTGGCAAGCGTTACGCCCATGTCCATCCACTCCTCAGCGCGTTCGTCCGTGCGTCGTCCTCTCCACCATATTCATGTTCGTGACGTAGGTGCGCGAGGTGCTCGTGTGAAGCTGGAGGGGAACGGGGTGGGTGTGAGCAGTGGGGCTGGCGGTACCGATGGGATTGTGATGGGATACGACAAACGATGGAAGATAGCAGTGGTTGTGCGATTTCTGGGGTAGGCGCGCCGCCGCGATCGAACGACGATGGAGATTTTTGTGCAGGTTTCGCGACGTGAACTGTTCAAGTACGCCGCCGCGGGGTCCGCGGCCGCCGTCGGATTGGTTGCGTTGGGCTCTGCGACCGCGCACGCCGACGCCGGGCTCGGCACGCTCGTCGACTACTCGGGTGGGGTGCCATCGGCATCCGCCATCAAGAATGCCGGTCACCTCGGAGCTGTCCGCTACGTTTCCGATCGGCGACCGGATGCGAACTGGATGATCGGGAAGCCGATGCGCAAGTCCGAGGCCGATGCCTTGACATCTGCAGGCCTGGAAGTGGTCTCGAACTATCAATTCGGCAAGGGGGCCACGTCCGACTGGCGTGGCGGTTACGCAGCGGGCGTGAAGCACGCAGAGCGAGGCCTCGAGCTCCACCTCGCCGCCGGTGGTCCGGCAGACCGCCCGATCTACGCGTCGATCGACGACAACCCCACCGCCGTGGAGTTCGCAACCCTGATCGCGCCGTACATCCTGGGCTGGCAGTCGGTGATCGGAGCCGAGAACACGGGGATCTACGCCAATTCACCGACCATCGAATTGGCCTCGGTTGCCGGACTCGGCCAATGGTATTGGCAGCACAATTGGGGAACACCCAAGGGCTTCGTTCACCCCGACGCGCACATTCATCAGATCCGAATCGACAAGGATTTCGTGGGTGGAGTCAAAGTCGACATCAACAATATTCTGAAAGCCGATTACGGGCAGTGGTCGAAATCTGCCGCGGACATTCTCTGAAATACCATCGATGTAATTCATTTCGGCATTCCCGAATGTATTGCGACAATCGATCCGAGCCGCTCGTGCACATTCTTCCCGAATTCGCCTGAACGAACAGTTCGCCCCCGGCTTCCGATGAAGCCGGGGGCGAACTGGTTCGGTAGTGCAGATACGAGCTACGGAACGTAGACCGTACCGATGGTGGGCAAGAAGGTGCAGCTGCGCGGAGCCGCCGCCGGATCTTCCTTCGACTGCGTGGTGATGGAACCGGAGACGACCGACAGGACGCGTCCGGGGCCGGTGTCGGCGATCGCGGACAGAGTCGCCGGACCGTCGGTGTTGATCATGGCCGCGCCGGTCAGATCCTGTGTACCCGAGCGACGGTTGTCGACGTTGAGCCAGGTCACCGTCAGGGGAGCTGCCTGCTCCGCGGCAATCGGTGCGGTGCCGAGGGCGGTGAAGACGAAGCCGGCCTGGCCTGCGCCCGGTCCGGGAGGCGGCAGGGTGGCGGGGCCGGGTACGGCCAGGGCGGTTCCGACGGAATCGGCGGTGTCGGAGATGCACCCCATGCCGAGCGTCGGGTACAGGAACTGGGCGATGACGGGTCCGTCGGACGGCAGTTCCGGTCCGCCGCCGCCGGAGCCGTCCAGGAAGGTGATGACCCTTTCGAGCAGGGCCTTGACCTGGTCCGGCAGCTGCGCCGTCTCGAGCAATGCGCGGGCCTGACCGAGCAGGTCGGCCGCCGGAGCGGCTCCCACGTCGGCAGGTCCGGCTGCGGCACCGAGAATGGCCGGTGCGAACGAGGCGAGTGCTTCCACTTCGGCCAGGTTGGGCATGGGCTCACCGGGGGCGGGAAGGAACTGAGCGATCAGAGCAGCGGGATCGGCCGGCGCTGCGGGCAGATCTGCCGGTGCCATCGGCACCAATGGCTGTGCGGATGCGCTGGTCGGCACGACTAGTGCGGCGGCTGCGGCTACGGCAAAGGCTGTAACTACGCGACGCGTTCCGCGGGTACGAAGCACGGTGATATTCCCCATTCTGATCATGACGCGGGCCCACGGCGACAGCCGGTGCTCGAGGGGTCACTCTATGTAGCGCAATCCCCGATGTACAGCTGTTGTCGAACGAGCCCTCCCCCGTCGCATCTATGCCAGGGCAGTCTATTGGTCACACGCTGCGAATTCTCCGCAGAGGCTCACGATAACCTGTTACTGAAGTTGTCAGTGTGAAAGGTGATGCAAATGTTACTCGGGTGCATGCGCGGTTGGGGCGCGTGAACCGAGCCCTATAAGCTCGACGACCGATACACCGCATCGATACCGAACGGAACCGCACGCACAGTGAACCGACTTGTTCGGCTGGCCCCCGTTCTGCTCGCGGTCTCGGTGATCAGCCGATTCGTCTGGGCCTTCGCGACGCCCAACGGAATGAACCTCGTGGACCTACACGTCTACGTCGACGGCTCCGCGGCACTGCTCGGCGGCAATCTGTACGACTACACGTATTCGGTACAGACCCCGGACTTCCCACTCCCGTTCACGTACCCGCCGTTCGCCGCGCTCGTGTTCTTCCCGCTGCACTATCTGCCGTTCACCTTGGTCGGCGTCCTGTGGCAGGCCGCGACCATGCTCGCGCTGTTCGCCGTGGTGAGGCTGACGCTGTCGATGGTGCTCGGCGACGAGCGCGCCGCGGAGCCGCGCTGGGTGCGCATCGCAATGCTGTGGACCGCGCTGGGGCTGTGGTCCGAACCCGTGCGGACGACGCTTGACTATGGCCAGGTCAACGTGTTCCTGGTGCTGGTGGCGATTCTCGCGGTACGCAGCAGCAGGTGGTGGGTGGCTGGAGGGCTGGTCGGCTTCGCTGCCGGAATCAAGCTGACCCCGGCCATCACCGGTCTCTACTTCCTGGCGACTCGGCGATGGAAGGCCGCGGCGTTCTCGGCAGTGGCCTTCGCCCTCACCGTCGCGGTCAGCTACGCGGCGCTCGGACATCAGGCGGCCACGTACTTCACCACACTGCTCGGCGATGCCGACCGCATCGGCCCCGTCGGCTCGGTCTGGAACCAGTCTCTGCGAGGAGCGCTCAGCCGGATCGCGGGGGAGGACGTCGGGCAGGGCCCGGTGTGGATCGTCGCCGCCGTCGTCGCGACAGGGCTTGCGCTCGCGGCATGGCGTGCGATCGGACGCGAGGATCATCTGGGCACGCTGGTGATCGTGCAACTTCTCGGCCTGCTGATCTCGCCGATCTCCTGGTCGCACCACTGGATCTGGGTGATCCCGATGGTGATCTGGCTGGTGCACGGGCCGCTGCGCGACGTCGCCGGGTCGAAGATCGTCGCGGGCTACTGGTTGGTGACGGTGACCGTGGGGGTGCCGTGGCTGCTCAGTTTCTTCCAGGAATCGATCTGGACCATCCCCCGTCCCGGACTCGAGGCGTGGGCCGGTGCGGTCGACGTGATCGGCTCGGCCTTGCTCCTGGGCTGGGTCGTGTATGCGGGACGAGTCATGAAAGCTCGATCAGTTGATCGATCCGACGCGCCAGATCCACATCCTTCTGCGTGAGTCCGCCGGCACTGTGGGTCGAGAGGGCGAACGTCAACGTCCGCCATCTGATGTCGATGTCGGGGTGATGGTCCGCCTCTTCCGCGGCGTCGGCCACCCGGTTCACCGCCTCGATCGCTGCGGGAAACGACGCCAGTTCGACGGTACGAGTCAGGGATTTGCCGACCACGGTCCATTCGGTGAGCCGGGCGTCCTCGATGTCGCGGTCGGTCAGCAGTTCGGTCATAGAAAGATGGTGGCATGTCCGGTACCCCCACCGCTGTGGTTGTCGCAGCCGCGTTGACGCACGACGGCAGGCTGCTGCTCGCGCAACGAACCCGTCCGCCCGAGCTGGCGGGTCTCTGGGAACTGCCCGGCGGCAAGGTCGAGCCGGGGGAGTCCGAGGACGCCGCGCTGGCTCGCGAGCTGCGCGAGGAATTGGGAGTCGAGTGCTCGATCGGAGCGGCGCTGACCGGAGACGTCGATCTTGCGGGCGGCCTGGTGCTGCGCGCTTACCGAGCCGCGCTGATCTCGGGAATGCCTGCAGCCCTGGAACATTCGGCCCTGCGGTGGGTGGACGTCGCGACGCTGCCGACGATGGATCTGGTCGACGCGGATCGGCTCTGGTTGCCCGAACTCCAGCAGATTCTGCTCACTTCGCCCGGGCGGTCTTGAGGCCCTTCTTCAGGTCCTTCTTGGTTGCGCCTGCCGATTCGAGTTTCTTCATTCGCATGATGACCACGGGGCATTTGATGCACCGAACCTTCTTGCGACAGCATTTTTTCTTGGGCTTCATCCCCGAGACATCTACGGCCTTTATCTTGCCCATGAGCACCAAGACTAATGGGTGGCGCAGGTCACAGACCTGAGGGTGGCGCGGGGCACTGCCGGACTACGGGTAAACTCGATCAGTCGCGAGAACCTCGCGGTGCAGCGCGCTTCTCTAGCGACATAAGCCCGCTAGCGAACAAGAGCCCGCATTCGACTCCAGGAGAATTTTTCGCGTGAGCGCCCCAAGCAGTGCAGACAACATCGACAGCACCACCACTTTTCGCAACGTAGCCATCGTTGCACACGTCGACCATGGCAAGACCACCCTGGTCGACGCCATGCTCCGGCAGTCAGGCGCGTTCGAGGAACGTGCCGAAGCGATCGACCGCGTCATGGACTCGGGTGACCTCGAAAAAGAAAAAGGCATCACGATCCTGGCCAAGAACACGGCCGTTCACAAGCGCAATGCCGACGGCACCATCACCGTCATCAACGTGATCGACACCCCCGGCCACGCCGACTTCGGCGGAGAGGTCGAGCGCGGCCTGTCCATGGTCGACGGCGTCGTCCTTCTCGTCGACGCTTCCGAGGGCCCGCTTCCGCAGACCCGCTTCGTGCTGCGCAAGGCGCTCGCTGCCTCCCTGCCGGTGATCCTGGTCGTGAACAAGACCGACCGTCCCGACGCGCGTATCGAAGAGGTCGTCTCGGAGAGCCACGATCTGCTCCTCGACCTCGCGTCCGACCTCGACGACGAAGCGTCCGAGGCAGCCGAGCTCGCCCTCGACCTTCCTGTTCTCTACGCCTCCGGCCGTGAGGGCAAGGCGTCGCGTGTTCAGCCCGAGAACGGCAACGCGCCCGACGCCGAGAACCTCGACGAGCTGTTCGAGGTGCTGCTCAACTACGTCCCCGCGCCCAAGGGCAACGTCGACGCACCGCTGCAGGCGCACGTCACCAACCTCGACGCGTCGGCCTTCCTCGGCCGCCTCGCCCTGGTGCGTATCCACAACGGCCAGCTCTCCAAGGGCCAGACCGTGAGCTGGATGCGCGAGGTCGACGGCGAGCCCGTCGTCCAGAAGGCCAAGATCACCGAGCTGCTCAACACCATCGGCGTCGAGCGCGTCCCCGGTGAGCGCGGCGTCGCAGGCGACATCGTCGCCGTCGCGGGCTTCCCCGACATCATGATCGGTGACACCCTCGCCGATCTGGAGAACCCGGTCGCACTGCCCCGTATCACGGTCGACCAGCCGGCCATCTCGGTCACCATCGGCACCAACACGAGCCCGCTCGTCGGACGCGTCAGCGGCCACAAGCTCACCTCGCGCATGGTCAAGAGCCGTCTGGACCAGGAGCTCATCGGTAACGTCTCGCTCAAGGTCCTCGACATCGGTCGCCCCGATGCCTGGGAGGTCCAGGGTCGTGGCGAGCTGGCGCTGGCCATCCTCGTCGAGCAGATGCGTCGCGAAGGCTTCGAGCTCACCGTCGGCAAGCCGCAGGTGGTCACCCAGCAGGTCGACGGCAAGCTGCACGAGCCCTTCGAAGAGCTCATGGTCGACACACCGGAGGAGTACCTCGGTGCGGTCACTCAGCTGCTCGCAGCTCGCAAGGGCAAGATGGTGCAGATGACGAACCACGGCGCAGGCTGGGTTCGCATGGAATTCATCGTTCCTTCGCGCGGCCTGATCGGCTTCCGCACCGAGTTCCTCACGGACACCCGTGGCACCGGTATCGCCAACGCCGTCTTCCACGGTTACGCACCGTGGGCCGGTGAGATCCGCGCGCGCCACACCGGTTCGCTCGTCTCGGACCGTCACGGCACCGTCACCCCGTTCGCGATGATCCAGCTGGCCGATCGCGGCACGTTCTTCGTCGAGCCGGGCGCAGACACCTACGAGGGCATGGTCGTGGGCATCAACCCGCGTCAGGAAGACCTCGACATCAACGTCACCCGCGAGAAGAAGCTGACCAACATGCGTCAGTCCTCCGCAGACGTCATGGAGACCCTGGCCAAGCCCAAGAAGCTCGACCTGGAAATGGCCATGGAGTTCTGTGCAGGCGACGAGTGCGTCGAGGTGACCCCCGAGGTCGTCCGCGTCCGCAAGGTGCACCTCGATTCCAACGAGCGCGCCCGCGAGCGTTCGCGCAGCAAGACTCGCGACAAGGCTGCTCTGTAAGACTCACTTCGTGCGGCAGAAGCGACGTGTCACCCTCGTGGGGCGCGTCGCTTCTGTCGCAGAAGGTAGCCGACTACGAAGGAGATCCTCGTTGCGCAAGGTGCTGATGCCGACGGTTCTGGTTTCTGCCATCGCTCTGGTACTCACCGCGTGCACTGCGGATCCGCCGCCCCCGATCGAGAGTGTCGAGACTCCGGTCAGCACGACGATGGTTCCGGCCGAGACCGGTGATCCGGTCGTCGTCGCCATCGACGACGTCGGTATCGGCTTCAATCCACATCTTCTGGCGGATCAGTCGCCCGCGACGGCCGCGGTGAGTTCACTGGTTCTGCCCAGCCCGTTCCGCCCGGTCCGGAACCCCGACACCGGGGTGACCACGTGGGAGCCGGACCTGTCGTTGCTGCTCTCGGCCGAGGTGACGTCGCAATCGCCGCTCACCATCCGCTACCAGCTGCGCAACGAGGCGCAGTGGTCCGACAGCGCTCCGATCGCCGCCGAGGACTTCCGCTACCTGTGGCAGCAGATGATCACCCAGCCCGGTGTCGTCGATCCGGCGGGGTACGGGCTCATCAGCGATGTCGCGTCCTCGGGCGGTGGCAAGACGGTCGACGTGACGCTCTCGTCTCCGTATCCGGCCTGGCAGCGACTGTTCGCCGATCTGGTGCCCTCGCACCTGCTCAAGGACTCACCCGGCGGTTTCCAGGGAGGCCTGACGGACAACGTGCCGGTCTCCGGTTCGCGGTTCAACATCAAGACCGTCGACCGGGGTCGGGACGAGATTCTGCTCGAACGCAACGACCGATTCTGGGGCGAGCCCGCATCACCGGATCAGATCCTCATCCGCCGCGGGGGCACCTCCGCTCAGCTGGCCGATTCGCTGCGGTCCAGTGACGCGCAGATCGCCCAGGTTCGTGGGGGATCGGCTCTGCGGGCTCAGCTCTCGGCGATTCCCGGCGTGCGGACCGACACCATCCGGCAATCCCGAGTGCTGTCGATGACGGTCAACGGGCGAGCGCCGAACATGTCGAATTCGATTGTGCGACAGGGGATACTGGGTCTACTCGACCCCGATCTGCTCGCGACGGTCGGAGCCGGCGGTGGCTCGACGGATCGCCGGGCTGCAGCGCAGCTGTCCTCGCCGTCCGACCCCGGATACACCGCGACGGCGCCGGCCCCCATCGGCAGAACAGCTGCTCTCCAACTGCTCGAACGGGCCGGGTTCGTACCGACACCCGATGCCGTGGTCACATCGACCCCGAACCCGAGCGCACCGACCACCGCCGCTCCGACGACGAGTCCCGACCCGGCCTCCACGAGCGCTCCGGGCCCGAGTGTCACCAAGCTTGCGGACCCGACCGGCACAGCGTTGCGGTTCGTGATCGGTGCCGTCGAGAACGACGACATCGCGCTCGCGGTCGCCGGAACGGCCGCAGACGAACTCGTCGGCGCAGGCATCGATGCGACCGTGACCCCACTTGCCGCCGACGAGCTGTACTCGACGGCGTTGACAGACGGAACCGTCGACGCGGTGGTCGGATGGACCAGCGCGGGAGTCGACCCCGCCACGGCCCTCGCCTCCCGGTTCGGTTGCGTCGACGAGCCGGCCGACAGCAGCGGCGACGGCGTCGAGATACCGCGAAATCTGTCCGGTCTGTGTGTTCCGGAACTGCAACCGACGATCGACAGGGCACTGGTGAGCGGTCTCGAATCCTCCGTGGCCAGAAACGACATCGAGCCGAGGCTGTGGTCGCTGGCGTCGACGCTGCCGATCATGCAGGACGCATCCGTGGTGGCGGCCGTACCCGGCATCACAGGCGTCTCGCTGACCGGCCCGGTCGAGGTCGGGATCTTCGCCGACGCTCCGCAGTGGATGCGGACGCCCCGGTGACTCGCATCGATCGCCCCGCCGTCATCGTGTTCGACGTGAACGAGACGTTGTCCGACATGTCCACGATGCCGGCACGGTTCGCCGACGTGGGCGCTCCGCCGCACTTGTTCGCGACGTGGTTCGCGGGACTGCTCCGAGACGGATTCGCGTTGGCAGCAGCGGATGCTGCCCAGCCCTTCGCCGTCATCGGTTCCGGTTCGCTTCGTACGCTGCTGTTCGACACCGCCTCGAACCCGGATCTGGACGCCGCGGTGGACCACATCATGGGTGGTTTCGCGGTGCTCGACGTTCATTCCGATGTCGTCGAGGGAGTGACTGCTCTGGCAGCACTCGGCATCCGGCTGATCACTCTGAGCAACGGTTCGGTCCAGGTGGCACAGACCCTGCTGGACAAGGCCGGAGTGCGCGAGAATTTCGAGTCGTTGCTGTCGGTGGAGGCCGCCGGTCGATGGAAGCCGCACGCGGACTCCTACCGCTACGCACTCGAACAGTGCGGCGCGAAGCCGGAGGACGCCATGCTCGTCGCGGTTCATCCCTGGGACATCGACGGCGCGCACCGTGCAGGCTTGGCGACCGCCTGGATCCATCGCGACGGCGGGCCGTACCCGGATTACCTTGCTGCGCCCGACGTGACGGCACGATCGCTGCCGCATCTGGCGCAGCTGCTCGGCCGATGACAGCAGTGATGCCGATGCCGGCAGTGATACGGACGACAGAACGAACGGCGAGTAACCAGCGATGACAGGGCAGGCAATGACGGATCAGGCGATGACGGAGCCACAGCGGTTGCTCCTGGTGCACGCGCATCCGGACGACGAAACCATCACCACCGGCGGCACCATCGCGCATTACGTCCGCGCCGGGGCAGAGGTCACGGTGCTCACCTGCTCGCTCGGCGAGGAGGGCGAAGTGATCGGTGAGACGTGGGCCGATCTGGTGGTCGATCGCGCTGATCAGCTCGGCGGTTACCGGATCCTGGAATTGCACCGCGCGCTCGCTGCCCTGGGCTGCAACCCGCCGCGCTTTCTCGGCGGTGCCGGACGCTGGCGGGATTCCGGGATGGCAGGGACGTCGGCGGCTCGCAAACCGCGCGCGTTCGTCAACGCGGACCGTGACGAGGCCCTGGGAGCGCTCGTGTCGGTCATGCGTGAGCTCCGGCCGCAGGTCGTCGTCGGATACGACCCCGAGGGCGGGTACGGCCACCCCGATCACCAGCAGGTGCACTCGCTGGTGACCGAGGCCGTCGAGATCTGCGGAACCGAGGTCTACCCCGATGCCGGAGCGCCGTGGGAGGTGTCGAAGTTCTACTGGACCGTCACCGGACACGATCAACTGCAGTCGGGTCTCGCCGCGATCGACGAGCTTCCGGCCGAATGGCGGCTGCCGGTCGACGGTGAGCTGCCCAGCGTCCCGGAAAGCATGATCACCACCAGCATCGACATTCGGGGCGTGCTCGACGCCAAGCGGGACGCACTGCGCGCACATGCGACTCAGGTGACCGTCGCGCCGTCGGGCAACGAGTACGCACTGTCCAACGACATCGCCCAGCCGATATTGCTCGACGAGCAGTACGTGCTCGTGCGGGGCGAGCCCGGCGGCGATGCGACGGGCAGGGAGACGGACCTTTTCGCAGGCGTACTAGGCTGTGCTTCGCATCACTGAATGACCACAGGGTCGATCTCACCACAGCAGGGGCGGAACACACATGTACAACTGGGTAGTGCAGGACGCCATCGTCGCGTTCGTCGATTCTCTCAAGCCGCAGTTCGGCGCACAGGCAGATCTGTACCAGTACGTTCTGGGTCAGATCGCCATGGGCGCGAGCAATCTGCTCACCTCGCTCGGGTACCCGCCGGTTTCCTGAGTGCCGGCGCACTGAAACAACCAGGGTCAAGGCAGTATTGGGCGCATGATCTCGAAAGCTGCATCCAATACTGTCGCCCTGGTGTCCTGGGCGACGGTCGCAGTGCTGGTGTTCGACGGCTTTCTGTCCGGAATTCTGTCGGTCTTCTTTCTCCCGACCTACCTCGGTTCGGTGCAGTTCCCCGTCAGTGCACTGCTCGGCGGAGTTGCCAACGTCGCGTTGATCCTGGCGGCGCGCAAGGTCGCCGAGCGGCCGCTCTGGGTGGCGTCACCCTTGATCGGATGGTTCGCCGCGGTTCTGCTGTGCATGTTCGGCGGGCCCGGCGGCGACGTTCTCCTGCTCGCCGATTGGCGCACCATGCTGCTGATCGTTGCCGGAGCGGGCCCCGCAGGAGTGCTGCTGTTCATGTTCCGGATGAAGGCGATCACAGCAAGCGTGCATGCCGACCCGCATCCCGCAGTACGTCCTCGATCATCGTCGGAGTCAACAATCCGGTGAAGGTGTTTCGCTGGCTGACGTGATAGCTGGCGAACACGGTGATCGACCCCAGATCGAGCTTGGCTCCATGGCCGAACTTCGGTGCAGGCCTTGGTATCTCCCATCCGTTGGCCGCCAGTATGGGCAACAGGGACTGCCAGCCGAAGGCGCCGAGAACGAGCACCGACCGTAGCGTCGGGCGCAGCAACCGCAATTCGTCGTCCAGCCAGGGCCTGCATGCGTCTCGCTCGGCGGGAGTCGGCTTGTTCTGCGGCGGAGCGCAGTGCACCGGTGCCGCAATGCGAACTCCGTTGAGCGCCAGCCCGTCTCCGATATGCGTCGCGGTGGGTTGGTTGGCCAAACCGACCGCATGCATCGCGCGATAGAGAACGTCCCCGCTTCGGTCTCCGGTGAACATCCGGCCGGTGCGGTTGCCACCGTGCGCTGCCGGGGCGAGCCCGACGATCAGCATGGCCGCGTCGGCGGGTCCGAAACTGGGAACCGCTCTACCCCAATATGTTTCGTTCGCAAAAGCGGCTCGCTTCTCGAGCGCGACCTGCTCGCGCCACTGCACCAGACGCGGGCAGGCGCGGCATTCCGACACTGCGAGGTCGAGCTCCTCGATGCTCTGCGGCCGCGTCATGTCAGGTTCGGTGCAGCCAGATGTCTCCGGCACCAGGGGTGACGGCGTCGATCATCGCCCACGCGTTCTCGATGGGGATGTCGATCACCTCGTAGTGACCTACGCCGGCCGGAGTAGCGGCGACGATGGTGGCCACCCCGGCGCGACGCTGGAAGAACGTCTGCCGCACCGTCCAGCCGATGATGCCTGCGGCCTCGAGGCTGTGCCGACTCCTGTCGAGCGAGCCGTGTCGGGTGATGAGCCAACCGGGCAGTACCGCGTGGCCGAGGCCACGGAAGCGATCGTGCGCGAGCCCGAAGGCGGCGACGAACAATACCCCGAGCGCGATCCAAGCGAGTATCGGGATGGGCGCGCCGAAGTACTGCGCGATTCCCAGGCCGGCCGCGATGACCAACACCGGCAGCACCGCCCGGGTGTAGCGGCGACGCCGCGCCGCGGGTCCGTGCTGCAGCAGGGGGCGGTCGGCACCGCCGTGCAAACCGGCGTCGCCGAGGACCGTGGTCATCATGCGGAGTGCTTCGGCGCGCGGGGCCTGGGGGAGCAGCAGGGACGATTCCTTCTTCTCGGCGCTGACGCCGGTCATGATGGCGTCGAGCCTGGCGCCTTTCACCGCGCGCAGCAGCAGTGGTTCGGACAGTGACGTGCCGCGCAGCCGCTTGCGATCGAGTGTCGACTGGCGGGTCCGCAGCAGTCCATGACTGACGTGCAGCGTGCGCCCCTGATCGGTGACCGTCAGATTGGCGTAGGTCAACAGGTAGCGAACGCACGCGAAGATGCTCGACACGACCAGCAGCGCAATCAGAGCCACGACCACGAACAACGCGATTCCCAGTTGCTCTGCGGAATCGATGCTGTTGGAGACCACCGAAGACTCGGCCAATGTTCGCCCGAGTCCGTACTGGAACAGCACACCGACGGCCGCGGCGATGGTGACGATGCCGGTGATGGAGAACGGTGCGAACCGCACCCACGAGAACTGCCAGTGAGCGATCTCCACTTCGAGTTCCGATGCCGCCGTTGGCATCCCGTCGGACGTCGGTATCTGTCCCGAGACCCGCTGCAGCAGATCCCCACGAAGCGCAGGCACCAGTGACGTGTCGAGTGCGTTGAGCTCGAAGGCCTCGCCGTTGCCTGCTTGTCGGCCGGTGCCGATACGCAGGATGGACAGCCCGAGCACCCGGTGCAGAACGTTCGCCTCCACGTCGACCGACCGAATCCTGTTGCGCGGAATGGACAGAACTTTCTTCTGCAGCACCCCGCTGCGCAGCTGCACGTGCACCGGACCGATCCGGTAACTGGTGGTGAACCACCGCAGGATCGCGAACACCACGACGACCACGAGAATGCCGAGACTCCAGTAGTGGTTGCCGCTCTGGCTGCCGACGAAGAACGAGATCAGCAATACGGGCAGGAGCTTGATGCCCTCGTTCACCGGATGTACCAACAACATTCGCTTGTCCAGGCGCAGCCACGGTTGCTCCTCCTCGACGGCCAGCAGTTCTGCCTGATCCTGCGGGTCACCGACGGTCACGTTGCGTCTCCGACGGTACGGCCGGCGATGTCGGTGAGTCGCGCGACCGTCTTGTCCGCGACTTCCTGGTCGAGCGCCGTGATCTTCACCGCGCCGGCAGAGGACGCCGTCGTGACCGTGACCGTGGCCAACCCCAGCAGGCGATCGAGAGGTCCGCGCTCGGTGTCGACGGTCTGTACCCGCGAGATCGGTGCGATGCGTCGCTCCTGGCTCAGCCAGCCGGTGCGGGTGTAGACCGCGGTGTCGCTGATCTCCCAGCGATGCACGCGATACCGCCACTGGGGCACGATCGCGATGTGCAGCACAGCGAGCACCACCGAGGCGACGAGGACGGCCACATGCGGCCAGGTCGTCCAATTCGAGTCGACGATTGCCCATACGATCTGGGCGACGAAAATCGGTGCCCACAGCAGACCGGCGCTCAGAGCCCAGAGCAGACGTGCGCGCGGAGACGGTTGCCACTGTGGATCGGTCATCGTTGTCACGGGTACAAACCTATGGGTGTCGTTTGGTATCCACCACCCCGGAGCCTGCGGAATGACCTAGCAAGGCGGGAGTGGAGTCTGCGGAATGACCCGAGTAGGGGAGGGGCGGGTGGCACGTGCGTACCAGGAAGCGCATGATCGACTGGTGACTTCGTTGCCTGACACCGCTCCAGCTGCTTCTGCCATGCGCCGCGTTCTGCGTCGTGCCCGGGACGGAGTCTCGTTGAACGTCGACGAGGCGACGGTTCTGCTGCATGCGCGTGGGGACGATCTGGTGGATCTGATGGCGTCGGCTGCGCGGGTTCGTGACGCCGGGCTCGAGTCGGCCGGGCGTCCGAAGACCGTGTCGTATTCGCGAAAGGTGTTCGTACCCATCACCCGGTTGTGCCGCGACAAGTGCCACTACTGCACATTCGTCACGGTCCCGGGCAAGCTCAATGCTTCCGGCCACGGGATGTTCATGGATCCCGACGAGATCATCGACGTCGCCCGCAAGGGTGCCGCGCTGGGCTGCAAGGAGGCGCTGTTCACTCTCGGTGACCGGCCGGAGGAGCGGTGGCCGGAGGCCAAGGCGTGGCTCGACTCGCGCGGCTACGATTCGACGCTGGATTACGTGCGCGCCATGTCGATCAGGGTGCTCGAGGAGACAGGTTTGCTGCCGCACCTCAATCCCGGTGTGATGTCGTGGCAGGAACTGTCGCGCCTCAAGCCGGTCGCTCCGTCGATGGGGATGATGCTCGAGACCACCTCGCGTCGGTTGTTCGAGGAGAAGGGGCAGGCGCACTACGGCAGTCCGGACAAGGATCCCGAGGTTCGCCTGCGCACGCTGACCGACGCGGGACGGCTCAACATTCCGTTCACGACGGGAATTCTCGTCGGTATCGGCGAGACGCTCCGTGATCGCGCCGAGTCGATCATGGCAATTCGCAAGGTGCACAAGTCTTTCGGGCACGTGCAGGAAATCATCGTGCAGAACTTCCTGGCCAAGTCCGATACCGCTATGCGGTCGGTTCCCGACGCCGGTCTCGAGGAATTCCTGGCGACGATCGCGGTGACGCGCATGGTGGTCGGCCCTTCGATGCGAATCCAGGCTCCGCCGAACCTGGTGGCAGCGGAGGAGACCGCAGCGTTGCTGGGCGCAGGCGTCGACGATTGGGGCGGGGTCTCGCCGCTGACCCCCGATCACGTCAATCCCGAGCGCCCGTGGCCGAACCTCGACACCCTGGCGGAACTGTCCGACAAGGCGGGCTACCGCTTGGTGGAACGTGTTGCAGCGCAGCCGCAGTACGTCCTCGCCGGTGCTCCGTGGATCGATCCGCGGATCTCGGCGCACGTGCGGGCGCTGGCCGATCCGGAGACCGGCATGGCGCGCGAGAACGTGAACCCGACGGGTCTGCCGTGGCAGGAACCGGACGAGGAGTGGGAGTCCTCGGGCCGCGTCGACCTGAACACCGAGATCGACACCCAGGGGCGTAACACCGAAACGCGTTCGGATCTGGCGAATGCGTTCGGTGACTGGGATTCGATCCGCGAGCAGGTGCGTGATCTCGCCGGCCTCGAACGGGTGGACCGGGACCTGGTCTCGGCGTTGACGGCTGCGGAGAAGGACCCGGCCGGGTTGTCCGACGAGCAGTACCTCGCGCTCGCGACCGCCGAGGGCCCGGGCATGGACGCCGTCGCTGCCCTCGCCGACGATCTGCGCAAGCAGGTCAACGGAGACACCGTCACCTACGTGGTGAACCGGAACATCAACTTCACCAACATCTGCTACACCGGCTGCCGCTTCTGCGCGTTCGCTCAGCGCAAGGGCGACGCCGACGCATTCACGTTGTCCACCACCGAGGTCGCCGATCGGGCGTGGGAAGCGCACGTCGTCGGGGCCACCGAGGTGTGCATGCAGGGCGGGATCGACCCCGAACTCCCCGTGACCGGGTACGCCGACCTGGTGCGGGCGGTCAAGGCCAAGGTGCCGTCGATGCACGTGCACGCCTTCTCTCCGATGGAGATCGTCAACGGGGCATCGCGGGGCGGTCAGTCGATCCGTGAGTGGCTGACCGAGCTCCGGGCCGCCGGGCTGGACTCGATCCCGGGAACGGCCGCGGAGATTCTCGACGACGAGGTCCGCTGGGTACTCACCAAGGGCAAGCTGCCCGCGGCCGAGTGGATCGAAGTGATCACCACCGCGCACGAGGTGGGCCTGCGGTCGAGCTCGACGATGATGTACGGCCACGTCGACAATCCGTCGCACTGGGTCGGCCATCTGAACGTGCTCAAGAAGATCCAGGACAAGACCGGCGGGTTCACCGAGTTCGTGCCGCTGCCGTTCGTGCACCAGTCCTCGCCGCTGTATCTGGCCGGGGCTTCGCGACCCGGCCCGACCAACCGGGACAACCGCGCCGTGCATGCTCTGGCCCGCATCATGCTGCACGGCCGGATCGACAATATTCAGACCTCATGGGTGAAATTGGGAATCACGGGTACACAGGCGATGCTGAACGGGGGCGCGAACGATCTGGGCGGGACCCTGATGGAAGAGACGATCTCACGCATGGCGGGTTCGCAGAACGGTTCGGAGAAGACCGTTGCGGAACTGCACGAGATCGCCGACGGCATCGGACGACCGGTTCGTCAGCGCACCACCACGTACGGCCCGGCTCCGGCGGTGTCCGTTGCCGGCCTGATCTGACCCTCGGGGTCACTCTCGAAATGGAGCTTGTCTGACATGGACGACCGTCGCGTCGCCGCGGTGCTGAGCAGTGCCGTCGCCATCATCCATCCCGTGCTCGACATCCTCGCGACTCGCGACCCGATAGGGCTCAAGGGCAGGACGTTCCGCGAGTCTTCCGCGGATGATTCGACCCTCGACAACGTCATCGATTTCCTGGCGAAGGCCTTCGACACCACCGACTTCCCGGGCACCGCAGGCTGGGAGAAGCTCGGCAGTGACGCTCGGTCGCAGTGGTGGGTCAATCGCATCGGAGCTCTCAACACCGTTGCCGTCGCGTTTCCCGGTGTGTTCGGCATCCTGGTCAACCGCCTGCCGATCCAGGATCTGCTCGGGTTCGCCAACCAGGCGATGGTGCTCGTCGCCGTGGCCCGCGAATCAGGGGTGACCGACCGCGAGACGCATGTGGCGCTACTCGGTTCGGTGCTGTGCAAGCGCGACCTGACGTCCCTGGCCGACAGTGCTCCGGCGAAGAAGGAAGAGTCCCCCAAGTCGGGTCCGTTCGCGCTGCTGCGCGGCATGTGGCAGATCGCCAACGTGCTGCGCGACGTCGCAGGCGAGCTGGAGAAGCGTCCGCATCCTCGTGGCATCTACCGCGTGCTCGGTGCCATCCCGGTCGTCGGTGGCGTCGCCGGATACTTCGGCGAGCGCGGCGCGCTCTCTCGTGCCGCCAAGCAGGGCCGCAAGTGGCTTGCGGCCCACAAGAAAGCCTCGAACCTCGGGGCCGACTCGCCCGCGAAGCAGCTACGGCGATAGCCGATCGAGCCAGGTGAGGTCACCCTGGTCGGTTTGCTCCAGGTTCGGACCGCGATACTAGGATGCTCAGGGCGCGCGAGCGCCCACGATCGATACAGGAGGGGAGAGCAGCAGTGACCTACTCGATTGCAGAACCGTGCGTAGATGTACTGGACAAAGCGTGCATCGAAGAGTGCCCGGTGGATTGCATCTACGAGGGTAACCGAATGCTGTACATCCACCCCGACGAATGCGTCGACTGCGGAGCCTGCGAGCCCGTGTGCCCCGTCGAGGCCATTTTCTACGAGGACGACGTGCCCGAGCAGTGGAGCGCATACGTCGGTGCCAACGTCGACTTCTTCGACGACCTGGGATCTCCGGGCGGCGCTGCGAAACTCGGCAAGACCGACTACGACCCGCCGTTCATCAAGGCTCTGCCTCCCATGGGCGAGAACTGACGCCTTGGCACGCAGAGCGGTGGCAGCGGCGCTGCCCGATTTTCCATGGGACTCGTTGACCGCTGCCAAGGACAAGGCGTCGGCGCACCCGGGCGGCATCGTCAACCTGTCGGTGGGGACACCGGTGGATCCGGTTGCGCAGGTGATCCGTACGGCCTTGAATTCCGTTGCGGGCGAGCCCGGTTACCCCACCACGGTCGGGACCGTCGCGCTGCGTGAGGCCGCGGTGGCCGCGCTCGAGCGTCGGTACTCGATCACCGGTCTTTCGCCCGACGCGGTGCTCCCGGCCATCGGCACCAAGGAAATGATCGCCTGGCTGCCGACGCTACTCGGCCTGGGAGCCGACGACCTGGTTGTCATCCCCGAATTGGCCTACCCCACTTACGAAGTGGGGGCCCTGCTGGCGGGCGCGCGAATTCTGCGAGCCGACGGGTTGTCGCGTCTTGGCCCCGAGCGGGCGTCGCTGATCTTCGTCAACTCACCGTCCAACCCGTCCGGCAAGGTGCTCGGAGTCGAGCATCTCCGCAAAGTCGTCGACTGGGCCCGCGAGCGTGACGCCATCGTCGTCTCCGACGAGTGCTACTTGGGTCTGACCTGGGAAGCCGAAGCGGTCTCTGTGCTGGATCCGCGCGTGTGCGACGGCGATCACGCCAATCTGCTTGCGGTGCACTCGCTTTCGAAGACCTCGAACCTGGCCAGCTACCGCGCCGGCTTCGTCACCGGCGACGCATCCCTGGTTGCCGAGCTGCTCGAGGTACGCAAGCACGCCGGCATGATGGTGCCGCTGCCGATCCAGGCCGCCATGACCGCCGCACTCGCCGACGACGAGCACGAGAGCATTCAGCGCGAGCGGTACCGATCACGCAGGACTGTATTGAAGGAAGCCGTCGAAGCAGCCGGATTCACCGTCGACCACTCCGAGGCCGGGCTGTACCTGTGGGCGACGCGAGGCGAACCGTGCCGCGACACCGTCGACTGGCTCGCCGAACGCGGCATCCTCGCTGCCCCGGGAGAGTTCTACGGACCGAACGGTGGACAACACGTGCGCATCGCACTCACCGCCACGGACGAACGCATCGAGGCTGCGGCGGCTCGTCTGCGCGGGTAGTCGGGTTTCTCTGGTGCGCTGAGCGTCCACTATTCGACTTCGCGAGCGGGATTCGGGCTGTTTCGATTTCGAGGTGGCCGTCGTTGGGCTGGGTGTGCGCGTAGGAAC
>NZ_JASHKV010000006.1:0-271455 GCF_030056895.1 Rhodococcus sp. IEGM 1341 | reverse complement strand
TCGGCACTGACATTCATCGACACACTGTTGAGTTCTCAAAGAACACGCACACACCGTCACTACCGTTTGCACGGTAACTTCGGGGCTTACACGCTCGAACCCCAGACATGACTCATTACTTTCGAGCCTTGCCTGGGTTGTTCAGTGCACACTCCGTACAACCTCGTTGCCCCAGTCCGTGAAGACCGGGTCGGTGTCCGTGTCGCTCTGACTCGACAAAAGTTACGCGAAGACCAACGCTTACGCAAATCGCCTGGTCAGATGTAATTTTCGTGTGAACATCTGCCGCATGCCTTGATCAGACGATCGCTACGGCATCGATTTCGACCAACATCTCTTCCCTGGGCAGTCCTGTGAACACTGTGGTGCGACTCGGTAGAACGTCCCCCGACGTATGTGCCGACACGAACTGGCCGTAAGCGTCGTTCATGGTCGAGAAGTCCTCACGCTTGGTCAGATACACCCTCAGCATGACGACGTCGTCGAATGTCGCACCGCTGGCCTCGACGATCGCTTTGACGTTCTCGAGTGTGCGGGTCGTCTGCGCGGCTACATCGCCTGGATACAGGTATTCACTGGTGGCCGGGTCGACCGGCCCCTGCCCCGAGACCTGAACGAACGGCCCCTTCCGGACTCCCTGGGAAAATGTGTGGGCAGGTGCGGGCGCACCTGTGGTGCGGATTTCGATCTTCTCACTCATTGTGTTCCTTCCTTCGAGCTCTGGTTCTGTGTTCTGTGGTCCTGGGCTTCTTGCGGGTGCCATCCCAATCCTGCGGAGATCGCCGCCGCGGCGTGCTGCACTTCGGGGAGCGTGGCAAGCACTTGCTGATGATCGAGCACCATGTCGGGCACGGACATCGACACCGCTGCCACCACATCACCGGTTCCGTTGCGTACTGCGCATCCGATGCAGTTGACGAAGGACTCGTGCTCCTCGCGGTCTTCGGCGAACCCCTGCTCGCGCACGAGGTCGAGCTCGCGAAGGTAACGCTCGGCCGTCGTGATGGTTCTTTCGGTGAACGGCGTGTAGGTGATGTTGCGTGCAATCTGCACACGCTCCGCCTCCGGCCGCGCCGAGATGAGGACCTTCCCCACAGCTGTGCAGTGGAGTGGCGCAGGCTTTCCGATTCGCGAATACATCCGCACGCTCTGCTGGGCGTCGAACTTGTCGATGTAGATGACGACGCCGGCCTCGTAGGTGGCGAGGTGGACGGTTTGGCCGGTGATCGCGTTCAGTTCGGACAAGTGCGGCCGGGCGATGCTCCGAACATCCCGCTGTTCGAGCGCATGGGTGGCGAGCTCGAACAGCCTGGATCCGAGCTGATATCGGTGATCCGCGTCGTGCTGGACGAATCTGTCGGCTTCCATCGTGCGAAGCAGCCGCAGCACGGTCGTCTTGTGGACCTCGAGGACCGACGCCAGCTCGTCGAGCGACTGAGGTCCGTCGCCGAGCAAGCCGAGAAGTGTCATTGCCCGCGCCAGACTCTGACTCATTTCGACACCTCCGAGTGACGCGCGGCTGTGGCCGCGTAGTCCAGCCTTGCCCAATCGGCATCGGCCAGTTCGGCCAGTTTCGACAGCACCGCCAGGGGAAGCACCGAGGCGATGTCGTCGTGCCCGGTCAAGGCACCCGCCGCGCACAGGTGACCGAACCGAACGCGCTCGACGGAACTCCTACCCAACAGCAATCCGGTCAGATATCCGCCCGCGAACGCGTCTCCGGCACCGATCTTCTCGACTACGTCGAGCTTCAGCGCCGGTACGTCGACCCGAGAGGTTCCCTCGAATGCCGTCACGGTGTGCGCGTCGTTCTTGATCACCAGGTGGTGTGGTTGCGGAAACATCTCGCGCAGCTCGGCGGGATCGGATGTGCCGAACACCAGCGCAGCTTCGTCGGCACCCATGGACACCACATCGCTTCCTCGAACATGTTCACCGAGGACATCTGTGGCTGCGTCCGGCCGAGATTTCCACAGCGCCGGCCGATAGTTCAGATCGAAGCTGCGGATGGTGGGCAGATCCATCAAGTATCTCGTCAGGTCGGCGGCGGTATCGGAGATGGCCACGGTGATTCCGGTGAAGTGGATCAGGTCGGCACGCGCGACAAGGTCCGCTGCATTCCCGTCGATGTCTTTGGGGGACAGAGCACTCGCAGCCGAGCCGGCACGGAAGTATGTCATCGCACTGTCTCGGCATGCGAGGTCGTGCCGGTCGCCGGAACCGGATCCGCGTTGCTTCACGTACATGCCAGTGGGTCGCTCGTGGTCGAGCGTCACACCGGAGGTGTCGACACCTGCCGCGATCAATTGACCGACCAGATACCGGCCGAATCCGTCATCTCCCACTCGAGAGATCCACGACGCATCGACGCCCAATTGACCGAACACCCTGGCCACGTTGGCTTCTGCGCCCCCGGCTGTGCGGTGGAACGTGTTCGAGTTCTCCAATGGGCCCGGCTCGGCAACCAGAACGACGAGGCCTTCGCCCACACACACCGCTCGTGGTGCTTTCACGTCGATCTCCTCGAACTCTTGCGGGAACGCTGACTTTCGTTGCAGACTACAAAGCATAAACACATTGCGCAACCAGCGTTGCAAAATGCGCAACGCCTTGCGGGTTTTCCGAGACCGAGGAGACGATCGTGATCGACACCGATGCCGTCGAGGCACTCAGCCGACGAGTGCTCGGACCCGAGTACAAGGCATTGCCACCCAGGTCATGGGGGCACACCATCGAGAGCTTTCTCGCCACGTCGCCGCTGCTCTCCGAGTTCACGACGCCCGTCCTCACTCTCGACCGGGCACGCATCGCGTCGAACATCTCGGTCATGGCCGAGTGGACTGCGCGCGCGGGAGTGCTGCTCGCACCCCACGGGAAGACGTCGATGGCCCCGCAACTGTGGAAGCAGCAGCTCGACGCAGGAAGCTGGGCCATCACCCTCGCAACCGGATGGCAAGTTCAGGCAGCACGCGCATTCGGGGTCGAACGCATCGTTCTTGCCAATGCCGAGATCGACCCTGTTGCGTTGACGTGGATTGCGGCCGAGCTGGATTCGCACCCGACATTCGAGTTCTACTGCTGGGCCGACAGCGTCGCAACGGTGCACGAGATGGACCGCATCCTCTCGACGCAAGGAGAACGGCCGGTCGCGGTCGTCGTCGAACTCGGTGGCCCGCACGGCCGAACCGGCGCGCGGACCACAGAAGAAGCGATCTCGGTGGCACGTGCGATCGCGTCGTCGCCGCGGCTGACACTGGCCGGGGTCGGCGGCTACGAGGGCGCACTGAGCCACGACCGGACCGACAGCGGCCTCGCGGCGGTTCGGTCCTATCTCGACAACGTGGCCGCCCTCCATCGCACGATCGATGCCGAGGGGTTGTACGGCGGGCACGCGATCGTGACCGCCGGCGGCAGCGCCTACCAGGACCTCGTGGTCGAGCGGTTGCACTCCCTCACCAACGAGGAGGGAGTACCTACCGACGTAGTGCTGCGCTCGGGCGCCTATGTGGTGCACGACGACGGCTTCTACTCGCAGATCTCACCACTCACTCCCGCCCGCACCGACGCGCCGCTGATGTCGGCGATGCACGGATGGGCTCGGACGGTTTCCAGGCCGGAGCCCGGTCTCGCACTGCTCGATGCAGGAAAGCGGGACTTCCCGTTCGACGAAGGACTGCCTGTCCCCCAATCGGTTCGGGGAACCGAGACTCTCGACTCCGGTGCCGACATCACAGCGCTGAACGATCAGCATGCGTTCCTTCGCCTACCGGCCGAGGACAGCGGGGCACTGCCGGTGGGATCGGTGGTGCGCTTGGGCCTGTCTCACCCGTGCACCGCTTTCGACAAGTGGCGTCTCATTCCCGTCGTCGACGATGCCGACAGCGACGATCCTCGCGTCGTCGATCTCGTGCACACATTCTTCTAGAGAGTCGAAACTTCATGTCCGATATCCTCTTTCGAGGTGCCGACGTCATCGACGGCACCGGGTCTCCGCGACTGCGCCGTGACGTTCTCGTACGCGACGGAATCATCGCCTCGATCGCCGAACCCGGCACCGTTCTCGGTGCCGACAGAATCGTCGATGCGACACCTGGGCAGGTCCTGTCCCCCGGGTTCATCGACATGCACGCCCATTCCGATCTGCGTCTACTGACCGATCCCGACCACTTCCCGAAGATCAGTCAGGGCGTCACCACCGAGGTCATCGGCCAGGACGGCATCGCCTACGCTCCGATCGACGACGCGACGCTCGATGTGGTGCGGCGTCAGATCGCAGGATGGAACGGCAATCCCGTCGACCTCGACTTCTCGTGGCGCTCGGTTTCCGAGTACCTCGCTCGCCTCGACGACGGGATCACCCCGAACGCTGCCTATCTCGTTCCCCAGGGAACACTGCGGTACCTCGCGGTGGGCCCTGATCAGCGACCGGCGACGCCGTCCGAGATCGCCCACATGCAGGAGTTGTTGGCGCAGGGCTTGCACGAGGGTGCCGTCGGAATGTCGAGCGGTTTGACGTACACGCCCGGAATGTACGCGGACACAAGCGAATTACGCGCGCTGTGCGAGGTCGTCGCCGACTTCGGTGGGTTCTACGCGCCGCACACTCGGTCGTACGGCGCGGGCGCACTCGACGCGTACCAGGAGATGCTCGATCTCTCCAGGAAGACGGGATGTGCGCTGCATCTGACTCACGCGACGATGAACTTCGGCGTCAATCGGGGCCGGGCACGAGAGTTCTTGGACCGCGTCGATTCTGCGATCGCGGACGGATGCGACGTCACCCTCGACACGTATCCGTATCTGCCCGGAGCCACCACTTTGTCTGCGCTGCTACCGAGTTGGGCGATGTCGGGTGGCCCGGATCGCGCGCTCGAACGCCTCGACGATCCGGACATGCGTCGACGCATCGCACAGGATGTCGACGTCGACGGGTCCGACGGCTGCCATGGCGTGACCGTCGAGTGGGAGACCATCCAGCTCAGCGGTGTGGCGAATCCGGAGCTCGATCGCTATGTCGGTCGCACGATGTCCGAGATCGCGGCCGAGGCGGGTCGGTCACCGGTGGACGTGTTCTTCGACTTCCTTCGCCGAGACGCGCTGGCCACCACCATCCTCCAGCATGTCGGACACGAGGAGAACGTGCGCGAGATCATGGCGCATCCACGTCATGTGGGCGGCAGCGACGCGATCCTTGTCGGCGAGAAGCCCCACCCACGCGCCTGGGGAACGTTCCCCCGCTACCTGGGTCACTACGTTCGGGACGAGCAGTTGCTCTCGCTCGAGGACTGCATCAATCACCTGACCGGTCGTCCGGCTGCGCGTCTCCGCCTGCGCGCCCGCGGCACGATCGCCGAAGGACACGCAGCCGATCTCGTCCTGTTCGACCCGGCAACCGTGCGCGATACCGCCACGTTCGAGAATCCGAAGCAACAGGCCGACGGCATCAGCCACGTGATGGTCAACGGTGCCTTCGCTATCGACGATCGCCGTCCCACGCACTCTCTGGCAGGCCGTGCCCTGCGGATGAATCCCACCGGAAAGCAGACATCGTGAATGCACTGACCACCATTCTGGAGGACCGCGCACTGTCGGTGGTCCGTGCGCCGCACATCTCCGATCCTGCTGCGTTGGCGAATGCGCTCTCGCGCGGCGGGATTCGGGCCCTCGAATTGACCTTCACCACGCCCGGCGTGCTGGCACTGCTCCGCGCGGCATCGAACGCGGGTGCGGTCGTCGGTGCCGGCACTGTCCTGACCGCCGATCAGGCACGGTCGGCGATCGACGCGGGAGCATGCTTCGTGGTGACCCCCGGGCTGCGGCCCGACGTTGCCGCGATCGTGACCGATGCCGGGATCCCGCTGATGATGGGCGCGCTAAGCCCGTCGGAGGTGATGACTGCCCTCGATCTCGGAGCGGATGCCGTGAAGATATTTCCGGCTCGCACCGTCGGGCCCGCGTATTTCAAGGATCTGCTCGGCCCCTTCCCCGACGCGAAACTCGTTCCGTCCGGCGGGGTCAACGCAGGAAACGCCGCTCAGTTCCTGACATCCGGTGCCGTCGCAGTGACCGCAGGCACCGATGTGGTGCCACCGGCGTCGGTTGCGGCCGGCCAGTGGGACGACATCACCGTGCGAGCGCAGGCGTTCGTGGCGGCTACTAAAACAGACATCAAGGAAGGCTCGTCATGAATTCTGTCGTCGACTGGCTGCGAACCTCAACGCCAGGCCTACTCGTATTGTGCGGCATCGCAATTGCGGTACTGCTCATCGTCATCATCAAGGTCAAGCTCGAACCGTTCATCGCACTTCTCATCGTCGGCCTCGGCTTGGCTCTGGCTGCCGGCTTGCCCGTCAACGAGATAGTCGGCACCGCCATCAAGAGCAACGAGTCGCTTCTCGAAACCGGGTTCGGGGGCATCCTCGGGCACATCGCAGTGATCATCGGACTGGGCACGGTCCTCGGCGCGATTCTCGAAAAGTCCGGTGGCGCGCAGGCACTGACCGCCAAGCTACTGGGCGTCTTCGGGGAACGCGGAGCACCCATCGCAATGGGACTGCTGGGCTTGATCTTCGGCATTCCGGTGTTCTTCGACATCGGCATCTTCGTATTGGCACCGCTGGTGTACGTGGCGGCGCGCCAAGGCGGAAAGTCGTTGGTGCTCTATGCGCTGCCGATGCTGGCAGGGTTGTCCATGACGCACGCCTTCTTGCCACCGCACCCGGGACCGGTCGCCCTCGGTGGTCTGCTCGAGGTGAACCTGGGGTGGCTCATCCTGTTCGGATTCATCTGCGGAATACCAGGATTCATCGCCGCCGGCCTGGTGTGGGGCAACTGGATCGGCAAACGCATCATCGTGGACGTCCCCGAGGACTTCATCAACGACGGAAACGATGCGAGCACCACCGAGGGTGGAGGAGCAGGCACGGTCGCGACCAAGCGCCCGGTCGTCACGACGCCGCCGTCGGTGGGCACCATCGGACCGATCATCGCCGTTCCACTGGTTCTGATCCTCGGTGCCACGTTCGGCAGCATTCTGCTCGATCCCGGCAACCTACTCGAAGTGCTGACCTTCTTCGGCACCCCGGCCGTCGCGCTGCTCATCGCAGTACTGATCGCGTTCTACGTTCTGGGCATTCGACGCGGATCCACGGTCCAGGAACTCAGCAAGCTGACCGGAGAGTCGCTTCGTCCGGTGGGCATGCTGTTGCTGGTGGTCGGCGCAGGCGCGTTCTTCGGAAAGGTCATCTCCGCCACGGGAATCGGCACAGCCCTGGCCGACACCATGGCGGCCGCAGGTCTTCCCATCATCGTGTTGGCATACATCATCAGCTGTGCGCTCAGGGTCGCCCAGGGCTCGGCAACCGTGGCCATCGTGACGACTGGCGGCATAGTCGGGCCCCTGGTGGCAGCCCAGGACTACTCGGCTCCGGCCGTCGCGCTGATCGCCATGTCCATCGCGGCGGGCTCGATCATCGCCAGCCACGTCAACGACGGCGGCTTCTGGATCATCGCGAAATTCTTCAACCTGACCGTCAAGCAGACGCTGCAAACGTGGACGGTCCTCGAGACGATTCTGTCCGTGGTCAGCTTCGCCGTCGCGGGGATCCTGTTCGCAATCATCGCCTAGAGCCAGTGGCGCGGCTGTGTGCCCTCGGCGGCACTCAGTCGCGCCACTGCGTCCGCACTTGATCACCGACGAAATGTGTGTTCTCGGCGGACATTTCCCGGCTCCCCGACCGCCCGACGAGGTCATCGATCCGATCGTCCAAGCTGTGCGCTCGGGCCATCGCGTCGGACGTGCGCGCCTCGGTCTCCGAGGACTCGACCACATTCGCGAGTCGAACCAGCGCGGCCACCCGTCCGGTCAGCTGTTTCCACACCACTTCCAGTGCGCCACGGCGGGATTCGACCTGCGCTGCGGTCTCCTCGTCGACCATAGTCTCACCGATCCGATTCAGCTCGGTCGCTACCGTGCGCAGCGACGCGGCATCGACCGCGATTTCGGTGAGTTCGACGAACAGGTCCAACTGGTTGCGTTGGATCTCGAAATACGTCGACTGCCATGCCGGCGACCGACGCACCCGATCGAACGAAGTGCCGGCGAGGAACAACAGAGTGTCGTAGCGATCGACGAAGCGGTCGTCTTTTCGATCGACGAACTGATCCACCAGTCCTGTTGCCCACTCGACCCTGTCGGCCACCGGGGTTTTGCGCGCCAGCGTGCTGACCCGATCCGTGGCCGCGTCCACCAGAGACAGGCCTCGCTCGGCGATGGGGCCGAACTTCTCCGGCGCAGGCGTCCTCGTCAACGCATCGAAGATCGCATCCCGTTGGTCCAGATCGAGGTGCACACCTTCTCGGCGCTCTTTTCGCGCCGCGCGTACTCCGGTGGCGTAGTGCCGATTGGACATCACCACGGTGGTGCGGTGGTGATTGACGCGTTTGCTCAACTCGGCAGCTCGAAGTTTGTACACCAGAGCCGATCCGGGCTTGCTCGTCGTGTCTTTGGCGAGCCACCGATCGCGTTCGTCCACCAAATTACGGAGCGCGCCGAATCCCCCGATCGACGGCAGCGAGCGTCCGGCATGCCATCGATGGATGAGCACAGCTCGGATGGCCTCGTCCACGCGCCCGGCCGCGATGGCGACCGCCGCCGCGTCGGACAGCGGTTCGGAATGTCCGGGCAACCGGCAGCGGGCGCAGCGGCTGTGAACCTCGTCGTCGAATCGGGCACGCTGCTCGGCCGACCCACTGCCATCGAACTCGGACATCATCTCTCCTAGGTCACGTCCAACCGACGCTGGTCCGCTCGCCATCGAGTGTTCCAGAAGTTCAGATCAGTCCGCTCAACGATTGCTCGGTCTGCGGCTTCTTCTCGGCCAGCAACGTGCGCGCCACGTCGAGCCCCTCCCAGACGTTCCACATCAGGACGCCCTGGACGACGGCATCGTCGTCGAGGTAGTAGACGACGCCTTCCTTGCCGACCGTCTTCCAGTCCTCGACGACATTCAGCGTCGTGGACATCGTGCCGATCGCCTGATATCCGTCGTCGTACACGTCGGAGTAGAAGTACGGGGTGTACGTGTAGGGATCTGCGGCACCGGCCATATTGCGTCCTGCGGCCTTGCCCATTTCGGTCGCGTTGTCGACATGCTCGATGCGTCGGCGACCGAGAACGGCGTCGGGGTAGTTCGCCACATCACCTGCGGCGTAGACGTGTTCGTCCTCGGTCCGGAGGAACTCGTCGACGATCACTCCGTCGTCGACTGCCAGCCCCGCAGATTCGGCCAGCTCTGTTTCGGGTCGCACACCGAGTCCGAACACGACTCCGTCCGCCTCCACGGTCGAACCGTCGTCGAGTTGAAGTTGCACGCGCGCCGACGCCTCGGCCCCTGACACGACCTTCGTTCCCCGGCGCACAGTGACGCCGTGGCCGGAGAAACCCTTGTCGAAGCCGGCAGCCAGGGTCGGCGGAAACATGTGTCCTCCGAGTACGGCATCCGAGGTGACCAGTGTGACCTTCACATCCTGAAGGGACAACGCAGCTGCAATTTCGGTGCCGATGTATCCGCCCCCGACCACAGCGATGTGATCGGCGGTCTTCGTGAGCTCGCGCAGCGCTCGGTAGTCGGCGAAAGTGCGGAAGTACACCACGCGGGGGCTGGGAGACAGTTCGATCCGGGTCGGCGTTGCACCCGTTGCCAGGAGGAGTTTGCCGTACTCGTGGCGTTCTCCGGATTCGGTGGTGACCGACGAGTTCGAGCGGTCCACCGAGGCGACTCGAGTTCCGGTGTGCACCTCCGCACCGGTGTCGGAGGCCGTGTCCAGCGAGACCTGATCGCGGCCGAAATCCGGATCGGTCCACAGCTTCTTCGACAGCGCCGGGCGGGTGTACGGCGCGTCGGGGTCTGCGCCGAGTATGCCGATGGAGCCTGACGCGTCCTGCTCGCGGATCCCGCGAGCGGCGCTGTCCGCAACCATTCCCCCGCCGATGATCAGGTAGTCGTAACGCATCGTTCACTCCTCGAAAGTTGCCGTCGTTCGCTTCCGTAGGTACCCGAACAACGCGAGAAGAATCCTTCGAGCCTTTCCCCCGAGAACCCGCAGGTGGGGGGAACCGACCGGACTGTATGCAGCATCACACCCCGAAGAGGTTGGCCCAGGCCCGTCCAGTGGGCATCTTGGTCTGGGCGACGAAACATCGTTTTTACACGGGTCGAGCTGTAACGGTTCCGGCCGACCGAACGACTCACACCTCAGGACGCGAACAAAAGGAGACGATGTGACTGTTCAGATCGATTCGCTCGCAATTGGCACCGACAGTGCCGACATCGCGACAGCTGACGTCGACCAGCTCTTCGACGAAGTTTCAATGCTCGACGGCACCATCCTCGACGCCATCGAGCGTCGTACCCGCCTGGCGCGCACGCTTGCTGCGGCAACGTCCGGCGCCACCGAGTCGGACCAGGCAGCCGACCCCTACGCAGACCTCGGCAACGACGGCCACGTCTTCACGCGCATGCTGTCACGCCTCGCGCAGATCACGCGATAACTACACGCCCCCTTCAGCTTCGCAGTCCGCGACCCCGTCGAGCACCCGCTCGGCGGGGTCGCGTCGTGTCGGCACATCCACAACCCGATGACTTTTCGGATCGATCGCTGTCAGTACGAGCAAGACCGTTGTTCGACGGTCCGAAGCAGCAAGTTCTTCCGGAAAAGGTGTGTATCCATGTCCCGTTTGTTGTTCGCCAACATGCCCGTCCGCGACGTCGTCGCCACCCGCGCATTCTTCGAGGGTCTCGGATTCGAGTTCAACGATGTGTTCAGCGACGAGAACTGTGCCTCGATGGTCGTCAGCGATCAGGCAACCGTGATGTTCCTGTCCACCTCTCGATTCGAGGACTTCATCTCGGACTCGATCTGCGACACGGGCTCGGCCCGGGAGGTGCTGATGTGCGTCTCTGCCGACAGTCGCGAGGAGGTCGATTCGCTCACCGACGCGGCGATCGCCGCGGGTGGATCGAAGTGGATGGAACCCCAGGATCACGGGTTCATGTACGGCCGGGCGTTCCGAGATCTCGACAATCACGTGTGGGAAGTGATGTGGATGGATCCGTCGGCCGTGCCGCAGGGCTGACCTACCTTGACGCCCTAGAGGCGGTCGGGCAAGCCGAATCGATCGAACAGAGTCAGATCGAAGAAGCAGGCCACGTGCCCGACCCCTCTGGCATCGACATCGAGAACATGCAGCTGGAAGGCCCGGTGCACACCGTCCTCTGCCAGCATGTACAGCCCGTACGCAGGTTGACCGTTGGCCGAGGTGGCCACCATCCGCATGTCGCCTGCTCCGTTTGCGGGGCAGTTGTTCCGGATGAGAGATCCGATCGTCTCGCCACCCTGGTACCACCCGACGAACGGCGGCATTTCCCATACTGCGTCCGAGGTGAACAGCGTGACCAGTCGATCGATGTCGTAGCTCTCGAAACACTCCACGTACTGGGTGAGAAGTTTCTGTAGTTCCGCGGATTCGATGGGCTCGACGTTGTCGAGCTCGGGCGCGATCTCGTCGAGACGCTCCCGTGCTCGCTGCAGGAGGCTGTTGACTGCGGTCGTCGTCGTGGCGAGAGCTTCGGCAACCTCCGACGCTTTCCACTGCAACACTTCGCGCATCAGCAGCACCGCGCGTTGCCGAGACGACAGATGTTGCAGCGAGGCGACGAAGGCGAGCCGTACGGATTCTTTCGCCACCACGATCGAGGCGGGATCGCTCGCATCCGCCAGTTCGCAATCGGCGATCGGCTCGAGCCACGGAATCTCGTTGTTCTGCACCAGCTCGTCGGTGGGACCTGAACTCGGTGCGCCCAAACCCGTCGGCAAAGGACGCTTCGCCCGGCCGTCCAGAGCGGTGAGGCAGGTATTGGTTGCGATTCGGTACAGCCATGTGCGCAGGGACGATCGGCCCTCGTACTTGGCGTACCCCCGCCACGCGCGAATGTACGTCTCCTGCAACAGGTCCTCGGCATCGTGGATCGACCCGGTCATGCGATAGCAGTGTGCGAGCAACTCACGGCGAAAGGGATCGAACTGCTCGACGAAGTCGTCCTTCTGTTCCGAGGCCACGGTCATGCGGTAGAGCGTAAACCGGACACCATCGCACCACAGCTCGAATGCGCGCCGCCGAAAGGATCGGCGACACTTCTGCGTTAACCTCGGCATCGTGACATCGGCAACGAATATCGACGATTTGGTCGAAGAGCTGTACCTGCAGCGTCGTCGAGCGTGGGAAGCCGCTCTCGTCACCGCGCAGAATTTCCTCGAGACCATCGCCGACGAGATTCTCGAGGACGTCGATCGCGACCGATTGAACGCGCAGATGGCACGCATCAAGGACCCGGGCAGATCGGCCGACAAATTGCGCCGCTACCTCTCCGAGGGCCGCATCACCGAACCGACCGACGCCGATGCCGTCGCCGAGGCGTTGCCCGATCTAGTCGGCGTCAAGGTGCTGTGCAAGACCCCGCGCGATCAGCTGACGTTCGTTGCCGCGCTCGAGCGTGCGTGCAACGACCCGGAATGCTCCGTACGGTTCGCGCAACCACCCACCGACTACGTCGCCTTTCCCAAGCCGAGCGGCTACCGCGCGTATCACGCCGTGCTGGTCGTTCGAGTTGCCACTCACCAGGGCGATCTCGACGTGAAGGTGGAAGTCCAGGTCAAGACGCGCCTGCAGGACGCCTGGGGCGAGCTGACTCACGAGGACATGTACAAGCCCGGTGAGGCACTGAAGCCGACCAAGAAGCACACCGACTACGCCGCGCACATGGCCCACCTGCTCGATCAGGTGGATGCGATGGCCGACGATCTGGCCGCGCAGCTCGATTCGTTGACGGCCGCGTCCAAGGACGGCGGCGTGCTCGCGGCCGACCCGATTCCGAAAGATCCGGACTTCATCAGCGCCAGGGTCACCCGCACCGGCCCACGCTATGCACTTGCCGTCGGACCGGACGGCCGCAGAGGCCTGGTTCCCGCTCGATCGGTGAAGGCAGTCATCGGCTCGACCGACCGGATTGCCGTCAACGACTACCTCGAGGTCGGCGACTTCATCGACGTGGTGGTGGAGGACTCCGAGGATGCGCTCTACTATCACCTCACCTCGCAGCCGCCCCGACGCAAGCCTGCGAAGAAACGCAAGCGCTGACCGGCGGTTCTCAGGAACATCTCACGTCGGTCCGGTAGACATGCCTTCTCGTGACCACTACCGAGAAATCCACGGTCGTCACCGATGCCGACAGAGTCGACACAGCGACCGACAGAACAGCCACCGACAGAACCGCGACCACGGACCGGCGCGCACGACTCCGCTCCGCCGAGACACTGGTGCCGGCCGTCTCGTTCGCCGTGCTGGCGACCCTGTACGCGGTGATGTCCGTCCTCGGCCATCGCCAGCTTCGCACCTCCGGATTCGACCTCGGCATATTCGTGCAGCAGATCGCGTCGTACTCGCAGTTTCGCGCGCCGACGTCCGATCTGCTCGGCACCGGCTACAACACGCTCGGCGATCACTTCTCGCCCATCACCGCATTGTTAGGGCCTGTCTATCGGGTGTTCCCGCACGCGGAGACGTTGCTGATCGCGCAAGCGGTCTTGTTCGCACTCGCCGTGATTCCGATCAGCCGACTGGCGGTACAGAAGTTCGGCACGATCGTCGGCATCGTGATCGCCGCGGCGTTCGGACTGTCCTGGGGAGTCCAGGCTGCGCTGAACTTCGATTTTCACGAGGTGGCCTTCGCAATGCCGCTGCTGGCCATGTCGATGGTCGCGCTGGTTCGGCAGCGCTGGCTGCCGGCCTTGGCCTGGGCACTGCCGCTGGTCTTCGTGAAAGAGGACATGGGTCTGACAGTGATCGTCATCGGGGCTTTGGTGGCGCTGTGGACGACCGGACGAACCCGCATCCTCGGTGCGCTGACGGCTGTCTGGGGACTGACCTGGATGGTGCTCGCGGTCAAGGTGATCGTCCCGGCCCTGAGCTCCGACAACTCGTACGACCAGGGCTCGAAACTGCCTCCTCTGGGCGAAGGCATCGCCGATACAGCGCACGGACTGGTTGCCGGCGATTCGCGGGCGGCCACGGCGTTTCTGCTGCTCGCGGTCACCGGCTTCTTCGCTCTGCGCTCTCCGCTACTGCTGATCGCGGTCCCGACGGTGGCATGGCGTTTTCTCAGTGACAACACGAACTTCTGGAAGCCGATCTATCACTACAACGCGATCCTCATGGTCATCGTGTTCGTCGCCCTGCTCGACGCGTTCGCGCGCAGCCACCGGCATGGTCAGCTCAGCGAACGCGGCCGGCACTACATCGTCGCGTTCGTAGCCGCGTTCGCGGTCGTCGCATTGCCGTTCCTACCCATGTCACGCGTGGTGCATGCCCAGGAATGGACGATCGATCCGCAAGCCGAGACCGTCCGAGAAATCTCCGAGTGGATTCCTGCCGATGATCGAGTTGCGGCGTCGAACAATCTGGTGGCCCAACTCGTCGCCGACCACGACGTGTCGGTCTTTCCGCAGCGCACGACCGATTCGACCGTCCCGGATTGGATCGTCGTGAACCGCGAACGGCCGCCGGGTTGGCCGACGGACGAGACCGGTGATAGTCAGGCGATCAGCCGGGCGCTGGCGAGCGGATACGACGTCGTCTTCTCCGTCGACGGAATAGAGGTCCTGCACCGCGAGTGACTGCGCACGATTAGTCTTCCAACAGTCGACCTTTCGCTCGACGCATCGTGACGACGAATACAAGGCAGGTACAGGACATCGACGCTCGAATAGGCGATCTCGGCGCCACCAAGACCGCATCGAAGCGCTCACCGTGGAATCGGAAGAATCCCTACCGCGCGCAGGTTCTGAGCAACAATCGCCTGTCCGGTCCGACATCCGCAAAAGAAGTTCGACACTTCGAGATAGCGCTGGGCGAGAGCGGCATCGCCTACGAGGCCGGCGACGGTTTCGGCGTCAAACCCGTCAACGACGCAGCACTGGTCTCTGCCGTCGTCGACCGCCTCGGAGTGCCGGCCGACACGGCCGTCCACACGAAATCCGGCGAGATCACCCTCGCACAGGCGCTGACGACGGAGTACGAAATCGGCATCCCGTCCATGGATCTGATCGAGGCCGTCGCCGAACGGGCCGGTGACGCCGAGCTCGATCACGTTCTGCAGAACGGTGACCGCGCATCGTTCGACGCCTGGACCTGGGGTCGCGATGTCGTGGACGTTCTCGATCTCGATCGGTCGGGGACGTTCGATCCGGCCGAATTTCTCGGTTTGCTGCGTCCTCTGCAACACCGGGTCTACTCGATTTCCTCGTCGCCGATCGCGCACGAGGGCACCGTTCATCTGACCGTCTCCACGGTTCGATACCGGTCGGCCGAGCGTGATCGAGGCGGCGTCTGCTCGACGTATCTGGCCGATCGGATCGGGGACGGACATCAGGCGGGAGTGTTCCTGTCCGCCAACAAGTCGTTCCGCCTCCCGTCCGACGACACTCCGATCATCATGATCGGGCCGGGAACCGGAGTGGCCCCGTTCCGCGCGTTCCTGCACGAACGTCGCGCCCGCGGCGCTGCAGGCGAGAACTGGCTGTTCTTCGGCGATCAGCATCGAGCGAGCGACTTCCTCTACGAGGAAGAACTCACCGATTTCGAGCGCAGCGGTCTGCTGACGCGACTCGATCTGGCCTTCTCTCGCGACCAGCACGAGAAGATCTACGTACAGCACCGCATGTGTGAGGCGGGAAAGCAGCTGTACGGGTGGCTCGAAGCCGGCGCGCACCTCTATGTGTGCGGCGATGCGACGCGCATGGCCAAGGGCGTCGACGAGGCATTGCACGAGATCGTCGCCGAACACGGTGGCCGCTCCCCCGACGCCGCCGAGGACTATGTCAACGAGCTCAAGCAATCGAAGCGCTACCTGCGCGACGTGTACTGACGCGGTTTCTTGTCGGACCCCCTCGCTACGGTCTCGGGTACAGGCATCAGTTCTCGTCCGAGAAGAGGGTTCGCACCGTGACCGCACTGCAGAACGGCCATTTCGACTCCACCACCGCGCTCGCGTGGGCCACGTTCACCGAAAACCTGCATGCGCGTCTTCGGACCTTGCCGCGGCGCGACTACATCACGGTGTCCGCCGCTCAGGCGAGCCCCGGCGAGCGTGGGTTGCGCCCGTACATCGACGTGGCGGCGACGGACAGCGGCGTGCTGGTGTCGGTGGCAGCGCTGCCGTCACTGCTGTACCCGGATGCCCCGGACGCAACGGCAATGGATGTGCAGCTCCTCGATTGCGGTTGGCTGGATCGAGGCAAGCCGGTCGCAGACGGGACGATCATCGATCTCACGCGAACCGACACACGAGCCGATGCGGCGCTCGTCGCGGAGATGATCACGCGCGCGTTCCGCGAGATCTGGAACGTCCCACATCCGTCGTTCCTGAGCGTATGGAGCGTGGCGGCCGACGGAGCATCGTCGGGGCCGGTCGACCTGCAACGCGGGTCCGTCGGTCGCACGACCGGCGCAGCGACCGAAAGGCTCTCGGAGACATCCGACGACGTTCCTGCCGAGCTGAGGTCACTTCAGACGCTGTGCCAGTTGATCGGTCGGCGCGTCGACGCGCACACCGTTCGATCGGTGTGCGCGAACGGCGATATCGACGCGTTGAAAGCGCGGGCACTGTCGCTGCATCGATCGGCCGCTGTTCGCGCTCGCCCCGACGACGCGAGTGGGACGAACTCGGTCGCGGTCTGGAAAAACCTCGCCCGCACCTGGCTCCTGGTCGCACACAGCATGGACGCGGTGACGAGGGCAGACCGACACGCGTGCCGGTGACGACGAACTACAGGATGTTTCGGCGCAGGCCGCTCGCTCGTAGCACCTGACGTTCGACGCCCGCTCGGATGGCCTCTTCGGTACCGATCACCCGTACGTGCGATCGAGCGCGGGTGATGGCGGTGTACAACAGCTCTCGGGTCAACAGTGTCGACGCCTCGGCGGGCAACAGAACCGAGACCGTGTCGTACTGACTGCCTTGGCTGCGGTGGATCGTCATTGCGTACACGGTGTGTACCGAGGAGAGCACATTCGGGTGGATCAACACGTGACCACGACCTCGGGCGAACGCTGCCATCGGAGTTCCGTTGTCTCCCAACACCACAACGCCGGTGTCCCCGTTGTAGATCCTTGCCTCGTGGTCGTTGGCCGTCACCAACAAGGGCTGACCGGGATACCAAAGCGAAGGATCGAGAAACGTACCGCTTCCTTCTCCTACCCACTCCATCGCCTGCCGGTCCCACCGCGAGACCCCCCATCGACCCTCGCGGTGCGCGCAAAGTAGGCGATGTTTCTCGAGCCCGAGCAGTGCTGCGGTGGCATCTCCGCGTACTGCAGCGGCGGTGACCTCGGCTGCGGTGTCGATCACGTCGGAGCGCAGCGCGTCGACGTCGTCGGGGCCATGAAACGAGATCTCCTCCGCGCCGGATTCGAGCAACGCCATGACATCGTCGCCCCGGCCGTCTCGCACGGCCACGGCCAAGCGAGCGATGGCTCCGCCGAACCGTCGGCCGCGACTGAGCCGAACGACGCCGCCGCGCAGTCGGTCTCGCTCGAACGGGCTCAGAGCGGCTTCCGCGGGGTCCTCGGCGGCGGCGAAGTCCGCGTCGACGAGCTGCGCCAGAACCGGGTTCTCGATTCCGGTCACCGGCCTGGCCACCAGATCTGCAAGCACCGCGCCCGCGTCGACCGACGTCAGCTGATCCGGGTCGCCGACGAGAATCAACCGGGACTCCGGACGCACGGCTTCGAGCAGCCGACACATCATCGTCAGCGACACCATCGAGGTTTCGTCGACGACGATGACGTCGTACGGCAGCCGGTTCTCGGCGTCGTGCCGAAACCTCGTCTTGCTGCCAGGCTTCCATCCCAGAAGTCGGTGCAGCGTCATTGCTTTGAGGTCTGCCGGAAGCCCGAGGAGACCGGCTTGTTCGGACACGGACTCCTGCAACCGGGCTGCGGCCTTGCCGGTGGGTGCGGCGAGCCCGATGCGCAGATCGCTTCCGTGTTCGCGGACGAGGAGCGCCAGAATTCTCGCTACGGTGTGGGTCTTTCCGGTTCCAGGTCCGCCGGCGATGACCGTCGTCCATTGGGTCGCCGCCAGAGCTGCCGCTATTCGCTGTCGATCGGGAGCGGCCGTCGGTGCGCCCGATTCGTCCACGAACAGCGTGGCGAGCGCGTCGCCGATCTCGACGGCATCGGCGGCAGGATGAGATTGTGAACGCACGTCGAGCAGATCTCGAACGGTGCTCTCCTGCAAATGGTATCGGTCCAAGTACAGCAGCTCACCCTGATCGGTGTCGACCAGTTTCAGCGGCCGCAACGGTCCATTCGGGCTGCCGACCACCAGTGGGCTCACCCTCAGTGCTCGGAGCACGTCGACGAGCTCCGCCCACGGAAGTGCGCTCGGATCGACGTCCGAATCCTCGTCGACGGTGACGTCCCGCAGTCGTCGCAGATCCAGGCACACCGAGCCCGATCGCACCGAACGCACGGTCAGAGCAGTGGCGAGCAGTACGTTCTCCGACGACTCACCGGCCAGGGCACCGAGGCGCAGCGCCACGTGCACATCGGATGCCGACAGCACACCCACCTCGTTGAAGGTGCGCAGGATTCCACTACCGCGCAGCGCAATCGAGACGCCGGTCATCGAGTCACCTTCCCAGCGAGCAGGTCCGACAGCTCGATCACCAGTGCGGCCGGCGGATCCCAGTCGAACACCCCACACCCGGCGGGGGTCTGCGGTCCGACCATGCCCCGCACGAACAGGTATCGGATTCCGCCGAGGTGCAGTTGCGGGTCGTAATTCGATTGACGCCAGCGCAGATATCGATGCAGCGCAACGGCATACAGAATTGCCTGCAGCGGATAGTGCGAGCGGATCATTTCCTCGGCCATCTTCTCGCGCGTGAAATTGCCGGTGGTCAGATCGCCTCTGGCGATTCGATTCGTCTTGTAGTCCACCACGACGTACCGCGGTCCTGCCACGCGCAGAACCGAGTCGATACTTCCGGTGAGAAAGCCGCGAAGTGGTGTCGACTCGAGACCGTCGAGCAGATCCGCGTAGGACGCGAGCACGTCCGCCGGATCGAGGTGATGACGCAACAGGCGCGCGACGGACTTCAACGTGACCGTGTTCGCCACCGGATCGTCTCCGCCGGCCAAGGGCAGCTCGAAGTCGAGTTCGGCCAGATGGTCGGACGGCGCTACGTCGGCCAGCGTCCCGAATCCCAACGGTGTCTGCATCACCGGTAGAAGGGCTTGGGCCAACGCCGCCGGATCGACCTCCGCCATTCGCGACGCCACCGCCGCAGCGCAGCGACGTTCGAGTTCCGCAAGCAGATCGGGTGCGGACGTGTCGACGTGTTCGAGTGCCTCGTGGACGAGCGTTCCGAACGCCGCGCCGGCAGGCATGCCGTTCATCGGTGACGCGATTCCGTCCAGCTGTTCGTCGAGATGCTCACTTACCGGGTATTCGCTGCCCACGGCCGTGTCGGCGGGCTCGTCCGTCTTCTCGGGATGCTCGGTCTCGCTGGTCACTCCCACCTCGGGCTGGGCGGGCGCAGCGTCGTGAGCGTGAGCTGTCAACGCGGAGTACGACGTTCGACGCCACAGCAGGTCGAGGGTTCGATCGAATCGTGCGGCAGCGACGTCGAGTTGCGGTTGCTCGGGACGAATCCAGTGTGCGGTGGACGGCTCGCCGGGCCCCACCGGTTCGACCGAGATGAGGTCGGCTGCCGACCCGACCCAGGATTGAAGCCGGTTCGCCGTCGTCGCGTCGTCGAGAACCTTGTACGACGGCTCCGGCAGAGCAATTCCGGGGATGCGTCCGAACAGCATGCGGTGCAGCGAGGACGTCGCGGTGTTTCGGCCCGGGGCCCACCACAGCACGATCCGACTCTCGGCGCGGGTGAGACCGACGTAGAGCAGTCGCAGTTCCTCGCCTGCTTCCTCCTGGTCGTTGAGGATCTTCCTGGCCGCGTAGCCCGTTCCGGACGGTCCGCCGACGTCTCGGATTCGCGTGCCGTTCTCGTGCAGCAACAGCGTCGACGGCTTGCTGAAGTACAACGTGTCCCACGCGTAGGGCAGGTAGACGACCGGAAATTCGAGCCCTTTGCTGCCGTGTGTCGTCATGATCTGCACTGCGGCGGAATCACTGTCGAGTCGACGACTGCGGTCGGTCGACCCGCCCGCTGCCGGTTCCTTGATGCGGTCGGTCAGCCAGCGAGTGAGGGCAGTGATTCCGTAGGACTCGGATACCGCGGCGCGATTGAGCAATTGGGCGATGTGCCGCAGGTCGGTCATCGTGCGTTCACCGGCTTCGACCGCGAGCAACCGGGCATCGAGTCCGGACTGGGCCGACACCCGCTCGAAGACTGCCGCGAACCCTGCCTCGTCGAATAGCACCGAATACTCACGCAGCCGGCTGCTGACCTGAGACAGCGCATCCTCGGCCCCGGAGTCGAGCTGCGCAGCGGTCCACCCGAGCAGAGGAGTCAGGGCGGCCAGACGTACGCGATCGGTGCGATGGGGTTGCTCGATCGCCTGCAGCAACCACAGCCAGTGTCGGGCACTCTCGGTACCGAACACACTGGTGCTGCTCGACACGACGGACGGCACCCCGACCGCGTCGAGTGCGTCCCGAATCAACGCCACCTGCTTGGTCGTTCGGGTCAACACCGCAATGTCACGCGGTTCGATCACCCGGCGGCCGTCGGATCGCTCGAGCTCGGCGTGTCCGGACAACAGCTCGACGATGTCCGCCGCAACGTCTGCCGCAACCCTGGATCGGAGCCGGTCGACTGCCGGAAAGCCTTGCCGCAGAGGACCAGCGCCGGTTCGCGGCAGGTAACGCAGCCGCAGGGGAGGATGTCCGACCATGCGCGAGAGAGGGTTTCGCGCTTCGACTGGGTGCACCACGATGTCGTCGTGGCCGAGGGCTGCGCCGCCGTACAGATGGTGCAGGGCGTCGAGCAGCCCCGAATCACTACGCCAGTTGGCGGTGAGCTCGTAGAGGTGGTCCGCGGTCTGCACGGCGTCGAGGTAACTCAGAACCTCGGCTCCGCGAAACGCGTAGATGGCCTGCTTCGGATCGCCGACGAGGATGAGCGTCGTGGAGCCGTGAAACGCCCGCCGCAGAATGTCCCACTGCATGGGGTCGGTGTCCTGGAACTCGTCGATCAACACGACGCGGAATCGATCTCGCACTCGCGCACAGGCAGCCTCACCGTGGACGGGGTCCGACAACACCGAATGCAGAAGTCCCAGAAGATCGTTGTAGTCGCGCACACCGAGCAGGCGTTTGCGACGTTCGATCTCCCGGCGCGCTTCCCGGGCGAACCGCACACGCAGTGCCGGCTCGCGATTGTCGTCGTCCGAGTCCTCGGTGTCGGGATACAGAATCGACTGCTGGTCACCCACGGCCGACAACGCCAACTGCTGGGCATCCCGCCTGCTGAATGCCGGCGCCTCGTCGTCACCGCTGAACATCTGCAGATACAGATCGTCCACGACCTGTTCGAGTAGGTCCGAGACGGATTCGACGAACGTCGATTCCGGTTCGCGCTCGCCTGCGATGCCGAGTCCGTCGAGCATGCGCTGACAGAAACTGTGAGTGGTGACGATGGTTCCGGCGTCGAAGTCCGACAAGGCCCTACGCAACCGTCGACGCCGCCGGTCGACTTCTGCGTCGTCGACTGCGGCCAGAAATGCCACGAGTGGATCCCGAGATGCGCGAGCGGTGTCCGGGTCGGCCAGGTCCCGGGCGATCGACGCAAACCTGCTTCGGGTGCGATCACGGAGTTCCTGGGTCGCGGCTCGACTGAACGTCACCAGAAGCAGGTCCGAGATCTCGGCTATCCCTTCGGCGATGTAGCGCGCGGCCAACCCCACGATCGCGTACGTCTTGCCGGTCCCGGCGCTGGCTTCGAGGACGGTCGTTCCGGTCGGCATCGGACCGAGCAGGTCGAATCCGCGGGCGGCGGTCATGCGTTCCCCATGTTCTCGGCGATCAGCAACGGATCCCACAGCTTTCGAGCGAGAATCCCGAAGCGGCTCTTCTCGTTCGAGGGCTCGGTCTCGTCGGCGAGCGGGGCCGCGGCGAGCAATGCCTGGAACGACAGGGCCGAACCATGGACGTACCGCAACGATCGATCGGTGCCGTCGCCGAAGTCACCCCGCCAAGCCCACGTGGCCGAGTCGTAGCCGTCCTCGATGGACCCGCCACCGAACCGCTTCTCTGCATATGCCGATGCGGTACCGGTCGATATCGGCAGCGGCGACGTCATTCCACGATCACGCAAGTCCACCAGATCTTTCAGTACGGCAACGGGATCCGGCGGGGCGCTCAGCCGAGAGCGACGAGGCGGGCGCATCCCGCTCGCGCGCCCGATGGTGACGGCGCTCCAGTCCCCTGCCTCCGATGCCGCTACCGCAAGCAACCGCACCCACGCGGCCAGCCGGTGCTTGGCGGCCAGTCGCGAGTACGACGAACGTGCCAGCGTGCGGCCGTGGATTCCAGTGACGGTGCCGGTCAGGCGGCGGCCGTCGCCGAGATCGACCGCGACGTCGATCGTCTCGGCCGGACCCTCGTGGAAGGGAGCGGCCGCGTCAGCGATGATTCCGACGATCTGCCGGATGTCGGACATCTCGCGGCGACCCTGATGAAACGGCGGGAGGGTGCCGCGCCGCCACTCGGCGTCGGCGAATTCTCCGATGTCCCCACCTGCGAGCACTGCAGCGAGCATCCGATCACCGATATTCCACCGGGACAACGGATCCAGCTCGATGTCCAGGCTGTCCGCCAGGTCGTCCTCTAGCTCGGGAACGCGGAAGCCGAGTCGTTGCCGCAGGAAGGCCTGCACCGGGTTCTCGACGAAGGCGATGAGTTCGGCGAGTTCGACGTCCCCGCGATCGGCCGCAGGGAGCGCATCGGGCAGAAACGGTGCCACTGGATCGGGCGTCCGCTGCTGGGAGAAGGCTCCGGCCAGGGCCACCGTGTCGAAGCTGAACGGGTGTTCGGCTTCGAAATTGTGTGGGTCGAAGGGCTGCAGCGGATGCCGATGTTCGACGCTTCCGCCCGCGGTCACCTCGAGCACGTCCATCAACTCGCGCAGCGGGATCGCGGGCGGCTTGGCCGACCCGTCGACGGGGTCTGCTCCGGTGTAGAACAACAGCAGTTTCTCCTCGGCCGACATCACCGCGTCGAGGAGCAGTTGCCGATCCTCGCTGCGAGTGTCTCGTTCGCCGACGGCCGGATCGCGGGCGAGGATGTCGTCTCCGTCGATACTGCCCACTCGGGGGAACACCTCGTCGTCGAGCCCGAGCAGCACCACCACTCGGTGCGGCACCGAGCGCATCGGCACCATGGTGCACACGGTCAGCTCGCCGGTTCGAAAGTTCGCTCGGGTGGGTCGGCCGGCCAGTCTTCCGGCCAGCATGGCACGCACGTCCGCGAGCCGTAGCTCGGCGGTGCCGCCGTGTTCGGTCGCGTCGGAGATCTCGCGATGTGCTTGTGCCAGTTGCCATTCGTCGGCTGTGGGCACGTCGGCGAGGAGATCGAGGGCGCGCCCCAGCTGCCGCGTCCACTCGGTCACCGATGCCGGACCGGCAAGTGCTCGGAGCACCGAGGCGAGCCGGTCCACCAGCTCGGCGAAGCGGCCGGCGAGGGTGATGTCGTTGCTGTCGACATCGTCGAGAGGCAGCGCCAGGTCGAGGTACTCGTTCCGAGTCTCGTCCGCGGCCACTCCCAGCAAGATGCGGTCGAGCGCCGACTTGAAGGTGTTCTGCCGAAAACCGTTCAGGCCGTACGCTTCTCGTTGTCGAACTGTCAATCCCCAGCGGGCACCGGAGCTCGTCACCCACTCGCGCAGTCGCTCGAGATCGTCGTCGGTGAACGAGAACTTCTCACGCACCGGACCACTGGCGGCGAAGTCCAACAGCTCGCTCGCCGTCACCCGGCCCTCCGAGAAATCCAGCACCGTGGCGATGACGTCGAGGACGGGGTTGGTACGACGCAGGCCCCGATCGGCCAGCCGCACCCGTAGCCGGTGCCCCGGATGCACCAGTGCCGTCTGCCCGAAGTTCGCGCGGATCAGCGGCGCGTAGGTCTCGACATCCGGGCACATCACCAGCACGTCCCGTGGTTCGAGCGTCGGGTCGGAAGTGAACAGATGCAGCAACGATTCGCGCAGAACTTCCACCTGACGAGCGGGTCCATGACACGCGTGAATCTGCACCGATCCGTCGGCGAACGTCGTTCCGTCCTCGAATTCGGGAGTAGGAGACGAATCCGCGGTGATGTCCGACTGAATTCGGCCGAGGAGAGTGTTCGCTGCTTCCGGACCCTCGTGATGCACGGTGTGCGTCGCCACCGACGCGATGGTGGCCTGGAGTTCTCGCACGTCTCGCGACAGGCCGGCCAGCAGCGGGTGCTCGACGGCCAGAGCTGTCGTGTCGTCTCGTCGGCGCGTCACCGCCGGGATCTCGGCGAGGGTGTGCCACATCGACGGGCTCGGATGCGGAACCCAGATGTGTATGTCGCGAGCCTGCGACAGCGCACTCAATATCTCGAGCTGATCGGTTGTCAGCCGGGTCGGACCGAACACCGACAACCTGCTCGGTAGGTCCACCGACTCCGGTGCATCCCGGAGTCGTGCGCAGGTCTGCGGCAGGCGTTCGGCTGGGCTCGGGCTGCCGATTCGCTCGCGCAGCGCGGCCCACACCCGCGGTTGCCACAGCAGGTCCTCGTCGAGATCGCCACCGTGGCCGTCGGTGAAGCGCCCGTCGAACCAGTCGCGCAGCATCTGGGGACGTTGAGATCCGTAGGTGCGGAACAGTTCTGCCACATGCGATGCCGTCGACCAGCGGCGTCCCACCCGGTGATCCTCGGAACCTGCACCGAGGTGCTTGAACAGCACCGACGCCCAGGATTCGGTGCGACACTCGTCGATCACCTCCAGCGCGGTCCAGAGAACCCGGCCCGGAGCCCAGGGATCGTCGTCGGGGTCGATGTCGTCGACCGCAGCAATGGCGCGCGTGACCAACCGCGTCGGGCTCGGGAAGTCGATGTTGGCTGCGATGCCGTCGCCATCCGAACCGCCCAGTGTGCTCGACAGTCGCTGTGTGAGCCACCGCTCGACGCCCTTCGCCGGGACCGACACGATCTCGGGCACGAACGGATCGTCCAACGGCACGGACAAGATGTCGGCCAGTGCAGCCGCGAGCGTTCCAGCGCGTTCGGCGCGATGAAGCGTCAACACCGTCGCTGTCCCCTGCCTGCTCGTATCGGTACCCGATTTCGGGCACGTGACGACCCTACTCGAGCCACCGACAGATTCTGTGCGACGAGTCGAGCCGTCGATGCCGCTCGTATCGGTCTCCGATCCCGACGGCAATTCCATCACTGCGATCGGCGGTTTTCGTGAGCACTACCGATCGAGCGGTTGCCGTTCTCGCACGGGATGTAACGAGGTACCCCGTCGGTACGACATGGTGAACGGAAATGCGACCGACCGGTTCGAAAAGAACGAGACGGTTGCTTCCGGTCTCGCGGGTGACATCTCGGCCGCGACATCGACACCTCTCGCGATCCGAACGGACCCTCGACATGACCAGCGCCTACCCGCCGCCCTTTCAGCGACCGACACCCGAGGCTCGAGCGCCTCGCCGCCCCCTGTTCGGGAAGGTATTCGCTTGGGCCGCGATTGTTTTCGGTGCTTTCTTCTTGATCGGGGCAGTGGTCTCGTTCGAGTTCGGCGCGCTGCTCGTCGGCGCGTTGCTGGTCGGCAGCGGAGTCGTGTACCTGCGCTCGTCACCCGCGCGGGGCCGCAAGGTCTGGGCGGTACCTGCCATCGCCGTCCTCCCCGCCCTGTTCGTGATGGGGCTGACCACCACGACCGAACCCGAGACCACGACCGCCATCGCACCGGTCGCGGCCGTGCCCGCGTTGCCGACGGTCACGAAGACCACCGCGCCGCCGTCGACAACCACACCGGCCCCGACCACGCCCACCGCAGCCCCGACGACCGAAGCGGTCGCCGCCGTCGTCGAGATACCGACGACAACGGAATACACCCCGGTACCCGAGACCGCGTACATTCCGGAGCCCGTCTACACGCCGGAGCCGGTGTACACACCCGAGCCCGTCTACACCGCTCCCGCGCCGTTCGTCGACGCACCCGAGAGCGTGTACTACGAAAACTGCACGGCTGCCAGGAAAGCGGGAGCCACCGATATCCGCGTCGGTGAGCCCGGCTACCGACCGAAGCTCGACGGCAACAGCGACGGGGTAGCCTGCGAAAGCTAGCCCACCAGCCGCCGCGTCAGGTTGGCGGCTTCGCGGGAGTGGGCGATCAGCATGACGAGGTCGACCGACGGCCGGGCAGCTTTCACTGCCACGACCTGTTGGGTGACTGCGTCGTGCATCGGCCATCCGTAGGACCCGCCGGAGATCAGGGGAAAAGCGATGGACTTCAGGTTCATCGACGCTGCCAGAGCAAGACTTCGGGCATAGCAGAGTCGCAGCAGCTCAGATCTGTCCTCGTGTGGGGAGAAGCGCGGGCCGACGGTGTGAATGACGCAGCCGGCGCGAAGTCTGCCCGCGGTGGTGGCGACGGCTGCGCCGACGTCGAGGCCGTGCGGCAGGGTGGTGGCCCGCAGCGCCTTGCACTCCGCGAGGATCGTCGGCCCACCGGCTCGATGGATGGCACCGTCCACTCCCCCGCCGCCGAGCAATCGTGCATTGGCGGCATTGACGATCGCATCGGCGGCAACGTCGGTGATGTCGCCCTGGACCACGTCGATGATTGTCATGAAACCTCCCTCGCTGCAATGATGTTCGTGGTGATTCGATCGAGATCGTCGGCGCGCAACCCTGGGTATCCGTGGACGATGTCGCGCCATTCGCGCGGCACCGCCGATGCGCCCCAACGCGCTCCGAGGAGTCCTCCCGCGATGGCTGCCGTGGTGTCGGTGTCGCCGCCGGCGCGGACGCACAGTTCGAGAGCGGCAGGCAGGGGCCGCTCCGCGTCGGCGGACCGATGGATCGCCCACCACGCCGTCTGCAGAGCGTGGACCACCCAGCCGTTGTTCGGGAAATCGGACGGCTGCCCCTCCTGCGCCTGATCGAGCAGGGGCTGCCAGAACTCGCGGACGTCGGTGTCGACCTCGGCCAGAAATTCACGCACCCCACCGTATGTACCGCGAAGAACCGCGTATCGAATTGCGTGAGTCCACAATTGGCATGCCTCACCGGCATGCGGGTCGGAATGGGTGAGGGCACTGATCCGTGCAGCAGCAGCTCGACATCCGGCCGCATCGTCGAGGTAGGCCAAGGCGACGGGTGCGGTACGCATGAGCGATCCGTTGCCGCCGGTTCTACCCGACAGTGACGCTGCCGCCGCGGTCATCTCGGCACCGCTGAGTGTGGTCTGCGCGAGCACGGAGCGCGTTTGATTTCCTACATCCGGAGGGTTCTGGGCAAACCACGCGCGAAAATTCTCGGCGATGTCGTCGATGTCTCCACCCTGCTCGAGGGCACGCGCGATGCAGAGCGCCATCGAGGTGTCGTCGGTCCATTCCCCCGGGGCCCAATCGAATGCGCCGCCGCCGACCATGGCGATCGTCGTCTCGGGTGAGGGGTATCCGAACTCGTAGCCCGCGCCCAAGGCGTCACCCACTGCCGTTCCGAGCAGAACGCCCCGCGCTCGGTCGTGCTGAATGTTCGTCAACTGCATACCTACCCCTTAGATCGATGTTGCGCTAACTATAGATCATTACTGCGCTAAGCTGCAACGCATGACCTGGCGAGACCGAGACGGCAACGCGCTGACCGACTACCCGCGCCCCTCAGTGGCAGTCGATGTGGCGGTACTGACCGTCCGCGAACGGCAATTGCACGTCGTCGTGGTGCCGTCGGAGCGCGGTCCCGCCCTACCGGGCACCTTTCTGCGACCGTCGGAGACTCTCGCCGACGCGGCAGACCGCGCGTTGAGGACGAAGGCAGAGTTGATCGATCTCACTTTTCACCAGCTGAGGATGTTCGACGATCCCGACCGCGACGACCGCGGCTGGGTCCTGTCGATGGCGCACGGCGCAGCAATCTCGGCTCGATCATTTTCTCCCACAACCGAATCGATGCCGATAGACGACTCCGCACCGGTGTCGACACTGGCCTTCGACCACGGCACCATGGTGACCGAGGCAGTTCTCGACCTCCGTGATCGCTACGCGCGTGAGGTCGATCCCGCACTGCTGACGGACGCGGAATTCACCCTTCTCGAACTTCGCGAGCTGTACGAGATCGTGTTCGATCGCGCTCTGCCGAAAGACACGTTCCGACGTCACGTCATCGGGTCATTGGAAGGGACAGGCACAACCTCGACCGCGGGCGGCGGGCGCCCCGCAGAGCTGTATCGTCGCGCTTCGAATCCAGCTCTTCCTGCATCTGCGGGCTCGTTCCTACTTCGCTGAGGGCACGGATCGACGAAACCGGACATGCCTACCGATAAGCTGGCAGTCATGGGATCGAAGCGGCCTGCCAACCGCGGACAGAAACGTGCAGAAAAGACCAAGGCCCGGCAACGGCGTCACCAGCAATCCCGACCTGCCCCCACCGGTGCCGTCACCGAACGCACCGCCGATCTGATCGACGGTTTCGTCGAATGGCTCGACGAGAGCGAGATGTCGGAACAATCGGAGGCGATCTCTCGACTCGTGTCGTCGACACTGACCCAACTGGCCGGAGCCCGTAACGGCTTCTCTCCCAGCGCCTGGCTGCCCGCCGATGCACACCTGCTGGTGGACGCCGCGGAACGCATCCTGCAGGACGAGTCCGACACGGCCGAGGACACCGCGGTCAATCTGGTACTCACGTCACTGCAGTACCTGACCTTCCTCGACGAGACCGATCTCTGGGACGGCACTCCCGAGGACTACTCGCACTGCATGGAAGATCTCTCGGACTTCCTCCAAGGCGACGAGCCCGACATGCTCGACGCCGACGACATCGATCTGCCCGACGTCTCGCTGGCCCAGGAACTCGCCGCGATCTCCGCGTTGCCGCTGCTACCCGCCCTCGACGACATCGTCGCGCGCGTGGCCGACGGGTTGGCGGTGGGTGAGGACGCCGACCTGCAGCGCGCAGTCGGCTCCACCCCGCTCGATCCCGCCCGGCTCGAGGTGGGTGCCGCGGTCGACTACTGGTCGACGGCCATCGCGACCGAATTGATTCGCATCGACGGTGACACCGCCAGGCCGGGCGACAATGCGCATTCGCTGGCAGGCCGAGGCGCGGAGACGGTGCACGAGCTGGTCGCCGAACACGTTCGCGTCCAGCTGTCGGGAGATGCCGACGACCCCGATGTGTCACGTTCGCTGGCGAACACGTTCGCGGTACAGACGCTGCTCGCCGCCATGACGGACGAGCTCCCCATCAACAACGAGGGCGAGGACTACGCCGAACTCGAAGGTGAGGATCTGCGTACGGCGCAGTTGATCGACCACCGCGTCCGATCTCTCATCGAGCAGGGCATCCTTGTCAAGATCGAAGAAGTACTCGCCGTTCCGCACGCGTTGCGTCCGGCAGTGCTCGACGGTGTCGCCGAGGCCCTGCCGTTCGGTGTGATCGACGAGGAGTCTCAGCACGACCCGCTCCACAGCTCGGTCGAGGATTCAGCGTCGTCGTGACGGCCCCCGCGAACACCGAGACCGTGTCGGTGGTCGCCGCTAGCGTCACCGACTGTGCGTTACGCCAACGCGATCTGGGTAAGGAGCCGACATGAGCGATTCACTCGAGTTCGACTTCGACGTCGACGCTGCCTGGATGCAGTTCCAGCGTAGACTCGGCGACTACGTCAGCGCGATGCGCGACGGCGATGCGCTGGTGATCGAGTCGCGATACGACAGCACCGACGGCGTGCCCGACACCGCAGCCTGCGTGCAGTTCTACGCCTGGGATCTCGATATGGTTCGCTGCGAGATCCCGGCGAACGAGCACCTGCATCACAGCCGTGCCATCACCGAAGAGCAACGGGAAGCTCTCGGCGCGTTGGGGTTTCGCATGTCGGTCGATTCCGAACCGACCGCTCCGCACGTGGACCGGAATCGATCCTGGTCCGACGATCTGGCCAAGACGACCGTTGCGGTGTTCCGTGACATCTGGGGTCTCCCGCATCCGTCGTTCCTGAGCTCGCGCGCCACCGGCCGATACGACGTACCGAGTTTCGACGTCGCCACCCCCGAGCCCGGCATCACTGTCGTTCCGATGTGCGTACAGCCCAAGGGCAAGGAACACCTGCAGCAACTGGTCGATCGAGCGCTCGAGCCGTGGTTCGGTTTCCCGCCGGATCACGACCCCGACGGCGACATCCCCCTGCGGTTCGTCAACGGCACCGCATACGTGTCGGTCAAGCCCACCGAACCCGTGGTCGAGATCAATTCGACGCTTGTGCACGCCGTGTCGGGACGAACCCGCGCAGCCGAGTTGTTGGTCGATCTCAATTTGCAGCTGCCCGATGTGATGCTGCACCTGGTCCAGGACTGCATCGTCGCCCAGGTGCGGGTGAGCGGCTCCCCCTTCGTTGCCGATCACTTGCTGTGGGCAGTGCGGATGCTCAGTCACGTATGGGAGCAGGTCGACGAGAAATTCGCCGAGGATTTCGGTGGAGCGCTCGGCGAACCGACGCCGCCCCCGATCGAAGCAGAGGACTTTCCGGACGGTCTGCTCGAATTGGTCGATCTGATAGCCGAATCCGCGGAGCCACTCGACCTCGACACCGTCCTCGAACGTTGTGACTCCGATCGCGATGTCGTCGCCTCCTACCTGCGCATCAGCGCCGAGCAGGAGGCGTCGTGGCGTGGCATGGCGGTCGCTGCCGATCTCGGGGACGAGCACTGCGACGTCGACGAGGCAGACCGCGAAGCCGGCAAATGGGGCCGCGCCGTGGCTGCGCTGCGCGAGGTACTGCGCAGCACACCCGAGCAGGTCACGCCGGTGGTCGATCCGTCGGCGATCCAGTTGCAACTGTTCGAGACCGACGAGGTGGCCGAGGTATCCGACGAACGTTCGGACGAACAGTAGACGGAAACCGAACACGGTTTTTCAGCGCGCTTCCCTTTCGTGTTAACTGGGGTTACATTAACTCCATGTTCGCACATCGTTTGGAGAAGCCATGACACTGACGACAGGCACCACGTCCGTTTCGGTCGATACCGACACCGCGGACGAGCAGCAGTACATCGAGACACTCACCCTGTTGTCCGAGGGTTCTGTTCACAAGCACTTCGACCCGTACGTGGATATCGACTGGGAGTCCGAGAAGTTCGCGGTGCCCGCGAACGATCCTCGCTGGGTACTGCCCACGAAGACGGACCCGATCGGCGGCCACGCCTGGTACCGAGCACTGCCGCTCGAGAAGCAGATCGAGATCGGCATGTGGCGTCAGGCCAATGTCGCCAAGGTCGGTCTTCAGTTCGAGAACATTCTGATCCGCGGCATGATGCAGTACGTGTTCTCGCTGCCCAACGGCTCGGCCGAGGCACGCTACTGCACCCACGAATCAATCGAAGAGTGCAACCACACCCTGATGTTCCAGGAGATGGTCAACCGCGTCGATTCCGATGCTCCCGGCATGAGTCGCCCGATGAAGATGCTCTCGCCGTTCATCCCCCTGTTCGCCACTTTGTTGCCCGAGTTGTTCTTCGTCGGCGTTCTCGCGGGCGAGGAGCCCATCGACCACATTCAGAAGTCGGTCCTGCGGTCCGGTGAAGAAATCCACCCGATCATGCAGAGCGTCATGGCGATTCACGTCGCCGAGGAAGCGCGGCACATCTCGTTCGCACACCAGTTGCTGCGTCGCCGCGTCCCCAAGATGTCCAAGGCCGGACGGTTCTTGCTCTCGCTGGCCTTCCCGATCACGATGCGCATTCTGTGCGACGTCATCGTCATTCCGCCGAAGAAGTTCTGGACGAAATTCGACATCCCGAAGCAGGTGAAGAAGGACCTGTTCTGGGGTACTCCGGAGTCGCAGCACGCACTGCAGGACTACTTCGGAGACGTCCGCATGCTGGCCAACGACACCGGAATGATGAATCGCGCCGCTCGCCTGATGTGGAAGCTGTGCGGAATCGACGGCAAAGCGTCCCGTTTCCGCAGCGAACCCGACCGCAGTTCCAGCCAGTTCGCCGCATAGCGCCAGCCCCAGCCGTCAGGAAACCTCATGCCCCACGTCGTCACCCAGTCATGTTGCAGCGACGCATCGTGCGTCTACGCGTGTCCTGTCAACTGCATCCATCCCACTCCCGACGAGCCGGACTTCCTGACGGCGGAGATGTTGCACATCGACCCGCAGTCGTGTGTCGACTGCGGCGCATGCGTCTCGGCCTGCCCGGTCGATGCCATTGTGCCGCAGGCGAAACTGACAGAGGCACAACTGCCGTTCCTGACGATCAATGCGGATTTCTACAAACAGGAGCGCCCGCCTCGGCCGATCCTGGCACCGGTCACGCCTGCTGCGTCGGTCTCGCGGGATCGTCAGCCGCTGCGAGTCGCGATCGTCGGATCGGGCCCATCGGCGATGTACGCCGCGGACGAGCTGCTCACGCAGCCGGGCGTGAGCGTCGACGTCTACGACCGACTCCCACAACCACACGGCCTCGCTCGACTCGGCGTCGCACCCGATCATCAGAAGACGCGTCAGGTATCTCGCCTGTTCGAAACCATCTCTGCACAAGAGGGATTCACGTACCACCTCGGCGTGGAGATCGGCAAGGACGTCACGCACGACGAGTTGATGGACACCCACCACGCCGTCATCTACGCGGTCGGGGCGTCATCGGATCGTGAGCTCCGCATTCCCGGTGCCGAATTGCCCGGGCGCAGTTCGGCAACCGACTTCGTCGCCTGGTACAACGGCCACCCCGACCACGCACATCGCACATTCGACCTCTCGCACGAGCGCGCGGTGGTCGTCGGCAACGGCAACGTCGCCCTCGACGTCGCCCGCATTCTGACGATGAATCCGGATGCGCTCGCTCGGACCGACATCGCTCCGCACGCCTTGGACGCATTGCGCCACAGCTCCATTCGCGAGGTGGTCGTCGTCGGTCGCCGCGGCGTGGCGCAGTCCGCCTTCACCGTTCCCGAGTTCGCCGGGCTGCTGACCGTCCCCGATATCGACCTGGCCATCGACCGCAGCGAACTCGCGCTCGATCCGGTCACCGTCCGACTCGCGAGCACCGACGACCTACCCCACGCCGTGGCGCAGAAGCTTCAGTTGCTTCGCCACGTCGACGAATCCCCCGAACACAGCGACGGCCGCAGGCGAATCACCCTGCGCTATCTTCTCTCCCCCACCCGCATCCTCGGCACCGATCGAGTGACGGGCGTCGAGTTCGAGCGGATGGGCCTGTCCGCCGACAGCGAGGACGTGGTTCGCAGCGTCCCGACCGGCGACGTGGACATCGTCGAGGCCGGTCTCGTCCTCACCTCGATCGGCTACCGCGGCGTTGCGCTCCCCGGAGTCCCGTTCGACGATCGTGTCGGCATCATTCCCAACAACGGCGGGCGCGTCCTGGAGGAAGTAGGTGGGTCGACCGCGACCGGCACCTACGTCACCGGCTGGATCAAGCGTGGCCCCTCGGGATTCATCGGCACCAACAAATCCTGCGCGCAGGAAACCGTCGGACACCTGGTCGACGACTTCAACGCCGGTCGCCTGACGGACCCGATCGAGTTGCCCAGCACGTGGCCGGCCGACTCGAGTCGAAGCCCACTGCGACGCTCCAAAGCACTGCTCTCGACGCTGCGCCGCTCCTGACCGATCGCGCACCCCGGTTGGGATCAATGTGCCTTTCGGTCACTCCGAGTGCAACAACGTCGCATTCATCCGGACGGCCTCGAGGTTGAAGCGTCTACTATCGGGGTAACTACAGTCATCGGTCACCGATTCACGGCGGGCCAACACCTCGAGGAGCACGAGATGCCGGCCCTACGACGCATCTTCACCAGAACTGCTGTCCCAATTGTCGGTATTGCCATGGCGTTGGTGTGTGCGGCACCGGCCCAGGCTTTGCCGACACCCGGCGACCTCGCCGATGTCCCGGCACGGACGTCGTTGTCGTACGAACATCTCCCGACAGGGACCTATGTGGGCAGCGCTGAGGACAACTCGGCGCGCCCGGGACTGTCGACGGTCAAGCTCTACATGGCAGATTACGTCGTCCGCTTCGGCGATGGTTCGCCGAGAGACCTCGATCTCGCCGCGCGGATGATCCAGGTCAGCGACGACGGTGCCGCTTCGACGCTCGACAACAAGTACCCCCAGGCAATTTCGGCGACCGCCGCGGAGTACGGACTCACCTCTACCTCGCGGGGAGGTTTCTGGGGCAACTCGTCCACGAGCACAGCCGACACCGTGCGATTCTTGGCGGCGAAGAAGCGCACCGACCCCGCCAGCCCGGTCCTCGCCTGGGTGAACACCGCGGCTCCTGTGGCACGCGACGGAATGGTTCAGGACTGGGGCACCCAGCGATTGTCAGGCGTGACGGGGAGCAAGTGGGGATGGGCCGACGACCGGTCGAGTGTTGTCGCGTCAGCGTCGATCGGCGATGATTTCGTCGTCGCCTCCAACACGTACGGACCGAGCAGCACCAACACCGACGACGTCTTGGGCGCGCTCGGCGGAATCGAATTGACGGCACCGCCCGCCGCCGTCTCTGTTCCGAACCTTCCCGTGATCCCCGGTCTGCCGTCGGTCGAGGAACTGCTGCAGATGCTTGCCCCTCGCTGACACGTTCGAAAAGTTTGTCGGACCCCTCCCCTACTCTGCGTCTCACCGAACAGTTCGGTGACCACACCGGGGGACGTGGAGGGGACGACGATGAGTCGTATCGATTTGGACAGTTTTTTCAAGTACACGCGGGCGACCAGCGCGTGGCAGGATGCCGATCCGAGCGAATTGCTCGACAGCGGAATCGGATTCGCCCAACTCGGATCAGTGGGGAAAGACAGGGTCCGGCTGATTGCGGAACGTTTGGCCGCTGTGGCCGAGCAACAGGCTGGTTCGATACTCGATCGGGCGGCTCGAACACTCGACGATGCTCTCGACACGGCGTTCGAAAACGGTTGGCAGCCCGCCGAACTCGTCCATGTCACGCTTCAGTGCGCCGGAGGCGACGGCACAGTGGTCATGGTCGAGGCCATCGGAGCACACACGGCGCGAAGCTCGGCCGAGCGCCTCGCTCCGGATTCATGGCGTGATCAGCTATCCGAGCTGCACGTCGACTCCGCCGGGGGCACGACAGCCGAGAGACTTCAGCGGTGGCGTTCGTACAACCGACGATCGTCGGCGCAGTCCTGGTACACCCTTTTGCTCGTACTCGGTTGTTCGACATGGCTGTTGCCTCTCGAGAAGCTCCTGCCCCCTCCGGCCCGGTGGACCTCACAGTCGGCAGCGACCGGCCCCCGGCGAGCCACGGACTCGAAGATGCTCGGCAGAATCCGAGGGCTGCTGGCCAAGGCCGAGTCGACGCAATTCCCCGCTGAGGCCGAGGCGTTATCGGCCAAAGCCCAAGATTTGATGACGCGCTACGCGATCGACAGCGCGCTTCTCGATGTGGGGAACCCTCGCAGCCTGATCGACGATGTCATCACTCGACGCATCATGGTGAGCAATCCGTACTCCAAAGCCAAACTGCTTCTGCTGCACTGCGTATGCCATGCAAATGGTGCCAGGACACTGTGGAAGAAGAAGTACTTGCTGGCCAGCATCATCGGCATGCCCGTCGATCTCGATTTGTGCGAGCTCCTCTACACCTCGCTACTCGTGCAATCGACGCGCGCACTCGACGAGGTGGCCGATTCGCCGGCAGCGCGGACCCGAAGTTTCCGCAACGCTTTCTTGATCGCCTACGCCCACCGTATCGGGGAACGACTGACCGAAGCACGCGACCGCGCCACCGCGGCCGCCACTCGAGAACACGGCTCTGCGCTGGTGCCCATCATGGCGGAACGAACCGACGCAGTCGACCGAGCGTTCGCGGCCCGGCATCCGACGACGAGAACGGTCAGGTTCAGCAGCGACAATGCAGCGGGATCGCATGCCGGCCGTGCCGCCGCCGAACGCGCGGACCTTACCGGTGGGCGCGAACGTATCGACAAATCCGATCTGGCCTCGTAGTGCGCGCTACATTGACTGCCATGACCGGTCTCGATACTCCCCTGACGCCCCTTCGCTTTCTCGAACGCGCAGCGGAGGTCCACCCCCACAAGACCGCCGTGGTGGACGGGCCCAGGACATTCACCTACGAGCAGTTCGCTGCCGACGTCACCCGGCTCGCGCACGCACTGCGCGCGTCGGGTGTCGGCCACGGAGATCGGGTGGCCTACATCGCGTCCAACTCTGCGGAGCTGTTGTTCGCGCACTACGCGGTTCCACTGGCCGGTGCCGTTCTGGTCGCAATCAACACCAGACTGTCGCCCGCCGAGGTTCGCTACATCTGCGATCACTCCGGTTCGGTTCTGCTGGTGGGTGATTCGGAGCTGCTGGCCGGGCTCGGAACAGATCCGATCGCCGATTCGGTCCGTGAGATCGTCGAGACACCCGCCCCCGACGGCACGTACGCAACGCTGCCGCACGCCACTCGATACGATGCCTTCCTCGAGCGAGGCTCCGACGATCCACTGGAGTGGGAGGTCGACGACGAGACGTCGACCATCACGATCAACTACACCTCGGGCACCACCGGTCGACCCAAGGGCGTGATGTACACCCACCGCGGTGCCTATCTCAATTCGCTCGGAGAACTGCACCACCAGGGATTCGGCGTCGACACCCGATACCTGTGGACACTGCCGATGTTCCACTGCAACGGATGGTGCACCACCTGGGCGGTCACGGCCGCGTCGGGCACGCACGTGTGCCTCCGCGGAGTGCGCGGAGACGCTATCTGGTCGGCCATCGACAACGGTGTCGATCACCTTGCCGGCGCGCCGACGGTGCTGACCACTCTTGCCACTGCCGCAGAGGCGCATTCGCTCGACAGACCCCTGACCATCGTCACGGCGGGCGCTCCACCGAGTCCGACGATCATCAGCAAGATCCGAGCGCTGGGAGCGACGCTCGTACACGTGTACGGCCTCACCGAGACCTACGGTCCGTACTCGGTGTGCGAGGCGAAGCAGGAATGGCTCGAATTGGACGCCGACGACCAGGCTCAGCGCTTGGCGCGACAGGGAGTCGGCATGCTCACTGCCGACCGTTTGCGCGTGGTACGAGACAAGCCGGATGCAGGCGGAACGTTGATCGACGTCGAACCCGACGGCGTCGAAATGGGTGAGATCGTCATGCGCGGCAACAACGTCATGAAGGGGTACTACGACGACGCAGCCGGTACGACGCAGGCCTTCGCGGGCGGCTGGTTCCATTCCGGAGACCTCGGGGTGATGCATCCCGACGGGTACGTTCAGCTGCTCGATCGGGCCAAGGACGTCGTCATTTCCGGCGGCGAGAACATCTCGACGATCGAGGTCGAACAGGCACTTGCCAGCCACCCAGCCGTCGCCGATGTGGCGGTCATCGGAGTGCCGGACGACAAATGGGGAGAGCGACCGAAGGCATTCGTGGTGCTGGTGCCGGGTGCGGACGCCTCCGAGGCAGAGCTCGTGTCGCACGTGAAATCGGCTATCGCGTCGTACAAAGCCCCGCGCGCAGTCGAATTCATCGTCGAGTTGCCGAAGACATCGACCGGCAAGATCCGAAAGAAGGAGCTGCGCGACGCCGAGTGGGGCACGTCCACATCGAAGATCAACGGGTAGCCCGGAACGTCACGCCATCTGCACACCGGCGATTTCGGTGACGCCGCCCTTGCCATCGAACGACAACTGCCGAAAGGCCACCTTCTCGACGAAGAACCTGTCGTGACTCACCAGAATCACCGCGCCGGGAAACGCCATCAAGGCGCGTTCGAGTACCTGAGTGCTCTGCAGGTCGAGGTGGTTGGTGGGCTCGTCGAGCACAATGACGCCTGCGCCGAACAGTAGGCACTGAGCCAGGGCAACGCGCGCTTTCTGGCCGCCGGACAGAACTCCGATCTTCGACTTGAGATCCAGCTCGGAGAACTGCAGCAGCGTAAGGAAGCGGTGCACTTCCTTCTTCGTTGCCGTGAGCGCGAGACTGCCCGGCATTGCGTTGACCGAGTGCGACACGGTGTCGTCGAGATCGAGATCGGCCAGCACCTGGTTGTAGTAGATGAACGACGGAGCCTTGGTCTTCCATTTGATCTTGCCGTCGTCCGGTTGCTCGGCACCGACGAGGATGTCCACCAGAGTGGTCTTTCCACATCCGTTGGGTCCGGTGATGGCAATGCGGTCGCCGCGGTGCACGGTGAACGAGATGTTCTCGAAAAGTCGTTGCTCGCCATAGCTTTTGGAGATCCCCGTGATCTCGGCCAGGTTGTCGTGCACGTGCAGTCCGCCGTAGATCGCAGTGACCACCGTATCGACGGGGCGCGGACTCTTGCTCTTCTTGATGTTCGCCAGCCGCCGCTTGAGCACCCCGCTGGGGTTCTTCACCGCTTCCTTGCGATCGCTGATCGCTTCCTGCTCGTAGGCCAGCAATTGTTGTTCGTTGCTGAACTCACGTTCGAGGTTCTTGAGCCTGAACTGCTTCTGCTGAACGTATTCCGAATAGCTTCCGTCGTACGTCTGCAGGTGACGGTTCTCGATTTCGACGATGCTGGTGACGACCTGCTCGAGAAACGCGCGGTCGTGCGAGACCACGAGGAGCGCACCGCGGAAGTCGCGTAGCCACCGTTCGAGCCAGGCGATTCCGGCAACGTCGAGGAAGTTGGTCGGCTCGTCGAGCAGCAGAACGTCCGGTGCCTCGATCAGAATCTTGGCCAGCGCTGCGCGGTTGCGCCAACCACCCGACAGGCGATCGACGGGGAGCGCACGTCGTTCGGCGTTGAATCCGAGCATCGACAGCACAGTGTCGATCTGCTGGTGGTAGGTCCAACCGCCGCTGTTCTCCATGGCGTCGAGCAGTTCGGCTTGCCGATCGACGAGCTTGTACATCTGCTTCTCGTCGAGGTCACCGCCGAGTGCGGCCTCGACTTCGGCCAACTCGACCTCGATCGCGTGGACAGCGACGAACAGCGATTCGAGCTCCGCTTGGATGCTGCGATCGCCGTCGAGTTCCGAGAACTGTGAGAAATACCCGATTCGTGCACCCTCGGTGACATCGACGGTTCCGGAATCGGGCGTCTCACGCCCGAGAAGAAGCTGCAGCAGGGTGGTCTTGCCCGTGCCGTTGCGGCCGATCAGACCGATGCGATCGCCGTCAGCGAGACGAAAGAACACCTCGCGCAACATCACCTTCTGGTCGTATCCCTTGGCGACGTCGTTCAAGCGGATCCAGCTCAAGCGTTCACTTCTCCTGAAAAAACGGGTCCGCTGAGTCGTCGAACCGGGCCAGCTCACTGTAGCCGGGCTGGAGCCGTCGCCATCCCCGTCGTCCGCCTGATCGGCTCCCCTGCTTCGAATGACCGACGCCGATCGGAGGCACATATCCAGAATCGAGGGGCTGATTCACACCTCGCCGTCGGGCACACTCATCGGGCGGTGATGGTCGCGAGCGAATCGACAGGCGGGGAGACCACCACGGGATCGCGGCCGGACCACAAATCCAGCACCGCCTTGGGACGCGCCAACAACTCTCGCGCGTAATTACGCACCACCGCAAGGGTATTGCAGTCGATGCACTCCGCCGTGACCCCATCGACGTCGAGGTCCATGTCCTCGCACAACGCTACTGCTCGCGATACATGGAGAGGTTGACTGATGATGAGTCCGCGTTCGACCCCGAAGGTCTCTTTCGCCCGTGCGCAGGTGTCGTAGGTGTCGATGCCGTGATCGTCTCCGATGATCACCGCAGGATCGATTCCGTGCTCGATCAGATAGTCGGTCATCGCTTGAATCTCGTTGCCGGAGTTACCGTCTGCATCACCGGAAACCAGAATTGCCTTGATCTTCCCCGCCGCCATCAACGCAATCGCAGTGTCGAGACGTCCGGAGAGAAATCGCATCGGCTTGCCGTCGCGCACCTGCGCACCGAGGACGATGGCCACCGGTGCGTCCGGCGCATCCTCGACGTCGTAGACCTTCCCCGCCGTCGCGTATGCCACCCAACCGGCCGATGCCAGAACGACGGCAACCAGGGCTGCGACCACCGCGCAGAAGGCACGAACGAGTCGCCCGGCCAATCCTCGGGGCTTCGATCTGGTACTCATGATCTCGTTTCGTCGGTGGGAAGAAACCTCAAGCTAACCCACCAATACGAAGTCCGAGCGTCGCCGAGGCGCACCCATACCGATTCCACAGTGATCCCTCAGAGCCCGCCCCTGCTTGATTGCACTGTTCGGACACGGAGTACCGTTCGATCAGTGAATCCGCTGCTGACCTCTCGACGCTACGTCGACTTGCGTCTGCAAGCCAGCGCTACCTGTTGACGGTTCTCTAGACCGCATCCCCTCCGCTCGGCCGATCGGCCGGCGAGTATTTTTGTCGTCCATCCTCGGCGACACCTCTCCTTTTCGAAAGGCATATCCATGTCTGCGCCCAGCGCTACCCGAACGCGCCGTGTCCCTACCTGGGCAACCGCGTTCGGTCCACAGATCGTTGCCGGTCTCGTCCTCGGTGTCGTATTGGGACTCATTGCCCGGTCGATGCCCGATGCTGCAGACGGCAACGAGAACTGGTTGGTCGGCACGCTGTCGACCATCGGTTCGAGCTACGTCAAGCTGCTCACCGTCGCGGTGATCCCGCTGGTGTTCACCGCCATCGTCAGTTCGATCGCCAACCTGCGCGAGGTCACCAATGCTGCCCGTCTGGCGATTCAGACGCTGTGGTGGTTCGCCATCACGGCATTCATCGCCGTCATCATCGGCATCGTGATCGGGTTGGTCGCGCAGCCCGGTTCGCGTACCAGCGCAGGTGCCGATTCGGCGGGCGATCCGTCGAGTGTCGGGTCGTGGTGGTCGTTCCTCACCGGACTGGTACCGAACAACTTTCTCGCACTCGGCGCGAAGACCACTGTCGCCGAGAGCGGCACCGCAACCACATCATTGAGCTTCAACATCTTGCAGTTGCTGGTGATTGCCGCTGCCATCGGTATCGCAGCGCTCAAGGTCGGCAAGAAGGCCGAGCCGTTCCTCGCGTTCAACGCGTCGCTGTTGGCCATCGTGCAGAAGGTTCTGTGGTGGATCATTCGCCTCGCGCCGATCGGCACCGCCGCACTCATCGGCAACGCGGTGGCGACCTACGGCTGGGATGCCATCGGCTCGCTCGGCGTATTCACCGTGTCGATCTACGTCGGTCTGGCTGTGGTGTTCTTCGTGGTGTACCCGGTGATCGTTCGCGCACATGGACTTTCGGTACGGAACTTCTACTCGGGAGTGTGGCCCGCCACCCAGCTGGGCTTCGTCTCGCGTTCGTCGATCGGAACCCTGCCACTGACCGAACGCGTCACCGAACGTAACCTCGGAGTCCCGCGGGAGTACGCGTCGTTCGCGGTTCCTCTCGGGGCGACGACCAAGATGGACGGTTGCGCGGCAATCTATCCCGCGATCGCGGCACTGTTCGTCGCTCAGTTCTACGGCATCGATCTGACCATCACCGACTACCTGCTGATCATCGTCGTGTCCGTGATCGGTTCTGCCGCAACGGCAGGAACAACCGGTGCGACGGTGATGCTCACCCTCACGCTGTCGACCCTCGGACTGCCACTGGCCGGCGTCGGTCTACTGCTCGCAGTGGAGCCGATCGTGGACATGGGTCGCACAGCAGTCAACGTCACCGGTCAGGCATTGGTGCCGACCATCGTTGCCAAGCGCGAAGGAATTCTCGACCTCGAGCGCTACAACGCTCCGCGAAACGGCGATCCCTTCGTCGACGAGGAAGCGGAAGTGGAACTGGCCCGCTAGCAGCGCGTTTCGAACGATCGATCCCGACGACCGAGCAACTGGGTCGTCGGGATTTTTCGTCTATCTCGGCGGGGAGAGCGCCTCTACGGTGGCCGCAGTCGCAGTATCCGTAGCCTCGACACTGGCGAAATAGTGTTGAAAGAACTCCCGCATCGTCTTGATGATCTCGATCTGCCGTGTAATCGCGAAGCGGGCGGAGCCCTCCTCCCCAACTGCCAAACGATGAAACTTTGCCCCGAGCATCTGGGCTGAGGGCAGCTCACCGAATGCTTCGAGCTTCGATAGTCTGAGCGTCATTTCGAGCATTCTGTACAAATCGTCGAGGTAATCGGCGCATACGTTGTCGCACTCGCGCGCCATGTCCGCTTCGACGTGAAGTGCGCCGTCCGATGCTTGCTGTCGTAGCGACCGCCAGTGGGTCAAGTTCTTGTCGAGTCGTTCGGATTCGTCGATCATTGAGTCCTCTTCTCAGGCCGGCAGGAAGCTCTGGAGCTCGGTGGCGTGTCTGTGAACCTCGGCGCAAGGGTCCCCCAAAACGTCTTCCAATCCGATCCTGTCCAAGGCGAAGATGATCAGATTCCCACTCACATCGAGCACAATGTCGCATCCAGTCGGCGGATTTCCCTGGTAGTCAGCGTTGTAGCGCACTGCGGCACGCGAGCCGACCTGGATAGGAAGCTGCCGCTCGTTCTGCGGGCTACGCAAGTATTCGTCGATCGAGTTGATGGACGACATGACGGAGAGGTAGTACCAGGGGTTGGTTCCGGAGGCGTCCCAGGTGCAGTTCTTCCAGCCGGGGTACGTCGTGATGCCCGCGAAGTCCGGTCGCTCGGTGCTGACGTCCAACCCACTTGCTGTCACTGCAGACTTCGGGATGGTGCAGGGGTCGAATGGCTCCGGGGCCCCCGCCGTCCTCGTCGATTCCGTCGAGGCGTCTCCGTTTGCGACTGGACTCCCCTGCGTCGATCCCGAACAACCCGCCAACACCAGGGCCGAAGCACACACCGCCGCGAACCGCCGCCCACCCATTACCCGCATTCGTTCAACCTCTCTACACAGACGTCACTGAGAGGTTGGACGCGAGGGGCACCCGATCGGTTCCCTATACGCGCTGCGAGGCCTTGACCTCCTGCGACTCGACCGAGTGAACACTCCTACGTTCCGCCGCCCACACCCACAGGGCCAGCGATATCAGCGCGATCACTTCGGCGACGACGAGCACTCGCTCCACGTAACCGAGGGTGACCACCCGGTACCAGGGTCGCGGGCCGGTGGCACCGGCGACCAGGGCGTAAGCGATGGGCAGCAGCGTCATGACCGACAGCATGCTCAGTCCCAGCGTGATCCGGGCCCGAGCCGCCCACACGGCGTCACGAATCCAGGGACGGGAGAAGAGAAAGACGGCTACCGGGATGCTGACGAACGCCACAGCCGCACCGAGTCGGTGAATCGTCCCGCCGACGCTCAGCGACGCGTCGTTGGACCAATCCTGCTTCGGCACCGCGACGACGGCCACGAGTCCCACGGTCCACAGAGTCAGGCAGATCGAGGCGGCCGATGTGGGCCGGGTGAGTCGATGCCGAAGTGCGGACGCGAGAGTGAGTGCCGAGCCGAAGGCGAGCAGGACGACCCCGATCGAGAACACCCACTGCTGCGCGCCGAGTCCGTATTCGCTGATCGTGCGACGCAAGTGCGAGGGCGTCTGCAAAGCGGTGTACAGATCGAGAACCAGCACCACCAGCGCACCCAACACGATCAACAGAGCGCCGATCCTGGCCGGTCGAATCTGCACGTTGTTTCCACCCTCCGGGACGACGTCGATCGCCGTCCACACTCCATGTTGCCCGAAGAACCGATCTACATCCCTTGACCGAGGCTGTAGCGTCGAATAACGTACAACCACATGGTTGTAGATCAGCTGGATGACGCCGGCATCGATCGCCTTTTCCAGGCATTCGCAGACACGACGCGTCGTGACATCGTCGCGAAGGTCACTGTCGGCGAGCAGTCGGTCTCGGAGTTGGCTTCTCACTACGCCATGAGTTTCGCCGCCGTACAGAAACACGTGGCAGTTCTCGAACGCGCTGCGGTGATCACGAAACAGAGGCGCGGCAGGGAGCAGATCGTGCGAGTTCGATTGGAGACCATCGCCCGAGCCCGCGCCTTGCTCGACGGATACGAAGAAATCTGGCGAGATCGCGTCGGGAGGATCGACGAACTTCTTTCCCAGGACGAGAAAGGCTGAATCATGCCGTTCATCAGCTCACACAAGGATGCAGAAAACTTGACCATGACCGTGACCGCGGAGTTCGACGCGAAAGTAGAACGCGTCTGGCAGATCTGGGAGGACCCACGTCAGCTCGAACGGTGGTGGGGTCCGCCGACATGGCCTGCGACATTCGTCTCCCACGACTTCGTTCCGGGCGGCAAGGCGTCGTATTACATGTCCGGGCCCGACGGCGAAAAGGCCGCCGGCTGGTGGCTTTTCACCGATATTTCAGCTCCGACCACGCTGTCCTTCGACGACGGGTTCGCCGACGACTCCGGCAACCCGTCGTCGACGCTGCCCGTCACGCACGCCGTGGTAACTCTCGAGGATGTCGACGGCAGAACACGTATGACCATCAGGTCTCGATTCGACAGCCTGAGCCAGCTCGAAGAACTCGCCGCGATGGGCATAGAGGAGGGCATGGAGTCGGCAATGGGTCAGATCGACGCCATCGTCGCCGAGTGACCGTTGTGCGTGGAACCTCGACCCCTGCTACGAGTTTCCACGCACCTGCGGCGCAGCCGCTCTACTCGGGAACGGAGCTGACGGTGAACGGCTCGACGGGCTCTCCCCCACGCTTGTCGAACTGGCTGTTGACCACGAGCAGTCGATCGTCCACTGCCGCAACGGTTGTCGGGTAGGCAAACGATGCGTCGGTGATCTCACCGGTGACCGCGCCGGTTCTGCCGTCGTCATCGAGGTCGACCTTGGCGATGAGCCCGTCACGATTGCGGACGACGTACAAGGTGTCGTCGTCCATTTCGAGGCCGTCGCCGTTGGTCAGGGTCGCGCCGCCCAGATCGACCTGGGTGACCTCTTTCGAGGTCTTGTCGATGCGATAGAGGTTGCCGGTACTGGACTGCACGACGATCAACGCCGATTCGTCGTCGTTCTCGACGATGCCGTTCGCGTTGAAGCCCTCCCCGTACGCGAAGGGAGTGCCCTCGAAGCTCACGAACGTCTCCAACGGAGCGTCCTGCGTTCCGGCCGTCATCTGCTCGACGGGAATGCGGTACAACGCCGGGCTGCGTGAGTCCGTGATGTAGGCATCACCGTTGTCGGCAATGGCGACGTCGTTGAGGAATGTCGCATCGGTGCCGAGACCGTTGGTGAACGTGCCGATCAGATCACCGGAATCGGCGTCGTACACCCATACCTTGCCGGTGGCCCCACCGGCGATCACCAAGTAATCGGCGCGATCGTCGTCGTCGGTCACGTCGAGTCCGGCAGCCGCGGTGCGTCCGTCCGCGCCGCCGGGCAGGAACACCGAGACATCCGCGGAGCCGACGGTTCCGCGGAACACCGCGCCATCGGATGTGGACGTCACATAGAACGTGTCGTCCGCGGCCGTGATGCCCTCGGGGAACACTCCACTGCCGGGCAGGTTGTAGACCGTCGCCGAGCTCGAACTCAGAGATGTCGACGCAGGCGCGGACGAATTGCTCGTCGTGGCCGGTGCCGGATCGGGCGAGTCCGAGGACCCGCAGGCACTCAGAAACAGTGTGGCGATGGCAACAGCGGGGGCTACTCGCGAGACTCGGTTCACACCATCGAGTGTTCCATATGTCTCAATCTTCGGGCATTTCACCTGGTGAGCAGATTTTGGGCCCATCAGTTTCGTACTGTCGTAGTCATGAGTGCCTCCTCCTCCCTTGCCGCAGCCGACAGCGACCTCGGAGGGATCGCCGGATGGGCAGTGAGTCTGATGGAGGCCATCGGTGGCCCCGGCGCAGGAATTGCGGTGGCCGCCGAGAACTTCTTCCCGCCGCTGCCGAGCGAGATCATCCTGCCGCTGGCGGGGTTCACCGCATCCCAGGGCGGGATGACTCTGCTGAGTGCGCTGTTCTGGACGACGGCCGGATCGGTACTCGGCGCACTGGTTCTGTACTGGCTCGGCGTCAAACTCGGGCGCGACCGGATGTACGCCATCGTCGATCGGATGCCGTTCGTCGGAACCGACGATCTGACCAAGGCCGAGGATTGGTTCACCCGCCACGGACGGTCGGCGGTGTTCTTCGGCCGCATGATCCCCATGGTCCGTTCGGGCATATCCATCCCGGCCGGCGTGTCCCGGATGCCGGTTCTGCAATTCCTGCTGTACACCACCCTCGGCAGCCTGATCTGGAACTCGATCTTCGTGCTCGCCGGCTACTTCCTCGGCGAGAACTGGCACTACGTGGAGAGCTACGCGGCGGTGTTCCAGTACGTCGTGATCGGCATCGTGGTCGCGCTGATCGGCTGGTTCGTGGTCAAGAAGGTCCGGTCCCGTCGCGTCGAGGTGCAGTGACTGTTCACAGGTCGTCGATGTCGATGAACCCGTCCTGCAGAGCACGCACCAGCAACGTTGCTTTGGTCGGTGCCGTTCGTCCCACTGCCGTGTATTTCGCTCTGATGCGAGTCAGGTGTGTGTTGACGGTTCCCATCGAGAGATAGAGCGAGCGCGATGCCTCCGCTTTGGAATCCGAGATGAGCCATGCGGTGAGAACCTCGATTTCACGAGCGCTGAGCCGTGGGTCGGGGGCATCGCCGATGCGGATGTCGAGCAATGTCATGACGATCCTCGATTTCGGGCGTCACCGCTGTCCCGGTGGCGCTGATACGGCCAATGACACAGCACTCGCTCCGCTGCGTCACTCCGAGGAATGACCGAGGTTGCTCTCACCCGAGAGTGAACACTGTCACCTGCGCAGTCACGGTCGGCCCCACCTCGGTAAAGTCCGCCACTATGACCGAGCTCGACGCGACCGCCGCCCACTTCGTCGAGGCGGGTGTCACATTGTTGGTCACCCATCCGCAGAAGATTCTCGAACGCGGATTGCGTATCGAAGACGTCGTTCACGAGGCCGACTCGTCGACAGCAACGTTCTTCCGCAAGTTCAGCACCAAATCCGACTTCCTCGCCACGGTCGTCGAACATCTGTCTCGAAATCATCCACCCACCGACGTTCGCGAGACCGTTCGCATCCAGATGACGGACAGCGGTGCATCGATTCGCGCGACGGTGACTGCCCTCGTTGCGCGCTACTTCCCGGCGGTAGTCGACCGGAGGAGCATCACCGAGTCTCTTCTCGATCTTGTTTTCAGCGGGCCGACTTCCGGGACCCTCGCCGGAAGCTACCGCGTTCGAGACGATGCCGTCCTGGAGGCATTCGAGGCGCTGTTCGATCCCGACGGTGGCGCTTTTCGCCGTCCCTTCACGGCCCGATCGTTCGCCATGACTGTCAATGCTGTCGTCGACGGCTTTCGCATCCGCAGTCAGGTGGACGCCTCCTCCGTATCGGCCGATGTGATGTCCGACGCGGTGCTGGCCTTCCTCGGGGCCGTCGTCGACACGTCCGGACATCATCAGCACCTCGACGACGTCGTGCGGGATGTCGGTGCACCGGTCGAGGAGCGGCCGCTTCCTCGCGATCCGCGTGCCGCGATCGTCACCGCGGCGCGCGACGAGTTCGGTAAGCGTGGGTACTTCATGACGCGCATGGACGACGTCGCCGATATCGCCGGAGTGCCGAGGGCAGCGTGCAAGACTCTGTTTCCGACCAAGCCGTCCGTCATCGTTGCGGCACTGCAGAGCCGGGTCGATCGTCTTCGTGAGTCGGTGGCCGACGACCAACTGCTCGGCCTCGACGAGCTCACGATTCTGCAGAATCACATGCTGCGGTGCGCGCAACTCGCCTCCGACGAACTCGAATTCATGGACGCTCTCCTCGTCGCCGTCGCACACGACACTTACGGCGAACCGGAGGGACTGATCTCGATCAAGGAAAAGCTCAACCTGCCGGCAATCATCGCACCGGTCATCGCACGAGGGCAGGACACCGGCATATTCCGAAAGAGCTCGAGCCCAGTCGATCTCGCGGCAGGCATCACCAACACGCTGCTGATGCGGTGTTTCACCCGACGACAGAACAGCCCGCAGGACAACGCGACGTTCGTCGGTGAACTCCTCCTCGACGGACTCAGTGCGCGCTGAGCATCGACCGCGTGCGTGTCGTAGGCAGAAATGCCGCCGACGAATGAAGCGAGGGCCACTGGCGATGCTGCAACCACTCCCCTGATTCAGTCCTTCGGAACGCGGTACCGGCCACCTTTGGCGACGAACACCACGTATCCCAGAATGGCCAGCACGTACAGCGCCGTCGGTACCGCGAGAACCCAGACGCTGACGGAGTCGCCTGTGGTCGCGCCCGCAACGCCGGTGATCCAGGCGAAGAGCAATGCCGTTGCCACGCCGATCCAGTCGAGATCCTCGGCCATCTTCCGGTTCACCTCCGGTCGATTCTCGGCGGCAGTCCAGTACTCGTGCATCTTTCGACTCGGCAGATTCACCATGGACGCCGGAACCTTGGGCAACCACCAACCGATACTCGCGAACAACCCGATCATCGCAAATCCGATGCCGCCCATCGTGAGCAGGAAGGACAGCTTCGACTCCACGCGATCGACCTGACCGGATCCGTCGAAGTGCGCGGGAACTCGGTCCCCCGCGGTGACGGCGACCCAGATCAGAGCAGCGATGAACACCAGAGTTGACAGCAGCAGGGCCGCACGCGAAAGCTTCATCGAAGTCCACATTAGTGCCTCCGGCATCGGTGTGGTGCCGTGGCTCCGGGGCCTCCGCTCCCGTGTCACGGAAGGCACCTGTCCGCACCACTGCCGGAGGCACCGATGCCCAACAACGAGTTCGGGGACTTCCAGACCCCGATCGAGTTGGCACGTGCGTTGGTGAGCACCCTGCCTCGAAGGGCGTGGACCCGCGTCCTCGAACCCACGTGCGGTGTCGGAAACTTCCTGTCTGCCGTCGGGGATCGCCATCCCGATGCAGAACGTGTCGGAATCGAGGTGCAACCCGAGTACGCCACGGCAGCATCGACATTCGGCAGAGTGATCACTGCCTCGATTTTCGATTTCGACCTTGCACGCGACATCGCATGGACATCCGCGCCCGGCCCGACTCTCGTCGTCGGCAACCCACCATGGGTGACCAATTCTCAGCTCTCGGTTCTGGGCTCCAGCAACAGACCGGCTCGCGCGAACACCGAGAACGCGCGCGGAATCGATGCGATCACCGGAAGCTCCAATTTCGATATCGCAGAATTCATTTGGATCAAGCTCCTCGCCGAGTTCGCAGATCGCCCGGTCACCGTTGCAATGATCTGCAAGACCCAGGTAGCGCGAAACATCCTGTTGCACTGCGCTCGGCACGGCCTTCCGATCACCGGTTCGAGTCTGCGCCCCATCGACGCCAAGAAGTGGTTCGACGCCGGAGTGGATGCCTGTTGGTTCGTGGTCGAACTCGGAACCGGCGCAACCGACCACACCGCGCAGGTGTATCCGAGCATGGATGCACTGCACCCCAGCACCAGAATCGGAGTGGTAGACGGACAGCTCGTCGCGGATGTCGACGCCTACGAGCGAAGCAAGCAGTTCGATGGCATCAGTCCGCTGATGTGGCGTCAGGGCATCAAACACGACGCGTCTGCCGTCATGGAATTGACCGAGAACGACGGCCCGCGAACAAAACTCGGAGCCTCGGTCGACGTCGAGAAGGACTTCCTGTTTCCCCTGTTCAAATGTACCGATGTCTACCGCGGCAAGCTCGCCGAAGTGTCGCGGTGGATGATCGTGCCGCAGTCCCACACCGGTGACGACACCGCGCAGTTGGCGGCCAGCGCGCCGAAGCTGTGGAAGTACCTGACCGACAACGCCGCTGTTCTCGACGGACGGAAGTCGTCGATCTACCGCAAGAGAGCCCGCTTCTGCATCTTCGGAGTGGGGCCGTACACGTTTTCTCCGTACAAGATCGCGATCTCCGGGTTCCACAAGGTTCCGCAGTTCAGGCTGGTCGGCCCCTACGACGGCAGACCTGCGGTGTTCGACGATGCCACCTATCTCCAGCCGTTCGAGGACCCAGCGACATGCGCGGTCGCCCATGCACTGTTGACCGGCCAGGAGGCCACGGATCTCATTGCTGCACTTGCATTCTGGGACAGCAAACGACCCGTGACGAAGAAGCTGTTGCAACGCATCGACCTGCACGCGATCGCCTGCGCGACCGACCCCGGAGCGCTCCGAGAGCGTGCTTCCGATGTTGCGGCCAGGCACGGTCTACTATTGGGGGCCGCATCGCTCACTCGCGCGGTGAATATCGCGAGGGAGCAGCCACAATGAATCCCGATGCTCCTCAACGACAGCCTGTTCCTGAGCTGGCTCTACTCCTCATCGGCGGATCCATGTTCTTTGTGGCCACAGTCGTCGAGTCGGATGCGTTGTTCATTGCGTCGATTTTCCTCTGTGTCTTCGCCGGTTTCGCAGCCTTGATCTCGACGTGGTTGTCCCGTCGGAGCCGGCGAACAATCGCGCTCCTCACCATCCTCGGACTTATCCTGACCGGTATCGGTGCTGCGTTCATGGTGAAGGACGCATCGGAACCCGTCATCTTTTCACTCGGTCTTCTCATTTACCCTGGCGGCAGTCTCGCACTGTCCGGAGTCATCAACCTGGTGTCTCGCGGGCTCCGTCGCAACGACAGCTAGTTTCCACCGCGTGGCGGCCCGTGCCACGTTCGCCGAGCTGCGTCGCCAGCGAATCATTCAGTGAGGGAGCCACCCTGCGTACCGCCCGAGTGGGCCGGATAGTTTGAATCGGCACGAACGACGATAGAGACCTACGGGAGAACAATGCATCCGTTCGACACAGCAGTCGCCCTCGAGACCGTCGGCGACGGCACGTATCGCGGCAGGACATCGGCGCCGTACAACAACATGGTCGGCCCGTTCGGTGGCATCACTGCTGCGACGTTCATCCGAGCCATCGAACGGCATCCGGAATGCCTCGGATCGCCGGTCTCGCTGACGGTCAACTTCGCCGGTCCGGTGGCCGAGGGCGAGTTCGAGATCTCGGCGCGCGCCGTGCGAACCAACCGGAGCAATCAGCACTGGTACCTCGAACTCGTCCAGGACGGTGCCGTCGCAACTACGGCCACGGCGGTATTCGGGACGCGGCGCGAGACGTGGGACAACACCGAGGCCGTGGCACCTGCCGTCCCCTCCCCCGCCGAGACGCCCCGCGGTAACTTTCCCGACGCGATCGCCTGGGCACAGAACTATGAGATGCGTTTCGTTGCAGGCGCTCTGAACGACCAGGAATCACCGGACTCGACCGAGACACTGTGGATCCGCGACACGCCGCCACGTCCGGTGGACTTCGCTGCGCTGACCTCGCTCAGCGATGTGTTCTACCCCAGGATCTTTCAGCGCCTCGGTCGCTACGTGCCGGCCGGCACCATCTCGCTGACGATCCACTACTTCGCGACGCCCGACGATCTCGAGCAGCACTCCGACGGGTACGTCCTCGGTACCGCACGAGCACGCCGGTTCCATCAGGGCTACTTCGATCAGACGGCAGAACTGTGGACCGAAGGTGGAACGTTGCTGGCCACGAGCCACCAGGTGGTGTACTACAAGGTCTGACCCACTCCGACCTCCGTCTCGGGTTCGGTCGACGCCGTTCTGGGTAGCGTGAACCCATGACGCACATCTCGACCCACCTCGACATCGTCGCCGCTCCCGGCGTTTTCGCCGACCTCGCGACGGCGCAGGAATTGGTCGCCAGGGCGCTGTCGGCCCGAGGACTGACGGGCGGAATCGTCGGCACCGCAGCCGGTTCCGACGAGGTGATCGTCGTTCCCGGTGACGGAATCCCGGTCGACACGGCGTCGTACAGCGGTGTCGTTCGGGTCGATCTGGGCCAGTGCACACCGGACAGATCGCCGGGCATCCGCACTCACATTCGCGGCCGCGGACTCGACGGTCTACGGTTCGCGATCGACAGCGTGTACTTTCAACGCTTCCACCCCGGGACGATCCTGCACTACGGGGATCACCCCGAGCAGCGCGTCGAACAGCGGTTACCCGAGAGCGACGGTCCGTCACCTGTCGCGATGCTGATCCACGGTGGATATTGGCGTTCGCGATGGGAATTCGACCTGATGGACGCGATGGCCGTCGATCTGACCGCGCGGGGTTACGCCACGTGGAACGTCGAATATCGTCGCCCCGACGAACACGGGTGGGACGCGATGACCAGCGACGTCGCGTCCGCGCTTGCCGCTCTGGAGACGGAACCCGGCGACCTGGATCTGTCCCGGATAGTTGTGTTGGGCCATTCGGCGGGCGGTCAACTCGCTCTGCGCCTCGCGGCCGATTCGGCCGGGAAGGCCGTAACCCCGGCTCTCGCAGTGAGTCTGGCCGGTGTCCTCGATCTACGGGTCGGCGACGAGCGCTGGCTCGGCGAGGGTGCGGTGTCGAATGCGATCGGTGCGCGATTCGCCGGTGCGCAGGAGACGTACGAGGCATCGTCTCCGAACTCGAGGCTTCCGCTCGGCGTTCCGCAGTTGGTGGTGTGCGCGGTGTCGGACGATCCCAACCTGCTCGAGATCAGTCGGGCGTACTACGCCGCCGCGTCGGCGGGCTCGGATTCGGTCGTCTCGGTCGAAGGACCCGGGGGCCACTTCGCGGTCATCGATCCCGCGTCGGAGATCTATCAGGACATGGTTCGCGAGGTCGACGCCCGAATACGAGGTACCCGAGACCACGCGTCCGAGTAAGTCCGTATCGTGCAAGGTGTGACGCGCAGCACAACGACGTGTATGCCGAGACTTCAGGAGCGAGATCGATGAAGAGCACCATGCAGGACACCCCACTGTCCATCGGCCAGCTGGTTCGATTCGGGACGTCCATTCACTCCTCGGCCGAGATCACCACCTGGACGGACACCGGTCCGACCACGGTGACCTTCGGGGAATTGGGCAGGCGGGCAGCGCAACTGGCACACGGTCTGCGGTCGATCGGCATCGACGACGATCAGCGCGTCGGAACGTTCATGTGGAACAACGCCCCGCACATGGAGGCATACATGGCGATTCCTGCGATGGGCGCGGTGCTGCACACGCTGAACATTCGACTCTTTCCCGAGCAGCTCACCTACATCGTCAACCATGCCGAGGACCAGGTGATCATCGCCGACGCGAGCCTGCTCCCTCTGCTGACGCCCCTGCTGCCGACGTTCGAGACCGTACGGCATCTCGTCGTCGTCGGCGTCGACCCGACGCAGGTCACTGCACCCGACGGCATCGAGGTACTGGGTTACGAGGACCTACTCGCAGGCAAGCCGGAAGAGTTCGACTGGCCGGAGCTCGACGAACGATCAGCTGCCGCAATGTGTTACACCTCGGGTACCACCGGCGACCCCAAAGGAGTCGTGTATTCGCATCGCTCCATCTACCTGCATTCGATGCAGGCGTGCATGACCGACGCGATGGCGATCGCGCAGTCCGACAAGGTCTTGGCCATCGTGCCGATGTTCCACGCGATGTCGTGGGGGTTGCCCTATGCAGCGCTGATGGTCGGTGCTTCGTTGATCATGCCCGACAGGTTTCTGCAGCCGGCACCACTGGCGGAGATGATGTCGACACTGCGACCGACGGCTGCGGCGGCAGTTCCGACCATCTGGCAGGCCCTGCTCGCTCACCTGGACGAGCACCCGGCGGATCTGTCGAGTCTGCGTGACGTGGTGGTCGGCGGTGCCGCATGTCCACCGAGTTTGATGCGGGCGTTCCACGAGAAGTACGGGGTGCACATCTCGCAGGCGTGGGGCATGACCGAGACCTCGCCTCTGGGTACCTCCGGCAAGCCTGATGTCGGCCTGTCGGCGGAGGATGAGTTCGACTTGCGTTGCACGCAGGGCAGATTCGTCGCCGGGGTTCGAGCACGGCTCGTCGGCGATGCCGGTGAGGTGTTGCCGTGGGACGGCAAGACCGTCGGCGAACTCGAGGTGCGTGGCCCCTGGATCACCGGCAGCTACTACCGAGCCGATGCGGACGACAAGTTCGACGACGGTTGGCTGCGCACCGGTGACGTGGGAACCATCTCCGAGGGCGGCTACCTCCGCCTGACCGATCGTTCGAAGGACATCATCAAGTCCGGTGGCGAGTGGATCTCGTCGGTGGAACTCGAGAACCAGGTGATGGGCCATCCCGCCGTACGCGAGGCCGCAGTCATCGGCGTGCCCGATCCGAAGTGGGACGAACGGCCCCTGGTCGCCGTCGTCGTGCGCGAGGGTGCGTCGGTGACGGCCGAAGAACTGAGAAAGTTCCTCGACAGCCGCGTCGCGCATTGGCAGCTTCCCGAACGCTGGACCTTCATCGACGAGGTCCCGAAAACCAGCGTCGGCAAATACGACAAGAAGCGACTGCGTAGCTCGCATGCCGACGGGGCATTGAACGTCATCGAGTTGGTCTGATCCGGTCGGCGAGTTACACGTCCCTCACACGACCTACGAATACCAGTAATGGTCTACCCCTAACGTCGTAACGGACAGCGACGACAGGGAGTCCCGGACAGTGTTGATCAACCGTTGTGCAGCGGCACTGGCGGTGACCACGGCCTTTCTCCACCTGAGGATGGGGATCGGCAGCGCACTCGGTGTTGTGGTCGCCGCCATGGCGGTGGTGTGCCTGCTGTGTGCTGCCGATCTGTGGCGGTCGACGGGCAATCGTCCGTGGGTGATCATGGCGACGTCGAGCGCCGTGATGCTGCTTGCGCATGCCTCCGGTCCGGCGGGGCATCATCAGGCCCTCGTCACCGACAGGGTCAGCGACGTCTCGGCGGCCTCGATTCTTGCTGCGACCGAACTCGCGCTCGCCGCCGTCGTCGTTTTCCTTCGCACGCGCCGCATTCCGCCGGAACTTCTCCACTACCCATTGCAGGAGCCACGATGACCGATACCTTTGCGCCCGTTGTAGTTCACCCCCTCGAACCGCTGACCCCGCAGGAGATTTCGAGGACGTCGGCGATCGTGACTCGGGAGCGGAGCCTGACCTCCGCTGCGCGCTTCGTCTACATCGAGTTGCTGGAGCCGACCAAAGCCGATCTGCAGCAATCGGATACGGACCGTCGAGCATTCGTCGTCCTGCGTGACCGTGACGCTCATGCCACCTTCGAAGCAGTGGTCTCGCTCACTCATGATGCCCTGATCAGTTACACCGAGATCGCCGATGCCCAGCCACCCATCACACTGGAGGAATTTCTTCGCTGCGAGGACGTCATCAAGGCCGACCCGCGCTGGCAGGAAGCGATGGTCAAGCGCGGCGTCACCGACTTCTCGCTCGCGATGGTGGACAAGTGGGCCAGCGGCCACACCATGGAGGGCGACAACCCCGGTGGTCGACGCCTCGCCCGCCCGCTGACGTTCGTACGAAGCGAAGCGCAGGAGAACGGATATGCGCGGCCCGTCGAGAATCTGGTCGTCACAGTCGATATGGACACGATGGAGGTGGTCGACGTCGCAGACACCGGAGTGGTGCCCATCCCACAGACTCCCGGCAACTACCTACCCGGATTCTACGAACGCCCCGGCAATGTCCCGGAATTCCCCCACCAACGCGCACCGATGAAGAAGATCGACATCACCCAACCCGACGGTCCGTCGTTCACGGTGGACGGCCACTACGTCGAGTGGGCGAATTGGCGCTTGCACGTCGGCTTCACACCTCGTGAGGGGTTGGTGCTGCATGACGTCGGTTACGTCGATCGCGGAACTCTGCGGCCGATCATCCATCGGGCGTCTCTGTCGGAAATGTACGTACCGTACGGCGATCCCGGTGACAGCCAGTGGAACAAGAACGTGTTCGACGAGGGCGAGTACGGTTTGGGCGTTCTCGCCAATTCGCTTCAGCTGGGCTGTGATTGCCTCGGTGAAATTCACTACTTCGACGCCTACGTCAACGATCAGGACGGTCAGCCGATCGAACTTCCGAATGCGATCTGCATGCACGAGGAGGACTTCAGCATCGGTTGGAAACATACCGACTTCCGCGACAACGTTGGCCAGGTCCGACGCAACCGTCGGCTCGTGGTGTCGTTCTTCGCCACCGTGGGCAACTACGACTACGGCTTCTACTGGCATCTGTATCTCGACGGGTCCATCGAATTCGAGATCAAGCTGACCGGCATCATCTCCACCGGTGCAATCGAGCCGGGCACGATCCCCGAGTTCGGCACCCTCGTCGCGCCCGGTCTTTACGGGCCGCATCACCAACACTTCTTCAGCGTTCGCCTGGACATGAACGTGGACGGGCCACGCAACAATCTCTACGAACTCGAAGCCGAGGCAGTGCCCGCAGGCCCCGAGAACCCGCACGGGAACGCGTGGCGTCAGACCAAGCGCCATCTCGCCACCGAATCGCAGGCACAGCGCGTCGCCGATCCACTCCGGGCTCGTTCCTGGTTGATTGCCAACGCGGACAAAAAGAACAAGCTCGGCGGGCACATCGGGTACAAGATCGAGCCGTCCGGTGCGGTCGCTCTGCCTCTGGCACAGCCCGGTTCGCAGCAGGCTCGCCGAGGCGGGTTCGCCACCAAGCACCTGTGGGCGACGCCGTACGCAGAACGGGAACGCTATGCAGCCGGTGAGTACGTGGCCCAGAATCCCGGCTTCGACGGCCTGGTGGCATACACCGCGCAGGATCGCTCACTCGAAGACGCAGACCTGGTCATCTGGCCCACGATCGCCGCGCACCACGTGGTGCGCCCCGAGGATTGGCCGGTCATGCCGGTCAGCCATGTGAGTCTGCACCTCAAGCCCACGGGATTCTTCGACGGCAATCCGATGCTGGATCTGGCACCGGAGACGCCGAAGCCCGCCGGGCATTGCTGCACCGAGTAGCCAGCCGCGTCCAGGCCCGGAGACCACGGTCTCCGGGCCTGCTCTCTACGTCGACGTCTCGGTGACCGACGCACTCACCAGCGACGAGGTGCGCACACTCAATCGAGTTCGGTCGGCGCGGAACAGGTCCACCGAATACTCGACGGGTCGTTCGGACTGGTCGTATCCGATGCGTTCGAGCTTCAGGATGGGCGTCCCCTCGGGTTGCCGGAGCAGCGAGCCCGCGGGCGCACTGATCGTCGCCAATTCGATGGATTCGTCTGCCATACAGACCGATACGCCGAGCCTGGTGCGCAGCGCCTCGTACACCGAGTTCAACGGGGTCTCCAGAACTCGGCCACAGATGCTGTCGCTGAGGTACATCTGCTCGAGCGACAGCGTGTCCCCGTCCGCGAAGCGCAGCCGCAGCAGCGATACCACCGGTCCGTCTCCCAGCACCTGGGCCGCCTCCGGGCTCGGCTCGGCGATCCGCGCCGAGATGACCTTGGTCCCGTCGCGAAATCCCTGTTCGTGCAGCATCTGCGGGACGCCCTTGACGGTGTTGAGGCTTCGCAGCAGTCGCCGGCTCTGACAGAGGGACTGCGCACTTTCCGGTGACGACGAACCCGGTGTCACCGAGGTCAGGAACGCACCGCCGGCTCTCCCCTTCGTCCGTCGGATGACGCCGTCGCGTTCGAGGAGATCCAGTGCTTTGCGCAGCGTCGTCCGTGACGTGCCGAGTCGCTCGGCCAGTTCGCGTTCGGGTGGCAACCGGGCAACGGACCGCGATTCGAGCTCGGCAGCCAACCGAAGAAGCGCCGCGTGCGTCTGCTCCATCAACAGCACCGAATCACCTCGATTTCCTTCGTCACGACCGCAGAAGCCCATTCAATCTTCGATCAGGCCCGCGCAACACCCCTCGACCTGGGCATTAACGCACGATTAACACGGCGGGTGTCCTATGACCCGCAACCAGGTCACGCGTTACACGACGTTCACGTATCGACGAGAAAACCAGAAATGGTCTACGCCCATCGTTGCACCTACCCGAGAACGCAACATCTACCGAAGGGTGCAACACCGTGGAGGATTCCAGGTCGGCACGCGCCGCTCTCGGCGTGGAGCTCGCTCGCTCGGCGGGCGAGATCGCTCGTCACTGGTTCGACACCTCAGCCCTCACCGTCGAACAGAAACAGGACGGTTCCCCTGTTACACAAGCGGATCGCGATATCGAGACGCACATCAGAGCCGGCGTCGCCGAGCACTTCCCCGCCGACGGCTTTCTCGGGGAGGAGTTCGGTGAAACCAGCGGCACGTCCGACTACCGCTGGATCGTCGACCCGATCGACGGAACCAAGTCGTTCGTGCACGGAGTTCCGCTGTACGCCAACCTGATTGCGCTCGAAGAAGGTGAGCAGATCGTCTTCGGCGTCATCAATCTACCCAGCGCAGACATTCTCATGCACGCCGAGCGCGGCAAAGGATGCTGGAAAAATGGTGCACAGGTGCATGTTTCGACCAGAACAGATCTGGACGGTGCCTATGTGATGGCAACCTGGCTCGAGGACTGGCACCCGGATACTATCGTCGACCTCCACGCCACGGGTGCCGTGCTGAGGACCTGGGGCGACGCCTACGGCTACATGATGGTCGCTAGCGGCCAGGCCGACGCAGTGGTCGACTACACGACGCAGATCTACGATCTCGCCCCCATGCCGGTGATCATCGAGGAAGCCGGCGGCACGTTCACCTCGCTCGACGGAGCGCGAGACTTCGACAAAGGCAACGGGATTGCGACAAACGGCGCAATTCACGACTCGGTTCTCAAAATAGTCAACCAAGGATGACGCACATGAAAGAGTACATTCGCGGCCTGAGCCGAAAGAGCGTCATGACGTTCTTCGGCGGTATCTACGCTCTCGCTCTGCTCTTCGCACTGTTCCCCCCGCTGTACATGTGGGGCAGTGGCATTCGCTACGAGATTCTCGGCATTCCGTTCGCCATCATGTACTGGCTGATCAACGGAGTCGTGCTCGGACTCACTCTCTGGGGTCTCTACATCGTCGAGGACATCCGCGGCGAACTCGACGAGGATCTCCTCCCCGCTACCGCACCGCTGACTGGAGAATGACATGTTGATCATGCTGGGAATGCTCGGCGTCTTCTACGCCGTCGTCATCTTCATCCTCTACACCACCCAACAGAAGACCTCCCCCACGTTCGACGAATACTCGGTCGGTGGCCGCAGCTACGGCCCCTGGTACGTCGCGATGAGCTACGTCAACTCGTGGTGGCCGGGCTCGGTGTTCATCGCGTTCTTCGGACTCGCCAGCGGCGCAGGCGTTTTCGGACTGTACGGTCTCGCGTACTCCAGCCTCGGTGTCGCCATGATGTACTTCATGGCAACCCGCGCCTGGCGCTGGGGAGCGAAGTACAACCTCCGTTCACAACCCGACCTGCTCGGCCTGCGCTTCAACTCGCGCGGCACCAAGATCGTCGCCAGCGTCATCGGCATCGTCTCGCTCTTCCCGTGGGTCGTGCTCGGCATGCAGGCACTCGGTGAGGTGTTCCAGATCGCCAGTGCCGGAGCATGGTCCGTCACCACCTGCCTGTTCGTCGGCCTGGCCGTCATCGTCATCCGCCAATACTGGACGGTCAAGATGGGCATGCGCGGCCTGATCATGACCGACATGTTCCAAGGTCTGGTCGCGTACGTCTTCTCCGCGGCGCTCTGCTTGATCCTGCTCTCCGGTGTCGCCGGCGGACCGATCAGCTTCTCGACCCTCGGAGACGTCGCCGACGAGTACCTGCGCGTCCCCGGCGACGGTGACTCCTACGGCCCGTTCTACCTCTTCGCGCTCATCTTCACCGGTGTCGTCGGATCGCTCTGCTGGCCGACGAGCTTTCAGCGCATCTACACCGCGTCCAGCGTCCGCGCAGTCAAGTCCGGCACCATCCGCACCGTGCTGATCTCCGGCGTCTTCTACTCCCTGCTCATGCTCGTCGGCATCGCCGGCACGGTCATTCCCGCCGTCGCCGATTCTCCGCAGACCGGCTGGTTCACCATTGCCGAGAGCTACGGCGGGACGTGGCTTCTGGGACTCGCCGCCACCATGGTGTTCGCCGCGTCCATGGGCCACATCGACGGCAGCGTGCAGGTCTGCGGACTGCAGATCGCCAACGACATCGTCAACTCCGACAAGCGCAAGCTCACCGACAGCCAGCTCACCAAGGTGGCCAAGACGAGCATGCTCGCGTTCATGGCAGCGGCGGCCATCGTCGCCTACGCCACCTTCAACATGACGCGCCTGCAACTCCTCGCGCAGATTTCGTACCAAGGCGTTGTGCAGCTTGCCATTCCACTGTTCCTCGGCATCTTCTGGCGAGGCGGCAACGGTAAGGGCGCAGTCGCCGGAATGATCTCCGGCTTCACCGTCGCACTGGTGCTCACCGCCATCTTCCCGGACGACATCGCCGGACTCGGCAGCCTCACCGGCGGCGTCGTCGGTATGGCCGTCAACCTCGCCGTCTTCCTCATCGTCTCCAAGGCCACCGGAACCACGGCCGAGGAGAAGGCCCGCGTCGACGAGATGTTCGAGGTCGGCAAGCGTCCTACCCGCACGGCACCGGTCGACCTGTCCTTCGAGGATCAGATCGAAGAACTGGCCGCCAACCCCGCACCGGAGAAGATCTAGTGGCCTTTCTCGACGATTTCGCCGCGATGTCGCAGTTCGGTGCCACCGCCCCCGGTGGCGTGCACCGCGAGGCAGCAACCGCGGACGACGGTCGAACCAGGCGGTTCCTCGCCGACTGGTTCGACCGGCACGGCTTCACCACCACCGTCGACGCGGTGGGAAACATGTACGGCACCGTCGAGTTGGTTCCCGGTGCGCCGTACGTGCTCGTCGGCTCGCATCTCGACAGTCAGCCGACAGCCGGGAAATACGACGGGGCCTACGGGGTCCTCGCCGCGGCCCACGCCGCGTACGAGGTAGCCGAATGTGTCGAACGTGGTTCGGTGACTCCGCAATTCAATCTTGCGGTGGTCAACTGGTTCAACGAGGAAGGCTCCCGTTTCTCGCCCAGCCTGATGGGAAGCGGGGTCTTCATCGGTAAGTTCGACGCCGACGACATCCTGAAGGTCACCGACCGCAGTGGCGTCAGCGTGCGGGATGCCCTGTCCGATATCGGCTTTCACGGCAATGACGATGCGCCCGAGGCCGCCTCGTACGCCGAGATCCACATCGAACAGGGTCCCATCCTCGAGAACACGGGCACGACGATCGGCATCGTCACCGCCAACTGGGCCGCACGGAAGTACTCGATCACCGTGCACGGCGAGCAGTCGCACACCGGCGCAACTCATATGGCGCTGCGTCACGACGCGTTGGTCGGTGCCTCGCGCATCGTGCTCGCCGTCCGAGAACTCACGACGCAGTTTCCGGAACAGGCACTGCTGGCCTCGGTCGGCGAGTTCGACGTCGAACCCAACTCCCCCATCGTCGTGCCGTCGAAGGTCACCATGGCCATCGACATCCGGTCATCCGATCCCGAGGTTCTCGAGCAGGCCCACGAGAAGATGCTTGCAGCAATCGATTCCGTGAACGCCGACGGGGAGGTGCGCGTCAGCATCGACACCTCGGCGCTGCGGCCGTCCACGAGCTACCAGATCGAGGGCGTCGAACTCGCCGAGGAAGCCGCCGAGTCCCTCGGATTGTCGTGTCGACGGATGCTCACCATGGCCGGCCACGACTCGGTGAATCTCAAGGACGTCGTTCCGACGGTGATGCTGTTCGTCCCCAGCGTCGACGGCATCTCGCACAGCGAGAAGGAGCTGACCCACGACACCGACCTACTCGACGGCATGAAGATGCTCGCCGAGACGGTCGCGCGCATGGTGCGCGGCGATATCGGGGTCGGCCTGCCCGTCGAACTCGCCGGCACGAAAGGCACTCGATGAATCCCCTCTTGACGAAGACGATCGCCGAGATCCGCGAGGCATTCGGCAGCGGTGAGACCACTCCCCTGCACCTGCTCGATGCAACGCTGGAGCATCTGGAGGCTATCGACCCCGTCATCAATGCGATTGCGTACCTGGACGAGTCCGGTGCCCGTGCGGCAGCCCAGGCAGCCACCGACCGCCTCGTATCCGGCCGTGCGCGAGGCGACATGGACGGCATACCGGTGACCATCAAGGACAGCGTTCATGCGATCGGGATGCCGTGGCGACACGGCGTCGCCGCGAATGCAGACCTGCCGATGTCGACCGTCGACGCACCACCGACTGCCCGGCTCAGAGAAGCCGGCGCAGTCATCGTCGGAAAGACGACCATGCCCGACATGGGGATGATGGCAGCGGGCGTCAGCTCGCTGTACGGAATCACCCGCAATCCCTGGGACCTCTCCCGCAACACCGGTGGATCCAGTGCCGGCGCGGGTGCGTCGTTGGCGTCGGGCATCGGTTTCGGCTCTGTCGGTTCCGATATCGCCGGGTCGGTGCGGTTGCCTGCAGGACACTGTGGGCTCGTCGCATTGAAGCCGACGCAGGGCCGCATACCGCATACGGCTCCGTCGACCATGCGATCGGCCGGTCCGATGGCGCGCACCGTCGACGATCTCATCGATCTCTACCGCGTCATCTCCGGGCCAGACCCTCGCGATACCTGGAGCCTGCCCTACGAGGACTCCACCGACATACGCGCGGGTCTGGCTCCTGCCGGACTTCGCATCGGCGTCATGCTCGACATGGGCTACGGTCCCACCGTTTCCGACGACATACAGGCCGTGGTGCGTTCTGCAGCAATGCAACTGAGTGCAGCGGGTGCCGTGGTCACCGAGATGCCGCCGGTCTTCGGCGCAGATCCGTACCCGGCGTTGGATCGCCTGTTCCAGGTTCGTGCGCGCACGGAATGGGAGGCCATTCCCGAGAATCGTCGATCACAGGTATTGCCCGCCGTCGCGGACTGGGCCTCGGCGGCGGCGGAGTATTCGGCCAGTCGGTTCTCGCGTGACACCGATGCGGTGATGCGCTCGCAGGAGTTGGTTCGGACGCAGACCGCCGAGTTCGACTTCGTCATCTCTCCGGTCATTCCCACGGTGGGCTTCGGGGCCGAGGAGGTCGGGCTCGATCCGGCACAACCGTTGGGCCACTGCAGCTTCACCGCGTGGTTCAACCAGACTGCGCAGCCGGCATCGGCGCTGTGCTTCGGATTCAGCGGGCCTATGCCCGTCGGGATCCAGGTCGTCGGGCCGCGGTTCGCAGATCAGGCGGTGCTACGGCTGACGAAGTGGCTCGAAGGTGCACGTGAGATCGAGATGAATTGGCCGACGGCTGTGGCCGAAGACAAGATCGGAGCACTGGGATGACCGTGCGACAGACATTGAGCGAGTTGGGCATCTGGGCCGCGGGTGAAGTGACGCTGGACCCCGGGACAACCATGGCAAGCCCGAGTTGGTGGGGCGCGGACTCCGAGCGCTTCTCGGCGCGAGCCGAAGTCGCGGACTCCGGCGTGGGATCGGCTGCGTACATCAAGGTCATGGAACCGCATGCGCGCGACTACGTCGACGTTGCAGCATCCTTCTCGGCGGCAACTGCAGCCGGGGACGCGGGAATCGGACCGAAAGCCTTTGTTTCCGATGCAGCCTCGGGTGTACTGATCATGGAGGACTTCACCGGCGTGTGCCACACCGCGACGTTGGATGTGTTCGACGACGACGCCGAGGTCGAAAAGCTCGTCACACTCCGCACCTCCGTGCACGGTCTGAACGGAATCACCAGGCGTGCCTCGGTGTTCGACGATCTGACGCAGGCACGCAGCTTGGTCGAGCAGGTCGGCGGCGCATTGCCGGCCGACTTCGACTGGATGCTGCGCACTCTCGGGCCCGCCGAAGCGCGAATCGAGAGCGCCGGCGTCGACGCGGTGCCCTGCCACGGCGACGGCAATGTCTCCAACGTCCTGGTGCTCGACGACGGCAGCATGCGACTCGTCGACTGGGACGTTGCGGCGCTGATGGATCCGCTGCAGGACATCGGTGCGTTGCTCGCAGAGATCCGCCCGTTCGACACCGACGCACGCGAGGTGTTCGAGATGATGTGGGGCTCGTTCGACAGTGCTCTGTTCGATCGCGCTCGCATCTACGGCATCGCCGACTGCGTGCGGTGGGCCCTCATCGGCTCCTACGCGGACGCGATGAGGCCGGGTACCCACGAGTACTCGAAGTTCTCCGACTGGCAGTTCCTGAGGGCGCGCGCTGGACTGCGCGACCCGCATTTCGACGACCGAGTACGGAATATCTGAGGTGGCCATGAACGAGATCGCACTGGGATCCGCCCGCACCGAACCCGAACGGCAGGTGGAGAAAGCCCTCGCCGCTGTTGCGGAGTGGGAGGGACTGAACATCACCTATACCCCTGTACCCGGAGGGTTGATGAACAGCAATTGGCGCATCACCGTCGAGGGAAAACCTAAGCGTTACTTCATGAAACTTCCCGGTGCCGGAACGGATTCGTTCATCGATCGGTCGCTGGCCAACGAGGCTGCGCGTCGCGCAGGTGCTTTGGACATCGGACCCGAGGTGGTGCTGTTCGATCCAGTGACCGGCGTGGAGGTCATCGAATTTCTCGAGGGCTATCGGGCGTGCACCAACGGTGACCTCAAGCGCCCCGAGATTCCCCTGGGCATGATCGATCTGTATCGCGTGCTGCATTCGGGAAGCAAGCTCAGCATCACGAAGACGATTTTCGACATGATCGACGAACACCTCGATCAGGTTGCCGAACTCGGCGTGCGGTTGCCGCGCGACGCCGAGGTGATTCTTGCGGAATACGGGCAGGCGAAGCACGCGATGCTGGCGTCCGGACTGGATCTGGTTGCGTGTCACAACGACCCGATGCCGGGCAACATCCTGATCGGCGACGGTCTACCGATGAAGTTGGTGGACTACGAGTTCGCGTCGAACAACGACCGCGCCTACGAGCTGGCCGTGATGATCACCGAGATGTTCTACGGCGAGCAGCAGACGATGGAATTGATCGAGGAGTTCTACGGCAAAGCCGAGTGGTCGATGATCTCCCGGGTGCAGGTGTGCAGCGCGCTCGCCGACGTCAAATGGGGGCTGTGGGGTTGCATGAACCACAAGCTCAGCAGCGCATGGGATTTCGACTACCACAAGTACGGAACCTGGAAGCTCGCCCGCGCACGGATGAAGATGGCGGATCCGCGTTGGGCGTTCTGGCTGCAGGGGTTGTGAGGTGACCACACTCGATCGCGTCGGAGCCCTGAGCGTCAACGGTTTCGATGCGTCCTCGGCCGTGGGGCTCAGCACTCGCACGCTCGATCTGGTCGAGCGCCGAAGGCGGGTACTCGGGCCTGCCTATCACCTGATGTACGAGACCCCGCTCGAGTTGGTACGAGGCGAGGGTGTGTACGTCTACGACGCCGATGGCACGCGGTACCTGGACATGTACAACAACGTTGCCAGCGTGGGGCATTGCCATCCCCGGGTGGTCGAGGCCGTCACCCGGCAGATGTCGTTGATCAACACGCACACGCGGTACCTGCACGACGCGGTGATCGGCTACGCCGAGGATCTGGTCGGCACCTTCCCCGACCGGTTGGACACCGCGATGTTCACGTGCACCGGGTCCGAGGCCAACGACCTCGCTCTCCGGATCGCACGGCACGCGACCGGCGGTCAGGGCATCATCGTCACCGAAAGTGCTTATCACGGAGGGACGGTGGATGTGGCGGCATGTTCGCCGTCGATGGGTCCGGCGTCCGTTCGCGACGCTCCGTGGTTGCGGACGGTTCCGGCACCGGATGCGTACCGGGTCGTGGGCGATCTGGGGACGTGGTTCGCCGAGAAGGTTCAGGAACAGATCGACGACCTGGTCTGCAGCGGCGTTGGTTTCGCTGCTCTGCTGATCGACTCGATCTTCGCGTCCGATGGGATCTTGCCGGAGCCGACGCCGTTCCTGAAGCCTGCGGCAGATGTCGTTCACGCAGCGGGTGGGGTGTTGATCGCCGACGAGGTGCAGCCGGGGTTCGGCCGGCTGGGCGCGTCGATGTGGGGGTTCGAGCGGCACGGGTTGCTGCCCGACATCGTGACGATGGGTAAACCGATGGGCAATGGCATGCCCATTGCCGGACTGGTGATGCAGAGCTCGCTGGCCGAGCAGTTCGGCCGAGACCTGCGCTATTTCAACACCTTCGGTGGTAATCCGGTGACCATCGCTGCGGCGCAAGCGGTGCTGGACGTGATCCGAGACGAGGACTTGGTGGCCAATTCGGCCGCGATGGGTGCGCGGGTGCTGGCAGGCCTGCGAGGGATTGCCCCGAATGTCGATTCCATCGGGGACGTCCGGGGTGCGGGATTGTTCGTCGGAGTCGAATTTATCGGCCCTGCAGGTGAACCGGATCCGGCCGAGGCACTGCGGGTGGTCAACGCCATGAAGAAGCGCGGGGTGCTGATCTCGGCCACCGGCCTGTACGGAAATACCCTGAAGATCAGACCGCCGTTGACCATCGAGGCGGCGGACGTCGACTACTTCCTCGAACAGTTCGCGGCGGTCGTGGCCTGACGGTTCCGCTATCCGCTCCAGCCCCAGTTGTAGGGGTTCACCACGATTCGATACCAGACATCGGTGTCCGCAACGTTGGTGCAGGGCACCAGGATGTAGGACTGCGACGCATGCTCGAGCGACAACGCCTTGTTGCAGAAGTACTGTGCGCCTTCGCCGGATTGCTCCGCGCGATAGACGGGGCCGTAGTGCCATTCGTCGGCACTGGCTGTCCCGACTCCTATCGTGGCTCCGGCTGCGAGCGGTAGCGCCAGGAGTCCGGTCAGAACAGCAATGCGTCGGCTGGAGTGGGTCATCGGAGCCTTTCGTCGGTGGCACAGTCGTCGCCGGCCGTCGTCAGGCCACCGACTCGATCCCTTCACCTGTGAAGTCGCACGAGAACCGAGTCGCGTTACCCGCCGTCATCGCGCAGTTGAATTGGGAACCGGCCCCAACGAAGCAAGCGTCATCTCTGCCACCTGTTCGAGTTGACGCCGCGTTGCCCCGTCCCGGGCGCGCTGGGACATGCCCTGAATGATCACCCCGATGAATTCCGCGACGTCGACGGGCTCCCATGACGGAGGCAGAATGCCGTCGGCGATGTTCGCGGAAATGCGTTCCGCAAGCAGGAACACGTTGGCATTGCGCATGTCCCGCAACCGATCTGCGATGCTTCGATTGGCGTCGGTGACACCGACGGCCGAGCTGATGATCAGACAGCCGCCCGGACAGGACTCGTCCGTGTAGTGCAAGGCCGCGTCGTTCAGCAGTCTCGAGATCAGCTTCGCCGCGTCGGGCTCCTCGGCGAACGCACGCTCCATGAAGTCGCCTCGAGTGGCGAGATATCGCTCGATCGCGGCGAAGAACAACCCTTCCTTGCCACCGAATGCGCTGTAGAGACTGGGCGGATTGATGCCCATCGCGCTGGTGAGCATCGAGACGGAAGTGCCCTCGTATCCGTGCTCCCAGAAAGCGAACATCGCCTGATCCAACGCCGAGTCGACGTCGAACTTGCGCCCTTGTCCTCGCACTCCGGCCATCGGCCCTCCACATCTCGATCCGTTCTCGCAACTGTGATTCATCGTACTCCTGTAGCGATCATTAAACGAATCACCTAGCCTTCGACGGAAGGTTCAGTTCTCGATGGAACGAAGGGGTAGAGAATGGTCACCGAGACACGCAACACATCGCACGCGGTCAACGCGAACGCCGCCATTGTCTGGATGCTGCTCGCAGTGTTCGGGGTGGGAACCATCGAATACCTCGTCGCCGGAGTCCTTCCGGACATTTCCTCCGATGTCGGAGTCGGGAATTCGACTGCGGGCCTGCTTATCACGATCTATGCCGTCACGGTCGTCATAGGCGGTCCGCTGCTCACCATCGCGACCACCCGGGTTCCCCGGACACCGCTCATCGCCGCATTGATGGCCTTGTTCATCGTCGGCAACATCGGAACCGCATTGGCCCCGAATTTTGCGACCCTGGTGATATTCCGCGTCATCACCGCGCTCCCCCACGCCACGTTCTTCGCGCTGTGCCTGGTGTTGGCAACGTCGTTGGTGGAGCCGGAGCTTCAGGGCCGAGTGATCGCGCGCGTGACGCTCGGCCTCAACCTCGCGACCGTCCTCGGAGTTCCGCTGGGAACGCTGATCGGCTCGCAACTCGGCTGGCGCTGGTCGTTCGCCATCGTCGCGCTCTTCCAACTGATCGTCACCGTCGCCCTGATCGCCTCGACCCGACGCGCAGCACCGTCACATCAGACCGGCAGTGTCACTTCGGAACTGAGTGTGTTCACCCGAGGTCCGGTGTTGTGGGCGATCGGGCTCACCGCACTGAGCCAGGCCGCGCTGTTCGTGGTGTTCACCTACATCGCGCCGTACCTCACCGATCACGCCGGAATCTCCGCGTCCACCGTCACCATCGTGCTGTTCGTCTTCGGCGTCGGCTCCGTCGTCGGCAATCAGCTCGGCGGGTACTTCGCAGACAAGGCACTCGACACGACGCTGTACACGGCGTTGACGGCACTCGCGGGCGCGCTCGTCGTCCTGTTCCTCTTCGGTGGCACAGCGTGGTTCGCCTTCGCGTGGATGTTCGTTCTCGGTGCAGCGGGCTTCTCGATCATCCCGCCACTGGCCTCGAAATTGATCGGCGCGGCCAGTGAAGCACCACACCTGGCAGCCACCGTCAACATCGCCGGGTTCCAACTCGCCAATGCCGCGGGGGCCTGGATCGGCTCCATCGCCTTGTCCGGAGGCAGCAGCGTCTCGGTCCTGCCGGGCCATCGGCGCTGTTCTGGCCGCCGGTGCGGTGGTATTGCTGTTCGTCAGTCGTCGCGCGTCCAGGATGCCAGAGGTTAACGCTTGAGGACGCATGCATAACGCTCGATCGGCGTTCTTCGATGCACCATTCTGCGCTTCTATGCCTGAGGAGCCAGGCATAAGGGCTATCCACCTGATACTTCACGATGTAAGCTCCGATATGCATGCCTGCGCAAGCACAAGGAGTGGCAAATGGCCGAACCACGACGACGAGCCCGGAAGCACTCCGGCGAGCTGGCCGGAGCCTTCGTCGCGCGTCGGCATCAGTTGCGAATGACTCAAGCCGAGTTAGCGCTACTCGCCGGTGTAGGGCGCTCGACAGTCCAGGCGCTCGAGGGCGGAAAAGACACGGTGCAGCTCGACGGCGCGGTCGCTGTCGCGGAAGCGCTGGGCTGCGAGATCACATTGCTCACGCGCGCCGGATCGCCTGTGCCGCCACTGGACCCGACATGATCGCAGCATCCGAGCTGCGGGATGTCGATGCAGCCGATGTCTACAAGGGCGGTCTTCTCGCCGGCTCACTGACGCGTGTGGGGAACGACGTCGTGTTTCGCTACGACAGCGATTACCTCGACAACGCTTCTGCGCCGGATCTCGCGTGGTCGATTCCGAAGTCGTCACTCGAGACGCGGGCATCGGGCGGTAGCGTTCCTGCTTTTTTCGCAGGCCTGCTGCCCGAAGGTGTTCGTCTCACCGGCGTGGTGACAGCTACCAAAACGTCCGAGGACGACCACTTCACGCTGCTACTGGCGGTCGGATCGGACACCATCGGGAACGTCAGTGTGCTTCCACGCGGTCAAGAGATGTCGTTGGCGGGCACTGCATTCGATTCGAGGCACCGTGTTCCAGATCTTCGTCGTCTCTTCGATTCCCTGTCCACGGGTGAGTCGGTGAGCCAGGATCCGTCCGCTCTGCCGGGAGTTCAGGGCAAAGTGTCCGCGCAGATGTACTCGACCCCGGTGTCGACTACGTCCGGGCCTGCCATTTTGAAGCTCGCTCCACCGGCGCGACTTTCGCGTTTGGTCCAGAACGAGAACTTCTTCATGAACCTGGCAGGTAGATGCGGACTTTCGGTGCCCGAACACCGCGTCATCCAAGACGACAAGGGAATCAGCGGTCTGCTGGTGGCGCGATTCGACCGGGTCGGTGAACAACGGCTACCGCAAGAGGATGCGTGCCAAGTGTCCGGGCTCTATCCCGCGTCGAAGTACCGAATGAAGACCGAAGCCGTGATTGCGCTGCTCGCCGATACAGTCGAGCGCGGCGGCGGTTCCGCGCGCCAGGCCACCGCCGAACTTCTCCGCTTGACGGCCTATTCGTATGCGATGGGAAACGGCGATCTGCACGGCAAGAACTATTCGATACATCAGAACTCTCGGGGAATCTGGTCGGTGACTCCGGCCTACGACCTTCTGTGCACGCAGCCCTACGCGTCGTGGAGCGATCCGATGGCATTGAACTTCTACGGGCGCGCGAACCGTTGGACACGAGCTCATTTCGTCGAGTCTGCAAGTCGCCTGGGAATGCCCGAACGTGCGACACGACGCATACTCGACGACGTCTGCGCTGGCGTTCGAGACGGAATCGGTGAAGTCGATGTGATCGGATTCGATGACAAGCAAACTCGTCAGTTGAAGCAGCTACTCGATCAGCGCTGTACCGAGCTGTCCTGACCTGGTGCCGTGGTCGGAGTTCGACACCAGACCGGGCGCAATGGCCTGGGTCAAGAACCGACAAGTTGGCGCGAAGTATTCTCTCGCTCGATGTCGGTGGATCGTCGCATATCGGCCTTCGCCCGAATGGACGGCCGCGGTGCGCCGGAAGGCTGAGATGGTTACGGCACGCTTCAGCACGCGTGAACAGCGTTCGCCTTCGCAGCCTCGAGCGACTGGTCCTGCGGGAAGAACCATACGAACGACCTGTACATGGGGACTCCGTCGCACTCGCCGAGGTCGAAGGCAACGATCGATGCACGTTCCTGCGGAGCCGAGCCCGGTGCCGGAAACTGCGGAGTCACATGCGCTGTTGTACCGGTCCCGGACGCCGTCGGCCCACCCCACGAATCCCACACGATGTCGGTGACAATGCCGGAGAGGGACGCACCACCATTGCTGATCTCCGGAGGCCGAACTTCCCCGTAACCCACCTGATAGCTGTCGGTCTTGTTTCCGAGCACAGGGTCTACGCCACTCGACGCTGCCGTCGATACCGGTGTCGCAGGACCACGTGCCTCGATGTAGTCGAACTGGTATCCGCCGGTCGAGAACGTGAACCCTTTCCCGGAATCGTCCGAGCGGCACGACACGCCGGACTCCTTCACATTGCAGGAGAACCCGTTGGCAGACAACGTTTGTCCGTACGAAAGGACAGGCGTTGTGTCGTAACGCCAGAACAACGCCTGGCTCAGGCTCGCGAATCTGGCGTCTTCCGTTGCGTTCACGAGGATCGCGTTCGGAGCAGTCGCATTGCGGCTGTAGTGGTCGGGTACCGATGGCGCACCCGCCACGTTCATCGGCATGCTCGACGACGGCTGACAACCAGCCATCTGATCGTCACTGCCGCCCTGCGCACTGTCCGCCAGAATGGCACACCGCCATAATCCACTGGGCGTCGTGAAGAAGAATCCCTGCAGCCCTCCTTCTCCCCAGGCGAAGGTCGCCGGGTCCACGAGCGAGATGGCCGCGGCCGGTGGTGGCGATGGCGGCGGATCGGTCGTCGAGACCTCGAATGTCGACTGTTCCGGCACGGTGGTGGTCTCAGCGATGGCAGAGATCGGAGCACTTACACGGGAACACCCCGCCACGACGACAAGAAGCGAGGCACACACGATGAGCAGCGACGTACCGGCGCGCATCAGATCGAGCTGGTCCCGCTGTTGCGGGCCCACTCTGCGATGAGTTCGTGGTCGTACTGCTCGGCTCGAATACGCAGATCGGTGTAGATAAGCAGCTGCAATACACGGAATCCCGCAATCATGATTCCAAGTACCACCGCGTAGACCAGCAGGTTTAAACCGAAGATCGTCGTGACGAGCATCAACGGAACGAAGCACAGTGACCAGAGCAGGTGGATCCCGATCAGCCTGCCCCAGGCGGGTTTCGACAGACTCACCGATCGACGTAGGGAATCGACCACGCCTCGACTCTCGACGACCAGAACGACCGGTGCCAAGCTGAACAGGATGGACGCAGCGAACACGCCGAGGCTGACGAACGGCACCAACACGAGGCTGCCCAGTCCGCCACCCAGCGACAACAGTGCTACCAAGACGAGGCTGGGTAAAGCAGACAGAAAGTAGAACGTCAGCGTCATCCGGCATACCGCGAACATCCGGCTCCGCGCGGTGTTCCACACGTCGAGCAATCTGACCGGCAGTCCGCGCACGGCTCGTTCGCTCGCGACAACCGACAAAGCCAGCAGCAAAGCGTCGGCCGGCAGCGCGATGGCCATGATGAGCAGCAGCCAGGCGAGGAACAGGAGCAACAAACTCGAAAACGGATTGTCCGACAACACAAGTGTGCTGTCACTCAACGATGCGGACGCACCGAGCGCGAACATCCCTATCGCGGCGATCGACAGGAAGACGATCGCGAGGAACACGAGCAGGATCCCCGCTGGGATACCCACCAGCGTCGGCCAATTCTTGGAGACTACCTTCCAAGCACCGGAGAACAGTTCGGTCACTGTCATGGCTCGGAACGGAATCGGTGGTGCCAGGTTTGCAATGTTCGGTTCAGCGGGCTGCCGCGTGCCCAGGACCGGTGCCGTAAGTCGGTGCTGCGCGAGCACCTCACGAATGTCGGGCGTCCAACCGATATCTCGCTGACGGACGTGCCAACTCCCGGCACCTGCGGCCAGTGCGATCAAAACCCATCCGAACGTGGAATCCGAAAGGATGGCGGCCAGTAGCGAAACAGCCGCCAGAGCTGCGAGCGCATGCCACAGGTGCAGGTCGAATCGCAGGTCAGGTTGAGCCCCTCGAGTCTGCTGGTTGTCGAGTTCGTCTGCGAAATCCCTCGCATCGGAGTTCATGACTGGTGATTCCTTCCCGACAGATGACACACGACGATCCGCGAGCGACCGCGGGAAAGCCTACTGAGTCACACGACGATAAATTCTTCCCAACCCATTTGCTATCCCACATTCAACCGACATGATCGACCAAGGGGTTGCCAGGTCGGTTGTTCAGCCGATGCCGGGAAACAACCGACTCCTCTAGATTGTCGCTATGCTCCGTCGCGTCAAACATGTTCATGTCCTTGCCATTTCCGTCGCTCTGCTGATCGGTGGCTGCGGCGCAGACGAAGCAGCTACTCTTTCGACGGACTCAGGCGATTCAGCACTCGCGTCGGTCACCGATGTTCCGGCCGAAGGCAACCCCGAAACGCCGACACCCCCATCTACGCCAGCTGGGAATCCATGTGCGGGCACCAGAGGTGCATGCGAGGTAGTTGCGTCCGTCGACGTCGACGGCGACAACAACCCCGACAATGTGGGAATCGAACTCGTCGACGCCCAGATCACCGTACGAATCGACACCGGAACATCGCTCACGACAACGAGTGTGCCGAACAAGCACATATTTCCCGACGACATCACTCCGTCCGGGGTGTTCGTCGGAGCCTTCAACATCACTCGCGAACAGGGTGCCGATATCGTCGTCGATGCCAAGATGGGGTACGGCGGCTTCGAACTGTTCGGGATGATCGGCTGGGACGACGGCCCAGTTTCAGTGCCTGCACCCGAAGGTGTCATCAGTCCGGGCGAAACCGCGTACATGTGGGCGGTGCCGACCGAGATGTACCGGGTGTTCGTTCGATGCCCTGAGCCCGGCTCGGTCGGTGTGGTGAAAACCGAGGCAGACGTCAGCTTCGGTATCGTCACGCCCGGTGGGGCGTACAACGAGACGACCACCTCACGCTGGGTCGGCGACCACTGGACCGTTGCCGACACGAACCGTGTGCCCGGTCAGTATGTGAGCGCGGATCGGTCGGCGCTGTCGGGAACCTTCGAGTGCCAGGCCGCGCACTCCGCGCCCCCAGCATTCGCTCCGATTGCAGCGCAGGAAAATCCGAATCAGGAAAATCCGAATATGGTCCTCGGCGGCACCCCACTGAGCAACTCGGAGGGGTATGGCGAAATTCGTCCGGAGACCGTGTACTTCGGCGGATCTCCGAGCGGTTACATCGGTGAAATCGTGTGGGATTCCTGGGGTAGCGAACGGGCGGTGGGCCATGGCATGGCACCGTACGTTTCCCCGACGGGCACGGTTGCGAGTGCACCGATGACCCCGGCAGAAATCGTTGCCTACGAGCCGAGTACGTGCAACGGACTGCCTGCGTACGCGAAGGTTCAGTGGTACTTCCCAGCCGAGGGCCAGGTGTTCGATCCTTCGTTTGCGACCATGGTTTGCTGAGTGTCATCTTGCTGTGACCGGTGTAGGTGGCCCAAGTTGTGGAAGATGATGTTCGATGCCGATCGCGTTCACCACGAACGAGACTGCGCGCTGCTCACCTCGTGCAAAGCGGGTCGCTGACGACCATGTCGAGCCCACGCTATTCCAGCCAAGACTTGCGCTGGAAGTAGGAATCACCGCTCTTCTCAGGCTCGTCAGGGCCACGGCTCGAAGGCTGTGCGTATGGCTGACCCGAGAATCTATGCTGCGCAACGGAAAAGTCACCGAACTGCGCAGGTTCGACCGCCACTTCAGGGTTTGCTCTGCTCCCGGTCGCATCGACGATGCGAGCCACGGATGCGTCGTCCCGCAGCTCCGCCAGCATCGCTGCAGTGCGCCGCTGGACATCGTCAGCAGTCCGGTTGTACGCACGCATGATCAGGTCGGCCAACACGTCGGGTCCACGGACATAGGCGTCGCGGCTCACCTGGAGCCCGGTGAGGCGACCGTTCGCATCCGTCCGGACAGTGACGCCATCGAGTTGTGTGATGCCATGGATGTCGGCCACGGCTTGTTGCAGTCGACGAACTTTCGCGCCGAGTTCTTCGTGGGAGCTGATCACAGCATTGGCCTCTTCGTTGAAACGATGTACCCGTCGAATACGTTCGGTCAATTCGCGGAATCTGGCCAACCAGGATAGGCAGGCTGTACCGGTGGCGGAGTGTCCATGACATCACGCTCGATGGTGGGAGTCGTGTCCGGATACAGCGATCGCGCCCACTGAGTGCAGCGGCCGACCCCGGCGGTGGCCGGATCGTTGTCAACGAATCCGTCGATTTCCCAACCGATGAATTGATCATCGACAGGTGCCTGCCACTGCGCCTCATCGGGCTGTGGTCCGACCGGGGGCTGGGTTGCGATGGGTGCCCCTACTTCGCCGCCGGCGCGAGTGAATCGCGTTCGCAATTCTTCGCCCTCACCGTTGGCAAAACGTGCTGGCGAATACTTCTCGTTCTCCAGCACTCCGACTCCGACAGAGAGCACGCAGACCACAGCGTCGAAGCCACGTTCGTTCGGGATGATTTGTTGAATGTGACCGTAGACGGTTCCAACAAAAGGACCCTGTCCGGTATCAGTAATGAAATCCCCCTGATATATCCCACCGCCCTTACTACGCGAACTTGCCGCGAACCCTATGTACGAATATTTGAGACCAACCATCATCGAAATGACGGCGGACTCATCGGCCGCGCGAGCCACTGTTCCCTCAGCCGAGAAGAGGTCAATTCCCGGTGCCGCCGACCACACCATCGTTGTGTCGCGTAGTTGATCGGGAACCACATAGACATCGGTGGCCGGCCAGCTCGGTGCCAGTGTAGTCGTCGGAGCAGCTCTGTCCTTTGCCTCGAAGCCACAGGCAGTCATTGCTGTCGTCGTAATCAACAGTATTGCGCCGAAATCTCGCAGACCCCTACTCATACTCATCCGTAGATCGCTGTCGGCCAGGCATTGCGTGGACTGAGCGCCGATTCTTCACTTGCCAACCACTTCAAAATCTCCTCCTTGTCAGGGCTATTTCCCACCGGACGAATTGCTGTCCATAGCAAATATTCCTGCTCACTACCTGTCGCATTATGTGAGTACTCTTCAAGATTTGAGATACCGGCATGCTCGATCAGCTGGGCGACAATGTGCGACGCATCAGTGCGCACTCTGTATGGCTCATCCAGATAGTTCCTTACGGCCTCAGAATACGGAAGCAGTGCCGTCCCATCCTCATTCCTGTACGAATCAGGAATATCCTGGATATTCACCGCGCCAGCGCTGACCAGTGCGTCGAGGACGCTATGTCGCCTGAAGTCCGGGCTGCCCCACTCACTCGCCGAATACTCATCACTCCTGCGATCGAATCCGAACTGCGATGCATCGAGAGTCAGCTCGGGAGCCACCGGCGAATCGAGATCCTCGACAGACAGCATGTATGGCTTCAGGAACTCGGAGCCAGCCGCTACGGCGATTCCACCGGGGCCCAATCCACCGGCAACGATTTGCCCCGCTGTCCACGCTGCAGTGAACTTCGAGTTCCGTGCATCGGCTGCTTCCTGCTTGTCGACTCCGTCCTGCACACGTTGGTCCATTTCGGTACTGAGCCCGTGATCGACAAGCCACTGCAGTCGATAAGCCTGGCCCCCCAGCGACGCATCGCCGGTTGTCGCGAACAGCCGATCCATCCGTTGACTCTCAGCGAGCGCAGTGCCGTTGATGATCTGACTGGCTTGATCATCGGAGTCGAGAATGCTGAATATACGAAGCGGCTCAACAGGTCCGCCGATGTAGTCCTTGCTGCCGCCGAACTCGCCGAAGCCATGCGTCTGCGTGAGATCACCCGGCATACCGGTCATGTCCCCCACGAACGGAGCGAGCGCCTCGGCGACCTGAACCGCCGTACCGCCACCGATCTTCGAATCACCGGACAGCAGAGTCGAGTAATTGTTTGTGCCATCGGATGATTCGGTACTGGCCAGGATCTCTGCCAGACCACGTGCCGCAGACCCCGCACGCACCGAGTGCTCGTACTCGGCTGAGCCTTCGGGCGCTGTCGAGTGCGCATCACGCGGAATCCAATCGGTCAGAGATGCCATGGCCGTACCGTCGTCGCGCAGCAGCAACGGCATCACCGCAGTATCTGCGTGGTACCCCGATCCAAGGATCTCCGGCCCACCCTCGCCGGTCAGGATGGCGTGCGCACCTTCGGTATTACGGGAACCGAGCGCAATGGCCTCCTCGAGGGCTTCCGTGTGACCAGCAGTGTCGATAGGTTCGTTGCTGAAAGGCAGGGCTCCGCCATGGGCATCGATCGACGCCAGGTGCATTCCCTGTCGAATCAGCTCGGTCGACATCTTCGTCCCGGGCTCGTTGCCCGCTTCCGCCAGCGACAGGGCGTCGAACAGCTCGGCCTGGCCTTCGACGAAGTTCCGGTGATCGTCGCCGATCGGACCGTCACCGGGATACGTGAACGAATTGCTGTCCAGTCCGTCGATACCGAGACGTGGTCGAGTCGATACGAGGTCGCGCATGTCCTGAGGCAAGTTTTCGTAGCTGCCGGCTCCGATGAGAGTGCCATCTGCGCCGCGACCGGTGCCGACGTTCTCGTTGGACAACACCATGACGCCGTTGGCGAGTGAGGCTGCCGCCTGCTGACCCGCCGGACCCTGGGATTGCAACTCTCGGCTGGCGGCGGTGACGCCGTCGACACCCGCTGCGTCGTAGAACTCCTTCAGAAACTGCTGCGTACTAGCAGGGATCGTTGCAGTGCCGCCGCCCAAGTAGTTCTCGAGCTGCGCGGGTTCGATCCCCGTTGCCCGCAGGTCCTCGGTGAGTTCGGCGAGGACGTCAGCGGGGATCGATTCACCGTCACCGATTGCATCTCGCACCGCAGTACCGATCGCCCTACCGTCTTCGGCCGAGAGCACCGCGGAACCGACACTGGTGCCACCGAGACCACCGTGTTGTTCGAGGTCTGCCAGACCATCGGTCAGTGCCGACCTCAGCGCTGTCAGAGCGGATCCGCAGTGAGCCAGATTCTCTTTCAGGCTGATCTGGAAATCCGCCGCTTGCCGGTCGAGTAGGCCCTGCAACACCGGGCGGAGTGGGTCATCGTTCGCACCGGGAACCGTTGGGCTGGTGACGGTTCCGTCCGGTGCAACGGACATGCCGTTGAGGTCGACAGCGGTATCGCGAACGGTCAGAAGTGCTGTGCGATAGGCATCGAGCGCCTCTCCATGCGTGACCATCGCGTCACCTGCGGTGTCGGTCGCGCGTTTCGACGCCGTTGCGGTAAGCACCTCCGAGACCGCGGACATCGACGCGGCCGCGCTTGCGTCGCCTACCCACGTCTGTGCGCACCGGTCGACCGCGAGGTCCACTTCGGCCAAGCGGTCGACGAGAGCCGTCCCCGCTGTCTTCATCGCGCTGCCCGCCGCAGCCAGCGTCTGCGGGTTCCACGACTCGACCTGGGGAATCGTCGGAGTCATCACTGGCCGAACCCGTGGGTCAACGAGCCGAGCTGTCGACTGAATGCGTCCTCAACGGCTTCATAGGTAGCCGCGGACGTAGTAGCGCCTTCGGCCAAGGCGAGCGCTGCGGAACTGTGTTCCGCCACGGTGGTCTCGAAAGCCGCTGTCAGCCGACCCAGAAGATCGTCGATACCGGCGTCCGGCATCACCACTGCGTCAGCACTGCCGCTGACGGGCGCGGCAACCTGCGCGACTTCGTCCGCTGTGACCTTCAGCTGCGCCCCCAACGACCTGATCGCATCGAGATCGGCTTTCAGCATCTCCCCCACTGCACCTCCCCCAAAAACTGGCGTCACCATGTCGCAGCCACAACGATCGGTATTCGACGAACAGAATCCGACCCGGCCCCGGACTCCGCCCAATCACATGCCCGCACCCGCGGCGACGTCGTCGATGGACTTCAACGTCCGCTGATCTGCATACTCGGCCTCGTCGAAATAGCGCTTGAACACCGACCGCATCAATTCGATGACTTCGATGTGCTGCAACAGCACGACGTGCAGCGATCGATCACCACTGAAGGCAATCCTCTCGAACTTTTCGCCGAGCTGCCTGGCCGAATCCAAGGTGCCGAATGCCTTGACGTCGACCAAGTTTTTCGTTTTCGCCAACATCTCCGTCAAGTGTCTGATGTAGGCAGCGCACACCTCGTCGCACTGAAACGCCACGCCGTCTGGAATCTCGAGTTGCCCGGACTCGGCCTGACTCGACAGCGACTGCCACTGCTTCATCGATGCCGCAAGTTCGTTCGTCTCTGAACCCATCGATTCTTCCCCCGCTAGTTCGATGAAGGCATGGATGGTCGGAGCGAACGCGCCAACCGTTCGACCTCGACACACGGATCGCCAAGGGCTGGTGTCATGACAATCCCATCGAGATTCAGGTACACGACGCCACCCGAGTGGCCGAATGCAACACCGCAGTTGACCTCGTCGTATTTAATGGTCCGCTGGAAGCGCATGCCGTCGAGTCCCTCGATTGGCTCGAAAGCCTCGAACGGTCCCCGCTCACGTAGGTAGTCGAGGCTTTCGGTGGACGAGAAGATTCCGAGGTGGTACCACGGCGTCGGCAGTGGGTTCGTCCAAAAACAGGTCATCCAGTCTTCCGAGATCGGCAGATCTCCTACCAAGTTCGAGGACTTCGTCTCTACCGCCAAGCCCGCATCTTCGATGGCAGCGTCTGGGATGGTGCACGGATCCCACGCACCATTGGCCTGCGCGGTTGTCGTCACCGATGTCGAAGACGGGCCCGCAGGGGGAATGTCTTCGGTCGCCCCTCCGCATCCGGTTGCCACCAGCATCAGTCCGACCGCACTCCCGATCAGCAATCGCATCTTGCTCACAGCACTCCGTCCTTGGAACCCGTCCTTGGTGTTGGACGCAACTACCGGCGCATCGGTTCCATTGGATCGGACGCAGATGAGCGGACCGAGCTCCCGGAGGACGTCGAGGGCTCCGGTATCGCACTCGTCGTATCCATCGTTGCCGTCCGTCGCGGCCAGCATGAACGTGTCCAGAAGACCACCTGCGGTTCGGCTCGTTCCGTCGTCGGGCCCACATTTTTCCTATGCTGTGTTCGTGCCCTCCGACCGAACAGACAGCAACCTCGCTCGCGTGATTCCACTGTTCGGTCGCCGGGGATCCCGTACCACCAACACGGAATTCGTCGACGACATCGAGCCGGCAGTCGAGTCCCCGGTCGAACGGCTGACGCCCCACGATATCGAGCTCACACCACCGACAGCCGAGGACGAGTTCGCAGCGCTGACCGCATCGAAGCCGATAGCGCAGCTTCGTTCGCTCCTCGACTGGCTCGGTCCGTCACGACCGATCACCGGCACGGGTGTCCCCCGGCCCGGGTCGGTCAGCGAGCTGGCGGAGGCCGTCGGGGTGGATCTGGACGCGCGAGCGCGGAACTCACGATCCATGCGCGACATCCGCGACTTGATGACATTGTGGGATGCGGCGACGGCGGCCGGATTGATCGAGTTGACATCCACCACGGCGATACGCGGCCCGTGGGCCGACGAGTTCGCCCACTCGCTTCCCGGCTCGCTGGCCGCCCACCGGACGGCTCTCTCGCACGTCATCCGCCGGTACTTTCTCAGCGAGGATCCGCGCCGCCAGTCTCAAGCCCCCGATGTCGTTGCCGGACAGATAGTTCTCGCCGCGATGACGAGCACTCCACGGAAGCGGCTCCCGGAAGTCGGTTCGGCCCACTCCGGAGATCTGTACGAACACATCATTGCGTTGATGCTCCGCGGCCTACTGGACCAATTCATCGCCGACGGGTGGCTGGTCTGCGACGGGACATACGAGGTGCCGGCACCCTTGCGACCGACCGTCCTGGACGCCATGAAGTCACTTCGATACTACGAAACGGATGACCTCAACCGATGATCATCACCGGATTGTTCTTCGCCGAGTATGCGCGAGCCTCCAACGACATGCTCGACATCCTCGGCGGCGTCTGGGACACCTGCACGGTCCCCCGCGACACCCGCATGCTCGAATGCCGACTGGTCGCACTGCTGCAGACGGGACCCGACGACATCGGTAAGGACTTCCCCGCGACACTCGAAGTGCTCGACGCAAACGGCGAACACATCGTCAATCAGCATGGCCTGCAGATCCCCGGTGCCGGCTTCACCGGCGAGAATCGATTCTGGTTCCTGCCGATGCAGATGGTGTTCCGCGACGAAGGACGGCACAACTTCATCCTCAGCGCCGGTGGAGCCACGGCGAGCGTCGGGCTTCGCATCGCCTTCGGCTGACGTCAGGTGCTGATCGTCTCCCGCGCGGCACGTTCCACCACTCGTCGAGCGGTTCGGGCCACTGCCTCGTCGATCAGGAATCCCTTGCTGTCGACGGCAACGCCCGAGGTAGCACGATCCAAGTCGGCCAACAGTTCTTCGGCCTCGCGGACTTCCGTCTCCGATGGCACGAATACCGTTCGCACAGGCGCGAGTTGAGCCGGATGAATACACGCACGACCGACAAAACCGAGACCGGCCAGCGTTCGAGTATCGGCCTCGAAGGCCTCGGCGTCGCGGAAGTTTCGCGACACCGCGGCCGGTGGCGGATCGACTCCGGCCGCGACGCTGGCCGCGACCACCTGAGCCCGCACGAACGACAGTGACTCCGAAGAGCCGTCGACGCCCAGATCGGCGGCCAGGTCCACCTCACCGATTTGAAGAAACTTGACCCGAGGGGCGCGGGCGATCTCGAGAGCGGCGAACACTCCGGCGGCCGTCTCGATGAGGGGCGAGACCACCGCGCTACTGCCACTCAGTAGAGCGTCAGCTTGCTCGATCTCGCGAGCAGACGAGACCTTCGGCAGCCAGATACCGGTCAGGTTCGGGTGCAGTACCGCACGAATGTCGTCCTCCTGCAACGCCCCTGGGTTCACCCGCACCCAGATCTGCACGTCTCCCGGATCGCAGGACGCGACCCACTCGGCCACCGTCGCACGGGCATGATCCTTGTTCGCTGCGGTGACGGCGTCCTCGAGATCCAACACCACAGCGTCCGTACCCGAGGCCAATGCTTTGTCGAAGCGCTCCGGCACATCCCCGGGAACGTAGAGGTAGGTCAGAGCCATCCTCATCCGATGACGCCCGTGCCCGCGACGAGAGACTTGGCGATCACGGTGCGCATGATGTCGTTGGTGCCCTCACCGATGGCCATGAGCGGGGCGTCGCGGTAGAGGCGCTCGACGACGAACTCGGTGGAGTAGCCGTAGCCACCGTGAATGCGCATGGCTTCGAGGCTGGCGGTGATGGCGGCCTCGGAGGCGAAGTACTTCGCCATGCCGGCTTCCATGTCCACTCGCTTACCCGAATCCGCCTGTGATGCAGCCCAGTACGTCATCAGGCGTGCAGCCTGCAGCTGGGTCGCGATGTCGGCGATCTTGAGCTGGATCGCCTGGAACTCGGCGATGGGCTGACCGAATGCGGTGCGCTGCTTCGCGTATTCGAGCGCGGCGTCGTAGGCGGCCTGTGCGATTCCGACGCTGCGGCCGGCGATGTTGAGCCGACCGATCTCGAGACCGGACAGTGCTTGCTGCAGACCACGCCCCTCCACACCACCGAGCACTGCGTCGACGGGAACGCGCACATCGGTGAACGTGATCTCACACGACTCGGTGCCCTTGTATCCGAGCTTGCCCATGTCGCGCTGCACCTCGAACCCGTCGGTCGTGGTGTCGATCAGCAGCAGCGACATGCCCTTGTGAGCCGGCGTGGTCGTGGTGTCGGTCTTGACCAGTACCGGAAGCACATTCGCGTGCCGGGCGTTGGTGATCCACGTCTTGGCACCGTTGACGACGTAGTGGTCGCCGTCGCGCTTGGCGGTGGTCTTGATGCCCTGCAGGTCGGTGCCGGCACCGGGCTCGGTGAGACCGACGCCCGTTCGCCATTCACCGGACGCGAGCTTGGGCAGCAGCGTCTTCTTCTGCTCCTCGGTGCCGTGCTTGCCGATCATCCAGCACGAGAGGTTGTGGCTGCCGAGAATGCCGGCGACGCCCATCCATCCGCGGGCCAGCTCCTCGTACACCAGGGTGAACGAGACCTTGTCGAGGTCGAGGCCGCCGTACTCCTCCGGCGTCGTGATGCCGAACAGACCCATGGCCTTCATGTGCTCGACGATCTCCGTGGGGTACCGTCCCGTCTTCTCCCACTCGTTCGCGACCGGGATGATTTCCTTGTCGACAAAGGTGCGCAATGCTTTCCGGAAGGCCGTCTGCTGCTCGTCGTACGTGAAGTCCATGATGATGTCCTGTCGGTTGAAGTGTCAGGGTGCCGGCGCGATGGCTGCGGCGAGATCGAGAATGGCGGTCAGGTCGGTTTCGTCGACCAGTCCGAGGATGCGGTCGGACAGCTCGGCGGCACGAGAGTCGTTGCCGCAGTTGCCGAGGAACTTCTCCAGCAGACGGTCGTCGCTCAACGGGAACCCGGCGGATCCCTGACTTCCACCGACCGAGGCGTCGAGCACTCGACCGTCGGTGAGTGTGAGAACCGCCCTGCCCGACGCGGCCGCCGCGGGAACCTCTGACGGGAGGTTCGTCACCCGTACCTTGCGGGCGGTGACGAGGACGTCTTCGCGTGCGATGGATTCGTCGGTGTAGGTCGAGACAGTGATGGCACCGTCGTGCAGCAACGCCGCCACACTCCACGGCAGATCGAACTTGCCGTCGTAGGTGCTGCGCGGTGACGCGACCCCGGTGTTGGGGCCGCAGACGAACGGACTCGAATCGGGGTGGACGAACACCTCGATGTCGGCCACGTCGCTCGCCTGAACCGCACTGTCCCCGACTGCCTTCGTCACTGCGTCGAGCGTGACGTGCATCAGCTGGCAGCTCGGGTACGGCTTGATGCCGATCCGGGTGGCTTCCCACCGCGTCCCGAGTCCTTCGGTCAGTGCCGCGAAGTTCGTCGGCCGATCGGTCAGCGCTGCGTAGATTCCGCGTCGACCTTCGAGAACCGACGAGGGACCGGTGGCACCGGCGGCAGCGAGCCGGGCCGCAAGCACACCGTTCATGCTGGCCGATCCGGGATGCAGAGCCTTGGTGTCGGCGTCGGTGTCGAGAAATTCGAGCAGTCCCGAGCTGGACGACCCGGCGATCCCCAGGGCGTTGACCAACGTCTCGGTGTCGAACTTCGAGAGGTGCCCCGAGACCAGCGCGGCTGTCAACGGTCCCACGGCTGCCGTCGCATGCACGCCCCGAGCGTGGAATCCGTGCGGACTGACTTCACCGAGGCGGCAGGCAGTTTCGAGACCGAGGGCGGCGGCGGTCAGCACGTCTGCACCAGAGGCCGATACCTGCTGCCCGACAGCGAATGCCGCAGGAAGAGATACGGCCGTCGCGTGGACCAGTGCGCCCGCATGCGTGTCGTCGAAGTCCAGGGAATGCAGCATCACCCCGGTCGCGAAGGCGGCTGCCGGCGCGGACAAGCCTCGGGTTCCGGTGAGAGGCCGCGCCTCCGGTGGGCCGCCGAGAGCGTCGGCTACCGTCCAGCCCGGTCGGCCGTAGCCGAGGCGTTGGGCCGCAACGGTATTGCCGACACCGTCGAGAAGGTGACGCGCGGCCGCGTGCCGGACGTCCTCGGACAGATCGGCGACGGTGACACCCGATGCCCACTGCGCCAAGATCGTCGAGGTCACGCCCGCACCTCGTCCTTCGCCGTTCCGAAGGCACCCTCCGCCTTCAGTTTTGCGATGCGTTCGTCGTCGTAGCCCAATTGATCACGCACAATGTCGTCGAAGTGCTCGTTGCGCTGCGGTGCTCGGCGGTACTGCTTGGCCTCGGAACCGAAGTTCACCGGGGACGCGACCTGACGCACGGTGTTGTACACCGGATGCTCGGTCTCGACAACAAGATTGCGCGCAATCGTGTGGGGTTCGGTCAGTGCATGCTCGACGTCGTTGATCGGGCCGGTCGGCACCCCGGCAGGACCGAGCTTCGAGAGCCAGTGCTCGACGGTGTTGGTGGCGAACACCTCTTCCAGGATCGGCAGCAGCACGTCCTGGTGCTTACCTCGCAGTGAGAAGTTGCTGAACCGTGGATCAACACCGAGGTCCGGGCGATCGATGGCCACGACGAGGCGGTCCCAGAACTTCTCCTTCGCGCAGCCGACGATGAGCCAGCCGTCCGTTGCCTCGAAGGCCTGGAACGGAACCAGGGACGGGTGCGCCGAGTTCTTCGTGCGGATCGGCTCGAAGCCGGCGTTGAGATGCCAGGTCGCGGGATAGGTGAGCAGAGACATCGCCGTGTCGTACAACGAGACATCGCAGTCACCGCCGATACCGTCGCGTCGCGCAGCATGCAATCCCGACAGCAGCGAGATCGCGGCGACGAATCCACCGGAGTAATCGACCAGCGACAGACCGGATTTGGTGGGCGGGCCGTCCGGGTCACCGGTGACGCTCATCCAGCCGGCGAGTCCCTGCAGAATGTAGTCGTAGCCAGGCTCTTTCGAGCGCGGGCCGGTCATGCCGAACCCGGTGAGGCTGCAGCACACGATTGCGGGATTGAGATGCTTGAGCTGGTCGTAGGTGATGCCGATCTTTTCCGGCACGTCACCACGAAGGTTGGAGTAGACGGCGTCGCTGGTGCGGACGAGGTCCTCGAACACCGCTCGCCCACTCGGCGTCGAAAGATCCAGTGAGAGTGAGCGTTTGTTGCGATTGAAGCTCTCGAAGAACAGCGAGTCCTCGCCCTCGTTGTAGGGCGGGACGTAGCGGCCGACGTCGCCGCCGACGCTCGGGTCCTCGATCTTGATGACATCCGCGCCGAGGTCAGCGAGGTGCAAGCTACCGAACGGGCCTGCGCCGTACTGCTCGAGGGAGATGATGCGGACGTCTTCGAGTGGCCTCATGCGTCGGAGTCTTTCGTCTGTAGTTCAATGTCGGCGGGGAGTTCGAGCGGTCCGTTCTTCGCTTCGGGGAAGTAGTTCTGCCCGATGCCACTGTCGCGGGTGGCGACCATGACCGAGCGCTTCCACGAAATGACCTCGACGCCATCCTGATTGAGACCGCGGGTGATCATCGAGACGATGCCGGCGTAGGGGCGCGACTCGGATTTGCGCAACCCGGTGCAGATGCTTTCGGCGTACAGGGTGTCGCCTGCGTAGACGGGGTGAGACATCTTGATGTCGGTGAAGGCGAGGTTCGAGATCGCGTTCTGACTCATGTCGATCACCGAAAGTCCCAGTACCACAGAGACTGTGAAGCCGGAGTTGACGATGACCTTCCCATCGGTGATGGGGTTCTGCGACGCCAGATGCGCGTTGAAGTGGTTCTGGTTGGTATTGAGCGACAGCAGTGTGACCCACGTGTTGTCGGTCTCCGAGATCGTCCGCCCGAAGGGATGTTGGTAGACGTCCCCCACGGCGTAGTCGTCGAAGAAGCGCCCCAGAACGGCCGGATGGATTGCCACCGTGTCTCCTCGTGTCAGTTTGGCGAGTGCCTTACCTAGACCATAAACATCAGATGTTTATGGCGTCAAGGGTTCGACGAAACCGGCGGACGACATGTTCTGCGGCGAATCGCTCCGTAAAGAGCAGATGTTTCACGAGGTGCGCAGTCGGTCCATCTGTCGGTACGAGTCGCCGAGGTGGTCGAGGTGCTTACGCATCAGGTCCATCGCAGCCATGGAATCCCCGGCGGCCACCACGTCGAGCAGACCGCGATGGTCGCTGTCGACGCACTGCCAGAAGCCCTCGGGTGCGTGGTCGCGGCCGAATCGGCCGGACAACACTCGGAATACGGGTGCCGTGATGAGCTCGAGCAGGGGATTGCGGGCTGCGCGCAGCAAGACGAGGTGGAATTCCTGGTTCTTGGCGAACGTCTCGGGCCCCTGCACTTGGTTGGGGTCGAAGATGGTCTCGTTGAGCTGCTCGAGATGCTCGTCGGTGCGGCGAAACGCAGCGATGCCCGCGGCCGGCACCTCCATCAGGTTGCGCACTTCCATGAGCTGGTCGACCGTGACGGTCTCTGCGGCGGCCATCAGGGCCACACCGGTTTCGAGGTGCTCACTGATGTGTCCGACGCTGGGGACGGCGACGAAGCTCCCCCCGGTCACTCCCCTGGTCGTCTCGATCAGATTTTGGCTGGCCAGCGACCGGAGCGCTTCTCGGATGGTGCTGCGTCCGACGCCGAATTCGGCGGTCAGCTCTGCCTCGCCGGGTAGCCGCTCACCTGGCTGCAGCTCACCGGACAGAATGCGAGTGCGCAGATGTCCCGCGAGAACCGCATACGCGGGGACGCTCTTGGCCGTCGCCTTGAGCGGTGCCGATTGGGCCACGTCTTCCCCCTGGTTGTCGCTCGACTGCTTCTGCTGACCGGTGGGTACTGGTCGGCTCGAGCTTAGCCTGGCCGATGCTCCGAGATGCGGGGATCTCGACCGTCGATACATCCGCTTTTTAGCGAGGATTCGTCGGCATGGGCTCGGAACAGGCCGCGGATCCTGAGAATTCAGCCCCAATACATCAGAGGTATTGCTTTTCTCGCCGATCATCAGCACTATGACTCATGTCACCTCAGCCGTGACCACAACGACTTCGTAGGACAGGCGGAGCACGCCTTCCCGCTCCACTCGGGCACCGACAGAACGGACGCAGCATGAAACGCATTGGAGTCGACGTCGGCGGCACGTTCACCGACCTCGTCCTGTGGGACGACGACGGCACGGTCGTCGTGCACAAGACCCCGTCCACCAATCACGATCCCTCGATCGGCACGATGGACGGAATCAAGGTTCTCGCCGAACGCGCCGGGATCGACCCGTCCGAAATCGACATGTTTTTCCATGGCACCACCGTGGCCACCAACATCGTGCTCGAGCACAACGGCTGCGACGTCGGCATGATCACCACCGAGGGCTTCCGCGACCTGCTGCACATCGCGCGTAAGAAGCGTCCTCTCAATTACTCGAACTACCAGGATCTTCCGTGGCAGAAGTGGCAGCTCGTGCCACGACGCAACCGTCGCGTCGTCCCGGAACGCATCGATGCAGCGGGAAATATTCTGATCCCGCTCGACGAAGATGCTGTGCGCGAACAGGTTCGACTGCTGCGTGAGCGAGGCGTGCAGGCCATCGCCGTCGCATTCCTGCACGCGTACCGCAATCCGACTCACGAGCAACGAGTCAGAGCCATCATCGAGGAGGAGTTCCCCGGCGTTTTCATCTCCCTCTCCAGCGAGGTGGCCCCGCAATACCGCGAGTACGAACGCTTTTCGACCGCAGCGCTCAACGCCTTCATCGGACCGAAGACCTCGAAGTACATCGAGAATCTCGCCGGTAAGGCCAAGGCAGCGCAGGTCGGCGAGGACGTGCATCTCATGACCTCGGCCGGCGGGCTCGTCACCTCGCGCAGCGCCAGCGAAATCCCGGTCTCACTCCTGACCAGCGGTGTGGTCGCCGGCCTGCTCGGCGGCTGCGCCATCGGTAAAGCATCCGGGTTCCCCAGTGTCATCACCCTCGATGTCGGTGGCACCTCCGCGGATGTCGGCGTGGCACCGGACGGCGCGCTGCGGATGAAGCATCTGCTCGACACCCGAATCGGTGACTACCACGCGATGGTGCCGATGGCCGAGGTCGACACCATCGGTGCCGGCGGCGGTTCCATCGCCGTGGTCGACGACGGGGGTATGTTCCGCGTCGGACCACGCAGTGCGGGTGCCGTACCGGGACCCGCCTGTTACGGACACGGCGGCACCGAACCGACCTCGACCGACGCCATGGTGATGATGGGATGGCTGCGCGAGAAGAGCTTCCTGTCCGGAACCATGGAGGTCAAGCCCGAGCTGGCGCGCGAGGCGATCCAGACTCATATCGCTGACAAACTCGACACCCCACTCGACGACGCCGCGATGGGCATCTTCAAGATCCTCGCCCATTCCATGACCGAGGCGATCAGCCTGCACTCGGTGCGCAAAGGCTATGACCCACGGGACTTCTCACTCATCGCCGAAGGTGGAGCTGGTCCACTGTTCGCCTGGCAGATCGCCGACCAGCTCGGCATTCCGCGCGTGATCGTGCCCGGTCACCCCGGCATCACCTCCGCTGTCGGCCTGCTCACCACCGACATCCGCTACGAGGAGCCGACGACGGTGTGGACGTCGTCGGCGGACCCGAACATCGAACTGCTGCAGGAGCAGGTCGAGCGTCTGTCCGCCCTGGCCGTCGCACAGCTCGAGAAGGACGGCGTTGCGGCAGAGAACATCTCGCTCGAGCGCAGCGTCGACTGCCGTTACGTCGGCCAGGGCTACGAATTGCGCGTCGCTGCGCCGGACGGCGAGATCGACGACGTGTGGGTCAAGACCGTCGCGGAGGCGTTCCACGAAGTGCACGGCCGCACCTACTCACAGCGGTTCGACGACAAGCCCGTGCAGCTGATCAACGTCCGTGTCACCGGTGTGGGTGCGGTCCCGCACGTGCAGATCGCCGACATCGCCGTGGGCACCGCCGACTCCTCGGCCGCGATCAAAACGACCACCCAGGCACTGTTTTGGCAGGACGAGATGTCCGCGCCGCAGTGGGTGGACACCCCTGTCTACGAGCGGTCACTGTTGTTGGCGAACAACGAGATCGACGGTCCTGCGATCGTCGAGCAGTTCGATTCCACCACGATCATCGGCATGAATCAGCACGCCACCGTCGACGCCGTCGGCCACATCATCATCGAGAGGAACCCCGCATGAGCAAGGCGCTGATGCCCACCACCGGAGTGTCACTGGCGGGCGAATCCACTCGAACCTGGAACGACGTCGAGGTCGATCCCATCACCCTGCGCGTCATCGGCGGAGCCCTGCAGTCGATGGCCAAAGAGATGGCCCAGGTGCTCTACCGCATGGCGTATTCGTCGCTCATCCGAGAGTCCGAGGACCTCGGCGCGGGCATCTTCGACATCAACGGACGTGAACTGTGCGAATCGGATTCGACTCCGATGCACTGTGGTTCGATTCCCGCCTACATCAAGGGCGTCAACCGTCGCCTCGCCGGAACGTACAAGCCCGGAGATGTGGTGCTGCACAACCATCCGTACCACGGTGCGGCTCACTCCCCCGATTACGGCGTGATCATTCCGATCTTCTGGCAGGGCGAGCACATCGGCTTCGCCGGGTGTACCGGTCACGTGTCCGACGTCGGCGGCAACTTCCCCGGCCTGTGCATGGACGTCGTCGATGTGTGGGCCGAGGGCAAGCTGATGGACTCGATGAAGATCTACGAGGCCGGGGTCCGCAACGACTACCTGATTCAGCACATCCTCGACAACGTCCGCACACCGGAGCAGAATCGCGGCGACCTCGAAGCACTGATTGCGTGCTCTCGCATCGGCGAGAAGCGATTCACCGAGCTACTCGAGAAGTACGGCCTCGACACCGTGATGAGCGCGGGCGAGCGCTGGATGGACTACTCCGAGTCCATGCTGCGCAAAAAGATTCGCGAGATTCCCGACGGCAGCTACACCGCACCCATCGGGTATCTCGACGACGACGGCAAGAACCGCGACGAACCGCTCAAGGTGGCCGTTCGGGTGCAGGTCGAGGGCGAGGACATTCTCATCGACCTCACCGGTTCCAACAGTCAGGTGCCCACCGCGTTCAACGTCCCGTTCGAGGGTTCGGTTCTGCCGGTAGCCGTCTCGGCCATCCGTACGATCCTCCTCGACGAGGACCTGACCGAGGAATTCGTTCCTCAGAACGACGGGTGCTTCCGACCGGTCAAGGCCTATGCTCCCGAGGGCACGATCTTCAATCCGGACTTTCCCGCGTCGTGCTTCGCGCGGTTCTCGCAGGTGAACCGAGTGTTCGACTCGATCAATCTGGCTCTGGCCCCGGTGCTTCCGGATCATGCCATCGCAGGATCGTCCGCCGCTCTGTGTGCCATCGCCTATTCCGGCATCGCGCCGGACGGCGAATCCTATTGGGTCTACATCGAAATCAACGAGGGGTCCTACGGTGGCCGCAACGGCAAGGACGGCATGGATGCCGTCGACGCCCTGATGGCCAACACGCGCAACAACCCGATCGAGGAACTCGAGCTCAATCACGCCATGCGTGCGTTGCGGTACGAGTTGCGCGACGAGGCTCCCGCACCGGGCAAGTGGCGCGGCGGTATCGGCAGTGTGCGCAAGTGGTTGATGGAGACCGATACGTTCCTCGGTTCCGAGGCCGACAACCGATCGGATCCTCCGGCCGGAGCCCTCGGTGGCCACCACGGTGTGTCCGGCTCGTTCACCAGGAACGCCGGGACCGATCGTGAGGAAGTGTTGTACTCCAAGGTCACTCAGGAGACGATTCGTTCCGGTGAGACGCTCGAGATCAAACTGCCCTCGGGCGGTGGCTTCGGAAACCCGTTCGAGCGTGATCCCTTCCAGGTGCTCAGCGACGTCTGGGACGAGTACCTCACCGAGGACGATGCTCGACGCGACTACGGTGTGGTCGTGAACACCGATTCGTGGACGGTCGACGAGGACGCGACGGCCGAGCTGCGCGCCCGGAGCGCAGCCTGATCGAGGACGGGACCTTCGGCGGTGTCGTCCGGTGGATCGACGATCGGAACGACACCCCGGGGCCCCTGTCCGGCCTGCGCATAGGCGTCAAGGACAACATCGACGTGGCCGGCGTCGAGACCACCTGCGCGTCGGAGTTCTTCGAGCACAACGTCGCCGACGCTGATGCCGAAGTCGTCACCCGCCTAGGTGACGCAGGTGGGTCGGTGGTCGCGAAACTGAACATGGCCGAGTTCGCTGTCGGCGTCACCTCGCAGAACTCGGCCGCGGGGCCGTCGTACAACCCTTGGAATCGCGCTCGGGTGCCCGGCGGATCGAGTGGTGGTTCTGGGATCGCCGTTGCCGCCGGGTTGGTCGACATGTCCTTGGGCACCGACACCGGCGGGTCGGTTCGCCTACCCGCCGCAGCGTGTGGAATCACCGGACTGCGACCGAGCTGGGGATCGATCAGCAACGACGGCGTCTTCCCGGTGAGCGAGCAGTTCGACACTGTCGGCCCGATGGCGCGGTCGGTCGCAGAGGTGAAGGCTCTGTTCGACGTCCTGTCCCCCACTCCCTTGGCTCCGGCGGACATCACGCGCATCGGTGTGCCGACCGTGTTTCTCACCGCCGACGTGGATCCCGGTGTTGCTCAGACAGCCGCGGTTGCCGTTCGCACACTCGCGGAGCTGGGCTACGAGATCGTCCCTATCGAACTCGGGCATGCCGCCGACGCCCAGGACATCGTCTACACGATCGTGTACAGCGACCTCGCTCGCTGCCATCGGCACCGGCTCGCCAGCGAGCCTTCACGCTTCCAACCCGCGACCCGTGAGCGAATAGCGTTGGGCCTGAGCATCTCCGAGTCCGACCGTGCCCGTGCATTCGCCGGCCGCGATCTGTTCCGTCAGGCCATGACCGCCACGTTCGAGACGGTCGACGTGGTGTTGACCCCGGCGATGCCCGTCGATGTTCCCCCGAGGGACGGGGGTGACGACGTGGTCGCGCTCTCACGCCGGATGGGACAATTCACGTACCCGTGGTCGTTGCACGACGGCCCGACGCTGGCTCTACCGGTCGGCTTCCACCCATCCTCGTGCATGCCGGTGGGGGCGCAGCTGACCGCTGCTGCGCACCGTGAGGGTGCACTATTCGGCGTGGGTGAGCGCTATCAGTCGGTGACCGACTGGCATCGGGCGACACCACCGCATACGTCAGATCTTTAACCGGTCCTGTTCGCAGATTATCGCAACTTTGTCCGATTTTAGCCCGCCTTGACGCCCTAAACATCTTATGTTTAGGTGGAAGGCAGCTGTTACGTACGTCTCACTACGGGCGGGCATGCGACAGCCGACACTCCCACTTCGGCACCGTCACGCCGATCATCCAGCGAGGACGCAGATGCACTTACGTCGAGCGACGTCCATCATGGCAGCACTGACGCTGTCCACCGCATTGGTGGCCTGTGGATCCGATCCCGGTCCCGACGCGGACCCGGCCAACCCGGTCACGATCGACGTCACCGTCTCGGCAGCGGCCGAAATCTACAGCATCCCTTGGCTTGTCGCGCAGAAGCAGGGACTGTTCGAGAAGCACGGTGTGATCGTGGAGAACATCGTGCCGGGCAAGGGCGGCAGCGCGACCATGCGCACGCTGCTCGACGGCAACATCCCCATCGGTGAGGTCAGCTACCCGTCGATCGTGCAGGCGGACGCGGCCGGTTCCGAACTGCGCATCGTCGGCGGCGGAACGCAGGGGCCGTACCCGATGAACTTCTACGCGCTCGCCTCCAACCCCGACATCAACTCCATCGAGGACGTCCGCCGGTGGGCCTACACCCGGCCCAACTCGGCGTCCGATGCTCTGACGCGTCTGCTTCCCTCCGTTGCCGGCGTAGACCCGAGCCGGATCGAGCGGGTTGCCTCCGGCGGAATCGGCGAGGGGTTTGCACTTCTCGAAGCAGGCAACGTCGATATCGCCCTCGTCCCCTCCATTGTCGCCGAACAGCGGCCGGAGGATTTCAAGCTGATCGTCAGCAGCCCCGACTACATGTCGCGGTTCCTGCAGTCGACGATCACCACGACCAAGGATTACGCCGCGAGCAACCCCGGCGTCGTGCGCGCCATCAATGCCGGTTACACCGAGGCGGTCGCGTCCATCAAGGCCGATCCTGTTGCGGCCGCGCAGATCTACGCGGACTACACCGGCTTCGATGTGGAGTCAGCGACCGCGGTGGTCGAGCGTGCATCCTCGGTCGACACCTGGGGCGGCGGCTTCGACACCGCGTCGGTCGAATCCGCCCAGGACGGCGTCGAAGCGTCCGGGAGCGATCGCGTACCCAATTTCTGCACCCTGTTCGACCCGGATTTTCTTGCCGAGGGAGTCACAGACGACTTGCCCGGTGACTGCGACTCCTGACAGCAATTTCCCACCACCAGAAGGTAGCGACGTGACTCACGCAGCGACTCGACCCCGCCCCGACACCACCTCCGCCATTGCCGTCGCCTCGTCGGTGTCGCGGCACTTCGGTGATGTGACCGCCCTCCACGAGATCGACTTGTCCATCGGCCGAGGAGAATTCGTCTCCGTTGTCGGGCCCAGTGGCTGCGGCAAGTCCACTCTGCTCGAGGTGTTCGCCGGCCTCCAGGATCACGACGGCGGCACCGTGCACGTCGACGGGCAACCGCTCACCGGCCCTCGATCCAAGACTGCGGTCATCTTCCAGGAATCGGCGACGCTGCCTTGGCGGACCGTCCGCGACAACGTCGCGTTCGCCCTCGAAGTCCGAGGTGTCGGCAAGAAGGAACGTCGGGCCCGCGCCGACGAGCTGCTGAACACAGTGGGGCTGAGCAAGTTCGGTGACCATTACCCCACCCAGCTATCCGGCGGTATGCGTCAGCGGGTGGCGATCGCGCGCTGCCTGTCCATGGAGCCCGACTTCATCCTGGCGGACGAGCCGTTCGGAGCTCTCGACGAGCAGACGCGACTGGTGATGTCCTACGAGCTGCTCAAAATCGTCGAGAAGCTCACGTGTGGAGTCCTGTTCATCACCCACAGCATTCAGGAAGCGGTTCTGCTGTCCGATCGCGTGCTGGTGATGAGCGCGCGGCCCGGTCGATTCATCGACGAGATGGACATCGACCTGCCTCGTCCGCGCTCCGAGGACGTTCTCGCAAGCCCGGCGGCTACTGCTCTGCACGAACGTATTTGGTCGAGTCTGCGCGACGAGGCCAAGAAGACGATGAGCATCGAACCATGAGTGCGCCGACGCGCGAGAGCAACCGCGCCTCCGTGGTCCCCGGCTACATCCGGCCGGCCCCCTCCACCCAACTCGGTCTCCCTGCATGGGGATGGACCGTACTCATTCTCGTCGCGGCACTGGTGGCCATCGACATCTCGGCACGGTTCTTCGCCTCACCGCTCGACATCGTTCCGGTGACAGACATGATCTCGACGTCGCTGAGCCTGCTGACCGACCCGGACTTCCTCGTCGACGAGTTGGGCCGGACGCTCGGCATCATCGTTCTGGCGTTCGTGCTCAGCTCCGTGCTCGGTGTCGCCGCTGCGTACGTGCTATGGCGATATGAACTGTGGGACAGAGCGTTTCAGCCGTACCTCAACGTCTACTACGCCGTCCCTACGTTCGCGCTCTACCCCATCATGGTGGTGCTCTTCGGCGCTGGAGTCGCCCCGATCGCCATCCTGTCCACCATCTTCGCCTTCGGTGTGGTCGCGTTGAACGCACGCACCGGCTTCAACGCGGTGTCGCCAATCGTCACCAAGCTCGGCACAACGCTGATGTTGACGCGGTGGCAGTACTTCCGATCCGTGCTTCTGCCGTATGCGCTGCCGAGCATCGTGACCGGGCTCAAGCTCGGGCTCTCGTACGCCGTCATCTCAGTGTTGGCCAGTGAGTTCATCCTGTCGACGCAAGGGCTCGGCCACTTCATCTCCATCGCCTACGACGGGTTCGACATCGCCGACATGTACGCCGGGATCCTCATCGTGGCGCTGATCGCTCTGCTCTCGACCTCGCTGATCTCGCTCGCGCTCAACCGATTCGATTGGAGGCGCCGCTGATGAGCAGCACCTTGGACAGAGTAGCCACCGCCCCGACCACTCCCCCGAAAGCCGCCTCGTCCGCTAGCCGCACCAACGCCCGACGGTTCCTGCCTCCCGTCGTCGTAGCCGTCGTCGCGGTGTTGATCTGGTGGGTCGCGGCCGTTCTCGTGGACAGTCTCATTTTCCCGACCCCCGCCGAGGCCATGAGTTCGCTTGCTGCGGACCTCGGTACCGCCGACTTCCGAGCCAACGTCTACGACTCACTACGCATCCTGGTACTCGCGTTTTTGGCAAGTACCGTCGTCGGTTCACTGCTGGGGCTGACGCTGGGCTTGAGTCCGTTCTGGACCCGGACCATCGCCCCGATCGTTTACTCGATCAACAGCATCCCGAAGATCGTGCTGTACCCGATCTTCCTGTCGTTCCTCGGCATCGGCGCACTGAGCCGGTTCGGATTCTCTTTCTACGCCGCCTTCATCCCGATGTTCCTCGTGGCGGTCGAGGCCACGGCATCGGTCCAGAGAATCCATCTCAAGATGGCGGCATCACTGCAGGTGAGCTGGCCCAGGTTGATCCGTCAGATCGTCATTCCCGCGGTGCTCCCGGCGCTCGCAACGGGTATGCGGATGACCTTCGGCTTGGCGTTCCTGGGACTGCTTCTCGCCGAAATGTTCTCGTCGTCCAGTGGCATCGGATACGAACTCCTCCGCAATGTCAGCCTGGTGCGCATGGAGAACATCATGGGCACGGTTGTGTTGATACTCGTGATGGCGTTGCCGCCCACAATTGCGCTGCAGTGGTTGGAAACCCGCATCACCTCAAAGTACGGCGGTCGGTGATCCGATCAAGTCCAGGTAGGTTCGTCATCCGCTCGGCCGGCCGGCTATGGCTTCGAGACTGTCCTTGCCGGTCCCGCTCCCTTCAGTCCCAGACTGTGAGCCCGCCGCCTGCCACACTGACTGCCTTGAAGCCTTGGGGTGCCGCCACGGTCCAGGCCTCGAAATCGGGGTCGAAAGGAACTACCAGACTTGTGTGGTCGGCAAACTCGATCCGCAGGTCGCCGTCGTAGGAAGCGTGCGCGCGTACGACCTGTCTGCCCTCGAGACGCCTGACAGCGGTGTTTTCGGACAACGCTGCGTCGGGCGCACCTTGGAACCCATCGGACCCAGGCTCATCGAGCCTAAAAGTCGATTCGATGCGCAGTTCGTAGTCGTGATTCGTTCGCAGCGCGAGGGAGAACCCGAACTCCAGAGACGCGATCACTTGACCTACCAGAGGAATGTCCACGTGCTAACACCCTCTCGGGACTGAAAATGAGCGTTCGGCTCGATGGGAAAATGGGTCTCAGGGCTGGGCCCCGGCTTACCGTCCAGCTTGATGGGCTGACCGCGTTCGTTGTAGTAGCGAACATACCCGTTCGGGTACCTCGCAGTCGGATCCATGATCCGCATCGAATCGGAATTTCCGGAGGGTTACGTTTTCTGCCACATCTCGCCTTTGCCATTCCTTGCGGGAGAACGTACCCACCCAGTTGGAACATGCGGGGGCGGTATCACCGGGGCAGGCTTCGTCCGCCTTCCCAGATCCTTGATACGTCCTGAAGTTGCCCGGAGTCATGTGAGCGAGCAGGACCTGAACCGCCGACCGCCAGTCAATTTCTTTCCACATATCGCGTTCTTGTTGGTACCTTCCCCGTCGGCTTGAAGCGCGGCCCGCCTAGCTGCTGAACGTGGCTCACGACGGTCACAGATCTGTCGACTGGTTGATTGGAGGCCTCAGGTCCGCGATCGACCGAATCGCGACCGGACTCGCTTTGCGCAGCACCGGTGATGGTCGGGTTCGTCCCCTGTTCAGCACTTCCCACTTCGGGCGTGGGACCAGCTGGGCACGAGGGTATCCGACGGTTCAATCGACCCCCTACTTCCAGAACCCGCCATGCTCGTTGCACTGAAACCCGGTGCTGTTGCACTTGCTGCAGGTGAGCTTCCCCGCCAAGCCGCTCGCACGTCCTCCGTTGCACGAACTGCAGTCGTGAATCGGTCGGAAGCATTTCTTGCACTCACTCATTACATCCCTCTCGACGTTGCAAACCGAATTGCAAGACGAATATTGCACGCACCCGCGTAGCCGGAAATCGTTCAATCGACCTACACTCCTGCGGCGAAACTGAGTATTAGAACAAACGAATGACTGTTGCAAGGTTTCACTTTCGACAATGATTCCATCGTCGAGGGATCTTTGAACCGAGCGAAAGGCAGTGAACCCAATGGAGTTTGTGTGGGGATTCTTGATATTTGCAATTGCGTACTTCATCAGCGCTTGGATCCTGACGGGCATCTCAAGGCGGCAGATACGTTCATCCTTCCGCGGAGTCACACCGAGGGACATCGAACAGGCGTTGGCCGAGGCGGGAGTCTTCAAAGGCTGGGTTCGAGTAGACGGCGAGGGCCACATCAATCAACGCCTTGGAATGCTACGCGGCGGAAGGAAGGGCCGGCCGGTCATGTCGTTTGCTATCGAGGAGGAGAACGGCGAGGTTGTTCTCCAAATCTGGCTGTCCCAGTGGGTCGCGACCTTGGGAGCCATCGAAGTCGTTCACACGGCGCAGTTCCTACTCAAACGGCGCAAAGCATTTGACGCAGCTGCCGCGCTTGAGGTCGCTCGTACAACAACGGTGTGACTGCAAGCAGAAATTAGAGCGGCCCACACACGCGCGCTCATGTCCCTCGACACAGGCCTCGGTATCGATCACCATCGCGCAGGAGCGTCGTTCATCCGACCCGGCTGCGCAGTAAGACCCGAGATTCATCCATTCGAAGGATATGCGTAGGACGGTCGGTACCTGAGGATTGTATGCGGATCGAGTGCCATGCACCGCGCCACGAAACAGTCAGCTGCTGCGGCAGAGACCCGCGACCCACGATCGGTGGTCCGGAGCCTCGACCAGCGATACTTCGGCGAGGGGCACGCATGAAACTCACCAAGGGCCAGAACGCGCCCCTTTCCGGTTCGTCGATAACGGTCACTGCATCGTCGGCCCATTCCCTAGACCTGATTGCAGTAGTTGCTGACGAGAGTGGGAAAGTCAGGTCCGACCGAGACTTGGTTTTTTACAATGCGCCCAAACATTTCAGTGGGGTCGCAACCGTCACCTCCCAGGGTTTGGTCTTCGACCTCAGTGCCGCTGAGCACGACGTGTCAAAGTTGCACATCATTGTCACATCCGATGAAAAGCCGGTTCCGGCCTTCGAGCTCCAATTCGGCGGCACCGGAACGACAGAGCGCTACTCATTTTCGGACCGCCCAAGCAATGCGGAGACCGCCGTCATCGGGGTGGAACTGTATCGACGCGGCGACGCGTGGAAAGTGAGAGCGGTCGGTCAGGGATACGCAGACGGTCTTGCCGGATTGGTTCGCGACTTCGGTGTCACGGTCGACGAAGCCCCGGGTACTGCAGTCTCCATCGGAGCCTCAGAACCACCGCCGCTGCCCGTAGCAAACAACGTAGTGGCTACATCGACCAGGCCCGCGCCCGTCAGCTCCGCACACCGAGCAGCGACGACCTCATCCAAATCTACTGCTGTGCCACCGGTCGAGCGGACGCCCCGGAAGGTCGTCGTCGAACATGGACAACCGTTCCTCGAGGAACGAGCCAAGCGCTGGGCCGACGACACCGTGAGCGCAGTGCGCACTCGAGACCTGTCTTCGTCGCTCGAGAACACCGTAACGAAGATGGCAGCAACGTTCCCCCGCACCGAGGTTCAGAGCAGCGTTGACGCCCTTCGCGCGACCCACAACACGGACCGGTCGCGTTTGGCCAAAAGCATGAACGACCTACGCGGGGCGATCCGCACCAAGTACGGGTCGAAGTTGCTCAATGATTGGTCCACCATCCCACCCGCAAACAGTTACGAAGCCGCCATTCCGCACCACACCTGGGTGCGATCAGCGGACGCACTGACCACTAAAATTCGTGCGTCGGGAACGCCGCTGCTCAAGTCGCAGCGGCTTCAACAGTTTGGCGACTTGGTCGGTGCTACGAACAAGTTGATGCTCAGCTACACCGGTTCGCTCGACAGTCTGCAGTCCGAGTTCGACCGAACGGTTGCCGAGGTCTACAGGACTGCTTTTACCTCGTTTTCCAGTAAAGCGAAGTCTGCAGCTACACAGTCAATCGCACACTGGCAAAAGACCCTCCCTGTGCGACTGCCGAAGCCACACTCAACGCTCGGACCGGTCTGGTTGTCCAAAGTCGCCGCGTCAGATATCCGGACCGGTGTTGCCGAACTAAAATTTCCGGTCGGTCACGTGGGTTGCTCTGGTTTCGACTACGGACTGACCTATAGCCCTGGGCACCCAGTCGAGACCAGCCTCGAGGCGAAGGGAACGGTATCGCTGAAGCCCGAGGAGCACTCAATTCCACTGATCCTGGATTTGGACAAGTCCGGTGGGTTCGTAACCGACAGTGCAGTCGTTCTCGAGAATGTCGCAATCGAGATGCTCGCGTTACTGCCTGCTGGACGCGTGAAGATCGACGGCGTCGACCCAGTAAAACTCGGCGCTTCCATGAACTTCCTGTACGGCTTGGGCGACGCAGGACCGAAAATCTACGGTGACAAGGTATGGGGCAGCCACAACGTTGCCGAACTGCTGGTCGAACTAGAGGCCCACGTCGCATTCGTCACCCAGAAATACCTTCAAGGTAGCCACGAAACGCTCACGAGTTACAACCGAGAAGCCGGTGAGGTCGCGGAGCCTTACCGTCTCGTCCTCCTGTTCGACCATCCGAAAGCATTCTCAAAGGACGGTCGAACCAAAGACGAAGAGGCCCTGACACGGCTCAAACGGCTCGCCGATGTCGGTCGACGAGCCGGGGTGATCATTCTTGCGCAAGCACCAAGCAAGCCATCCGAGCTGGCGGCACTGGGGTCTGCCATGACTTCGATCGAGGATACGACGACCACCGCTTCGTTGCGATTGCCGACCTCGTTGCCCAAAGACAACCCCGTCGCGGCTACCGCGACACACTGGATACTCTCCGCATACGCCTCCCCAACCGCCGCGCAGAGAAGTGACTTGCTGGCCCACATCGAGCGGCAATTGGCGGCCGCAGCAGACGTCCGCGTAGACCCCGCAAAAGTCTTCGTTCTTGCTCAATCCGAAGCACGACGGGCGGCGGCGAAAGGTATCCGTGCGAGCGAGACCATCGCAGATCCCGATTCACCTGCGACATGGTGGACCGGAGAGAGTTCGATCAACGTAGTGACCCGATTCGGACGCATGGGTGCAGCGAATGTGGCCTCGTTACAGCTGAACTCCGGTGACTATCCCGCCGCGCTGGTGGGTGGCCGCACTGGCTCTGGAAAGTCTGTTCTTTTGCACTCGCTGATTCTCGGCTGGGCTATGCAATATCCTCCTGAGGAACTCGAGTTCTATCTGATCGATTTTAAAGAGGGTGTGGAGTTCAAGCCCTACGCTGCGGGAGAACTACCCCATGCACGCGTTGTCGCCATCGAAACCAACCGTGAATTTGGCATCAGCGTTCTACAGAGCTTGGACAACGAGATAGAAACGCGTGGCCGAGCATTCAAGAAGGTGGGCGGGGGCGAAGTGAATCTCGACACCTACCGGAGAAACACGGGAATTCTCCTCCCCCGAATAGTGCTGGTAATCGATGAGTTCCATATGATGCTCGAAGGTGACGACGAAACATCTCGAGTTGCCGCAGCGCTCATAGAACGGGTAATCCGCCAAGGTCGCGCGTTCGGCGTTCATGCACTACTTGCATCGCAATCGGTGTCAGGTAGTGCTCAGAAGATTCGCGTTGCATTAGATCAAATTCGTTCCCGTCTTGTCTTGGCGAGTTCGGCCAAAGACTCCGAACTCTTGCTCGCCGACAACAACGTGGACGCACAGCTTCTTAGTAAACCTGGTGAGGGAATCATCAACACCAAGGCTGGAATACGCGACGCGAACAACCGTTTTCAGTGCGCATACTGGTCCGGCGAAGCCCGAGAGCGCGCCGTCCACACCATGCGAGACCTCGCTCATTCTCGCGGGTACACCCGCCGACCTGTTGTCTTCGAGGGTAACGCAGAGGCACATGTGGAGGACTTCGATTACCAACTCTTCCAGGCTTCGTCGCGCATCGGCGCACTCGAACTACCTGTTGGTGCACCCATGAGCCTTTCCCAACCCGTTTCCATGACCATTGCGCGCGCGGCCGGTGGAAATCTACTGATAGTGAATCCAGAAGGAGAAGAAACCCTGGCGCTACTCGCTGCATCACTGCTGGCATCGGGTATCGACGTCGACATTGTCGACTTCGCGGCTCTTTCAGAGAAATGGGTAGACACATTCAAGGCGTTCACCGACCACGGCGCGAAGCTCACTCGCGGACGTCAGATGCCTAACCTTCTGAAAGAACTGTCGGATCTGATAGACGAACGCGTCGCGCTGGACGACTTCCACGCGACATCCCGTGTGCTCATGCTCGCCGGTGTTCAGCGGGCGCGCGACCTGACTCCAGACTCACCCTACGGAAACGACGAGCCCACTCCCAGCGAGTTACTGACGAAACTGATTAAGGACGGCCCGGAGGTTGGCATACACGTAATCACCTGGACCGACCGCTACGCGTCTTTTCTCCGCCGATTCGACATCAGTGCGGGACGAGAATTCTCGCACAAGCTACTCGGCCCCATGAGTGAATCCGACTCCCGCCAGCTTGCCGATACTTCCGATGCAGCTGAGTTAGCGAGCTCGCAATACCTATACGATGATTTCGATACCGGCGATCAAATTCGGGCTCGTCGTTTCGCGGTGCAAGATCCGCAGTGGCTCATCGCGCTTGCATCTCGAGCGGGAGCGTCTGAGAGTGTCTAGGGGCGCGCGGGTCGATCCTCAAGCCGTTGTGAGACTCGCAGTCGACCTCCAAAGTCATTCACGGACGGCGCACGAAACGTGCGCTTCGGCATCGGCGACCGCGAGTCGAGTAGCAGCCGAGATCGCTACAATCGTCGACCGACGGCGCGGACACGTCCGGCAAGCCGAGCAGGACTACCGCAACTGCACAGCACGAAACCTCGACGATGCGGTTCCAGATTGCACCGTTGAGGCCCGTACCTTGGCCTCAGCCGTCGATAGTCTCGAATCCGCACAGAACGCAATGCGCAGGTTTTCACGGGCACAGGAGGCGTTCTCCCAATCGACGCACACATACCGATCGACGATCTCTGCATGCCACGATGAGGCGCGATCGAAGCTGACTCAGATCGCCCAAGACCTGGAAATCTACGAACGCTTCTCCCTCACTCTCGGTCGGACCGGCGCGTCTCAAAGTTCCTACGGCCTCGCAGGTAAGGGCGACGGAGCCTCGGGCGCTGGCAGTGCGATCGGTGACCAAGCCGGCTCGACGCCCGCCGGTGACACTGCGGTCATCTACCCAGCCGGGGTTCCGGATGGCTATGGCTTGATTCCGCTGAGTCGCATAGTGCCCGACGACAGCATCACCGGACCCGAGAGCTTCAAGATGGACAGCCCACCCGGGGATCTCGAATGGGCATTCACCGCATTGAATAACGTCGTTCTTCCAGCTCTCGCGCTCGGAAAGACCGCGGAATACTTCGCGGACCGCGATTCGAGAGAAGGCAGGGTCGGGAATCGGAGCTACTCAGCCACGTTCAGTGGTTTCTTCGGTCAAGACGAATGCCCTCGATTCTCGATTGCAGACAACGGCCGCATAGACGTTGCCAACGGCCGTCACAGAGTCTGGGTTGCGTCACATCTGAACCTGCAGCACATTCCTGGATTTGTGATCAACCCGTGAACCGACTCCACCGGAGCAGTGACCTGCACGCGCGTAATGTCTCTCATCGTCGGGCAGCCCAGGCAGCTGCCGCGTCATTGTGGAACGATGTCGTCCACGACCGCGTCAAGACCGGAAAATTGGATGTTCTGGAAGCGGCCGATCGACGCTATGAAGCGGCGCTCGTCGAGTTCGGGGAACAGATTCACGACATCATGGACTCGCTCGAGCGATCCTGAATTTGAACTCACTCAAAACGAAAGGCACAACATGGCTGGTGTCAACGCTGATCCCGCATCGTTGCGAAAGCTTCGATCCGATATCGACAGAACTCAGAAAGATATTCAAGCTGCGATCTCGCGGACGCGAGGGTCTTTGAGGTCCGCACAGTGGAAGGATGCCGCCAAGGACAAGTTCGAGCGCGAACTGGAGTCGACACTGCAGACTCTCCAATCGTTCGACAAGAACGCTGAGCTACTGAAGTCGCACCTAGAGCGCAAAGCACGCGAACTCGACCAATACCTAAGCCGTTAGCCAAAATTCCATTTTCGCCCGAATCCGATTACCCACTAGACGAAGGGCAGACCCAACGTGTCTTCTTCGCAGGTTCGCGTCACGGATCTAACTTCAAGAGCAGTCGGCCTTGGAGCTCTCGGTCTCATTACCTGCTTCATGCTGTGGCTTTTCATATGGCTCTTCGAAGGTCCAACAGAGAGCAAGCATGAATACGGTCAGACGTACCTTCCGGACGGACTTTACGCAGCAACGCTCATTTCGCTGATCGTTGCATACGCGATCACTGTCGTAGCTGACTTCGTTCTCGGCAAATCGAAGTGGTCTTGGTTCGTGGGTGGCTTTCTGTTCGGTTTGATTATCTTCCTTTTCAACGTGCCCTGGAGCCAGCTCGACAGAGGTGCCGGCATGATGTTCAACCCACTTCTGTGGTGGTTGCCACCGATCGCTGGAGTCGTCGCGTACACCGGGCACGCAATCTACGCCGAGTTCGGTGCTGACGCCTAGCGGTTCGCCTCTGAAATTTTTGGACGGTTGGCGTCATTCCCGCTATCTTGCCGGCACTGGCCACCTGTACGCGCATGACCTTCAGCTTGGCATTCAGGGGTCCTGATTCTCGCTGGGATGTTCTCGTCGTCCAGCGGCATCGGATACGAACTGCTCCGGAACGTCAGCCTGGTGCGAATGGAAAACATCATGGGCATGGTTGTGTTGATTCTCGTGATGGCGTTGCCGCCGACCGTCGCCCTGTAGTCGTTGGAAACTCGCATGACCTCGAAATACGGCGGTCGGTGACATCTCTCTCGCCCTGTCAGGATCGCCCCGATCCTAGGCACGACAAAGTGTGCCGGCGGATCAACCCCGGTCCGTATCACCGAATCGATCAGCCCAGAAGGGCGCATTTCTGAACGAGTCAATATTCTGCGGCTTGTCGAAGAACGCGAAGTCGATGACCTGGTCCCAACTGAATTTGCGACCTTTTGCCATTGGCCACACAGCATCCTGGCTGGTGTAGAGATAGAACCTCGGTGATACCGGCCTGGGCGCTTCCCACTTGACCTCAACCGAACACCCATCGCCCGGGTTGTGAGTGATAACGCCCCGCAGGTGAAACTCCATGGCCGAAACGGAGTGCCCACGGTTATCGAATGGCACATCGTCGGTGAAGTTTCGACGCGTACGCACTGCGATCCGTTCGCCGACCCGCATGTCAGCGACTTTGGGTTCGTACAAAGGATGTAAGTCCATTCGCCACTCGCCGGCCGACAGGAAGTCGGTCACCTGGTTCTTCTTCGATGCACGAGAACCGGTCCCAACGACCCAAAACAGGTCGACGTCACCCAAGTCCTCAATGTCCTCGATGTCCTCGGTGGACGACGTCACGACATCCTCAACATTGCCGAACGACAGGGCGACGTCCTCATCAATCTTAAGGTCGGCGTCACTTTGCGCGCTGCTGCCTCCGAGATCTGCTGTTCTGGTGAGTTCCGGGTACAGCCGCTCGACGAGCTGGGGGCAGTGATAGCGCGTGTAGATACAGAAGTGCTTCCGCATCACATCGAGGACCAGCGCACCAGCTGCCCGTCGGACGTCAGGATCGGCCACGAGCGACTCCAACTGCGCGAAGTCGCTGCAGTGCAATGCAATTGTGTCTCCTCCGCCGTCTTCGTAGAAGCGCTCCTTCCTACGAACTGCAGGATGCCTCTTTCGGAACGCCGCTGGTGTCAGCGATTCGTACAGAACACTCTTCCGGACGTTGACGAAACCCAGGAGGGAGCCGCCGAGCCGCTTGCTCGCGGACAAGACGAAAACCTCCATCTTCCCGACGCTGACGCAAAATCGACGCGGAAAAGCGGAGCTGGCGTACGTTCCGGTGCTGACCGACCAATACTGAAACTCGGTCGCTCGCGGTGCCGGTATGCAGCCTTCTACATAGGTTTTGAGTAACGTGGTCATTTCCGGCTCCCGGTCAAGCTCCGCGTACCTGTCGGCCGCCGTAGAGTATCGAACCGATTGTGCAGAGAGCTCCTTCAAAGGCGTTGTGTCGTCTGCGTTGAACCGACCGGGGTCACGACGCCAGCGCTCCTGCGCTTCGTTGTCTAGAAGCTCGTCGAGTGCGTCGATACCGAAAGCGACACTTGCGTTCAGTACGTTTCGCAGCACTATTCCCGCTTCCTCAGCGTCACGGGTGAGTGCGCGTTCGAGTCGCTTCAACTCCTGTTTCGATGCCGTACGCGCAAGCAGGCGTACGGTCGAGATTTCGTTACCCCACTTCGTTTTGTGCCCAGCCATTCTCGATCGAAGGTCGACGGACTCGCCTACGTAGTACGACTCGTTGTCGAACTGAAGGAGGTACAAGCCGCTTTGCCTGGGGCCACCGGATGGGAGAGTCACCGATCTGACGTCGGCGAATTGGACCTCAGGTCCGAACCGATTGCGGTCTGCCCAGCGCGACACCGCGACGCGCGACGCCGGCTTCACAGCTCCCACCGGCCGACCGGACGGGCTCGGAGCTTAGGGTAGCTACCGACAGTGTTCATGTTTGTTCGACTCCAGGCTTCGAGTTGCCGTCCAGCCAAAGCCGAGCGGACAGCGTCAAGACATTTCGGGCGGAAGCGTACAGCGAACCTCCGACATGCCCGGACAGTCGAAGGTGGAAAACGATGTCACCCCGTTTACAACTCTGCCATTAGGACATACTCCCCTTTCCCCTCGCGCGCGTCTGCGATCCTCCGTATTGAAAGCCGATACCGAACACGCATCGACACCGGCCGTTCGCTTCCGGAACTGGAGGTTCGCCACCGAATCGAAGGCAGCCGTCACGCCGACCGATGTCGAAACGTATGTCATTGACTTGCCGCACTGAAAGCCCAGATCGGCGCCCACCTCGGCGGCGTCGATGTTCGATCCCAGGAACACGAAGTCCCAGCTGTACTCGGCCTCCTGCCGCTAAATCAACTTCCACATGGCAGAATTGGTCCACTCCCGCTACCCCAGCCAGAACCGCTGCTCGAACCCACCGCGCTCCACTCGTTTGTCCGCAACCAGGTTGTCGAGATCCTCTTCGGTCAAGCCCAAATGTGCGGCCAGGGCACGGACGACCTCCAGGACGTCGGCCAACTCCCCAGGCCAATCTTCTGGCGTGTCGTCATGAAATTCGCGCGCTTCCTCAAAGAGTTTGTCGATGAGTGCCTTTCCGTACTCACCATGATCGAGGGTTCGATATTTCGGGACGCGACCTGAGGCTTCGATGATCGACGGAATCAGATCACGAACAAGTTTTGCCATGCTCAGTAGTGTGCAGGTATGTCGATTCCCTCGCCCGCTGATCCGCTGACGCTTGGGCAGCACCTGGTCAGCGTTCTCGACTCTGGCGCGCGTGTCGCCACCTACAAGCTGGCCGTCCTGGTCGCGCTACTCGAGTTCTCGGTCGAGAACGTTCCCGAGGATCACGGTTCCGCGGTCGATATCGATCTCGACGACTTAGCCGAGCGCGTTGTAAGTCTCTACTGGCGGCAGGTCCGTGACTTCGACGGTCATTATCTCCGCCAGTCGACGCAGGCGAGAGCAACGATTCCCGACACTGTCCGCGAGTTTGCTCGTGCGACGGCAACTGCCGGCCGAGAAACGCCGTTGGACATCGCGGCCCGGAGAAACCCTGGTCTGTTCCGCGAGATGATCAAGAAGGTGAAGCTTGTTCTCGTGCAACAGCCGCTGCATCGCCTGCAACGAGTTCCGGGCGGGTACGCGGGCGAGTCATTTCTGTACGACGACAGTTGGATGAGCGCCAAGATGGGCACGAACACCGTCCTGGCCCAAGGCAACCGGATCACGCTGTACCCGGGAGTGTGTTTTGCTCTGGCGCGATTGTCCTCGTTGCTCAAGCCCGCGTTGATGCTTGCATGGGTCGACGATGTCCGGCGAAAGAACAGCTTCCTCGACGAGCGCGTGCCAGATCTCGAAGGCCATCTCTTCGGCAGCAGCCGAATCGCACTGATCCGTCCCAAAGCCGCGTTGATCGAGGCCTTCGGTCCGACTTGCTTTTATTGTTCGGCGCGCGTGGGGTCGGACGCCCATGTCGATCACGTACTCCCGTGGTCGAGAGTGGGCATCGACGGCCTCGCGAACTTGGTGTTGGCTTGCCCATCGTGCAACACGAGCAAGTCTCAGCTGCTGCCCGAGCGATCACACGTCCTACGCGCGCTCGACCGTGGCCGCGACCCCATCACCGAATTGGCGGCGAGCATCGACTGGCCTGTGCAGTTCGATCGAGTGGTCACTTCGGCACGAGGACTGTATGCGAGCCAACCAGACGGCTCCCCAATCTGGTTGGGCCGGAACAAAATCACAGCTATGCAAGTCGACTATTCCTGGTTGCAGGGGTACCACATCGACGTGGGGAATATCGTCGCGCCCGAGTAGATCGACCAACACGAGGGCGAATCCACTTGAAGATGGCGCGTAATTGCAAGTGAGCTGGCCCAGGTTGATCCGTCAGATCGTCATCCCGGCGGTGCTGCCAGCGTTGGCGACGGCTATGAGAATGACCTTGGGGCCCGCGTTCCCGGGACTGCTCGTCGCCGAAATATGTCCCCTCGGTCGAAGCGAGATTCAAAAGTGCCGGGACGAGTGCTGCCGCGGATCTATGTGTAGTCAACTTCGACATCCAGCAATCGTCATCGTATCGCCCACTGAGCATCCCACTCGGGCAGTGCAATTTAGAGGCGAGCGCTGTGTCGAAAAAGCGGAGGCCATCCGCATTAACGTTGTTGCTGTAGTGCCGGAAGCATAGCTGTCTTCGGCTGTAACGCCGTACGCCAAACCCCGATACTCAACGGGCTCGCGAGGGAGCTCCTTCTCTATACAGATCGGAATGTAGCGTTGCGTGTTTCGTTGTTGGTCGCCGTTGTGTCAGGCCTGCTGATCCTGAGCGGCTGCAGCTCAGACGTGTCATCGAGTGCCCCCAACCCGGGAGCGACCACTCCGTCGACGTCCGCCACCGTCCCTACCCCGGCGGTGACCGGTAGCTCGGAACCTATGCCCGCCCTCACTCCTGTAGAGAGTCCGGTGGCCGAAATCGAAGCTGCACCTACCCCGGCCGAGCCCTTCGTTGTCGAGTGTCTGTTCGGGACCCCGGGGCCTGCCCGATGGAGCGACGGCACCACGCGTTTTTCGCAGTGGTGTTTCGATGAGCTGGACGGCGATGGATACCTGCGGTCCGAACGAGAAGCCAACACATTCGAGTGCGACGGCTACGTGTGTCGGAACCCGTACAACGGAACGACCTATCCCGATCCGGATGCGGTGACTCCGGTACCTACAGGCACGACGTCCGGCCGCGGATATTCTTGCAACTCGAATGAATGTTATTGGCCTGACGGCTCCTTCGTGATCGGAGCAGATCGGTGCGGCATTGCGTGTGGAGAACCGCCGACGTCGGGCGATATTCAGACCCGATCGGGCTGCGAGGCGGGGTACATCACCGATCCCGATCTGTGCAAGTCCGTGGGCAACTAAGATCCGACGCATTCGCGTTGTAACACCTCCGCCGTTGAAACCGACCATATGGTCGTAACTGTCTGGCTCAGTGCCCGGCACCAGACCCGTGGCATTCGAGAGAGACAAACGATGAGCAACCAATTCCACAACAGTCCGAACTACGGCACGATCAACATCCACCAGACAACCCATGTCGGATACGTTGTGCCACAACGTTCTTGGCCGCGTCGCCATCCGATACTGACAGCGTTTCTGGTGCTGCTCGCCATCGGATTCGTGGGATCCAATCCATGGGTGCTGTTCGTCGTCGCGGCGATCTGGATCGGCATGAAGATCTACAAGTCCAACGAGGCGAAGAAGTTGGCTGCCCGGCAGGAACAACAGCGTCTGATCAACAGCGCGAACGCTCAGAATGAGGCCTTCCTGCAGGGCCACCAGTTCGGCACACACGGTCACTTTCCGACACAGCCATAGCGCCCTAGCCGCGGTCGATCGGCTCAGAACGACTATCTGAGCTGATCGGCGGCGATGCGAGGTCCAATACTGATGCGGTCGGCACTCTAGTCCCAGCAGCGAACCCGCGTGTCGCCCGCGACTGACTCAGCCCTACTCCCCTCGCGCCCGTCTTCGATCCTCCGGGGTGAAAACCGATGCCGAGCGCGCATCGACACCGGCCGATCGCTTTCGATGCTGATAGTCCGCCACCGAATCAAAGGCCGCCGTCACGCCGACCGATGTCGAAACGTACGTCATCGACTTGCCGCGCTGAAAGCCCAGATCGGCACCCACCTCGACGGCGTCGATGTTCGATCCCAAGAACACGAAGTCCCAGCTGCACTCGGACTCCTGCTGCTGAATCAGCTCCCGCACAGCGGAATTCGTCCACTCCCGGCTCGCGTTCTCGTGACCGTCGGTCATCACGAGAACGGTCACCGAGCCTGGACGCTCGCCCTCCGGCATCGTAGCCAGCCCGGCACCTACCTCGCTGACGAGTCGGCCGATCGCGTCGTACAACGCGGTGCTTCCCCGCGGCTCGAGCACAAGCGGGTCGACGTCCTCGATGGGTGTGTTGTCGTAGACCAGCTCGTACCGGTCGTCGAACTGTGCGAGCGTGACCACGGTCCGACCGTCGGCCTCACGCTCCCTGGCAATGAACGAATCGAATCCGCCGCGGGTGTCGTCGGCGATGGAATGCATCGAACCGGACCTGTCGAGCAAAGCAGCAACGAGAGATAGTTTCGGGTTGGTCATTGTTTCCTTCCGTGGGACGCAGCCTGAGCTGCGTCGAATGAATTGAATTGCGGGATAACGGAAGAGCGAATAGCGACGGCTACCGCAGCGCAACCGTCGTACCGCCCGAGAACGCCGAATCATACAGCTCGATTTCCGCAGGCACGGTCCCGACGGGGACGTCGAACACGACGGTCGTGTCCAGCGCGTTGCCCGGGTTGATTTGCTCGTAGCCGATGCCCTCGTCGAGGTAGGCAGTTGCGAGGCTGTCAACCGAGTACTGCTTGCCGTCGGCGTCGAGCAACTTCTGCGAGGACGCGTCCAAGCTCTGTGCTCGGTCGCCGATGTTGCGCACGGTCATCGTCACCTGAACGAACTCGCCCTGAGCGGTCTGCGTCAAGTACTCCGAGCCGACCGTCGCGACGGGTGGTGCGACCTCGGTGACGACGAACTCGAACTTGCCGTCGCGCACCGGGACACCGATCCCCGGACTACTCGGCTCGGCCGGTGCCGCAGGAGCCGCTTCCTCCGACGCCGAGGACCCGGCCGGCGCGGGAGCGGTCGGGGTCTCGGATGAACCACCACCGATGAGCCGAATGAGGACACCCAGCACGACGATCGCCAGGATGACGGTCAGGATCTTGTGTCGGGCAAACCAACTCTTCTTCTGCTCGGGAGCGGGCGGGGCGTACGGCTGCTGCGGGGGGTTCGGATTGTGGTTGGTCATGTCGAAATTCCTTTCGTTCGGCGATGCACCAACAACACCGCAGTCGGCCGTGTCCGCGCCTCGGCAGACCGGACGGTGCACCTCCTCCTTTCGGTCGCAACAGACGGCAATGCGGGCCGATCGGGCGATCCGCCGTGTCGGTGCTCGGCCGTACGCTGCAGTTCGTGAGCACCCACCGAACAGGCACCCTGCGCCGCAAAGCCTGGACTACGGCGGCGGTGACCTTCAGCCTGTTCTGCTCGATGATGACCGCGGGGTTGGCAGGCTCGTCCGGGACGCCGGGGTGGAACCTGGGCATCGGCGTCACGCTCAATCTTCTGGCGGGCGTCGCCTTGATCTGGCGACACGAACGGCCATGGGTCGTTCTGGGACTGGCGTTGGCCGGACCGCTGTTCTTCGCAACCGACGCGACAGCAGCATTGATTTCGCTGTTTGCCGTCGGTGCGTTCGCACGCACCAAGCCGCTGATGTTGGCTGCCGTCGCGGTGTATCTCGCGTGCGGGGTGTCGTTGACGTACGACGCGCATCGCAGTCGGTACTACTCCGTGCTGACCCTCGGCTCGACGAAGGCCGAGGATGGGTCCATTCCGGTGGAGTGGGACGTCCCAGCCTGGATTCCGTGGGTCGTCGCAGCAGTGCTCGTCGGGTTGGTCGTGGGTGGAGCAGTGCTGCGCCGGACACGATCCGACCTGACGGAGGCCGTTGTCACGCGAGACAAGGTGACGGTGGAGTCCAACGCTCTTCGTGAGGAGATGCTGCTGAATGCGGAACGTGCCCGCATCGCCCGCGACATGCACGACACCCTCGCTGCCAGCCTCAGTCGCATCTCGCTGTTCGCAGGCGGAATGCAGGTCAACAGCGCCGATGGACCCGAGAAGGTAGCTCAAACTGCGTCGTTGATTCGGCAGACCGCGCACGATGCGCTCGATGAGCTCAAGCGCATCATCGGCGTGCTGCGCGGATCGGCCGATGCCTCGAGCGGTGGCCGGCAAAGTGTCGAGGGCATCTCCGATCTGGTGCACTCGGCGCGGGACGCGGGCCTGCACACGACGATGATGCTCGACGTGACGCCCGGTGAGATTGGGGCTGCGAGCAGTCATGTGGCGTATCGGGTGGTGCAGGAATCGCTCACCAATGCGCAGAAGCACGCTGCCGGTTCGACCATAAGGGTGGCGGTGCACGGGTCCGATCAGGCGGGCGTTCGTGTGGAGGTGCGCAATCAGCTGATGGGGCAACCGGCGTTTGCGCATGGGTCGGGTACGGGGTTGGCCGGACTGGCCGAACAGGTTCGCGGGGTGGGCGGGACGTTCAGTGCCGGTGCGCAGCCGGACGAGTTCGTGGTCTCGTGCTGGTTGCCGTGGTACTCCTGACGGGCAGTGTCGGAGTCGCGTTCTAAGCTCAGCGAACCATGACAGCGCCAGCCGTGATTACCGTTCTGATCGTCGACGACGACCCCTTCGTTCGGCGTGGCGTGACCGATATCTTCGCGAAGACCTCGGACATTTCGGTGGTGGCCGACGTGGAGGACGGCGACCAGGTGCCTGCTGCGGTGGCGGCGTTCCGGCCGCATGTGGTGCTGATGGATCTTCAGATGCGCCGGATCGGCGGGCTGGCCTCCACTCGCGAGTTGATGACGCTCGCCCATCCACCCAAGGTCATTGCGATGACGGCGATGGATGTGGACGATCTGGTGGTACGGGCGATCGAGGCGGGAGCCCACAGCTTTCTGAGCAAAAGCGAGGCACCCGAGACGTTCCATCAGTCGGTTCGAGCAGTGGCATCCGGAAACACTCTGTTCAGTGAGGACTCGCTCCGGAAAATTGTGGCAACGTCGGTGTTGCCGGTGGCCCGGCGATCTGTGTCGATGGACGTGCTGAGCCCTCGGGAGCGAGATGTGTTGCGCATCTTAGCTACTGGTTCGACCAATGCGGATATTTCCTCCGAGTTGTACCTCAGCGAGACGACGGTGAAGACTCATATTTCCGGGATCTTCGTGAAGCTCGGGGTCCGCAATCGAGTCGAGGCGGCATTGGCTGCCTTCCGGGCGGGAATGGTCACGTGAGCGAGCCGATCCAGAACCGCTAATCACCAATTGAATTCAGTGTCCACGTATCTCGCGTCCTTATTGGTACCTTCACTCTGCCCGTATCAATCTGCACGAGGAGCCACGTGACCACACCGGTTACCGACCAGACCACAACGAGCACGCTGACCGGACATGTGTTCGTAGTTCGCGGTCTTCTCGAATCCATTGCGTGCGATGCGGTCATTGTGCCCACCAGCTCCAGCTTTCGCCCGCGCTACACGTGGTTCTCGGTCCTCGGTGTCAAGGACGGCACGGCACCGTTCGGCGCAGTCGACGATCGAGTCAGATCCTTCCCCACCGCCTCGAATCACGGCCCCGCGTGGCTGCTGAATGTGGCTCACGACGGTCACAGATCGGTCGACTGGTTGGTCGACGGTCTCAGAGCCGCGTTCGATCGAATCGCGTCCGAACTCGCATCGCGAAGCCTCGGTGATGGTCGGGTTCGTCCTCTCATTGCTCTTCCCACTTTGGGCGTAGGTCAAGGCGGGTACGAGGGTGTCCGAGGACAGGTGATACGAGCTCTTCATTCGACGGCAATGGACTTCGTCGCTCATTCGGACTTCGACGTCGTGTTCGTGGTCGAGAATGCAGCCGACTACGCTGCCTTCCAGTCCATACGCAAGGCCGCATCGAACGAAGGGCATGATCAAGCCCGACGGCTGGCCGAGCTCATTGCAGGCGGTGACGTCGCACTCCTTCTCGGCGCGGGTGTCAGCATTTCCGCCGGTCTGCCGACCTGGGACAACCTGCTGCGTCAGCTCAAGAACACGCTCCTTCCCGATCTCGATCCCGAGGTGTTCTCAGAACTCGGAGTACTAGATCAGGCACAGCTGCTCGCGAACTCGAGCCCATCGAAAGCGTTGGGGCACAGCGTCTCGCAGCTGATCAGATCGGTCGGAGTCAAGAAGCCGACGCTCTCACATTGCCTGTTGGCATCGCTCAACGTCGCTAAAATCGTCACCACCAATTACGACTCGTTGTACGAGGACGCATTCAATGCAGCTCACCGATCTGCATCGATCTCTGTTCTACCTCGAGGTGACGTGGTGGCAGATCAGCCGTGGCTCTTGAAGATGCACGGCGACGTCGAAGATCCGGACAGCATCGTTCTCAGTCGGCGCGATTTCGTGCAGTACGACGCGGAGCGCCGCCCTCTGGGTTCGATCGTCCAGTCACTGATGTCCACCGGTCATCTCGTGGTCATCGGTGCGTCGATGACCGATGACAACGTGCTCCGGCTGGCGCACGAGGTGCTGGCCATGAATGCCAGGTACGACCAGGAAAGAGTTCTCGGAACAGTCATCACTCTGCGGCCCGACGCGATCCGAAGCGCGTTGTGGAAGGGCGACTTCGACTTCGTCCCCGCGTCGACGGCTCCGACCGACAGAATCGCCGCGCGCGATCTCGAAATTCTGCTCGACCGAGTCGCCATGCACGCGAGCGAACAATCTCGCTATCTCTTGGACCCCAGGTACGCCGAGCTCCTCGCCGAGGACGAACAGCGCCTCGCCCGCACACTGAGGGGAGTCGCCGGTGCAATCGACGGGATGTCGACAGAGTCGAAGAACCGATGGACGGCGCTCAGCATGGTGATCTCCGAATTGGGGCACACGCAGAACAACGAGTAGTCACTCGGCTGGGGTGCGCGACGGGCTGCAGTGTCGCGCGCATCTTGAGCTGTCTTTGTCGAAAGACCGATGTGTCACTCCCCGTAGCTACAACAGGGACTGGGGGCGCATAAGCACGGATCTTCGACAAACCTGTCGGTGCCCTCGTGTACACATGAAGTTGCAGGCAGTCCGGTACTCCGGACTCCACTTTCGCCGACCTTCTCGGCAACACCTTCGCTCGACACAGAGGAGAACTATGGAACAAACACGCCTCGGGCCCAACGACATACCCGCTGGAGATCCCGGATTCATGGTCGTTATCGAGGTCGACCATCCGCTTTCGGACCTCACGCCCCAACGGCGTACGGAACTGCGTCGGAGCGTCGACATGGAGTCAGCACACGTGGAGGAGTCCGTGTTCGGGAATGCCCGGGTTGTCTTCCACACCGCCCACTGTGGATGGTGGGACGCAGGACGTCTCGCCCTCCGAACAGAAGAAAACGTCCGCCTGACGTGGCCTACCGTCGGAATCGAAATCTGCCGCGCCGACGTGTGGAGCGACGAACCGTTCTTCGATCACGAGCCCCACGGTCTCGGCGCGCTACCCGACTGGTGCCATCGGAGCGATCCACGACGCCATTCGACGGTGATCGTCGAGGTCGAACCCGAAGGCGAAGTACCTTCACGCCTGCGAGACTCAGACCTGGTGAGCGTCATGTACACGCCGCGGGATGCACGAACGAGTCGTTCCTCCACCGGCCGACCACAGATGATCGTGGAGCAGCACTTCCATGCCGCCAGCGCCGCGATGTCGACGGCCAAACCCGCAATTTCGATCGGCATGAATCGATCGATTACCCGTATTCGATCCGTGCGATCCGATGTCTATCGTGCCGAGGTTTCACATCGCGCGACGGCCAACAGTCTCGCAGCGATGCCGCAGATTCCGGACTGGCATTACAACCTCGACGACGAGGGCTATCGATATGTCGTGGTGACCGACCTCCGAGTCCGGCTGGAGGGGTGGAGTGTCGAAAGTATGGATGCCGACGAGACCGTTACGCGAAGTGACTTCACCTTCGGTGCCATCTGGGCCGATCAAAGTGGACGCGCGAACAGCACCGACGACGGCTGGGCGAAGGATGCGTGGGAAGCTCCGGTCGAACCCGGTTCACTAGTCCGTGCGTTCATCGTCGATGGTCGACGGTTGGAGGTCGATCAATGGGACTCGTTGGCCGCATGGATGATCGAGTCGCTGTTCGACAAGCCGGTCGGATTCATCGTCGAGGTGGGTCCCAGCGACTATGTTGCCGACTCCACCGATGACGCCCCGGTAGTGTGCTCGCAGGTGGTCGTCCTGAGCGGCGGCGTGTTGATGCTCAGACGCTCCCGGACCGAGCTTGGCCACCTACTTCTTGCCGATTATTCGGCCTCAGGCCTCCCTCTTGACGAGTGGCAGAACGACGGCCATTTCGAGGACTGCACTGACGGATATCTGTTCACCAAGGACATTCGTCTAGTTGCGCGGTCGTGCATCGCGTGGATCCGAGTCAATGCCGGCGCGAACACGACAGGCAACATCGGTTGTTCCTACCGATTCGCCGACGAGCTACCGCGGTCCTCGTGACGCACCAAGGAGAAGCTACTTTCACCCCAACCGACAGGAGATAGAAGAATGAAAGATCTTGGATCGATCTACCGTGCAACCAAGCTGAAAGACATGGACTCGGCCGCTCTGGTGTTCGCCATCCTGCACGAGATCGACGCCGACCGTGTCGACCGAGCACAGCTTCACAACGCCATGGAGGTGGCTACCGCCGCCCACATGTCGCAAAAGAGGATTGGGCGCGCCGCATACCCGATCGACCCGTACATCGTGCATCCACTCAGGAACGTTCTGCGCCTGATCAGGCTCGGTTGCACCGACACCGATGTTCTCGCCGCGACAGCTCTGCACGACACCGTCGAGGATCAACCGCGGGAGATCGTGTCGATTCTGGATGAGTCAAGGCTATCGGACGGACCGAATCAACAGGCTGCGCTGGACCTCATCACCGAACACTTCAGCCCAGAGACTTCCAGACTGGTTGCCGCAGTGACTAATCCGTCTACTGATGCGGTGCTATCGAAGGCCGAGAAGAACGCCGCCTACGCCGCGCACGTCGCAGAGGTGATCAAAGACCCCAAGGTCTTCCTGGTCAAGTTCGCCGACTTCGTAGACAACGCTGGCAGCGTGAAGTATCTCGAAGACGAGGCCAAGCGAGCGAAGCTTGCAGCCAAATACGCTCCGGTCGTCGCGGTCTTTGCCTCAGCCTTCGACGCCAACCGTAACGGACTGCGTTTGCCTCAGCACGGTCTCGACGCAGTGGATGCTCGGCTGACGGCGTTGTCGGAAAGGATGACCCGCTGATGCAGGCTAGGGGGTCCTTTTCCGCAACAGCCGCAATTATTCACCGAAGCCCACCGTCGGTGCAGGCCGCGCAACCACTTTTTCTCCCATCACCTGCTCACTGAGGAATCTACTCAGTTTCTGAGGGTCTGGTTCGACACGTTCCGCGTCCAATACATATTTCCATGTCGAGTGGTCCGCTGGGTCTGCGAATCGAATGAAACCGACTCCGTGAGCCGCCGCGACGGACCGCACTGCCTTGATGTCACTGCGCAGGGCCGCCGACAGGTGAGCCGGAACATGGACGGCGACGTATGCATGCGTGGCGGCCCTCCGGTGAGCCACGGCCTCGTAGACAGCCGAAACATCAATGGCATTGAAAGGTTTGACCTCGATTGTGGAGACTTCGAGGAATTCACCAGGAACATATTTGAATTTCCGTCGTCGAACAAAGGTGGCGTCGGGCCGCGACCACCGACCGCCGGTTCTCTTGGAGCCGGAGTTTGCGGTATCGTGCACACCCGCCGGTGGTACGGTTTCCGATTCTTTTTGCCAATGATTTTTCAGGGTTTGCACGACTGGCCCGTACAGGGCTGACTCTTTCGTCGAGGCGGGAACGAATTCCCACGGTTCGATATCGTTGCCGTTCACGTCTCGCGTAACCCAACCAGGAGGCGGGCTCACTCTTTTTAGGCTGCCGCGGTGACCTAGGACGACCAGACCCAGCTTCAGGAGTTCCTCCTTGGCCTCTACATATCTTTGCGGGGTCCACCTGAGCCGGGCTGCGAGCGATGTATGACCCGGCGGCGGGTCCGGGCTGTGCAGGAGACTGAGCAACTCATTGGAGTCGAGCTCCATCGGGTATTTTGACGGCAATAGTTCGTCCTTTGATCAGCGGGTCTTCAACCTATTTCTTACCGGATCAGTCCGGGTCAGTCGGTAGCGCCCTCGGAGTGGCCAAAACGGACTTGCGCAATCAAGACAGAGCTCACTGCGGTGTGACCGAAGCTCGATAGCCGTTTGCCAGCGAGAAGTCCGAGATGCCAGCGACTGCGTACGCGATCATTTCCGAGTGTTCCTGCAAACTGCAGCTGTGACTGAACTATCCGTCACCACAGGTTCTTCGATGTCGCTGCGAACCAACGACTCTGCAGCGCAGAGTATTTGAGCGCTTCCTTCCGCTGCCGGGCGTCAGCGGTTGCGACGTCAACAGGTCGACTGTTCGATGCTCAGACTGACACTGCGTACCGGCTGTGCTGGTTTGGGCTCAGGAATCGACTAGAGCACTTCGAGCGGTTGAGTCCGAAGCGGCGAAGTCAGAGACCACAGTCGCCTTGATCGCGCTGCCAAAGGCGTCGACACAGACAACTTCTTCGTCGCACCAGTCCCCCGGCCGACTCACACTAGGACAGCTGCCACTGACTAGCTGCATTGCTCACCGAAGGTCTCCTCAATTCGCCGAACAGGCGGCACTGGCATGAGTGGCTACTCAAGCCAGATCCGCTGCTGGAAGCCACCGCGGCGTGACCGCTTGTCCGCAGCTAATGCGTCCAGGGCCGCGTCGGTCAAGCCGAGATGCTCGGCGAGTGCACGGACTACCTCTAGGACGTCGGCCAGCTCCTCGGGCCTGCACTCCGGAGGTGCGTCACGAAACTCGCGTGCTTCTTCAAACAGTTTGTCGATCAGCGCCTTTCCATAATCCACAGGGTCTAAGGTTCGGAATAGTGGGACACGACCCGAGGCCTCGATGATCGAAGGAATCAAATCACGAACAAGTTTTCCCATGCTCAGTAGTGTGCAGGTATGTCGACTCCCTCGCCCGCTGATCCGCTGACGCTGGGCCAACACCTGGTCAGCGTTCTCGACACCGGCGCACGCGTAGCCACCTACAAACTGGCTGTGTTGGTCGCGTTACTCGAATTCTCCGTCGAGAACGTTCCCGAAGACCACGATTCCGCCGTCGACGTCGATCTCGACGACTTGGCCGAGCGCGTTGTAGGTCTCTACTGGCGGCAGGTACGTGACTTCGACGGTCACTATCTCCGCCAATCGACACAGGAGAGAGCAACGGTTCCCGACGCTGTCCGCGAGTTTGCTCGTGCCACGGCAACGGCCGGGCGAGAAACGCCTTTCGACATCGCGGCACGGAGAAATCCTGGCTTATTCCGCGACATGATCAAGAAGGTGAAGCTCGTTCTCGCCCAACAGCCACTTCATCGCCTGCAGCGGGTGCCGGGCGGGTATGCAGGTGCGTCTTTTTTGTACGATGACAGTTGGATGACCGCCAAGATTGGTCTGACCGCCGTCCTGGCCCACGGCAACCGGATCACGCTGTACCCCGGAGTTTGTTTCGCTCTGGCGCGACTGTCCTCGTTGCTCAAGCCAGCATTGATGCTCGCATGGGTCGACGATGTCCGGCGGAAGAACAGCTTTCTCGCCGAGGACGTGCCGGATCTGGAAGGACATCTGTTCGGGAGCGATCGAGTCTTGCTCGCACGTCCGCGAGCCGCGTTGATCGAGGCGTTCGGCCCATCCTGCTTCTACTGTTCGACGCGTGTAGGAGCGGAGGCGCATGTCGATCATGTGCTTCCGTGGTCGAGGGTGGGCATCGACGGTCTCGCGAACTTGGTGTTGGCATGCCCATCGTGCAATATCAGCAAGTCTCAGCTGCTGCCCGCACGATCACACGTCTTGCGAGCCCTGGACCGCGGCCGCGAACCCATCGCCGAGTTGGCTGCGAGCATCGACTGGCCGGTCCAATTCGATCGAGTGGTCACATCAGCACGGGGACTGTACGCCAGCCAGCCGCCGAGCTCCCCAATATGGCTGGGCCGAAACAAGATCACCGCTCTACAGGTCGATTTCGCTTGGCTGCAGGGATACAACATCGACCTTTCAGACATCGCCGAGCAGTAGTCTTCGACCTACACGAAAAGTTAATTCCAGAGTCGTCCATGCTCGGCCTGTTTGCACCGTTTCGGTCCTTCGTCGTACTGACGACTCTTCGAGCGAACAGCTGGTCACACCGCAATTCTCAAAACGCGGACGTCACCAGTTGGACCGTTCCGTCGAAGTGGCTACCCGGTTCCGCGTCGGGCGGAGCATAGTTGTAGCGATACCTCGCCGGTTCCGCAAGACGATCCTGCACAGATTGCGAAGTCATAGGCCCGATCGGGAATGCGGTCACGATCTGAACATCATCCCCGGACACCGAACCGTAGACCAGCGCAGTGGAATCGGTCATGCGGTCACAGATGTAGACGGTTCGCATCCGCCGACGCCAATCGACGACCTCGTCGACGGCCAACACCGTCCGGCTGTCTGCAGCTGGATCAGTCAGTAACGGCAACACGGCTGACGCGACGCGTTGCATCAAGGGCACCGTCGAAGCAGTCGGAAAGAAGAACGACGGCTTCAACCCGAAGGCTTTCGCAAAATCGTCGGTCAACCAACGCTGCCGTTTGAGGCCGTACGGAGTTTCGACCGAGGAAAGCAAATAGCCGTAGACATGCATGAGTCCCGCGTGCCCGATGGGGAAGTTGAACGCACCGGATACGCCATAATGCAACCAGGAGAACACACGTTCGCTGAACACGGGCGCTTGTACGTTGTCATCGATAACGGTAGACGAGGCCCACTTCGCCATTTCGACTTCATCGCACTTCGACGCCACGACCTGTTCGTCAAACCAGACGGCATCCAAATCAGAAAGAACAGCGCGGCCATCGACAGACTCACTGATGGCTAGTTCGATCCAGGTGAGTATCGACGATATGCCCTCCACGTGAATTCCAATCGCTGTATCGACTGCTGACTGAGTATTTGACAACTCGGGACCACCGCCAATTAGCCTTACACCGAGCTGAAACCTATGCGCCCCCTAGGTGCTGATGCCTTAGGTGGCGCGTAGCCAAACAGCGTGGCGATATCGCCCGTATCCACCGGATCTGTTATCAAACTTGGGTCCGAGCCGACAGCGAGATCCGCTGCGTAAGTGAGCAGCAGCGCGCCCGTCGTGCCCGTACGGAGCTTATCTGCCTCGTCGCCACCCGTATTGAACCGTCCTCCAGCAATGTGCTCGACCGGTTGTCGCTGTCTGAAGGAATTTCCTGAGAAACCAGGACGAGCCGACAACGACGTCGGGTCGACGTTACGACGCTTACGTCGGATGACTGGAACATCGATCGAAACCCCTTCGACTCGAAAGGTACGAGGATTGTTGAGGACGGGAAGTAGAACGGCAAAATCAGTAATGGTCGGAGACGCACCCAGTATTTGCTTCTCTAGAAAGTCCAGGTCAGCGCCGAATTCCCATCCATCCGCCCAGGTGAACTTTTTGAGCGCGTCCAGTATCTCAGCTGCGGGGACCGAAGCGACATATGCTCTAAACGTTTTGTCTCCAGTCTCGCCTTCCACGACATCCTCCAGCTCGAAGTAGTGGAACGTTGAAGGTTCACCGCTGAACCTCTTTAAGATCGGCAAAAAAGCATCGAAATGTGTTCTATTGACTGTACCGTCGCCGCGCTCAGGGTGCCGCATGAAGTCCGTCATCACTCCACCCTTGCCGCGCGTAGTCAGACGCGCGTGGTACATCTTGTTTGCTGCAGCCGGACGGAGCCAAGGGAGTTGCTGAAAAACAAGCGGCCTCACATCTATCGGCCGCAGTGTCGGTATGCCGTCTTCGTCGATCTCGGAGAAGTCGCTTAATTCTTTACGAAACGTCTCCTCATCACTGGTGATTGCCTCGAACGCCTCATAGAGATCGAAAGACCGACCTTTGCCATCCACGACATTGCTTGCGATATACAGCCGCACCAAGTCGCGGTACCCCGGCCGGAACCCGAACCAACGTCCCGCTTGCATCATGGTGTCTGCGCTAATCGAACGACGCATATAGTACGAGATTGTCAAGCCTTCGACGGTAAACCCTCGGCTCAGTTTGGTGCCACCTACAAGAATTTTCCAGACACTTCCGCCTTGAAAGTCGAGCTCCGCTTGAGCGTAGTCGCTGTTATTGTCACCATTCACCACAATAATCGGATGACCACTCGCGATCTTATCGACAGACCTGCCGATAAACTCTTTGAGCTCGTCGAAACTAGCCGGCATCCTGCCTTTTTCCAGAGGACGCGATTGTGAAACCGGATAGAAGTCGTCCTCCCACAGATTTTTCAAGCGACTTAGGCCACGAGGCTCGCTGTAGCCGCTCGAATTCCAAAGCTTCTTCAAATCCAGCCTAGTTTTGTCGTGCTCAGTCTTTTTCACACTTTCATGCACGAGCATCGTATGGTGTTTGAACTGCTTCGATCCGTGAGCCTCACGAAAAAGCTTTATGGCTCCGGTAAGCACGAAGGAGTCGAGCGCCGCCTGACGGCTGGACTTAGACTGCGCCAGGTTAGCGATATCGACCTTGCGTACTCGAGCAAGCTCGTTCGAGTTTCCGATGTCTTTAACATCTTCGTCGGCATGTTCTAGATCGTGAAAATCTGCCCCACCCATGTAGTCTGCAGGGCGATCCAGACTTATGATGAAGTCGCGCGGAAACAGCTGCTCCGGACTCTCAGCATCGATCAAAACGTTTGCGTAAGGCGTGGCTGTGTAGGCTAAGTACTGAGCTCGCGGCATAGCACCTAATAGATTTACAATTGCTTTGTTAATCGCCGTCTTATCGTTGACGGAATTTGTTCGCGGGTTCAGAGTATTGACTGATGCCTGATCGGCCTCATCATCCAGAATAACCGCAGAAAGTTCCTCGAGACGGCCGACCTTGGAAAGATCGGACAGTAGTCGCTCCAGCACGGTTTTATTCTTTTTCACCACTGCCAATCGTACGTTGACGCCCTGCACGTTGACCTCAGAGTAACTCGTAGCTTTAATATCTACGAGCTCACCATTGAGGCGTGGATCGAGTAGCGATAGTTTCGAATTTCCGAGCTCTTCGTAGTCTTTCAGATACGAAGTCAAACGTCGAATTGCTGGAATTGAAGGATCTGTATAAGGATTGACGCTGTGAGATAGGAAATCCGGCCAGTCTTCGTCACTCTGTGCATAGTACTCTGCCGATTCCAACGTTGCCCGGGTCACGTCGTCTGTGGCAGCAATTATGTTTTCTTTTCCCACAAGCTCCATGTCCAACCGTCGCTGAGTTTGACTTCGGAGGAGTTCAATTGTACCCGTCAAGACAATAATCAGCTTATAACCTGCGTCAACAGCCTTAGCAATGACACTTGTAAAATTCGCCGTTTTCCCACTTTGTACGTACCCAACGACTAGGCCTTTAGCCTGGAAAGATTCCGTCCGTCTCGGATCCGCCAGCAGGCCTACTATCTTATCGGTCGATTCATCGATGTCATTGACAACGGAAGGATCCCATCCCTTATCGATCAAAGATCGATAGTAAGCCTGACGATAGAATTCGTGCTCCGCTTTGCGATCTGATGTGTACCACGCGTCCCAGGGCTTCCCGCCGCTTATAACAATTACGCCGCTCTTCTTTGCTAGCGGAAATTTGGCGTCGAGGTTGGCGAAGTCAAGCCCGCCCAATCCCAGCTGACCGTATACGAAATGACGACGTTCCCTCGAAAGGGGTTCGGTGGAGCTAGACCAAGAGTCCGTCGAAGAATCCCACTGCTTGAGGCGTGCAACGAGTCGAGGGCGAACTAAGCTACTAGCTGAGTCATCGAGCAAAAGATCGACTATGTCTTCGACTTCTAGATTGAGGCCAAGCGAACGCGCACAAACGCGGGTTATTTCGTCGATCAGATCGTAGGGTGGCAATCCGGACTGTGCATCGATTTGCGCTACCGCGACCTTTACAAGTTGCGTAGTTTGATCATCGTTCATGAGCACCTTTCCGATCCAGCATTTCATTACCGCTAACTCAAACTTCGCGCCAACTCGTCTTCCGCAGCATCGGTCAAGATGGCCTGCCATATTTCAACATTATCTTTCGCTTTTGCACCAAAAGCCGATCCCCTGAAAACCTCCTCCATAAGCAGGTAGAGGGAGGCCTTCAGAAGAGGCGCATCGTTCATTCCGGAGCGACGCCCCATTGACAAAGTTTTCCTATACCTCTCATTCAACCAGAGCGTTTGCTCTGCGCGATCCACCTCGAAGAATTCGCCTGAACTAATGGCCTTCCAACGGACCTGGACTGGTGGGCGCGGTGCAGACTCCTCATACTCTTCGTCTACGGCCCGTTTTACCGCCGGCGAGAAGCCGGATCCTGGACGGACGACCGCTTCCCTCTTGCGTGACCTAACGTTGCCGGTGCGGAATACCGCCTCGGACTCATTCAAGTAGTTCGAGAATGAGACCCCGCTCTCTGAGACCGCTCTTTCGACTGCATGCCCAAATTCCGGTCGCGGCTGGACGCTGCTTTTCTCCATATTCATGTCGAAGACTTCGGGTAGACTGTCGATATCAAGTTCCACCCTAGCAAGCTGTGTGCGGCGACCATTCGTAAAAATATTCTTCCATCCGCCGGCTTCCAGCAACCGATCGTTTCTGTAGAAGTAGAAGCCCTGCCTCTGAACGGGGTCTTCATTTAGACGGAACTCCAGCGCCTGACTTCGAGCGGGCCATAGGTGCGCCGTAGCGGTGATAGCAGAGGGGCCGACTTCAACTGAGAATCTCATTGGGTACCGGCCATCCCCGCTGCGCCGATAAGCGAAAGGGTTCACTGCATCAACGATCCTCGGCGCTCCAGCGGTGCCGGTATCTGCGTCGTACACATCGATCAATATTCGTATATTCCGCTTTTCGATCAACCGATGTAAAACAAATCCTAGGTGAAATCTCAGGCTGTCGATAGTCCTAGATAGGTACTCGTTTACGACGTTCTCGTTTGTGCCGCTCGGGAAAGTCCGCACGTTGTCCCAGCGAACCATAGTCCCAAATTTCGAGTCAACAGATTCGAGGGCGAGGTCAAGTTGTTCGGCGCACTGAGAGCTCTCAAGGACTTCGCATTCAAAGTTTTGAACACCTTGGCGAGACCAACGCCGCCCCGCTGTATGATGCGTCTTGTCGAATTGGTCCCTTGCGATGACTGTCAACGATTCGGCCTGGCTGAATGACGCGGCCTTTAGCCCCATTCCGTAGTGTCCAAGCGATGACCCGTCGTAGTGATGACGCCTGCCGACCGTCATAGCCGCGTCAATTGCCTGCTCGCTCATTCCGAAGCCGTTGTCCATGATCAACAGTGACGAGGGTCTGCCCTGACGCAACATGAATCGGACAACAATCTTGTTCGCGGTTGCGTCTAGACTGTTGTCAATTAGGTCTGCAACTGCAGTATTCAGGGTATGCGAAAGCCCGATTGCTGCCATTACGTCCGGATCGGGCGGCAGAACCCGCATCTCTACGGCTTCTAAAACGGTGTTCATCGAAGGCGTGGTCATTTCACCGAGCCCGCAATGTTGTCGAGTAGGCGACCGAAAGGAGGTGCGAGTCGTTGACGCGTCGCTGGCAATTCAGGGTATCTCCCAACCGGTGCTCACCTTGAACACGGCCCCGACTCCGCATCCTCTTCGCTCATTCCTATCACAACCTAATGAAATTGGGCGGCGAACCCTCCACTCCTCATTCAACGGCACTTGGCAAGAGCGAACTCGCCTTACCAGTCCACACCACTACCAACTCGTCTCTTGCGCGAGTAGCTGCTACGTACAGCAATGACCTCTCACGCTGCAAGGCATCCTCTCGCTCCCCCTCAGGCAAGGAGTCGATGATGTATGACCGAGGAACCGAGTTCTCTCCAACTCCTACCAGGACAACCTTCGCGAACTCCATGCCCTTGGCCCGGTGCATTGTCATGACTTGGGGAGTTCCCTTCGCAGAGGCGGAACCCCGATCGACGAAGGTAGCCCGCACGTTTCGTTCACCGAGTGCACGCGGAAGCGACTGACCTTCCTTCTTTGTCGATACGAGCAGTCCGATCGACTCCGGATCTGTACCGGCCTCGATCCAGTCCTCGACGAGCTCGGCAACAACCTGGTACTGCTCGGTGAGGTTGGATACCTCTAGGCGGTTCGGCTTCGGCCCGGTTCGGGCCGACCGGTACCCCTCCGACGACTCGATCTGGTCCCCGAGGTCAGTGAACTCAGTGCCCGCAAGAATGCCAAGCGCAAAATGCAGATTCTGCTCAGTGGTGCGGTAGTTCAGCGTCAGCCGCCGCGAGCGGCCCACGATATTGATTCCGTAACGCCCGAGAACTACCCGTTGCCCGTATATCCGCTGGTGAGTGTCCTCGGCAAAGAAGAGGTCGTTCTTGCCCTCGGGTACAAGGGCTCTCAGTAGCAGAAACCTACTTGGGGTTAGATCTTGCGCTTCGTCGACGAGTACGTGGTCCGCCAGATCATTCGTGTCGCCCAATACCGTCGAGGCAATCGCGGCGCGCTCCTCGTAATCGGTCGAACCCGACGCGGCGGATGATGCTCGGTAACCAGCGATGACGTCCCACACCGCATTTCGCTTCGCTCGGTTCAGAGACACACCTCGTCCTGCTCGCTTCACACGTAGATAGTCTTCGCGAGTCGTGACAAGGTTCGGCAGCACGATGAGGCTGTACTCGGCCTCGAAGAACCAGTCCACTTTGAGGTCGCTTGGCAGGTCGACGCCGTATGTCGCGATCGCCTGCTTCCACGCATCCTGGGCCTGGCTCTTGAAGACCTCCGCAGTGCGGGGGCCGAGAACCTGTGCGACTGCTCCGTTTCCGGAGGCTTCGCCACCGAGCGCGGCCTCGTACTTGTGGAGGACGCGGGTCGCGATGGAGTCGACTCCCGCGATGAACACGCCGGACTGACCCAGATCGGTTGTCAGAGGAACCGACGCATCCAGTTGACGAAATTGTATTCGCAGGCTTTCGGCAAGGGTTGAACCGTAGGTGGTGAGCACAATCCGCGCTGCCGGATTCTTTCGGTAAAGCTCGCGTGCGCGATGCAGGAGGACGACAGTCTTGCCAGTTCCCGCTCCACCCGTCAGGCGGAATGGCCCGTTGGTGTCACGCCCCGCGTAGGTTCGCTGTTCCGGGTGTAGGAAGATACGCCACGCCGCGAAATCCGACCGCTCGATCGCTTCGCGAAGCTCGTCGTTGTCCTCGATGAAGGCAAACTCCATCTGTGCGGCGGGATGCCGCAGTGCCTTGAGCAGCTTGTCGTCATCGGTGCCCTCGTCCGAAGTATCGGTGTCGAGGGTGTACTTGTCTTTGATGTCGGTCAGAGACGTACCAGTAAAGATATCCACGAGGGCGGTGCCTTGCCAGGTCGCGGGTGCCGACTCGGCATACTCCAGTAGCGCGTCCGGGTCGTTGATGTCCAATGCACCCGCGGCAAAATCGTGATCCATCCCCAGATCGGCCAGATGCTCTACCGTGAATTCCCTTTCCCGCAACGTTTTCTCTGCATGGGAGTCAGGAAGCTCCAGCGCTTCCGCCCGTGCAGCCGTCACCGTGGGAGCGACGAAAACGGGCGGAAGATCTTCTACCGGCAACAGTTCAGCCACACCGTTGCGCGGGTTGATCGTCATTCGGCGAGTTTGAGCAATCTTGATTGCCTCGTCGTGCTGAAACGTTCCGATGAAGACGTAGGACGCCTCCTGTCCACTCCCCTGAAGTTTGAACAACACTGCTCGGTTGGACAGGTCCACGCGGCCAGTTCGCGCGCGGGGATCAGCCGAGTTGTTGATCGGCTCGATGTGCAGACTCTTGTTGTCGTCGTTCGCTGACAACTTCGCAAGGAATGCGTAGGTCGCTTTGTGAAGACTTCCATCGATCTTGTCCAGCCCACGACCGATCACAATCTGGGGCACTGAATCGCCTTCCTTCTGAACCAACGGTCAACTATGAGCACTAGCGCAACGCCGCAGCTTGAATCGCTTCTGCTACTGACTCGGCATCAGCCGCACACAGTGTCCACCCTGCCTCCGACAATTCCTGCTGATCTGTTCCGTCGAGCGTGGGATCGACTGCTATGCGCAACGTTGGCCACGAAATCTCCACCGGCAGTCCGGACACTTCTTCCCCTACCTCAGGCACCGGCACACCCAACTTTGCGAGGGCAGTCACCAACGCTTGGACGGGGCCGATCACCCCGTCGTAGACCTCGCGCCATGGTCCAGTCAATGAATCACTATCGGCCGCAACAGGTTGAACGGGCGTATCGGCAGGTGCGATGTTCATCGACGCCGAGCTCAGGTGTCGCCGTGTGGTGACCACGGCGGTGAGTGGACGCAGTTCGAGCAGGTTGGACCAACGAAGCCACTCTCTCCACTGATCGCGCGTCTCCACTGACAGTGCCGAGTCATTGTCGTCGATGACGATGGCAATTTCGGCCTCGCCGAGTGACTTACCCTCTGGGACTCGCACCGACACTGCGAAGCCCTGGTCCCGCCATACGAGCGTGTCGCCCGCAGTTTTCTCGACGACGTTCCCGTCGATGAGACTCAATGCCAGTTCTGCCGGTGCTGCACCGCCGGTGCGTGTCGCAGAAGTACTCATTCCCATGATTGCCAGGACCGGTAGCCAATGAGCAAGGTTCCGACGGGGGTGGGCTTGCGGGCTCTGCATCCACGCTAGGAGAAGGTCGATGCTCGTCGTAAAGACCAGGTCTATGGAGCCTTTCGCGAGTTGATCGCCCGCCATCTTCAAGAGGTTCGGAATGTGATCCGCGTTCAAAACCGCGGACGTCGACGGGTTCCCCTCCAAGTCCTGGTGGGTGACTGCAACTACCTGATACCCGCCGTCGCGAAGATTTCGTCTCTTCTCCGCGTCGTCCGCCAGTCGGTTCGTCGCCGGACTGGCATGGAATTGCCAACCGTCGGTGAATATTGCCGTTGGCGGGACATCGGGTGTCGCCGATGTCAGAACGAAGTCGGGTTTACTGCCCAGGATGTTCTCCTGAGGCCGAACACTCCACCTGTTGGACGACCCGAGCGCGACGTCCCAAGCGACTCCCCTATCGGTTGGTTTCTCGACGATGGTCGCGCCGAGGGCTTTCAGCCTTTCTGCGAAGACGACTCGGAACCGACGTTCCAGATTGGACTCGTGGTCGATTGATGGAGGCTCATCCGTCGTGATCGGCCACGGCATTGTGTCTGGGATCGGGGAATCGTCGTCGCTGGGCAAATCGCGGCCCAACAACAGAGTTCGCAGATGGCGTACGGCAGCACTTCGCGACGTGAACTTCACATCGGGGAACGATGCGAAGGGCAGCAAGCATTTTTCGCAGGCCAGCTTTCCGGCGTACTGGCACTCGCACGAAGCGACGACATCATGTGCGAGCCGAAGCACGTCCCAGATCGCGTGCGGGTCAGCGAGATCAGACAGGTATCCCGTTCCGCCAGGGACTATGTCATGCAGTAAGAGACCGGGTCGGTTGTCCCCGTTGAGAGATGGGTCGCTGACAGAAACAATCTGCAGATGGTCAGGATCTCCACCGATCCGTTCTCGCAACCCGAGTAGCACCGCAGCAGACAGTGATGGGATAGCAAAAGAATCTCCCCACGTCACCGAGGGCGGCAGCCGAAGGACAAGGCCTTCTGTGGTCAACGAGCGCGCCAGTGCGACCGAGACAGTCGACTCTTCGAGCGCTTTCCTGTACGAGCACCAAGGTCGGTGCTCGCCGGCCGAGTTTCGTCGAGTATCAGTGTCGAGCTTCCCGCATTCGGAGCACACACGGAACATTGCGGATTCGACTTCACCGCCGGCCAGCAACCGCGACGAACCACCACCCCGGCTCCCACCGGTATTGATCCATCGGATCGTCATCGAACGACGGTGAGTTGCGCCAAAGCCGAGACCGTCCACGAACCAGCGCCGGGTGAACGACTTCGGGTCGATATCGGCTGCGGTGGTGATGGTGTACGGGGTACGTAGCCGCTCTTCTCGCCCGTCGTCGATGGATGCCTCTTCGCGACGAATGACAGCCGAGACGCTCGACAGCTCGACAACGGGTAACCGCTGGCCTATGTCGCCGATCGCAACAGTTCCACACCGGGGGCACTGCGACGGCGCGACCCCGCCTCCTCCGAGATCGGCGACGAAACCGCATTCGGGACAGCATGCCCACTCGCGAACCGCGTCTCCATCCGCACCGAGGTCCACTGCATCGATAGCGATGGCGAATCCGCTTGCGTAGAAGGTTGATCCGGGTGCGAAGTCTCGCAATGCCTGAGCAGAACCTCGGCTCAACTCGAACTCGGTGTGTTCGAACTCCTGGGTCTCAGGGTGAATCCAGTTGACCGATACCGACAGGGTCACAGAGTCGTCCAGCAGCGTGTAGTTGGGGAAGAGTCCGAACGATTCGAGTGCGCTGATCCAGTACTCGGACCGGAGTTCTGAGAGTTGGTTACGCACCAGTCGTTGCGCCGCGAGCGCGGTCCGGTACGCCACCTTGTCTTCCTCGGTCGCAACCGTACTGTTGAAGGCCGTCAGCAACTCTGGGATAGCAGCTTCGACAGCCTTCAGACGATGCTGCAACGTCTCAACCCGGTGCGTCCACTCCACTGACGCTGCATGGCAACGAGACGCCAATTCACTGCTTTCGGAACCGCTTTGGGGCGTAGCAAAAGCGCGCAATCGCTCGGTAACATCGGAGGCAAGCGTGGAGAAGCCGAACACGAACTCGTCGACGTACAGTGCTGAATGGTCCTCAGCATCGGCGATCAGCGTGCCCAGGTAGGTGCTGGGTCCGGTGGCGGCCAAAGCGTCTGGTGTCGTCCTCGGATGAGGTGCGTTCTTTTGACGAGCAAGACGGTCGGCGACCGATGCCAGGAACTGGCGCCGAAGAATCTCCTCCGCGTCGAGGTAAGTGGCGGGCGGACGCACCGCTCCGTTGATGGTGGCATTGGGATCGGCAAAGCGGGGCAACTGATCTCCGCGCGCGGTGACGTAGGCCAGCGCCAACGCATTTCCGGTGAGTCGGCCGGCGCGGCCCACCCGTTGGAGGTACGACGCTACCGTCCGCGGAAGTGAGGACAGCATCACGGCGGACAGATCGCCGATATCGATGCCCATCTCGAGCGTCGGAGTGGCGACAAGGACATTCGGCGCGTTGGGAGGCGGATTGGTCTCCTTGAACTGAGACTCGTACTCCAACCTTTTCTCATCCGGCAGCAGCGAGGTGTGTTCGCGGGCAACGACTCGGCGGATGTCGTTGACGGCGTACATCTGTTGATAGAAGTTCGCGGCTATTGGCGACTGCTCCAGCTTGCCGGTGCAGTTGACAGTCAAGCACGGGCCGCCCTTGAGCTGGTCGATGGTTTCCTGCCCGCTGACGATGGAGTCACCGCAATGCGAACACACCAAAGCAACCGCTTCTTCGCTGTCGACTGCACGGGCCACTATCGATGCCGGCGATAGATGGAACGTCCGAGTCAAAGCACCACCTGGTAGTTCGCCGATCACGTCGCGGTGGCGCAACCGCTCGAACAGTAGGCGACTCAGCACTGCGCCTTCGGCAGGTGTGACCTCAAGTGTCTTGGCGGCCCAACTCGCATACCAACCTCGAGCCGACGCGATCGGCTCGAAATCGCTGTCTCGACGGTTCGTGGTCCCTAGCATTGGGAACCCCGGGGCCGATGTCCCACGACCGAAGCCCGGCATTCCTTGACTCCGCTTGCGACCACCAGTGATCCACCACCGGTTGCCGTCGTCCGTTCGGTATTTCTCGAACCACTCGTGGGCGATCGCGCCTCGGTTCCGCATTCGCTCGACAGTCCCTCGAACCCACCTGACCATCTGCGCATCGCCGATGGTGTCGGTGGTCAGCTGGACGTCCTGCCCATCGAGAACTTCTTTGGCGCACGACAAGAGAACGGCGCGCGAAATGTTCACTTCGGCAAGAGCCGTGCCGGTTCTCGTCAACGTTCGACCGACGCCAGAGCGAAGGCCGAATTCCATCTCGATGTCGAGTTGCAGTCGCTGGGTGACGAAGCCGGTCAGTGTCGTCGACGATCGCCCCAAGCGTGCCGTGCTCCAAAACTTCGAGAAATCGTCACGATCCGCCAATTCAGGCGGGAGTAGCCGGTAACGTTTTGCGCGGTCGTTACCGGCCATGGTGACCATTTTGTGAGCAAGTGCGTCGAGGCTCATGTCGCCGTCGGCGAGCGCTTGCCGGATCAGCGTGCGCAGCGTGAGCGCCCTCGACCGTGCCTGGACGAATCCTGCACGGTGAGCAGCGTCCTGCACGCTGTCGGTAAAGACCAGTGCTCGCTTCTCCCGCGGATCCAGCCCCGGTGTTCCGAATAACGTGGAGAGCGAGACAGACAGCATCGTCGCTATCGCGGATCCCAGGAATCTAATCCCATCGCGCTGCCGGCAGGACGGGCAGACGTCGCGCACCGAGTCTTCACCGGCGGTGTCGCCGACGTTGACCAAAACCGGCAACGCGCCCCCCTCCGCCACCACTGATTCGGCAGGACGCTGCGACGAGAGGCAGCGATCATCGACCGCAAGCCAATTCAGCTCGGAACCAGTGACAGGTTTGGTGGTCGAAGGTGTTGATGGAGAGGCTGATTCGGCGACCTCGTCTCCCTCAGAAGGGGCGTGAATCAGTGCCCGGAATCTGTCGTCGTCTCCTAGCTTCCGGCGACGGATAGTGGTGTCGTCCACGTCGAGGTCTGAACCGGTGGGAGCAAGCAAGACGCCCCAGCCCGACCTGTTGCAGTGCCGACAGTACAACGCCGGCAGGAAAGGTGCCGTCGGTCCATCTGCGTCCGCATCGTCTACGACCAGACCGTCATCACCCCAAGCGAATTGCGGCGCACCGGATGCCGCACGATCGAGCCGGGTGAGTTCTCGTATCCACAGGTGTACATCCACAGACGGTGCAGCTCGCCCGGACGTGGCACGAACGTGGCTCAAGGTGGTCACTAGCGAGCGAAGCGCGTTGGCAAGCACGGGCGGATCGACTCGCGCAAGATCAGCTGACGCAGCAATATCGTTTCCGGCAAACAGTTCCGGGGCTGCCAGCTCGCCAACGACAGCGGCGGCTTCGCATCGTTGGACCAAACGGCTGAAGACCGGATGTGCTTTGACTAGATCAAGACTCGCTTCGTCGATCTGATTGTCGGTCAGACTTTCAGGGTGAGTGAACAACGCACGAAGTACCGTGCGCGCAACCTCGACGGGATCACTGTCGTCATCGGGTGAGGCGGCCGCGAGCCGCAGAACTCGATCCTCGTCGATTGCGGTCGGGCGGATCTCAAGGCCGGCGAGCCTCGGTTCCGCACCCGCGGTCCACTCGGAAAGAGTTTCGCGGGATTCGGTAACTACAGCGTTATCGCTGAATTCATCGCCGAACACCGTGCGTGCAAATTCGAGCATCGTCGACGGATCATTACCGTCACCGAGTGTTGCCGACGTAGCAACAGGCGTAACTCGCCCTAGCGGGCGGGAGCGATCCTCGGACGATATGTCCGGCTCATCCTCAGACCAATGGCTCTTCAGCGTCATTCCCAGTCTGCGAAGAAGCATCGACACATCGGTGCCCTGAGCGCCGTCATAAGTATGAAACTCGTCCAGAACCAGATACTGCAGACTGGTGGCGCTTTGACGCCACAAGTCGGCATCGGCATGCCGCAGGAGTAGCTGGTCGAGCATCTTGTAGTTGGTGAGTAGGACATCCGGCGCAACACTACGAATCACGTCACGGTCGGTGATGAGTCCGTCACTGCTCACAATTGTTCTGGTCGAGCCTTTTTCACCTGTGTACAGAGCGGCAGTGATGCCATCGAGCTCCTTGTGTTGGGTGATCAATGCGGCGAGGCGTTGCGCCTGATCGTTGGCAAGAGCATTCATCGGGTACAGGATGATTGCTTTGGTACCCGTGATGCCCTGCCGCTTCGAGCGAAGAACGTGATCGAGAATCGGGTAGAGGAATGCTTCGGTCTTGCCAGATCCGGTGCCCGTAGTGACAAGCGTCGGTAGCGGGCGTAACTTGTCCGGTCCGAGATTGGCGCTGCTGAGTCGCTCGAATGCCGCGGCCTGGTGGCCGTAGGGGGTCAGACCGCCGACCCACTCCAACGACCTCTGCCAGCCGGGTTCAGCTGGTCGAAACGGCATCCGGAGACGCAAGTAAGGCCCTCGGAACATTCCGGTGGTCGGATGCTCGAGAAACGTGTCGAGGGCACGACGCGCGTCCGGATCTGCAAGAGCAAAGGTGGTGCCGAGGTAGTCCAGCAAGCTCGCCGTGATCCGCTCGGCTTGAGCGAGGGGCAGGAGCTCGGACGCCATCAGTGTGTCTCCATCGATGTTCCGCCTTGAATTCCGAGCCGCCGCTCGAATTCTGCGTACGCCTCACGCATATCTGCTTCGCGGTCGAGGAATTGGAACGGCGGCTCGTAGGTGTAGGTATTGCCCGACGGGTTGGTGGCGGTGCGCTCCTCCTCGTTCATGGAGTCACCTTTACGCCGCCAGATGCTCAGCACTTCGTTCGGGACAAGTCGGCCATTGGTGTCGTAAAGATACGTCTTTCGGTCGTATCCGTAGAGCACCGGAAACTGCGTGCGATAGATAGTGCACAATTCGTCAGCCGTAAGACCCAGCCCCAGCGCGACAAGGGCGTCGATCTCGACAAGCGCTTGGCGTCGGTCTGCTGCGATACGAAGGGGGGCTGAGTTCGTCCAAACGGCCGAATTATCAGCAAGGGCGTTTGACCGTTGGTGCGCGAATCCACCCGCCCACGAATCGGGCTTCAGACGGGTATCGATCGACTCTGCCCAAACATCAGCATACGCTTCGCTGACACAATTCAAGCGAAGCGCTCGCAATTGCAACCATCTCTGTATGTTCACGTCGCTCACGAACGGCAATCGATCCACTGAGGAGTATACGATATTGGCCTTGGGCGCGGCTCGCATCGTAAAATCGGAAATCAATGACGACATAATCGCCAAGCAGAGCATTAATTCGCGCGTGCTCGTGACGGTCCCCGACAAAATTGCATCTATATGAGTCGAACCAGGGGGGATAAGTGCGGGAATCAGCGTCCTTACTCCAGTATTAGCAGCCATCTTGCGCCAGGCGATACGGTACGTTTCTCGCGAAGGAACATTCCGAAGTTCGCCCGTAGGAGTGGCCATTTGCCAGCAGGTGTACGACGCATCATAACGAGCCATGTCTCCTACCGGCTTGTACGATGTTGCCGGTACGGTGCTTGCCGACAGCATCTCCAAGTCAACGTCGATCCAATCAAGGTTATTCATCATCGATTCGTTAGGAGTCTTATAGAACGGGTTACTCACGTGAATATGTGGGCCCTGCAATATGACGTCTGCCCAGCTTGAAGGCGTTCCCCACCTCTTATCAAAAAACCCCCTGTTAAAATCAGTGGTACCGTTCCATCCCTGCGAATAATATAGCCCGACCGACCCAATACGACGTGCCGACGAAATCTTTTTCAACGCTTCCGTGGAGGAGCGGTTCACGGTGTAGACCATCCGGGCATAACGAACGGGCACCTCCGACACCTCCAACAAGTCTTTCCACGACTTCAGAACATCATCATCAACCTCAATTATGCGGCCGCGATGAGGACGGAGATCCCACTTTCCATCAGGGTCCTTCAAACCCGGTTCGACCCCTGACCCGTCATGGGCAAGAGATCGCTCGACGGTGTCCGGATGGTAAAGAGACGTGGCCGACATGAAGCTGGGCTCTCGATTTGGTCCATAAACGTGCACTCCAAAAGACACTAGGTGGTGCACCTCGTACAGCTTCAATTCGTTTACAAATTGCCAGTGACGACGCAATCGGCTGTAAGTGGATTGCCGGAGCAATCCCGCCTTTTCATCTGTAAAGTGCGTCTCCGGATGAATCAGCGCCACAATTCCAGCTTTTGAACTGTTACGCCAAACCTGTTCCATGAAACAACGATAGAGATCTGGCCTCAACCCCTTGAGACTTGGGAAGAATCTCCAATCCGACACAAATTCCCGGACCGCCACGACGCCGGTCACCTGATCGAGGTAGAACGCTGCAGCGGACTCCGATTCTAAAACGGCAGCCCGCAATTTTAATGCGCGAGCGGTCGAGATCTTGGTCTCGAGTGCGAACGTCGCATCGAACTCGCCCAATGCCGCTGTCTCGTCGAAGTCGGGCCTTACCCACGGCGGATTCCCGACCTGCAGATCGAAGCCTCCCCCTGCGAAGACAGGAGCGAACTCTAGTTCCCAGTGAAAGAATCCCTGCCGCTGAGCAACTCGCTCTGCAACCCGCAACCAAGGCCACTCGGTTTTCAATGCATCAATTTTCGTGGCCTGCGCAAAGACCAGCTCGTTGGACTCGGTGGCTTCGAGTTCATCCCAGGTCGAAATGGCGAACAGGTTCAGCTGCCCGTCCTTCTTCTCACGCGCAGATTTCGCAACCGGGGAACCCAGCAATCCGGTCAAAGTCTCGATCCACTGTTCGAGAGTAGGCGGCTCTACGAGATCGCCACCCACGGATGCGTCTTCGTCTACGAGAGGCCAGAACCAAAGCGCACACCACGCATCCATCACTCGACGCAACCGCCTGTAAGCACCGTCCGGGTTGGCGAGTGACTTTTCGATTTCATCGCGAGTCACGACGGTCTCGGTAACCTCCGAATCGCGCCCCCACACCGGTATCGGCCGGCGGATTTCGCGCTCGGCAATCTCTAGCCTCTTCGACGCCAGCAGCCACAGGGTTTCGACGCGACCCGCAAGATCTTTGAGCTTGCGCAGCTGCTCGATGGTCGGCTTGGGCTTGAGGTCTTTTCGCCACGTCTTGAGATCAGCGAGCGCCTCGGGCGCGAGCTCTCGGGCCTCTTTCGCTTCGACCGTCGAGCCCCAACCGCTGGTGGGGAGCAGAAAATGGTGGATTCCATTCTTGACTGCGGTGATCGGCTGTCCGGGCGCGCTGTCCGCAAACCTGACATCAATCGGGGTGGCGTCCAGCCAGTCAAGGGAAGTCAATTGCCCAGTGGGAATGAGGGCGCGCCGAGCGCCGATGAGCGAATTGCCTCGCCGCAGGTGCAGACCGAACCATGGGGCGTCGAGGTCACGTGCCATTGTGTCGAGCCAAAGCGAGATCTCGGCAAACTCGACGGCGGTGGCGTTGAGATCGACTCCGTAAACTTGGTGCAACGCGATGTACGCCTTCACCCTTTGCAGCTCAGCCGGATATTCCTCGGGGTCAACTCGCTTATCCAGCTCACGTTGGCGTCGTGTCAGATATTGATCTGCAAGCTGGCGCACAGCCTCGATCGCGAATGCACCCGAGCCCAACGCAGGCTCGCAAACAGTAAGACCGAGCACCTCGTTCGCGGTGGTCGTCGACCCGTCTTGGTCGAGAAGTTCCGCGAGAGCTTGGCCGATAGTGAATTTGGTCAGCACTTCGGGTGTGTAGTACGACGCTGACTGTTGGCGCTCCCGGCCGGCCAGTCGAAAGACGAACGTTCCCAGCTCATGTCGGACTTTGAGTGGTTCGCCGGTGAGATCACTTTTCACCGTGACGAAGTCAGCCTCGGCGATTCCCTCGGTTCGACCCTCCGGGACGACCCAAGAACCCTTCGACGAGTCACCGTTCTTTGCCACCTCGTACAGGGTGTCTTTCGCGAAGAAGCCCGTGTAGCTCATCAACCCCTCGTATACCGCGCCGAGCTGATTGATACCGAGGTCGGCGTAGGAGATGAACCCACGATCACGCCCACGAGACTCTTTGCTGAGCAGCAAATGTCGCAACACCTTCTGCACAGCCGAGTTGCTGAGCTTGACCTCGTCGATCAAAGATGTTGCGGTCGGGAGGAAGAGGTCGGCTTTGAGGTTCCGGAAGGTCAAGCCCTCGGCTCGCGTCGAATCATCAGAGGAGCCGTTGTGGCCGCTGTCCACCCACTGGCACAGCACGTGCAGCGAATCGTAGAAGTGCGTGCCGTGTTCGGCTCGCGGCGTGACCAACTCGACGAGGAGTAGCTCGCGGAGACGGTCGAGGCTGTAACCGCGCTCGTAGGTCTGCTCGCCTGTGGGTAGCACGCCGAGCTCTGGACGAGCTTCTGCGTACAGCAAGAAGAGGATGCGATAGAGGTACCGTAGTGATTGCGCCGCAAGCGTCTGCGCCTGGGAGTCCTGCAGCGGGTCTAGTTTCCCATCGCGTCGGCGGGTAACGACGTCGTTGGCGATGAGTTCGATAGACAACCGCACACCCTCGCGAAGGTCCTTGGACACCCCCACCGTGTGCTTGGCGGACTCGTCGATGACGGTTGTCCACCAGATGTTGCCCTCGGCATCAGGGGCAAGCGACTCCGCCGACACACAGGTCAGTGCTCGATCGGTCTCCCCTCCACGCTTGTCGTCGTTGCGTTCGCACACCAGTTGAAGATCGACGGCAAGGTAGCGTCCCTCTAGCCATCGGCTTCGCTCGGTGATGAGTGCCTTCGAGCCAGCCAGGACCAGCATGAATTGCGGCCCGTCCTCCAGCGTTGCCAAATGGGATAGAAGTTGCGCGACGGAGTGGAGCGACTCCCCAGGCGCGTCATCGTTTCCGGTGCGGAACGTGCTTCGCAGTGTCTTTTCGTCTTTCGACAACAGCTGTTCGACGCTGAGCTCTGCTGCACCTTCCACGATGACCATTGGTGCGGGGCCCGTGAGTCCGCGACTGCGTACTGCCAGTGCCGGACCGTCCTCGGTCTCGGTTGCACCGAAGCGGATGAACTCCCAACTTAGGCCCTCGAACCCTAAGATCGACCGCAGGTTCGCATACAGCGACTCGAGCGTCTGCTGGTCTGCCACCTCGGCGAGATCCAGGAATTTCCGCGTCAGATCTCCGCGTTGCGCGGTGAAACGTGAACGCGCAGTGGGCCGATTATCGGCTCGCTCGGTCTCCCATTGCTTGCGTCGTTCGAGGACCCGGGCATGGAAGGACTGAGATGTGGCATCAGTGGTGAAGTAATGCTCGCTGATGAAGTCTTCGCCGACTATCAGCGCATCGGACGCGGTGCTCATTGATCGCTCTCCCTCGTCGTGCTTGCGGCCTGCAGGTCGAGTTCGTCTGGAACTGCCACCAATAGGGGGCGGATCAGACGGCGGTCGGGGTTCATAGCCGCTGCTGCGTCACGTTCGTGCATCACGCGTTCGGTTCGCTGGCGCAATTCATCTCGCTGAATCAGAGCATCGGCTTCATGAGTCCATCGCTCGGCGCGCAAGGTCCACGTTCGAATTCGGGACTCCGTTTCGTCACGGATAGCCGCTGCCTGCTGCTCTGCTGCAGAATCCGCTGCGCGGACCGCAGCGGCCACGACGGGGAGCAGTGGGGCGACGTCGCCCAAGTCACCTCGATTGATGTCTCCGAGGCCAAGGGCGATTATAGCGTCCGAGGATCCATTGTGCGGGAGCGCGAAGTTGAAACTCGGGTTACTCAGATCCGGAAACGACACTGTGTAATACGAGGCGGCAACCACCTGCCCTCGAGAGTTGGTCTGCGTAACCTGCACCAGCACCGTCGTGTCGGCCACCGATCCGCGCACCGCAAAGATCTGCCGGCGCCCGAGGTCAGCGAGGGATCGATCCGCCGCCCAGTCCAGAATGGGATGCAGTGGAGCGAGAAAGTGAGCCTCGGGCCACGTCGAGGTGGACTCCCCCGCACGTGCGGACCGGAGCTCCTCCTCACCTCGCAGCGGGGTGAGCGCAAGTTTGTACGTGTCGGTAACCGACCGGGCACGAAGATAGGACTGCGGCAACACCTGGAGCCGCTGCTTCAGGTCACGTGGTGGCGTTAGGCTCGCAATCGACTGCGCCGCATGAACTTTCCATGACACCCCGTTCGGTGCCGGTTGCCTCGGTGTTTCGATGAACTCTTCCAAAGCGTCGGAGAGATACGCGAACTCGGACGGGTACACGTCCGCGGATTCCACGAAGCTTGGAGTCGGCGCGGGCGTCGCTTCCTCGGCTGCCGCTACCGATCCTCCGCCAAGGCCGAGTTGTGCAAGCAGGCCGTCGAGTCCCCCACCCGACACGACTTGATCCACAGATCGCACCACCGACTCCAGGCTTTTTTCGCCTGCAAGCACCTTGCGAATTGCTTCTTCCTCGGCGGCAACGTCGTAGGTGCCCATCAGCGAGGATGATTCGCCCAAAGCCTTGTGCGCCTCGTGTTCTCGCTCCACCAATCGCGTCAACACCCTGAGGTCACCGGCGAAATGGGTGGTCGATGGAGTGAGGAGAAGCGTCACGATCCGAGGACGGTGTCGCTGACCGTAGCGGTCGATGCGACCATTGCGCTGCTCGATGCGGATGAGGCTCCACGGAATGTCGTAGTGCACCATGTCGTGACACTGAGAGTGAAGGTTGACGCCTTCCGACGCAACATCACCGGTCACCAAGATACGGATCGGCGAGGATTCGAGCTTGAACGATTCGACAATGTCCTGCTGCTCGGTATCGCTGAGCCCGCCGTGCAGGACCGTGACGTTCCCCAAGTCGCGACCATCGGTGAGTGTCATCTTCAAGTCGGCCGACAAGGCCTGCGCGAGAGCCTTGAGTGTTGCAACTCGCTCGGCGAACACGACGACGCGGGTATTGCCGTTGCGCTTCACTCCGATCTCGGCCAGGTAGGCGAGCAGAGCAATGTACTTGGCCGACTTGCGCAGCGGGGTTGCTTGGACCAACTCATCAAGATGATCGAGGGCGCTGATCTCCCGCGCTGCGTCGAGGTTCTCGGGATCCAACCGCTTGCGGCGCTCGGTGATCGACTGTGTCAGCGCATCGGGCGAGGAGAGGTACGCCTTTGCGAGCACCCATGGGAACAACCGTGTCGATCCCGAGTACGCCGACTGCCCCTGCTCGGGCCAGAGCCACACATCTTCTAGTTCACGGGCCACCAAATCCTCACTCGCCGACGCCGGTACCGTGATGTTTCGCGGCGGCTGACGTTCCGCCCACGCGTCGCCCACCTCACTGGCTACATCGGGATGGTGCCGATGCCGCCGAATCACCAGCTTCTTCACTTGTTCGGTGTCCAGCTCGCCCGAAGGGGATACCGCGCTCGGATCGAGCATGCGAATGAGCTCGGCAAACGATTCCGCTCGACCGTTGTGCGGTGTTGCCGACGCCAGAATCAACGCATCGGTTCGCGAGGCTAGCAGGCGTGCGAGTCGGTTGTTCTGCGCCGCAACATTGGTGACGTTGTGAGACTCGTCGATGACGACCGCATCCCACTGCTGCTTACGGAGGTGGTTCAGGTAGCGGTCGCTTTTGAGAGTGTCGATCGAGATGATGACCCGCTTGTAGTAGGTGAACGGGTTTCGGGTGGCAGGCAGAATTTGGCGAATCCGTTGAATACCAGCCGAATCGAGACGGACGAACGGCAGCGCGAAACGAGTCCACAGTTCCATCTGCATCTGCTCGAGCACGTGCTTGGGGGTCACAACCAAGATGCGTTCACCACGACCCCGGCGGACCAGCTCCGCCAGAATCATCCCGATCTCGAGAGTCTTACCCAACCCGACGGCATCAGCAAGCAGGATGCGGGGTCGGAGGTTGTCGGGATCGAGCGCCTGACGCACTGCCTTGAACTGGTATTCGAGAGGCCTGGCCAGTGCCCGGTGCGCAGTGGCCAAACTCGGATCCGCAATCGCTACAGGCGTCTTGCGAAGCATGGATTCCAACCACAGTCGCGATCTACGAAATTTATCGGAGGTATCGGCGACAACCGTGACATCAGTGGGATCGACAACAATCACCGTGTCGAGCGCCGTCGAGAAGGACGCCTCGGTGTCCCGAACCAGATCCGAGAGCCCCAACACGTGGACGACGTGGCCGTCCGACGTCGGTTCCACCGAGGAGACCAACCATTCCTCGTCGCGAACCTCGACGATTGACCCTGGCGCGGCGTTGAACGGGCGATCAGCCATTGCACCTGAATTCTCGGGGGTAACGCTCAATGTCACGCGCGGTGGTCCTCTCGCCTGGTCGGTGCCGACTCAAATACAACCCTAACGGTCAGTTCGTTAGGCCGACGCAAGTTCTTGAAGGTCACTCCAGTGACTGGCCTCCGAACGGCCAGGGTTTCGGTCAGACGGCGGCAAGAACATCCCGATCGAGCTGCGTGTCGTGTGAGCTAGCTGGTCTCACCAATTCGACAGGCGAAGCGTCTTCTCGACGTTTCATCCACTTGCTGCTGATCTTCGAATCGAGCTGCAACCTCGATGGCACAAGCCCGAAGGCAGCGGCCAGCGCGTGCACGGCCAGCCTGGGTGGCATTGCGTTGCCCACTTGTTGGGCCCACGCAGAGTCGACCCACGGGTAGTCAGCCGGAAAAGTTTGCAGTCGACCTGCCTCATGTGGAGTGAACCGGCTTTGCTCGACGCCACGTCGATCAAGGATGCGATTGCGCGACACTTTGCCCGTGACTGTGGCTGACGGCTGCTCCGAGGTCCGCCGACCACGCGCCGTAGAGATGCCTCCCGATCCGTAGTTCGATACGACCTCGAACCATCCTGACCTACTCAGCGCGGTGCCCATCGTCTCCCATGGCTCGAGGTCCGGCGTGCCGCTACCTCGTTGCATTCCTGCGCTATACGACTGGTGGCTCTCTCTTGGGCGGATTGGCGTGACGGTCCGGTTTGCAACCAACACCGCTCTGCGCCGAGTCTGGGGTACACCGAATTGTTCGGTTCGCAGTACTTTGCACTCCACTTGATAACCGAAGAACTCCAGCGCAGGCTTCATCGCCTCCCACACCGGCAGCACGGTCTGCACTTGCTCCAGGACGACTGCCTCGTAGGGGTTCCCTGCGACATAGGCATCTCTGACCCACCGAAGAGGCTCCAGCACAAGACCAGTTCGGACATCACCGAGATTCGCAAGCTCGCCTCGAATGTCTTCGCCGTGCACCACGCGTTCGATCAGGTCAATGACAACGCCGATCGAGTCACGACCGGTTCCTGATCCCGCCACCGTGAAGGTCTGGCAGGGTGGGCCGCCTGCAAGGACGGTCGCACCCGGGAAGTTGGCGGGCCCGAGCTCACGGACGTCATTCTGCGTGGTGTCCAAACCCGCCTGCCGTCGGGTAGCGCACGCATCCTCGTCCCATTCGATACCGTGAGTTTCCATACCGAGCCACGTAGCGGCGACGTCGATGCCCCCGGGCCCAGCGAACAGATCAACAACCGAGTGCGATGACAAATCGGTGACTACGTCGCGACTGTCGTCCATGAACGCGAAGCTTACGACAAGCGGTAGTCGATGTCGTCCAGCCTGCAGCTATCCGTGTCACCGAAACGTCGTACAGTCTCATTCGACTGAGGATCACCCATACCGGACACACAACCGACGACAGGACCCACTCACCCCATGGCCAAAGCAGTTGCGACCATCAACCTCAAGGGTGGCGTCGGTAAATCCACGATGACGGCCGCGCTGGCGGAGTTCATGGCAGGCGACTTCGGAAAGCGTGTCCTTCTGATCGATCTCGACCCACAGACCAACCTGACCACGATGATGATTGGGTCCGATCAGTGGCAGGCACTGAACAATTCCGGTCGCACACTGAAAGCGCTGTTCGAGGAAGCACTCGATTCGGAAGCGGCATCATTCGACATCGAGGATGCGATTCAACGGAACGTGTCGCCGTTGGCGAATCTGGGAGGAATCGACTTACTCGCGTCATCGCTCGACATGATCGAGATATCCGAGGAGGTCGCAGCGTGGCAGTACGACGAACCGGACTCGCTGGAGCCTGTGCTCGTACTTAAGCGGGCCGTGGACAAAATTCGTGATCAGTACGACTACATCTTGATCGATTGTCCACCGAACATGGGGATTATCACCCGAAATGGGTTGATGCTGGCCGATGCCTATGTCATCCCGACCATCCCAGATGTGTTGTCAACGTACGGTATTCCGCAAATCCAGAAGCGGGTACGCATGTTCTCAGACAAGACAGGCCATAAAATCAAGGCGCTGGGCTTGATTATCACGAAGTACCGCAAAGGCACCAATCTGCACCGCGACACCATCCAGCGCCTACAGAATGCGGTCCTCGACTACGACGCGCTACCAGCTCATGAACGTGAACTGACGGAACGACCACCGAACGTCATCCCCGTCTACATCCCCGACGCGATCGCAATCGCCAGCGCCGCTGACTATTTCGACTGGGGCACCCTGAACAAGCGATATGGCGGCGGGGCTACTGTCGGGGCCCTGAACGAATTGACCAGCCACCTGATGACGAATGTCGAGATTTACACATGAGCAACCCAGAATCACTTGCCGATGCCCGTTCCTCCTTCGAGACATCTCTTCTCGTACTGTCTGCTCGTGACGAAAATGCCGCGACAGTCATTCTCACGCTGGCTCGCCTCGCCGCTGACGAGATGGTCCGAAACACCGGGTTCGCTTCTGCAGCAACGGCCCTGAGCTCTTCTCGAATAGCTCCTCAAGCGCCTGCCACCATCGACACCCCCGCACCCCCGACGGGGACCACAGCTCCAACACGACGAACCCGCACCGCCCGCACGCCGGCTGTGCTCGACCCGTTCCAGATCCTGCGCAGCGACGGGCAGGACGGCCTCGCAACCCAACTCGGCAGACTCGACCTTGAGCAGCTCCGCGACATCATCCACCAGTACGGAATGGATCCGGACAGGAGAGCGATGAAGTGGAGGACAATCAGTAAGGTTCGAGAACGCATCGTCGAACGCGCGCTCTCGACCAGCTCGCGAGACAATGCCTTCCGTTGATCGACGCCTAGATCGACATGAGCGCGTCACTGAACAGGCCTTTGTCTTCATGGCCACCCTCCGGCGTCCCAAACAGCAATGCCCGGTCCAAATAGCGGTTGCCCAGTTCACACGACGTTTCTGGAAGCAGTACGCACGCGTGACATGCGGCTAGGTTGAGCGCGTCCGTTCCCGAGCCATGCGATTCGATGCACACGGGATCGGCCGAGCACCAGGACAGTCTCGCCAATCCTTCAGCCAGGGCCGGCCCCAACCGCTCGGTTTCGGCCTGCGATGCCACTCCACCGAGGCTGCCCGCCGAGTCGGAACTCGCCGTGTAAATAAGAACGCCCGCCATCTCCCCGTCATCGATGTACAGCCGTTCGCGAAGCGACGCTGCGGGATACCCTGCAGCGAGCGATAATTGATCGATCAGGACGTGTGCGAACGTGTGAAGCGCGACGCGAATCACCCCGGTCAGGTTTCGCTCGTCTGGGCGGGACAGACCCGGGCCGGCGGCCCGCTCCAGCAGACTCCACCTCTCGGCCGCAAACTTCTCTTGGGCCCACTCTTCAAGGACATCACGGTGAAAAGCCAGAAAGACGCCTTCGCCGATCACCTCGATCGCAGGCAGCCAGTGGGTCTTATCCGGTGACAGAGCGCAGAGATTGTCCTCGGTGTTGTCGTCGTCGAGTCGAGTAAAGCCATAGAGTGCTCGCACCTCGCGAAGCCTGGTAACTTTGCGCACGTCCGAGATGAGGTGCTCGAAATCGACCGGTACATCACGCTCCAGGCAAACGAAATCGTCGTCGAGACCTTCTTGTTCACGGCCTTCTCGCAATGCCGCGTACTCCTGCCGTCGCAAGGCCTCTTCGGTCAGAAGATCATCCAGCGCTTCGCCACGGCGGCGCTCCAGCTCGTTCTCGATCTGCTGTACAGAAAATCTGCGAGAGTGCTTTGCCAAGTTCCGTAGAAGCGCCGGGGTCACGGCTTCTGGGTCTCCGAGCGATACCCAATGACGATCGACGAACTTGGCAAGCGCAGCAGAGTACGGAGGTATCGAGATGGCCGACCTCACCGCAGGTAGCCAGACGTTCGATGCTCCTCGCTGCAGCGTCCGCGGGGTTTCGTCACATGCCTGTGCACTGTCAGGGCCTAGCCACGGTCGCCGTCCGGCGCACCTACCGAACTCGGCGAGTGCTTTCGGGCCTGCAGAACCATCGAGACTTCGAGGCTGCACCCCGCAAGTACACGTCAATTCCAAGTCAGCCAGAGACGATGTGCGCCCCTGCGCCCTCAGATGCATCGTGTGATTCGATCCGCCATCCTGCCCCTGGTGTAGCCAACGGTAATAGGGGAATTCATCGATGTGCCCTCGTGCGCATGCCACGATCAGACGAAAAGGACTCAGCTCTGTCCGCTTCTCGCAGCTACACCGGCTGACTTCCCTGTCGTTCGAAAGCCTGCCGATCGAGTCGATACGGCGGCAGGACGGACACACTTGGGTGACAGGAAATCTGATAACGGGGATGTCGCGCTTCCGCTTGGACCCAGCCGGAGGTGCCTTCAGTTCGGAGACACCCAGGCTCCGTGCGAGCCTTGGTTCGCTGATCGAGTCCGCCTCACGAGGCTTCCACTCGTGGATACCGGCAATCATGTAACTCGTTGTGTCGGAGGGAAACAGACTACCCACGCCGTACGTGCTGATGAGCTGCGTGCGCCGAGCTTTCGCAATGGTCATGACTGGCTCCTCATTCGGATCGAGTACAACGCGCTCTCAGCGTCGACATCGCGCAGGCTCATCAGCGTCGGCCAGGGTGTCTCGGCCAGCGTGTACTCGATGTCTTCATTGGTCAGCGCAGACGACGGTTCGACGAGAAGCGTGTCCGACGAGTCTTTTCGGTTTTCATATTTCATTGAATCCCGCGCTCGTGCTTCTGCAATCCACACTTTCAGCATTTCTTCGAGTTGCTCGACGGTGTCCGAGGTTTCTTCACCCTCAGTGGTCGATTCCACCCGACTCGCGATGAGTGCGATCAGACGGCGCAGCTCGGCCTCGTGACTCGGCGCCGAGTGAGCCCCGCGTTCACCAGACATCGAGTCGACCATGAGACGCGCCAGCGCGACAAACACGCCGTGAAGCCCGCGATCGCGCGCACGCGCTGCGAACGGCGTTGCACTCGTCGCCTCGACAGCCCTGTACAGGGCCTGATGGAATGGCAAGAAGTTCTCGAAGTGCGATCTGTCGCGCGATCGTGCCGAGTTGAAGATGGTGACGACCAACCCAGGGAAACGTCGACCGACCCTGCTTGTTGCCTGGATGTATTCGGAGCTTGATTGCGGCTGACCCATCACTGTCATGAGCCCCAGCCGGTCGATATCCACGCCTACCGAGATCATGTTCGTTGCCAGCACTACGTCTTCCGCGCTGCCGGACTGGAAAGTCCGCTCCAGACTCTTCAACCTCCGAGGGATCTCCGCAGATGACACACGACTTGTCAGCTCACCGGCCGATTGAAGGCGTCGCGCCTCGGTACCGGTCCGCCGCGACACGACTCCAACTCGCTCGCGCACGTCCCCCTCGACCTGAAGCAAGGCGCTGCCGAGAACCCGCAAACTGTTGAAGTAACCAAGCAGCGTCCAGTAAGGATCGCGAACCTCAGGTCGCCCATCGATGTCTCGAGCGGCCTGGAGTAGCGCTCCGTAGGTCCGGACCAACAGCGTTGCGTGGCTCGTTGCGGGGCTCATCACACCGACGTACATGCGCGTTCCCGCAACTTCACGCGGTGCAGGCTCAGCGAAGAAGGACTGGTCGGGATCGATTCCTGGAGGAGGGAATTGGCGCGATTCCCGGTCGAAGACAAGTTTGATCTGGTCCTTCGCCCGACGAATTGTGGCGGTCGAAGCGATGACCTTCGGCCGCGACGAAACATTACCGCTCGAGTCGACCGTGGAACACGCCAGATCGACAGCGGTTTCGTACAGGCCAACCATCGACCCCAAAGGGCCTGAGATCAAATGCAACTCGTCCTGAATGATGAGATCGGGAGGACTACCGACTCCATCTCGTGCAAACAGCTTCCCCACCTCGGCGCGCCACGCCATCATGGCGAACTTGTCTACAGTTCCGAGAATCAGCTCGGGTCGATACTCGTAAATATCCTGGTCGACGACGTAGACGGGCAAGCCTGATGCAAAGTCGCAGGCCCGGTTGCCGCACGCAATGACAAGTTTCGGCGACGGGCTGGAGACCACCTTGTAATGCGAATCGTTGAGCGCCCGCCCACACCAGGGGCATTGAGTCAGCTGCACCGGATTGGCCTCATTGATTTCGGATTCAGAGTTCAACGCCAGCAACGATTTCTTTGCGTCAGCCAGAGTGTTCGGCGTCCCTCCACGCCCTATCCACAGGCCTATCGAAAACGGCCTCGCCCCGAGCTTGCCGTCCGAAGTTCTGATCTGCTCGAGCGCACACATCAGCATGGTTGCGCGCTCGAACTGCTGAATCGTAAGCAAGCGCAGCGTGTACCGCATGATGACAGCTACACCGATTGCGGCGTCATCACGAATTCGGCGCAGCAGAACAACAAATGCAACAAGTCCCAAATATGCCTCGGTCTTGCCGCCACCGGTAGGGAACCACAGAAGGTCTGCAACATCACGTTCCGGATGGCTGCGATCAGCGACACTCGGAAGATTCAACAGAATGAAGGCGAGTTGAAATGGATACCAAGACTGCTCTTCACCGTCGCCGGCAGTCCCGGTAGCGCCGTTACGGACCCATACCTGCCTGGCTCGCTGGGCTTGCATCGCGGAATTGGCTAACCGGAACGCACGCAGTACGTCCGGATCCTGCTCCAGCAGCTCAATTCCGGCCTCGATACGAGTGGACGCTTCGCGGGCGTTCTCGATGTGCTCGGCAGCCGTCGGCGTAAGTGACTCCGGCACATCGGTTTCCCCGGCAGCCAGGGATGTCTCCAATGCCGAAATCCACTCGCGATACGCGGCCACCAGTTTGCCCAAAGTTCCGATAAGTGTCTCAGTCGTTGCGCCGGCGAGAAACGACATCCGCAGATCTACGTCGGAACCCACTTGTCCTGGTCGCGCCCGAGAAACCTCCTGTGCGGGCAGCAGCGTTGTTCCAATTCGGTTGGTGATCGCGGCTGAGACTCCGTACCACGTGACGGCACAACCGTGACCGATCCCGAAGTTTCGCGCATTGCGGTAGATCAGTTGGGCGGATCGTAGATCGTCTTCGGCTCCGAGTCGGTTGGGCATGCTCCGGTCGACTATCGCATCGACATCCGTCGACACGATCAGCTCGACCTGAAACCATGCCCTGGCGTCCTTGAGTTCATTCTTTTCTGCAGTCTGTACGTTGCGGGCAACTGCTGAAACCGTGACTTTGCCATCCCGCGGGTTACGGGTGAGGACGTACAGTTCGAGACCTGGTGCCACACGCAGTTTCACGGCACCCTTGGTAGCCAACGAATGCGTCACTCGATCGGGGCGGACTAGCTTCCTGCTCCACGTTGCTGGCCTGGTGCGGCCACGGCGGCGAGGCGAGGAGTCGTCCGGTTCGACCAAATCCTCCGAAGGTTCGTATTGTGCCGCCGAGATGTCGAAGTGAACTTCGTGAACCAGAGTCGAGTCGACGGTGAAGGTCAGACCCATCGATGAGGGGTAGCGCATGAGGGACTGCGCGACGGGCGAATCACTCGCACCATCTACCGTGTCGGGCTCCGCACTGTCGGGCTCCGGCTCGTCCTGCAGTGCATCATCCAAGGGCCACAGCACACCCACCACGTAACGGTCGAGAGGAGCCTCTTCGAGAACTTCTTCGTCCCCGCCTGCGGGCCCGAGGAGATCGCGTCGAAGATCCTCAACCATTTCGCTTCGAAACCCGTACATCTCATCGAGGTCAGTTGCGCCAGTCATCGGTTCTTACCGTCCCATTTCGTTGTCCAGTCCGGCCGAATCAAGCCTGCCAGTCGGGGCACAAGCCAGATCCCGGACTCGCCAAGCCCTACTTGTTCACTGATTTCGGGTGACCCCACCACCGACTCGATCGACATCACCGTCGCGCCATTGATAATCGTCGGCCATCGTGCGCTTCCGATGGTGAAGATGCGCCGGACCTCACGCCCGAACTGCTCGGTGGTACGGGCAAAAGCTGTACCCGTCGGCCCCTTCACAAGGTAGATCGGTGCGTCACGGTGGGTCCAGTCCAAGTCCAGATGGAGAGTCACCGTTCGCCCCGCCAACGCCCCGCTCGCAAGAATCTCCTGCACTGCCACTGCATTTCCGTCAACCTCGAACGGCTCGTCAGTGTCTATGTCCTCGACGCGAGCTTCGATCGCCCGCGCTAGCTTTTTCCCACCAGCCCCGAAGCCTTGCTCAGTCCAACGACCTGTCTGTCCTGAATCTTTCTGCATCCAAGACCTTGTCTTCTTGGGGGTACATCTGACTATCTCGTCCCGGGCGCGGCTCAGCGCCACGTAGTTGCGGCGAGCAATCGCGAGGTCGTCTTCGCCGGATTCGTACTTGTTGTCGTACAGGAAGACTCGGTCGAATTCGAGCCCCTTCGCACGATGAACGGTGGAGACAACAACGTCCTCGGTTGTATCGGCCAGCAAGGCAGTCGGTATTCCGTATCCCCCGATCACCTTTCGAACACGGGACACGTCAAGGTCGTTGGGAAATTGTGTACGCCCCTCCGATTCCTTCAATAGATTCCACGCGTCCGTCGGGTTTGCCACCGACGTATTGCGCAACGCAGAGATGACGTCCTCGCGTCTATTGAGGTTCCTCGGCAATTGCTGGGTGAGCTCGGCAACCCACGCGCGAGCACCGTGTTCTTGAGCCGTTCGTCTCAATGTGTGCCGGACGTTGATCGATGTCAGTTGCTGAGACACTCGCAAAGCGTCTCCATTGGTCTTCGTGAGTACAGCGGTACTCTTGCCTGCGCGGTAAACATCACCCAGCCAAGTATCTGAGTCCACTGCATCCAATCCTGAGATGAACTGGTCGACCTCTGCACGAGCTGCAGCCGGCTCTTCGATGGTCCTCAAACGTGGCCCTAGCTGTACGACAGCCAGAGGAACTTCTCCACGTGCACGAAAGTTTCGTTGGAGACCGGTCGCCTCTACATCATCCAGTCGGCTCAATTCGTGGATCACGTCCAACCGCTGAATCCGTTCTTCCGGAGTCAGCTGGAAGTCGTACAACGCTTGATTCGGATCGCCGAGTGCAGTGAAGCCGACATCGCCGCCCAATCTGTCGATCAGAGCCAGCGCTAGCCGTGCTCGCTGACCCACCAGATCCTGAACCTCATCCAGGACCACGTGCTGGATGTCGTCCAGCATGGGCAGATCGATATCGCCGTCGGTCAGTAGCTGCACTGCACGCGCAATTCGATTCTCGAAGTTCCCCTTTGGCTCTTCGTCGGCATCGATAATGACCCTGTTGGCGAAGGAGTCGAACGTGCGAATTTCCGCTTGTGCCAGCACCCGCGTCTGAAGTCGACTACGAACAGCGGATACCGCGGCCCTCGAGAAGCTCAGGACAAGCACCTCAGTTGACAGCGACAGGTCGCACTCGCGTGCCAGATGGTCGAGTCGCGCTGCGACAACTTCGGTTTTGCCTTGCCCAGCGCCGGCTATGACCACAAGTCGGTGTTCTGGTTCCGCCTCGGCGATGCGACGTTGAAGGTGATCGAGCTCGAATGCAGTCGCACCCAGATCTACCTCTAGAGAAAGGGTTTCGGGTTCGCTCGTCGAAACTGAAGTAGGCGTTGCCAGTTCAGCGGCTGCGCGGCGCCGGTCACGGAACCGCGTCAACGCGTCGATGGGGTGCCTTCTGGCCCTGAGCCGATCGCGGAACCTCGGTGTGGCTATCCGACCTACTTCGACTACTGGTGAAGCTGTTGGTTGATCAAGGGGCGCTCGGGATTCATTTGAACCTTCCAGGCGCGCCAGCAGGCTCGTCAAGCGTTGCTCGATCGAGCTCGCCCATCGCCCGGCGACCGCGTTGGACAGGCCCGACGTTGCAGACTCAGAAAGATCGGGCCATGGACGTAGTGCATCGACGACAGCGTTCTGCAGCCGCCGCACGTCTGCTTGATAGTGGGTTGCAACCGGTTCGGCCACCACCAAGGCAGGGCTCATCGTCAGGGTCCACGAGGTGCTCGGACCCCACCGCCGGTCTATGGCACTCGCAATGGTCGGCCGTATGTCGGACAAGACCCGGTCACGGACGCGAGATCCGATGGGCAGATCATTTTGTTCGACACCGCTAGGACGAACCTGCAGCGGCTCGTGGTCACCCGCAGTTATACCGGTCGACCCGAACTCGAAGAACAGAATATCGGCAGCGTCGACGTGTAGTGCGATCGCGGGTACCTGTGTATCCGTGAACTCGTCGTCCTGGTTCAGCTCACCGGTTGGGCGAGTCCCCGCTGTCCTGGTCAATTTTGCTGCCCGGAATGCTATGTGCGCATCCACGGCGAACTCTGGGACGCGCAGACGCCAGGCCGCGAGCACCGTGTCGAGGTCACCCGGCGTTGACACGGACCGTTCGAGCTCGTCCAACGCATCGTAGAGCTCGGCTCCCTCTTGGATTCGACGCTGCGAACGAGCCCATGACCTCCATGTGCGTCGGTAGTCGCCGAAGAGAGCGTCCAGGTCGAGCCCGTACTCACGGCGATAGAAGCTTGCGTACGTATGGACTTCGCTGAGATCAACAACCAGAACGTCAGGCGACCAATCCGCTAGCTCTGAGTCGTCGATGAGTTCATCCAGAGGCCAGGGCAAGCGAGGAGGAACCTCGGTTTCTCGTACGTCGCCGCGAAGCACCAGCAATCCATCTGAAGTAGCCGTCACCGAGGCCGCCAGCTCGCCCACCGAGTCCGTCAGAGACGTCACAAACGACGCCACACCACCGTTCTGGACAGCTGCACGCCTCACTCGGTCGTCAAGTGCACGTGCTTCGACCAGAACAGTTCGTAGCGATGCAACAGCCTGCACTTCCACAACCGAACGCAAAGACGCTCCTTTCAGTCTCCAACAACCTATCCCGTGGGCAGACTGCCCGGCCCGTTTACGTCCCCGTGCGTGTCAACAAACCGCGTCGTAGTCACCGGAAAGACGCGACTGCAGGTGCGGGTCGAGCGCACGATGGTGGCAGCCGCGTGGGGCGGCCGTCGAAGATCGACGCTCCGCGACGGGATCGATTCGATCCGCCACGGCCCCGCTTGCGATCTCGACTCAACGCGCTAACTGCACCTCCCACGGGAAAACTGCCAGTCGACGGGACACGCGATACGCGCGCCCCAAACCGCTTGCGGGCCCGAAATACAACGAAGCCGAAGTTCGTCCCGCCAGTGCGGTTTTTCGCTACCCTTCGCTAACCGAATCTAAGGCCGCGGTACACGAGACCCCACAGGGATGAGGAAGTTGTGATTCAGCCGAACGACGGTGCAAACCGGATCGACCTTCTTTCGCCTGCGGCGTCGCCGCATCCTGGCTCGGAGGATATCGAGGCCGCTTTACGAATCGGACTAACGCATATCAGCTATGCGCACGAAAGCGGCAGTTCCAGTTCCGCGCTCACCCCCGGCGTCTTGGACTCGCTTATAGCTCTAGGAAATGACTGGTTCGACCGCGAACTCGCCGCCAGATTGTATCTCGACCGCGGGTTCGAGAATGTCGGCATACTCTCTAGCCTTCGAGCACATGCGCGCGTCAAGTTCCGCGGTTGGGCACTGGATTCGACAAACCTGCGTGATGTCGTGAAGCTTGGAAAAGGAGTCGACCCCGGCCAGATCTCTGCGAAAATGGCGTCCGACGTACTGTTCACCCTTCTCGGGAAGCTCGTGCATTCGCGACTCGAAGACGTCGCGGTAAAACTTGTTTCGCGATTCTTCGTCGACCTGCTCTCAGGGCGAACACCGTCCACCGATCCCATCACCGCACTGACGCAAATTGTACCGGTCGCAGAGCAGACCTGGGCGTACTCTAAGCAAGGTCCAGATCATGCGCCTGTCTTCGAGGCTGCGTTCTCGGTCGCTGACGGACGCAGCTCAGTCGGTTCGGCAGCCAGCAAGAAATTAGCCCGCTTGCAGGCAGCCGATGAGTTCGTCCGACGGTACGGCTCATACGAAACCAGTAAAATTACGCCCTTCTCGTTGCCGCGAAGTATAGGGCTACCGCCAACCACCGAACAAGTATGCAATTCCTTAATGCGCCACCAATCAATCGAGCCAGATTGGAGACCCCTGGTCCAGCAGGCATTTCTGCATAGCTCTTGGGTGTCCGAGAATAAAGAACTTGTGAATCGGACCAATCAAACAGACAACCGACTCCTCGCTTTCGTAGGCGCAACCGTCCTGAGCTATGACTACACACGCTCGGTAGTCTCGTCGCAGATCGACGATAACCCTGCGGGCTATACCCATCTCACGCAAACGAATGAAAGCTTAACGCTGGCAGCAAAACTACTACGTCTTGACCGCGCGATTCTACTTGGACGAGGTCAACGAGCCAACGGAACACAACCAGAGATGGTGGCCTCATGCCTGCAGGCTCTCGCTGGAGCGTTATACCTTTCTCTAGGCGAACCCGAGAGCCTTACAGCACTACTATCGCAAGAATGGGCACCCGCCCTCCCAATCCTAAATCCAGCGATGCCTCGCGACCAGGATCCAGTAACGAAACTTCAAGAGCTACTGGTCAAAACCCGGGTTGACCACAGTTACGCGACAGTCAGCACGTCGGGACCTATGAACGGCCGAATGTTCATCGTTGAATTGAAAGTATCGAGCCCCGGAACCAACAGTTCGACTTCTACGCAAAGCACACAATGCAGCTCCGTCAAAGGAGCAAAGGCAGATGCAGCCCGTCCGCTGATTCGAGCACTGGAATGGCTCAGACAACCGCTCGGCCAGCCCACTCCATCCATTGCCGCTCATGTCGAATTTTTTCGCACTCACCTCGATGCCATCGACGAATCTTCGGAGCATGACAGACCCGCGAATATAAATGCTTTCACAGAAACGCCGTATTCAGAATCAAGTGGCTGCAACGGCGATCCAAAAGAACTCACTTCAGCGGCAAATGGTATAGACAAAGAGTACGCGCGACTCGCTTTCGAGGTGCTTCCCGACGCGCTCGGAACCAGAAGTTTCGTGGCGGATAGACAGATTCATTACGAACGCAATAATTCCAACACAATGCCGGCACTCGATCACAAACGGACGGATATCTTGGATTTAGTCGCACGACGCTACAAACAAAAGAAGTGCACTCTTTATACAGGCTACTCAACGTCAAGATCAGAACTAGACGCCGGAGATAATATCAACGAAGATTACTTGATCCTCGTTATTTCCCGAGGAGGAGGCGAGGATGCAATCGCGATCAGCCCCGCGGCAAGACGCCATGCTACGTATGTAGTCCGGCATGAAGTCGCCAAACTGCCGTGGCACGAGGTTTTCGCCAACCCAAAGTATGCAGCCAAAGACCTGGGTGCAAAACGTCTTGTATTTCGCGATCGATATCCGCTAGATCAATACAGGTCGATGTTTGAAAAAATCAAGCTTCTACTCGACTGCGCACCCAAATCTATAAACAATAAAATGCTTTACCAAACACGAAATTTCACTTACGCCTTCAGGAAGTGATCGGTTATATTTCTCAAATAAACAGACTCATAATGACCTCGAAATCGCAAGCCCGAAGGGACCGGTCAGGTCATCCGCACGCCTTCGGTTGTCCATTTGCGGAGTCCATCGGCGGAGAAGGTATGACCTTCGCCGAGCTGACCCGCGTGCGCCTGATTTCGGAGACGCTGTTGACTTGACAAGGCCATTGCAGTCATCGATCGCGCCGGGATGTATTAAGCACTCAGACATAGTCTCGCAGCACTTGTGATCGGGAGGGGTGACGTAATTTCTTCATAGTGTCGGTCTCGATTTGGCGGATGCGTTCGCTGGTCAACCCGTACATCTGAGCAACCTCGTCGCGTTCTAGGTGTCGACCGAGTCCGATACCGTTTCGATAGCGAATGATGGTTGCTTCACGCGCTGAAAGCGTCTCGAGAACGGAATCCAGTTGATCGCATAGCAGCGAGTGACTGACTAGGTCTATTGCCGCGACTTCATCATGATCGAACAAGTCCGCATAGTGACTGTCCGTGTCGTAGACGAGCCACTCCAGACTGAGCACTCTCCGCGCGGCATTCTTGAGCTCGTTGATCTCGTCTTCGGTCATGGCCACCTCGGCCGAAACGATGTCTATGGCTGCCTTGCGTTGAGTTCCACGGTCGAGTGCGGACTCGATTCGCTTGATCCTCGCCAGTGCTTCTTCAACATGGACTGGAAGTCGTATCGCTCGAGCTTCGTTGAAGACACCGCGCACGATTGCCTGCCGGATCCACCACGTCGCGTAAGTCGAGAATCTGTGGCCAGTCTTGTAATCGAACTTCTCAACCGCCCGCAGCAGCCCCAGGTTGCCATGTTGTACGAGATCGAGAAGATCGAGACCACGATGCTGGTACCGCTTCGCTAGAGAAACAACGAGCCGCAGGTTGGCTTCGATCAAGTGTGTTTGAGCGCGGCGACCATCCCTTGCCACCCACGCCAAATCACGCCGAAGAAAAGACGGCAGAGTGACGCCTGCTTCCTTCAGCTTCCCCAGGTGGTAGCCCGAGAAGAGTCCAGCCTCTATCCGTTTGGCGAGCTCGACCTCATCCTGCGCATCGAGCAGAGCTACTTGACCGATCTGTCTCAGGTAGTGCCCGATCCCTTCGAATCCATAACGGTCCAGCTCGAGATCGCCATCCGGATCTCCTTCCCGAGCGGCGGACACGACCAGCTCGACATGATAGGCATTCACTGTCATAAGGTTTTGCGTTCTAAGTTGCCAGTACAGCGCCGCGAACCTTGCCTGCCTCTCGCTCCAACAATTTCGACTCCACCGAGATCTCCTCGTCCTCTACACCCGATATAAAATCCCCGTACTCGGTCTGACGGTTATCCTCGACTCCGCCGACACTGGTCATTCTGTCGACCTCGAACGGGCAGCCAAGCGCGCGGCATGGAGCAGTTGTGCAACAGTCAGTGAATCAAGTTTCTTCGATCTGTAAATGAAATCCGGGTTGAATTTGTTGAACGCTCCGCTGGCAGCGTCGCCCTTTGGATATTCCTGAAGAGCAGCCGAGTTCAGTGCCGGGTCCACGACACTGAAGTCGAAGTGCTGACAGTTCGATTTCCCCCAGTCGAGCCGAGACTGGGCATCAGCGTCGCTTGCGCCAGCCAGCCCAGGTAGCACGGCACACAGTCGAAACTCTCGACCTTGCAGCTGCCAACCAACTGAGGTACCTTTCGCTCTATTCGGCTGAAGGTAGTGGAAAGCCGTAATTACTGGTGTCCCATTGGAGAACCCCGAGTCAACCGTGCAATCAAAGCTGCATGCATCGAGATCTGACTGAATAATCTGGGATACCGATCGCGCCCGGAGCTTGGCGAGCGACCATAGAAGCCGCTGTTCGATGTGGGCACCTGCCAGGCTATCGGTGAGCAGCACAGGTTCGTCTTCCGACCGGACTGTGACCGCGTCGGCCAGTTCCTGAAGGACTTTGATCATCTCCGCGTAGTGACGGATGATTTCAACCTCGTAGGACACGCTCACACCTTCGAGCGCGTGCAAGATCAGCTCAGACAACCTTCCATATGAGACCCTCACCCAGGACGCGCCTCCCGGTACGCGGTCAGTGGTGTCAAAGGTATCCTCGGGCCATTGCGGGTCCTGCAAGCTCAGAATTATTTGAGTGGGCCGATCGAGTTCGGTGTCGTTGAGGATGCGCGCTGAGTAGCCGTCCAGCTGATCGGGATCGGGCAAGCTGAAGACCTTGTTCTCGATCACCATCGGAGTTCGGTGATCGTCCCACCAGATCGACAAGTCCAAGTGGCCTCGTTCGCGGTCGACCCTGCGTATATAGCCCTGAGGCTTTGTGTCGGCAGAATCCGGGATGGGGACCAGCGCATCGAATACGTCGCTGGCTTGTTGTGGCATCTCGCGACAAAACCATGCAAGCAGGTTGGTGTGAAAGAGCTCGCGACCTCCGAGCATGATGTGAGCTAAGGGTTCTTGGTCAAGTTTTCGCGCGAGTTCGGTGATGAGCTCGACTCGATCGACCTCTGACAACTGAGGTGCTCCAACCAATTCATCAGGCGTGACCGCTGTTGCCGCAGCGGAACTGCAATTGACGAACCGGACCGGGTTGGAAGCCCCGTTCGGAAAGTATTGCGACACATCCAATCCTCCGTAGATGCCGTCAAGCTCACTGCTGGATGTGCCAGAGAATCCGAAACGCGTACTGTCCGGGGAACGCCGCCAGCTCTCGATCTTGTAGACGGCTTTGACGACACCGCGATGAACGGCGAAGGCGAATTCCGGTGCTCCCGGACCCTGCACGGTCCGGCTGGCAGCAATTTTCCACCATTTACTGGTTGCGGCGTACAGCTGCCCACGGAATTCCGGGGAAGATTCGTCAGATATCGGGTAAGACTTCGTCAGCCTGATGAGCACTACTCTGTGCTGCGGAGCGATGATCGACAACGTTCAGTCTCTTTCTTCGGGGCTGATCAATGGAATTTTCAGCTCTGCGCGAATGCAGATTGTGCGGGAAGGACGACCAGTGACCCATCTTCCTTGCGCGCGATCTCGATGGCAACGTCAGGCTGCGGACCCAACAGCTCGATCGATTCGCTCAACGCGCGCACACGGCGGGAGGTCCGAAGTAGCGTATCGACCTCACTCGATTTGAAGACAAAGTCACGGACACCGTGTGTGCGGTCGATCTCGAGACTCGACAGGCGACCAAGAACGGTGGAGATTCGGTGATGCAACGCCACCACACGCTGAGCCCGCCGCTTCAATGCTTGGGTGAATCCCTCGAAGAGTCTTGTCGGGTCGAGCTGAGCGTGCTCGACCGCCTGCAGGACTGCTACTCGTTGCTGTAGGTCGATCGAGAGTTTCGCCAACTCGAGATGAGTCCGGAACTCACCGCCGTCACCGCCGATACCTTTGAACGCCTTTTCCAAAGCAGCAACCTCGACCCGGCCGTCCTCGAACTTGCTCAGAGATACCTCCCATGCCGCCAGCCGTGTTTCGGCGTTCGCAAGACCGACGTTGATGTGAAAGACCGCGGTGTCCAACCCCAGCGAGGCTCCGATCTTGCCCTCATCCAAGAGGATGGCCGAAGCACTGTCGATAATCGGAATACATGCGTTCAGCGCTGAACGCTCACCCGTCAAAGCGTTGTCCTTGAGTTCACCGAGCATCTCGGTAATGGTGTCCAAAGCCTGTTGACGATTGCGCTCCGCACGCGCGTTCAGTCCCACAGCAACAGCCATCAGGACTAACGGTGCCGCAACAGTCAACGCGCTGGCACCTACGACAGCAGCCCCCGCAGTAGCAGCAGATCCACCGACAGCACCAGTCGCAGCGTTGGCGGCCGAACCGGCCACCGGGACGAAAGTGGCCTGTGCTGCGATACCGGAAGAACCCACAAGCGCACTATGCACGCCACCGGTCGCAACCTTCGAGGTCATCGACTTCAGCACGCCGCTACCCATCTGGGTAGCTACCTTTGCCGGCACCACCATCCGGTAGAGCGTCTCACCACCACTGTGAACGACTTTCGCCGCACCCGTCTTCGACGTACGACTGATCAACTGGGAAAGATGACTTGCCAGGGGGCTCGCACTCTCCAGGTGTATTCCCCCGGACAAATCAGCAGTTTTCGGAAGTGGATGAGCTTCAAGAGTGGCCAGTGGGGCATCGACCAAGGCTGCTAGGACCGTTCGCAACTCGTTGAGCCGCGCGCTCGTCAACGCGTCTTCGGTCATCACCAACGGCGACACCATTTCTTCGGTCGCCAAAGTCCAAACCGGGACGTCATACGTGCTCTCGGTCATACTGGGCCCTCCTGAGGTTGTTGACGCTCACCCTAACCGAACGGACCGACAGGTTTGGAGCGCCGCAGCAGTCAGACAGCACGTCATGCCAGCCCCAACCTCTTGCGTTCCAACTCGATGATCGAATTCTCTGCCGGAGCGACGCCTTGGTCCCACCCGTCGTCCACCGATGCTCGATCAGCTTCCTTCGCCTGACTACGTCGCGCGTATTCGTCGAAGAGCTGAGTCTTTCGCTCGAGCACTTCGCGCATCCGCTCGTCGACGGTGTCCTTCGCCAGCAATCGATGCACCTGCACGGTACGTATCTGGCCCATCCGATGTGCCCTTGCGATCGCCTGGACCTCAGTGCTCGGCTTCCATTGGGGCTCAGTCAGGATCACCACCGAGGCGGCCTGGATGTTCAAGCCCACGCCGCCGGCTTCAATCTGGCTGACCAACACTGCCCGACCATTGTGCGACGTGAAGTCGTCGACCATCTGCTGCCGTTGGGTCGATGACGTTGCACCAGTCAGTGGGCCGAATACGACGCCTGGCACCTCACGGCGGACTGCGTCGAGCACTGACTTGAAAAACGAGAACACGATGATCTTGGCGCCGTTGTCCTCAGCCTCCTCCACGATTTCCCGCAACCGTTCCATCTTGGCCGACTTCGTCTGCCCCGAACCTGCGTATGCCGACTGTCGCATCGCCATGAAATTTCGTGATGCCACCGCGTCCCGATACCGCGAGTTGTCGTCGGCCGTCGGTTGCACCCAGTCCTCGACTTCGATGAGTTCCGGTAGTTCCTTGAGGACGTCCACCTGATTGCGTCGCAGATACGCCGGAGCCACGGTCTTCCGGAAAAGGTCACCGCCACCGAGACCGTCCGAGGCGTTGATTCGGCGAGCGGTGTCAGGTTGTACATACTCCACGAGATTGCGAAACTCGACCACGCGGTTCTCCATGGGGGTTCCACTGAGAAGAACTGCTCGCTTGGACTTACCGATCAGCTTGTGTGACGCGATAGATCGTTGCGCTGCTTTGTTTTTGATGTAGTGCGCCTCGTCGATGACAACCAACGCTGGGGTCACCGAGATGTCGAGTCGTTGAAGGGTGTTGAAGGTGGTGATAGCAACTCCACCTTGCCGAATCCAATCCTGGGTTGCGGACTCCCGTTCTGCTCCGTGCAACTGAAGTGGACGCAGCTTCGTATGCTTTCGTGTCTCGATGGACCAGTTGATCAGCACGCTCGCGGGACAGACGACAAGAAAGTGTTTGTCCCCCTTCGCCGCAAGATGTGCCGCTACCGCCAATGCTTGAATGGTTTTACCCAGACCCATCTCGTCGCCAAGAATTGCCTTGCCCCGAGAGAGGATGTATTGCGCCCCGAATGCCTGATACGCCCGCAAATATGACCGAAGGTGTGTGCGGTCCAGCACCACCTTCTGCGTTTCGCTCGCGATGGTGGAGCCGACGAAGCCATGCGACGCATCTACCTCCGCCGCGCCGAGCGACGTGAACTGGCTCAACAGTGCATTGAGCGACGCCGCGTCCCGTTCGTACTCGGTCCATACATTACCCGCTGGACTACCTGCAGCGACGATCCGCGCGATGTGTTCGCGGATCGATTGCGTCTCTGGCGATTTGGCGACTGCATTGAGCTGGTACACAGCTTTCTGCGACTCGAGCTTCTTGGCTCTACTGGTGAAAATGCGTGAAATCCAGCTATAAGACCTGGACGCAGCCGACTGCCAGGGATCCACCAGCGTGCGCAGATGCGCGATTTCCACTGGCAGTCCTTGCACTTCTCGTTCCACCCGTCGCAGCGCTGTGAGGGACTCGAGCAGCTGAGCCTCGAGCTTGGGCTTTCGTTGCGGATCGAGACGCACCCGTTCGCCGGCCCGGATGCGCTTACGCTGCGCGACTGCGGCGTCATGGATCGCTTGTGCAGACTGCGGCCCGATTCCCGGAACGGCGCCGATCTCAGCCGGTGATGACTTCGCGAGATCCAATACGGTTCTTAGCCGCGTCTGCTCGAGACTGCCCAGGCGAGTTCCCCTGGGTAAGGACTGTTTCAGGCCGGCTGCGGGTGCCTTACGGAGGATGTCGTCGGCTTGCGCATCGAGGACTGCGTGGACGGAGCCCCTGATCGATGCACGCAAACTTACGGCGGCCTGCGTTGCTGCTTCACCCTCCGCAAATAGGGCATCGAACATCTCTGAAGGACGCTCCAGCTCCGGATCGCTCACGCCGAATGTCCTTCCACGCGGTCGCAGTGTCGATATTCAAGATCACATTCGCACACGATCACAACGAGCGTAGGAGTTCCGGCGGTAGCAGTTCGGAGCACATTGACGCGGCACGACTGACCTAGGCATTGATTTGCTGGGCGCAATCCAGGACAACGCTCCACAATTTGTCGAGGTCCAGATCGGATACCCTGCGACCGGGTGCCGAGGCCCTGTGGTTCTGACCAAGAAATACAGCGAGCTCGGCAAACCCGTCATGCGTGGCGATGTGCGGATACTTCGTCCACGAACCGGAAGCCATCAACTGACCGGACTTGTTGATCCACAGCGACATCGGCGGGTACCGATACCCGAAGGGATGAAAGAACACCGCTCCACGTGGTGGAGTGCCGAACCAGAAATCGTCGTGAGTCCCGTAGGAGACGTCGAGAGCTTCCTGCAGGTCGAACAACTTTTCCGCCAACGCCCGATCACCGTCAGACAGTACGGCCTCCAGAAACGACTCTTTCGTCCAAACAGGTCCCGCAGAGTCGCCGGACGAATGCGCTTTCGCATCGGCTAACTCGCCCCCGTAGGTCGACGGCACCAAGATTTCGAGACCACCGTGCCGGGCGTACGCGAGTTGCAATGCCGTCACGCGGATCTCGACGCGTGTAATTCGATTCAAATACTCGACCAGTCTCCGCAGATCCGCATCGATGCGATCTACAGCGAGGCAAAGGTGCACACACCCGGTGGCGATGTTCTCGGCAAGCCGCTCAACCGCCTCCTCCTCGAGAACACCTAGGTCGACGCCACCGCGCCTTGCCCACTGTCTCCTGAACGAGGCTTCGCCACCCAACGAAATCGCAGAGGCGTAGTCCAAGACCTGCCCGATCACCATCCGCCGTCGCTCTGTGTTCGAGGCCAGCTTGCATTCGACGACGGTGACCGAACCATCACGGTCGACGATGCAGACATCCGCTGGCCCGGCCGATGTGGCGAGCTCCCGTACCGTGAGAGCAGAGTCGGAGACACCCGGCACATGCTCCGGCGCGGCAGCAATGATCCGCTGAAGATGGTCTTCGTCGTCGTACGCCGACATCTCCGGAGATGCCCAACCGCCCTCGGATCCCAACTCGCGGACTAGAAATCTTGCCGTCTCATCTTTGACCATCAGACCGCCCTCTCAATCAGTTGGCTCGACGTGTAACTATGTGCGGACTCAGCTGAACGCCCAACCAATGACTGCGGCAACGATACAGAGGAAGAAGATCAGCTCGATTGCACCTTCTGCCGTACCGCTGCCGCCGTTCTTACTCATTCGCCGCGCGCCCTGCGCCTATCGGCTTCGGAGAAACCCTGGGCCACAGACGCTCCGTGCACCTGAGCACGCTTGCGGTCCTGGTAGCTCGCCACCGAATCGAAGGCAGCCGTGACCCCCACCGTCGTCGATACGTACGTCATCGACTTATCGCGCGCGAATCCGAGATCAGCACCCACTTCGACAGCGTCGATGTTGGAACCCAAGAAAACGAAGTCCCACTGGTAATCCCGCTCCTGCTTCGCAATCAGCTCGCGCACAGCAGTATTGGTCCACTCCTTGCTCGCGTTCTCGTGCCCGTCGGTCATCACCAGGACGGTGACCGAGCCAGGGCGGTCGTCCTCGGGTAACGCACTGAGCTCGGCACCCACCTCGGTGACGAGTTGACCGACGGCGTCGTAGAGGGCAGTCATCCCGCGTGGCTCCAGCACGAGGTTCGGTACTTCCGCGATCGGCTTCGAGCTGTAGACCGACTCGTATCGGTCGTCGAACTGAGCCAGCGTGACAACGGTATTGCCGTCGGACTCACGTTCCTTCGCGATGAACGAATCGAACCCGCCGCGAGTGTCATCGGCGATGGTGTTCATCGAACCCGAGCGGTCGAGCAGAGCAGCAACGAGAGAGAGCTGTGGATTGGTCAAAGAACCTCCTGATTTAAAGTGCGTCGAAGTGACGCGGTGAAGATGATGGCCGAACCATACCGAGGGGTACCGACAAGAACTGCGCTACGACGGTTACGCCCGTTCCATCAGGTAGGCCGTCACGTGGTCCCACGTCTTGAACGGTTCTTCCCCGTACCGCAGCCATTCCCCGTCGAATTCGCTGGCACCGTTGTTGCGTCGGTCATCTACGAGGAAGTCTCCCCGATTCAGGTTCTTGTGGTGGGACAGGATCAGTCTCTTGTAGGCGACGGATCCTTCGTCGAACCCGAGGTGCTTCTGCACCCACAGCACCTTGTCGTGCCAGGCGCTGGGGTTCTTCCAGGGGGCGGTGGAGAGGATGTAGGTGTCGAACACCGCCGCCAGTGTGCGGTAAGCGTCGAGCGCGCCATCGATGGGATCCATCAGTGAGAAGATGTGCGGTACCTCATCGAGATCGTCCGGGTATTTCGCGATATCGGCCGGGTCTGCTCGGTCAATGCCCGACTGAAAGTTCACAAGGGTGTTGTCGAGGTCTACGTAGAGAATTTTCTTGGCCATCGGGCACCTTTCGTTGTGCACCTTCGCGATGCAATGTCAGGGAAGAGTCGCGGGAACGTCGACACCGCAGAGGAAGCAGAACTCGATCCGTTCTGCGCTTCGATCATCGCACACGCCTACGACAAGCTGATTCGCGACCGATGCCGTCTCCGTGAGGTCCGTATTGTGTCGGACCCCTCCGCTACCGTCAGCCGTATATCACCGAGTCCCAGGGGAGAGCGAAACCGGTTGCGCCAGATACTCACCGCTCGTGCCGGGCGTCGTCCATTTAGCCCTCGCTCACCATGATGCACTCGACCTGCCCCGAGACGGGTACGAACGACTGGTGGCGGACTTATAGACCCTCGAGCCCTCCGTATGGCTAGGAGATTCGATCCGACGAAGATTTGGAGACCTATATGAAGCAACCCGACTACGCCTCTCCGGAATGGCATTTCGCATCGACCATCGACGGAGATCGGTACGCCGTGATCACCGACCTCGATCATGACTACGCCGGATGGTCGGTGGAAATCGAACAGGAACGAGAGATAGAGATCGGCCAGGTCGTGTCGAGAACCCTATGGAGGGACGACGACACCGATTTCAACCTGTTCGGCCGCGGAGACTCGGTGGACGGCTGGGGCGCACCTGTCGAAGGCGGGGCGCTGCTGACCGCGTTCTTCACCCCCGCGGGCACCCGTCTCGCGATCGATCCGTGGGTCTACACGCGAGAGTGGTTGGCCGAATCGCTCGTCGACCAACCGGTGGCACTCATCATCGACCTCGGACCCAACGACTACATCCCCAGCGAGCACCATTCCGACGACGTGCCGTGTGCTCAACTCCAGGTGATGGAGGACGAGGTATTCCTTGTTCGTCGCTCGCGTACAGAGCTCGGGCATTTGCTGCTCGCCCACTATTCTGCTTCTGCAATCACTCTCGACAAGTGGTACCTGCAGGAACACTTCGATGACTGCACCGACGGCTACCTGTTCACCAAGGATCGTCGCTTGGCCGCGGAAACCTGCGTCACCTGGTTCCGGGACAAGCAGGACCCGAACGAGAAGATCGACATCGGTTGTAGCTACCGATTTGCCGACCAACTCGTCCCCCAGGACCAGACTCTCTTCTAGCCTGGAGGCACAGATCAAACGAGCTGTCAGCTCACGTTGTGGTCGCGAAAGACTCTGTCATTCAAGCAAACCCGGTCGATCGTCGCAACCGCATGGCCGCCGGAACTCGCGGCATGGGGGTGTAGTCGCGGCTGGATACCGGATAGCGCGCGGCCACAGGCTGGGGATACACCTCGGTGGCGCGACTCTATAGCGATTACGTCCCGCCTACGGACGGCGCAGACCTGCGGGTTGCCTGGCATAAGCCGAACAGCCGGTATTAACCTCGTGCTCGAACCATGTCGCAATCCTCTCCGCTCGAAGGGCAGTCCATCGATGAAGTTGATCTACTTGCACGGTGTCGGCGACGGCGACACGAGCCGAGCGTGGCTCGACGCGCTCAACACAAGCTTGTTGGCCGAAAACCTGCCAGTGATCGACCCGAAAGACGTCATCGCACCTCATTACAGCGACCTACTCTCGAGTCCGGACGCCGCGGCGATCATCCCGAAACCAACGGTAAACGGAAAGATGTCCGATCTCTCGGTAGAACGGGCTCAGTTCATCGACAGGCAGATCGAGGCCGCGCGAGTGGTCGGTGCCGACCCGACGGCTCAGGCTCTTGGATTCCCCCTGCCCGACTTGGACGCAATGGACGCAAAGTTGGGTGCAGTGTTGAACGCCATGCCCGAAAAGTGGTACGCGAATGAAATCAAACAGATTCAGGCCTACGTGCACCAAAAAGGCCTTCGCGGAGCTGTACTGACTCGGGTCCTGGCGGAGATACCTCCACAAGGCGAGATCGTCATAGTTGGCCACAGCCTCGGAAGCGTCGTGACTGTCGATCTCTTGCCGCGGCTTCCTGCCGGCGTTTCGGTCCGTCGAGTAGTCACAATCGGAAGCCCCGCACAGACCGGACTTTTCGCAGTGTCCCGGCACGAACTTATCGGGAACTTCCCCTACTCACGAACCAACTCCTGGCTGAATTTCTTCAGTAGACGAGACCCGGTCACCCGCGCACGTGGACTGGCGACAGTGTTCGCCGACGTACAGGACATTCGGGTGAACATCGGTAAGGTCGGTCATAGCTCGGCTGCGTATCTCGAACAACACTGCGTGGCAAGAGCAGTCGGTACCGCGTACCACCAATCCGATCTGACACCAAGACGTACCACGAGGGTGACGACAGCGCTGACCGACGATACGGCCGCTTTGATATTGGAATTGCACTTTCGGTACGCGGTAGCTGAGGCGATTACTGATGCGAACATCAAGGCTCGTTTCACCGAAGCCATACGAATTAACCGGCGCGACCTGGTCGCCCAAATATGGGCAGCAGATAAAGAGGGTATCCCACTTCCAAAAGAACTGCATTTGCTGGCAGAGGGAAAGACGCCCAAAGTACCCGATTATTGGAGCACTACCAGCATAATCGAACAGCTGACCATCCTCGCGCTCAGCGATCTCACCGCGCCATTTGAAATTGACATCGCGGACGCCAGTTTCAAGGCCATACCAGATTTCGCCGAGCAGATCGGGCTGACCCGCGATTTCGGCGATGCCCTCAAGTGGACAATTCGAGGCTTCAACAACAAGATGACCAAACTCAGCAAGCCGGGGACGAGTTGGCAGCGATGGGCCATCGCCGGTGCAGGGGTGGCAGTCATCGCCATCGCGCCGATCGGCCTCATTGCGCTCGCGCCGACTGGGGCTGCGGGAGCAGCGGCGATGACCGGTGGACTGGCGGCGCTGGGGCCCGGAGGCATGGCCGGCGGCCTGGCCACGATCGGCGGCATCGCTGGGACGGGTACAGCCATCACAACAGCGGCAACCGTTTCCAAACGCCGAGGAGCGACTCGGTTGAGTTCCGCGGAACTATTGCTCGCCGTAGCTGTTGCCTACGCGCAAAAAGTCCTGGCCCATGACTTCGATGACGATCTGTGGTCGAAAGCGTCGGCAGCGGTGACAGAACTGTCTGCGCAGATCAACACGGTTGAGGCGCTAAGCGATGCAAAAGCACCTTCGGTGGCAGCGATGATCGCGGAGCGAGACATGACTCAGAACCTGGTCCAGTTCATGGATGCAAACGGTCTCAGTCCGGATACGTTGCCTCCCATTGCCTTGGCCTGATTCCAGTGTGAATCGTCATTCGCTCTTCAACAGAACGGCAACCACACCGCACAAATGCCGCACCTCGAGTGTGGCCGAGACTGCCGAAACGAGTGCCTTTCGGCAGCGACTGTTTGAGTCCCGCAGCAGGAGCCTTGCGCAGAATGTCGTCGGTTTGTGCGTCGAGATCGACTGGATCGATGCTCCGATCGAGGTGCGCAGGGTCTCCGAGGTGCGCGTGGCTGCCTCCCCCTCAGCCGGCAACGCGTCAAAGACCTCCACTGGACGCCCGAACTCCGGATCGCCCACGCCATGTCCTTCCGTGCCGTCGAATCGTCGCAGTGACCGATACCGACGATTGCACACGACACCGATGCCCGCAGGAGTTCGATCGGTAGTTCCAGTGCAGGTACCAGAGGACGCGAACATCCGTCGAACTATGCGCACTGCCTGCGGGCGACAGGTCGCAGCTGGTAGAACCGAGGCATGGCCTCTGCTCAGGAATTACCTAACTCAATGTCCGAGGAGGCCCCTTGATCATCCCCCCGGACCCGATGCAGCTCTTCGACGGGCAGCGGGCGTTCATTGCATTCGGCGCTCCGTGGAAGGACTCCGTCATCGCCCTCATGGATCCGAGGTGCGGTTACGACCCTTGGGAATACGACGACGGGATGACTCCGGGTGATGTGCTGATCACCGTGATAGAGACACAGCCGCGGGTGTTCGGCTGCATCGAGCTGACCGGATGGGATTCTGCGACAGACCGGTTCACGGTCGCCGACAAATGGAACCTCGTCACCCTGCCTGCGGTACCCGAGTGGCTGTCCTTGCCGACACATCCAGGGCCCCTCGATCACGACACCGGCAGCTACTTGCTGGAGACCCTCGGCACTCAGCGATGGGGTGGACGGCTCTACGAGGCCGGCGTCGACGCGTCCACCACAGCCGAGGCAGCACGCGTCATGATGAACAGCGGCGGACAATGCACGCACTGCGACGAAACCATCTGGCTGGCGGGGCCCGACGCACGCGAGCGGATCCACACTTATGTCTGTGAAGCGAATTCACATGTGGGCGATCACTATTCGGACTGGTCAGCGGCGCTGTGCACGAACTGCTACGTAAAGATGAGCGCCGGCGGATTCACAAACTATCTGGACTTCCGGTTCGCCGCGAACCCGCCGTGCCCACGGTGTTCGTTTCGCCGGTCGGTCGGCTACGTCTCGCGACCCTATGCCGATGATCTGCCGGCAACGGAATCACCATGGGAGTTCTACAGCGAACCTCATCGGCAGTGGGACAATCGTGGGTATTGGTTGTGCCACCACTGCCATTTCGTGTTCGGCGAATCGCCCGAGACCGGCGACAGATTCTTCTGACCGGCCTGGACGATCCCACAGCATTCGCAGGTTCTATGTCCACGTTCGGGTTTGAGTTTGCGGTGAACAACACCCGCGGGGTTCGATCGAAGCCGTTCAGCGAACAAGGACAGCTTTACAGCATGACCGTCCCACTTGCAGATCTGGCTCTTGAGGCGTTCGACGAGGCCGGCCTCTGACAGCCACAGTCATCGGCGGACGGCGAATTCGACGCCCTCTCCGTCCATGCGGTCCGGAGATTGCCTTGAGCCTGAGGGTCGATGCGACGTCGAGGGTTTGCAACCAGGGCCGAGAGCGAGCGCAGCTAGTCGGTAATGCTCTGAGTCCACAAATACTCAACTGTGATGAGTACCGCTGCTTGCGCAGAAGTCCGGCTTCGATGGGTGGTGACCTGCCCGTCCGGCCAGGTTACCGCCCACTGGTAGCGCGGATTACCGGGGTTCGCGGATCGGTGGATAGTCGGTGTGCCGAACATATCTGCGAGGTCGTCGTCCTTGGAGAAATCTGCAAGTGTTCGACGCCGAACTGTATCTACTGCGTCGATGATCGCTCGGGTAACTAGGCGCTCTCGTGAAGCACCCGAGAAAATTCCCGAGCGACCGAGTGCATCTCGAAGCTTTCCGTCACCCATGTCGCCGTGTGGCTGCACCCACGCCACAGCGTGGCCGAGAGTGTCTCCCTCTTGTGAAGCCTCGACCATCACGCCGACGAACCGCCACGTCAAGTTCCAGGTTCCGAGGTCTTCCTTCGAGAACTGATTTGCGAAGTCGTAAGGGCTGCAAGCGGTGTCCGCTTCGAGGTGCACGGTGAGGTCAATCCGTCGTGTGATGGCAATACGTATCGACAACCTATCTCGTGCATGTCATTGAGTCTTCCATTCTCGACGACTCCGGGTCACTGCTCGTGCTCCGGGGAACCTAGATTCGAACCTGCACCCCACGGTTGAAATCGAGATCAACGTCGACGGTCTTACCACTGAAGGGGTCTTGCAGGACGAGCCGAACTTGCGAGCGTCCGTACGGGTTGGTCGTTTCCGCCGACATGAGAATTCCGGAGATGTTCCAGTCGACGGTTACCTCTCGTCCAAGGTATTGTTCCGCGTCCTCAAGTATCTGAAATGCGCTGGGATTCGGGGACAACATAGGGTTCGGCTTCCTCATTTCGCCTAGTGGATCATTCAGGACGGAGTGGCCACGTTGTCGAACAGCCATCGTTCGATCAAGTCGGCTCGCGGGGCGTGAAGTTCTGCGGCCCAACGCTGGAGGAGATCGCAGTAGCGTTGGTAGGCCGAGGCGCGCCATTGACTGGTAGGCAGCGAGGTCCAGCCAATCGCGTATAAGGCACGCGCGACGCGCTCGTCGAGGATATAGCACGGATGGTCGGCAGCGCCGGCGCCAGCGAAGTATAGGTATTTGGTGAAGAATGCGGGCCCAAGTCCTTTCAGTGCGGGCTTGTTGGCGGGGAGCAAAAGATCATACGCGGATTGTGGATCTTGGCGGCTTATCTGGGCGGCGCGCTGCAAGAGTTCGCCAGCCGCTGTCGGACTCGCTGCGACCGCGGTGATCCTCGTACGGTTATTGCGGGGACTGGTTCCGCTGCCCCAGGCGACGGAATTCCACAACAGCGTCAATGCGCCAGTAGGCGATCGCGGCGCGTCCTCGGCGATCGCGAACAGCTCACCTCGCGTAATCGTCTCGCCGAGGAGCGTATCGGGCAGACCGTGCTCGGCAAATTCCTGGGCCCACCATTTCGGGTTCACGGATATACGGTGGTCGAATATCGCTTCGCGGGCATCAGTCCGATCGAGCCAACTGCCAGCGGCGGACGGCAACTCCAGTAGGGATAGATCCGTCGCTGTCATGAGCGACAATCATTCCTCATGGCATCGACAAGATCAGTGGAACCGGATATCGGACTTCCCGAAGGACGTAACGAACACGCGACGGCCGTTGGATTCGGCCCGGTTTAGCTGCGTTCGACGAGAACCCAGAGCATGAGGACGCAGGCAAAAGCGCGAATCCAAAATTTCGGGCACAACATCGCCGAAAGCCCCGCTCGATGAAGCCGAAGAGCCGTCCGACAAAGCATGGCGTATGTCGAATCGATGGTTTCACGTGTTCGTAGCAACCACATTGCAATCAGCCCCCAGACTTCTCAACTATTGAAGAACACTGCTTCTGTCGGATGGGCGTGTCATCCTTACCGCATGCCGAACGGACGCAACGCCGACGCTGACGTGGTCGCCGACAAACTTGCTCGAATCCGAGACCCGCACGTCCGACCGCTCAATGCGCTGTCCGACGTCATCGCAGATTCCGTCGGTCTCCCGCACGGCCACGTTCCGTACGTAGATCCAGACCAGGGTGGTATCAACGCCCGAATGTTAGTGCTGCTCGACAACCCCTCCACCAAAGCTGAGAGCGGCACAGGATCGGGCCTGCTGAGCCTGGACAACAACGACCGCACGGCTCGCAATTGCCGTGAAGCATATGAACGCCACGGTGTCTCACATGCCGACGTGGTCCACTGGAATGTAGTTCCCTTCCCCGTCGCAGGCATCAAGAATGGCGGTTCCACCCCTGCTGAGCGAACTCGATCTGTGCAATGGACAAAGGCTTTCGTCGAGTTGTGCCCACGAATAGAGATCGTTCTCTTGCTCGGTGCCGCGGCTCGTGACGGTTGGGCGCGTTCAGGAATCGACCGGGATCTTTATGTCGTCCCGGGGAAAATTCCTCACTGTTCAGCACGGGGGTTGAACACTGGCGGCGGACGTGAGCGCTTCGAGTCCGCGATCGCACAGGTCGCGGAGATGCTTCGATAGACAACAGCCGATCACGTTCGCAGGTGCACCTATCGGTCGAACTGGTCTGTCGGCAACGGGCACCGGCACTCCCCTGTTTGTTCCGATCGCCTACCAGACCCCATCCATATGGGACCGACAGTGCGCAGGGACATCGAAAACGCCGCCGAGTGTGTCGGTACCCGATGCTTCGATGGCGGCATGTCACGACTCGACGAGGGGTTCTCACCGCCCATGGCCTGTGTGCAGTGGTGCCAGCACCGCAGCTACGACTTGCATGTCCTCGACGACGGTGTGGAGGTGGACCTGGATTGGTGGAACGGCCACCTCGACAGGGCTGGTCATGACCTTCGGCTGCGCGGCCGCAACCTCGACGGAGAAATCGTCGAGTACGGCGGTGCCACCGTGCAGCGCAACGATCTTCGAATCGGCACCGATCTGGCTGTAGGGGAACATGATTCGCTCGGACTGCTGTTCCTCTGCGCAGCCTGGCAGGGCAGCCACCGGCACCGCAGAGCGATGCGGCGATTCCCGGACGTCATGAATCCACACCTCAGCCGCCCCGATGAGCACCCCGTCGCCAAGACTCTCGCTGTGCTCGACAGTTGCGTACGGAACCGCGCAGTGCCCGACCATCCGAACTCGACCTGGTCCGGATGGCCCGATGCACCCGGTGTCGGAATGTCCCTGATGGCCACGTTCCTGTGGGCCGTCAAGGCTTCGGTGTACGGCGGCCCGGCGCAGCTGATCGATCAATACGGAGTATCGACACTCATCCATGAGGGGTGGCTCGAAGACCCGTCGGTCACCGGCTTCACGCGTCGACGCTACGACCGCTACGTCGAATTCATCACCGCATGGGCCACCGACATCGGCACCAGCCCCGAACTCGTCGAGATGTGGCTCGTGCAGCGCTGGAGCGCCCGCCTCAAAGAAGCACGACAGGGTCGCTACACCACACCCACCTTGTTCTGAACCGTGAAGTCGACGTGAACCCACGGCACAGAGACACGCGCATGCGGGGAGTGATGGACGGTGGGCATAGGCGCGCCGTTTCGTAGACGGTGGCTAGAAGTAACACCGCGCGTTGCGGTTCCTCACCGCCTCGCCCACCAACGGGCCGGAACAAAGTTCCATCGGCCAACCAATTCTGGATTATTCTTCCGGCGTTCATCTTCACTGCTGTCGTGGTTCATGTCAGCCCTTTAGGTTTTCTCTCGTGATCGAGAACGAGGCCAGTACCACCACCCCCGTCGGGAGTTCGTCCAAACGTGCTCTCCTCGAGGAGATTCGGATGCGCTCAGCCGGTCTTTCGCCGGCGGAACAGCGAGTGTCGCGCCAGGTGCTGAGCCACCCGGAGGACGTTCTCGAGCTCTCGGTCACCGAACTCGCCGCACGCTCCGACACGTCCGTCGGTACCGTGATGCGCTTCTGCGCCCGCCTCGGCCTTCGCGGGTATCAGGATCTCAAACTCAATCTCGCCCGCACCGCCAGCTCCGTGACGGATTCACCCGCCGCGGAAGTCGACGCAGACGACACCGTTGACGTTGTCCTCGCAAAGGTGTTGGCGGGCAGCGCGACCGCCATCTCCCACGCTTCCGATCTCATCGACACAACGGCGCTGGCTGCCATCGTCGACAGTCTCGTCCCCGCACGTCGGGTCATCTTCGCCGCCGTCGGCACGTCGGCACCGCTCGCCGCAGACATCCCGTACCGCCTCACCACCATCGGAATCGACGCCACCTTCACTCCCGACCCGCTCGTTCAACACGTCACCGCCCGCATGCTCGGCCCCGGTGACGTCTGCTTCGCCATCAGTCACACCGGCTCCACCCAGGAAACTCTCGCCGTGATGCGCACCGCCGCACAGACCGGTGCCACCACTCTCGCCCTCACCAGTTTCACCTCCTCCCCGCTCACCGACATCGTCGACCACCGACTCGTCGCCGGTAGCCGCGAGACCTCCTACCGCATCGAATCCATGACCAGCAGACTGGTCCATCTCGCCGTCCTGGACGCCATCCATGTCGCGCTCATTCTTCGCCGAGACGGCTCCCACGAGGCCCTCGCGGCCAGCGGCGACATCATCACCGAACACCGCATCTAGCACTCTCGCACCACCGAACCTCAACTTCAGGAGATACCCATGCGCGGACGCGTGTTGTACGACGACGGCATCCCCCGCCCAGGAGCAATGATCAGCGACGGAATCACCGTCACCACCACCGCGTTCGACGGCAGCTTCACCCTCGACGTCACCGGAGCGTTCGTCTTCGTGACGCGCCCCGCCGGCTGGACCTGCGACCGCTGGTACGTTCCGGCAACCGCCGACGACGTGAGCTTCGTCCTGCGTCGTGATTCGGACCTGTTCCCGCACAGCTTCGTTCACATCTCCGATACCCATGTCGGCCGCGGCCCCTACTACCCGCAACCCGTCGAACTCGGCGGCCGATCCACTCTGACCGAGTTCCTCACCCGGCTCCCGGACGCGGTCTCCGGACTGTCGTCGGTCATCGCCACCGGCGACCTCACCGACCGCGGCATCGACGTCGAATACGGCGAGCTCAAAGATGCCGTCGCCGCCAGTCCCATCCCCCTGCATCTGCTGCCCGGCAACCACGACCACATGGGCGGCACCCTCGTGGGGACCGTCAGCCGCAACAACTACTCCATTCACACCGCGGACCCATCGGCATACGAGCGCCACCTCGGGCCGCGATGGTATTCGTTCGACCTTCCCGGCCTGCACGTCGTCGCTCTGGACTGGCACACCCACGAGCTCGGAATCGACCACGAACTCCAAAATTCCTGGATGGCAGCCGATCTCGAATCGATTCCCACCGACATGCCGTGGATCCTGCTCAGTCACGACCAGCCCTGGCACTCCATTCTCGGTGCCGCACCGCGAGCCCCCCTCGCCACGTTCTCGGGCCACCGACACACCTCTCGGGTAGTGGAGGTCGATGGGACACTGCACGTCAACACACCCACTCCCCTGTTCGCGGGTATCGACTTCTCGCCGCCGTCGTTCCGCGTCGTGCGCTGGGACGGTGAACGCATCTCGCTCGACACCCGAAGTCTCGCGACGTCCGGACTGGAGAAGTCGACCTTCTCGCTCGGGGCACCAGTGCCCCGGCCTGACGAATGCCTGTGGCGCGTGCAACTTCCCGGCAGCGCTCATCGCGCATCGGTGCGAGTCGCCGGAGACATCGTCCTCGCACCGGTCAAGGACGAAGACCGGGCAGCCGGCGGCATCCAGGCCATCGACGCACAATCCGGCGATCTGCTCTGGTATCGCGAACTGGGTTCGGCGGTCAAATGCACTCCCGCCCTCAGTGGTACGACGGCCATCGCCGTCGCCGTATCCGGAAACGTCACTGCTCTCGACGTTGCCACCGGCGACACCCGCTGGCACGCTCCGTCACCGGACCCGTTGAGGCTGTTCGCCTTTGCCGAACCGCTCGTACAGGGCGATCGGGTCATCGTCGGCGATCTCTCGCACCTGCGCTGCCTCGACCTGGCGAACGGCGAGACGGTCTGGGAGCGCACCGACCTCTCGGTCTATCAAACGATCGTCGACCACACCCGTCCTGTCATGGTCGACGGCACACTCGTCGTCGGAAGTTGGCCCACCCCGGACAGATTGGTGGGGCTCGACCTTGCCTCCGGCCAGACACTGTGGCCCGCGGCCATCGCGGAGATAGAACTCGGTGAGGGATTCGACAAAGCCGACACTCCCGTCGGCACCCCACTGTTCGACCAGACCAGCGGAGCGCTGTTCGTCTCCGTCATCGGCGCGCTCGCCCGCATCGACGCGACAGGACACACCGAGTGGAAGGTGCCTACGAGCCTGCCGTGGAACCCGTCCACCCCCGTCGCGACCGAATACGGTATCGCGATCGTCGATGCCGGTGCACGGTTGGCACTGCTGGACCGCAAGACCGGCGAGGCGCTGTGGTCCCTGTCCGTCGAGGGGGACGCACCGTTCGCCATGTCCAGCTACCAGCGCACCCCGCACGTTCTGTTCGCGGAGCCGGCGCTCTGCCAGGACAGGTTGCTGGTGCCCACGCTCGACGGACGACTGCATCTCGTCGATGCGAAAACCGGTGAGCTCGAGGGTTCGATGACCGTCGGCGCACCGATCGCAGCCGCCCCCGTCGTCACCGACGACCGGGTCTACCTCACCACCGTCGACGGCGGCGTGATCGCCTACTCGGTCGACACCATCCTGGGACGGGCGTCATGACCGCCATCCTGGACAAACCCGACGCGCCGACCTCCATGCCCCGTCGAAGCTCGTCGCACACCGGCTGGTTCCTCGTCGCCCCGGCCATGTCTCTCACAACCCTGTTCGTCATCGTTCCCGGCGCACTTGCGTTGGTAGGCAGCTTCTTTGCCATCGACATCACCAGTGGAGTCGAGTGGACGTGGATTGGCTTGGACAACTACACGGCGCTGTTCGCCGATTCCGCCGTCCGGCAATCGCTGCTCAACACGGTGCTCTACTGCGCCATGACCATCGTCCCGAGCCTGGTGATCGGCTTCTGGCTCGCGGTGCTGGCGCATTCGGTCACACGCGGCCGCCGACTGGTGCAGACGCTGTTGTTTCTCCCGTTCACTGCCAACCTCGTGGCGATGGCCGTCGTGTTTCGCTGGATCTTCTCCCTCAACGGCGGGTTCGCCAACGAGATGCTCGCCCTGCTCGGTGTTGCGCCCCTGAACTTTCTGGGCGACAGCACTTATGCACTTCCGACCGTCGCAGCCGTCGGCGTGTGGCGCGGAGCTGCACTGGCGATGATCCTGTTTCTGTCCGGACTGACGAGCATCCCCACCTCCGTCGACGAGGCGTGCGCCGCCGACGGCATCACCGGGCTCACTCGACTACGTAAAGTCGTTCTGCCCCTGCTCAAGCCGATCACGATCTTCGTCACCGTCATGATCGTGCTGCAATCGGTGCAGGTGTTCGACACCATCAACGTCATGACCGGCGGCGGCCCCCTCGGAGCAACCGAAACCGCACTCACCATGACCTGGCGACTCGGGTTCGCGTATTACGACCTCGGTCAGGCCGCAGCCCTGTCCACCATCCTGCTCCTCGTACTCATCGCGATCGGCCTCCTGCGCCGTCGCTCCCTCAGCGGAGGAACCCAGTGATACTTCGCACCGTCCGCATCAGCGCGATCGTCCTCGCCTGCATCGTCTCCATTTTCCCGTTCTACTGGATGCTCCGTACCTCAGTCGCCAGCCAAGACTCGGTGATGATGAGCGGATTGTCCTGGTTGCCAGACTCGTTCGATCTGAGTAACTACTCCCGCGCCTGGACCGAAGCCAATCTCGGCAGGGCCATGCTCAACGGGGCCGCCGTCACACTCGGCATCCTCGCACTCCAACTTCTCACCTGCGTCCCGGCGGCGTACGCGTTCGCCAAAGTGCCCTTCCGCGGCCGAAGCACGCTGTTCGCTCTGACGTTGGCTTGCTTGCTCATTCCCACCCAGGCCACGGCGTTGCCGCTCTACCTCGGTATCGGATCCGCCGGGCTCGCCAACACGCTGACGGCGCTCATCATCCCCTTCGCCACCAGTGCATTCGGCATCTTCCTGATGCGCCAGCACATGCTCACCATTCCCGACGCTCTTCTCGACGCCGCGAAAGCCGATGGCCTACGGACACTCTCGACTCTCTGGCGCGTCGTCGTCCCCTCGGCCATGCCCGCGATCGCCACGTTCTCGGTGTTCTCGATCTTCGTGCACTGGAACGACTACCTGTGGCCCCTCCTCGTCGCTCGTGACGCCGCCCTACACACACCACCGCTGGCCCTTGCGGTGTTCCAGCAAGCCGACACCGGCTTCGACTACGGCGCCCTCACTGCCGGTGCGGCCATCATCACCACCCCGATCGTAATCCTCTTCCTCATCGCGCAGCGCCGATTCGTAGCCGGTATCGCCGGCGGCGAACTGCCGGGCTGACCTCCACCAGAACAGGAACCAAAAACATGACTACCTCCAAACTCGTCCTCGCGGCGAGCACCCTGTCCATTGCCCTACTCGCAACTGCCTGCGGCGGCACCGATTCCGGCGGGACCACCGCCGCTGCCGCCGACGTCTCGAGCTGTGACCCGACCGGCACCACCATCACCGCCCAGTACCTTCCGCAGGGCGACTCGGCTGCGCAGGCAGCGAAAGTGTCGATGGAACAGGAGTTTCCAGGACTGACCGTGGAGCTCAAGGGCGGTGGGGACACCAGCTACGACAAGGCAACTCAGCAGATGGTCGCCGACATCGCCGCAGGATCGCGTCCCGATGTCGCCATGATCGGACTCGGACAGATCCGTTTCTGGGTGGACCAGTACAAACCGCAGCCAATCGATACCTCCGCCCTTGCGGAAACCTACGACCAGCGTTTCCTCGACATCGGCAAGGTCGACGGCACGTCCTACATCGCGCCGTTCCAGGTCTCGATCCCGGTGCTGTACACCAACACGACGATGACCGAGGGTGCAGGCGTGACCGCCGCTCCGACATCGACATCCCAGTTGCTGGACGACGCCGCAACCGTCAAGGCTGCGACCGGATCTGCACCCGTATCACTGCCTCGTGATCAGTACGCAGACTGGGCCGCGCAGGCCATGATCCAGAGCGCCGGAGCAACATTCGTCAACAGCGACGGCACGCCCGGATTCGACAACGACGAAGGTCGAGCCGGAATGGACGTCTACGCCCAGCTCGGCGCACAGCAACTGCAGGTCCCCATCGGAGCCAATGATGCAATGACGCAATTCAATACCGGCAACCTCGCCTACATGGTGTCCACACCGGCCAGTGCTGCCAGCATCAAGAAGGCCATCGGCGACAAGTTCGACTGGACTGTCACCGAGATGCCGGTGCCCGACGGCGGTGAAGCTTCGCTACCCGCAGGCGGGAACGGATGGATGGTGCTCTCCGAAGACCCGTGCGAGGCAGCATTCGGCAACGCCCTGATCGGCCACATGCTCGATCCCCAGGTGATCACCGAGAGCTCGAAGTCGTTCAGCTACATCCCCGTCGACACCGCGGCCGCGGCCAATCTCGCTGCCGACCCCGACGCACAGTCACAGCTCGGTTTCGCCTGGACCTATACCGGCACCCCCACACCCATGGGTGGATGGCACGGCGATGCAACTCCGAAGGTGAACCAATTCATTCAGGACATGGTGCAGCGACTGACCGACGGCGAACCGCTCGACGCCGTCATGACCGACACCGTACGTCGTATCGATGCGGCGGTTCGCTGACATGAGCGCCATCGAATTGATCGACGTCATCAAGACATTCGGTGAGGTCCGTGCCATCGACAACGTCTCGATCGAGGTCGCCAGCGGTGAGAGCCTCGTCGTGCTCGGCCCGTCGGGATCGGGTAAGTCGACGCTGCTACGCGTTATCGCCGGCCTCGAACTGCAGGACTCCGGCGACATCACCATCGGCGGCGTACCGCAAACCCATCTGCCTCCGCACAAGCGCGACGTCGCCATCGTGTTCCAGAACTTCGCGCTCTATCCGCATCTCTCGGCTTTCGACAACATCACCCTCGGCCTACGCCACGGACTGAAACTCTCTCACGCCGAGGCGCAGTCGCGCGCAGACGACGTAGCGCAGCGACTGGAGATCACGGAGCTGCTGGGTCGTCGCCCGCGGGCGATGTCCGGTGGCCAGCGTCAACGCGTCGCGTTGGCAAGGGCATTGGCGCGGCGGTCGGGAGTGGTCTTGCTCGACGAGCCGCTCTCGGGCCTGGACGCGCAGTTGCGGCTGACATTGCGCTCGGAAATCGCGTCATTGCTCCGCAGTACCGGTGCGACAACCTTGCACGTCACCCACGATCAGAACGATGCCATGGCGATGGCCGACCGCATTGCCGTCGTGCGCGGCGGCGTCATCGAGCAATTGGGTACCCCGGAAGACCTGTACGCGCGGCCGAACAGCCTGTTCGTCGCCGGCTTCATCGGGTCCCCGGCCATGAACCTGGTCGACGGTTCCTCGGGCGCGTTCGGGCCGGTTCGGTCCGGGATGACCCTCGGTATCCGTCCCGAACACGTGAAGTTGGGTGGACACGGGGACTGGACGTTCGACGGAGTTGTCAGGACGGTCGAACACGAGGGGCCGTCGAAGATCGTTCACCTGGACGTATCCGGACAACCGGTGATTGCACGAGTACAACCACAGCAGGACGTACAACCGGACACCGTGGTGCCGCTCTCGTGCACTTCGGCCGATGTGCATGTGTTCGACAGCGAATCAGGGCTCGCACTGGGTACCGCGGATACGGTGTGGGATCGCGCGGTGGTGGCGGGATGACCTCGACGCTGGTGATCTTCGACTGGAACGGAACCATCATGGACGATGTTTCCCGCGCTACGCGTGCCATGAATCGTGTTCTCTCGCAGTACGACCGAGACCCCATCACCGAGGACGATGTTCGGCGTACGTTCCGGTTGCCGATGACCGACTGGACCACAACGCTCGGTCTTCCCGACGAGGCAGCAGAGCTGTGGAGCGTCGAAGTTACATACCTAGAGGCTGCGGCCCGCCCCGAAGCCCAGACTGTGCTCCTCGAATTGCGTTCGGCCGGTGTCGTTGTCGGCGTTGCGTCCGCGGCATCCGAAGCAGCCGTGGTTTCCGACGCTCGACGCTGCGGACTCCTCGATGTCATCGACCTACTCGCGACGGGCGTATCCGACAAGACCGAGTACCTACGTTCGGTCCGCCACCTCGCGGACCGCGCGGTGTACGTCGGAGACTGCGAATACGACGTTGAGTGCGCGCATGCGGCCGGCTTCGAAGCCGCGGCGATTGCTGGCGGATACCGAGCTGTTGCGGATCTCGCAACCGCCATGCCGGATGTCGTGGTGACCGATCTCAGGGACGTAGCCGGTCTGGTCACGGCAGGAATTCGCTCGTAGACCAGCGACCCGGCGCAGCGCTCGAGGGTTGTCGCATCGAGAGATCCGTTCTATGGTTATCCGTAATTACGGAATAACGGATAGGAGAACTCGATGCGACACTCGACCTGGATCTCGACAACCTGCGCGGCCATGCTGCTGGTGGGAGGATGCGCCACCGACACCGACGCAACTGCAACGACCACCACTACCCCGACGCCGGAGAACTGCGCTCCCGTCACGTCCACCGACCTCGCCACCGAGGACGGGTGGATCGGACTGATCGATCAGGCAGCCGACACCGTCAGCCTTGTCATCGACGACGGCCGCGGCCGAACCGTCGAACATCGGGCCGACCAAGAGCAAGTACTAGCCTCCGCAATCAAGGTGGTGCATCTCGCCGCTTACGCACAGGCCGTCGCGAACGGCACCATCGACCCCAACGAGCAAGTGGCCCTCTCGGATTGGGAGCGGTGGTACGTGCCCGGCACCGACGCCAATGCTCATCCGAATGCCCTGACCCGATTGGGCATTGCGAACGCCGGCACCAACGCAACCGACCCCAACGCCACGGTCCGCATCGACGACATGGTCTCGGCCATGATCCAGGAAAGCGACAACTCCGTTCCCGACTACCTGAGATACCGACTCGGCGATCAGGCACTCGTCGACGCCGCAGCAACTGGAGGCTGGGAGAACTTCGAGCTACCGAGCATGGTGGCCGACATGCTGTCGCTGTTCGATCCCGAACTCGCCGATGCAGATACCTGGGAGACCGCACAGAAGTGGGCATTCGACCCACAGTTCCGGGCCCAGGTCGAGGCAGCTATGCAACTGCCGACCTACGAGGATCAGACGGCCAGGGTGCAGAGCAGTTTTCGCGGCGCTTCGGCCGAACAGCTCAACGGAATGTATCGCGCCTTCACGGACGGCACTTATGGCAACGCATCCGACACCGTTCTGCGCCAACTGGAATGGCAACCCGCAGGTAACAGCGTTCGCGGTATCGGCTTCAAAGGTGGCAGCCTCGCGGGTGTGCTCACCCAGGGATTCGAGCTGCGCCGCAAAGACGGAACAGTCGCGACAGCTGTGTGGCTCACCGATGGTCTTTCCGCGGACAGATTCGATCAGGCCATGGCCCGTTTCGGCGTACAGCAGCAACTCATTGTCGAGGCGATGCTCTCGCCCGAGGTTCTCGACCGGATAGCCTGCGTGGTGTGAGCACAGAGTTCGAGTCGAGACTGGCAGAGCTGGAAGCCCGCGTCGCCGAGCTGGAACGACGCGACGCTCCCGAGCAGCTCGATGCCGCCCCGTCGACGGGCGGCATGGTCGCCTACCAAGGCGACGTGCATCTGCACGGAACGGTCCGCTGGGACATCGGCTACTCCCCCGACGCCATCGTGGAGTTACCAGTTCCGTCGGCATCAGAAGTCCTTGCTGCCCTGGGACATCCGGTGCGGTTGCAGATCGTGCGAACGCTGCTGCGAGGCCCTGCGAACGCGGCAGATCTCCTCGCAGCAGTGGGACTCGGATCGTCCGGCCAGATCTATCACCATCTCAAGACGCTGAGTTCGGCGAACATCGTCGAGCAGCAGGGCCGCGGAGATTATCGAATCGCTGCCAAAAAGGTTGTGCCGCTACTTGTCTCGATGCTCGCTGCTGCTGACATCGCGGGTGATCTGGGTACCTGAACCCGTCTCACGAACATCGGATCAAGGCACGAACAACACACCCAAGCCGGGGATCAGAGCATTCGACGCATCCGGATTCTCGCGGTCATGGGTGACGGTCACGAACACCGGACCTGTACCCGTCCGAGCCGTCACCTCGAGGGGCAACCGGAATGCCTGCGAGCCGCCCTGATTGGCCGGTTGAGTCCGATCGATCTCGTCGTTCCAGTGCCGCAAGCCGGCGGAGCCCGCCTCACCAGTGGATAGGTTGCGCCAATTGACCGTCAGGTGCCGGTAGTTGAACTGGTAGTAGTACGGCCGGATGTCGGCGGCCGAGAAGCGCACCTCACCCGGCTTCTCGCCGACCACCGCGCGAATCGGGATGGTCTGGATGAGTCCGCCGGGAACGCCCGCAGGGACGAATTGCGGCCCGGTGACGACCGGAACCAGCAACTCGGACGTCGTGGGCGCAGCCGTGGCCGTGCCTACGCCCGCACCCAGGACCAGCGGTACCGACACCGCAATTGCCGCTGCGGCCCGTCGTATCGATCGCTGCATCGTGAAACCTTCCGTCGGGATCCAATCAGGGAACGAGCACTATGCCCGCGCCAGGGAGAAGAGTGTCGAGGTACGGCGAGCCCCATTGACCGTCATTCGAGTAGTCACGACTGTGGGTGACCGTCACTACGACCGGCCCCGCGCCGGTGTTCGCTACCACCTCGAGGGGGAGGTCTTGCCGTCCGTACGGGCCCTCCTCGGGCGGTGTGGGATCGTCCTGCCAGTGCCGCAGATCGGCTGCCCCTGTCGCGCCTGTCGCCAGGTTTCGCCAGTTCAGGTTCAAGTACCGGTAGGGATATTGATCGGCGAACGGTGCAATGGTGGTTGCCGAGAAGCGCGCGACACCGGGCTCGTCGCCCACGGTGGCCTTCATCGGAATGGTCTGAAAGAAGCCACCGGGGACGGCGCCGGGAGCCATCTGGAATCCCGTCACGATCGGCACTTGCAGGTTCGTCACCTGGGGGTCAGCGGCCGCCGTGCCCGCTCCGATGCCGAACACCAAGGGAACGGTGAGTGCCGTCGCTACTACCGCTCGCCGCAATGACTTTCGCATACTGCTTACCTTTCGGTCATGTCGCACAACGAGATACCGGATCGTTCGTGACATCGAACCACGAACTCCAGGTTGAACCTGAAACATCAAGTGGTTCTTGAGTCTTTACCGAACCCACCCTCGCAGTCAGAGCGACAAAAGGACCGCTCGTATACCGATTCGTGATGGGGTCGTGACACGAAAGACGTTAACAGACCACTTGGCCCGTTCGATTCAATGGTCAGAGGTGCTGCACTCTGCAGCCACCGGTGAGGACGAACGAATGAGGCAAGTCCGCAACATCGTGGCCATGTGCGCACTGATCACCGCTACCACTCTGGCGACCACCGCCTGCGGCTCCGACGAGCCGGCGAGCACCCCACCGACTCCGGCCACCAGCGCAGCGGCTGCTCCGTCCGCAAACGGGTACTCCGACTCCGATGGTGGTAGCGGCTCGGACGGAGTCGCACAGGCTCCCGACGTCGTCACCCCAGCACAAGCAACACCCACCGCCGCGGACACAGCAGCCGTGCCGCCCGCCCCGAACCGCGACGACGTCAACGTCGATGCACGCGATTTCGAGCAAGCCGGCGGACAGTATTTCTTTCAGTCCCCCAGCGGGAACGTGTTCTGCGGATTCAGCTCCTCAAATGCGCCCGGGACCGTCGTGGGCTGCCAGGTGAGGTACTCGGTGCCGGGCAACACCGGCCGGGAATGCCTCAACACGGAAAACAGCACCTACGGGGTGCAGATTCGCCAGGACGGCACCGTCGAACAGATCTGCACCAATCAGGGCATCTTCGTCGGCCAAGGTAGCGACACTCGGGTTCTGGAATACGGCCAGGTCATCGGAGTCACCGGCACTTTCTGCCGGTCCTCCGAAGCCGGCGTCACCTGCTACGACGGCGACCGGGGCTTCATGATCTCCCGCGACGTCAACCTCGCATTCTGATGAAGGAGTTCTCGATGATCCGCAAACTCGCGCTCGCCGCGGTACTCACCGCAGCTGCACTGACGGCCTGTGGAAACCAGGATGCACCCGCCGCCGACCCGGCTCCGACGACCGGTATCGCCGCGCAGATACCCGCGCCTCCCCAGGTGACCATCGCAGCACCGTCCGCGACCGGTAGCGAGGCTTCTGTCGAATCTTCCGAAGCCCCCGCCGCGACCGGCGCAACGGCCGCCGACCCCGCGAGCAACACCGCACCCATCACCCCGGCGGACCCTGCCCGATACAGCGCGTACGGCGACCAGGTCGGATGGAAATCGCCGTCGGGCAACATCTCTTGCAAAATCGGCAACGGACCGTTCTCCTCGGGTTGCCAATCATCCAGCGCACCCGTTCCCGACGGTGCCGAGGCCGACTGTGCCCCGAACTCGACCTTCAGCGTGGACATGCTGTCAAAGGGCTTCTACCTCGAACCCGGCAAAGTGACTCCCACATGCTTCAACCAGGGAGTGTTCGGGGTCGAGAACGCGCAGCCGTTGGAATACAACACATCCATCACGTTCAATGGGATGACGTGCTTCTCCCGCGTCGAAGCGATGATCTGCGACGCCGGTGGCGGACACGGGTTCGTGTTGTCGATGCAGCAAGCGACGTCGAACTGATGGCGCGCAACAGGATTCGCACCAGTATCGTTTTCGCAGCCGCCGCGTGTGCCGGACTGATCCTCGGTGGGTGTAGCAATTCGTCCGCACCGACGGACGCGATGCCGTCGGTCATTCCCACGGTGGTCGTGGGTGTCCCAACGACATCCGCCGACGCAGCACAACCGTCGTCAACCCCAGCAACGAGTGGCACCGAGCCCCAATCCGGTTCTGCACCGACACCATCGATCGACTCCGCGCCGATCACTCCCGTCGACCCGGCCGGATACGCCGCACCCAATGACCAGGTCGGCTGGAAGTCGCCGTCGGGCAACATCTTTTGCAAACTCGGCTCCACTGCATTCTCGTCCGGCTGCCAAGCCACGGACGCGCCGATACCCGACGGTGCCGACTGCGACAAACCACCCTTCTCGGCCGACGAAATGAGCAAGGGCTTCTTCTTGGACCCGGGCCAGGTGACGCCGATGTGCTTCAACCAGGGCGCATTCGGAGTCCAGGACGCAAAATCACTCGAATACAACACGTCCATTTCGCATCTCGGTTACACCTGCTACTCCCGCGTCGAGGCTATGGTCTGCGACGCGGGCGACGGTCACGGATTCGTGCTGTCGATGCAGCAGGCGACGTGGAATTGACAACTACACCCGACGCGCGGGAACGGTGATTCCGCGCGCATCGAGGATAGGACGCACGCCCTCGGCGAAGTGATACGCCTCCTCCAGGTGCGGGTACCCCGAGAGGATGAACTCGTCGAAGCCGGCGTCGTGGTATTCGCCGATCAGGTTCGCGACCTCCTCGTGCGAACCGACCAGTGCAGTCCCTGCGCCGCCGCGAACGAGTCCTACTCCGGCCCACAGGTTGGGGTAGATCTCGAGCGAGTCCTTGCTGCCGCCGTGCAACGCGGCCATCCGACGCTGTCCCTCGGACTGTGACGACGAGTGCAGCGCATGTGCCTGCGACACCTGCTCCTCGGGAAGCTCGTCGAGAAGCTTCTGTGCGACGGCCCAGGCCTCCTCGGACGTGTCACGGCTGATGGTGTGCAGGCGGATGCCGTAAGTGAGCTTGCGGCCCTCGGCATCCGCGAGCGCCTGCACCTTCTCGATCTTGGCGCGAGCATCGGCCGGCGGCTCGCCCCACGTCAGGTACGTCTGCACGCGCTTGGCCGCGACCGCCAGAGCCGGCTCGGACGAACCACCGAACCAGAACTCCGGCAACGGATCCGGTGCCTCGGATACCCGCGCATCGGACACGTCGAAGAACTCACCCTGGTGATCGACCGACGGCTCGGTCCAAATACGTTGCACGAGTTCGAGAAACTCGTCGGTGCGGGCGTAGCGCCGATCGTGGTCGATCCAGTCCCCGAACCGACGCTGCTCGACGTCGTCGCCCCCGGTGACGATGTTGAACAACACTCGCCCCTCCGAGAAGCGCTGCAACGTCGCCGCCTGCTGCGCCGCCAACGTGGGCGGCGTGAGGCCGGGACGGAAGGCGACGAGGAACTTCAGCCGTCGGGTGCTCTGCAGTAGAGCCGCCGTGGTCAGCCACGCGTCCTCGCACCAGGTTCCGGTCGGAGTCAGCACGCCCTCGAAGTCGAGTCGGTCCGCAGCCTGCGCCACCTCGGTGAGGTAGCGCAGCGACGGGCGACGAAACCCGGCGGGTTCGCGGAGGTTGCCGGATGCGTGGGACGCACCGACGATGGAGCGGCCGTCGCCCGCGGTGGGAAGGAACCAGAAGATGCGTGCGGTCACGAGTGAACTCCTACGACGTGATGGGTGATCAGTTGGTGGCTCGTCAGTTGCTGGAGAGGGTGGCGTCGGCGATGGCGTCGTTGTAGCGCGTGTCGACGAAGCCCGCGAACGTGTTGCCGCCGGGAATGCTTCCGCTCTCGACGAACGCATCGAAGAGCGCCTGCTCGGACTCGATCACTTTGTCGTCGAGCGCAATTGCGGGTCGCTGGCTTCGCCCCTGAGCCAATTCACCGGCCGCCGGGTCGATGCCGACGGCCGTGGAGTACGCCGCCGCCCACTCGGCCGGGTTGGCGTTCGCCCAGGCGGACGCCTTGGCCAGACGAACCACGAAATCCTGCAGAGCCGTGTTCTTCGCGGGATCGTCCAGCGCCTGCTGAGACGCGATCCCGAAGCCGTAACCGTTGGCCACACCCTCGGCGGTAGTCACGGTCTTCGAGCCGTTCTGGACCTGCGCGATCGCGGTGAACGGATCCCAGATCGCCCAGGCATCGACCTCACCCGAGGTGAATGCCGTCAGCGCATCCGCAGGCTGGAGGAACACCAACTGAACGTCGTCGGTGGTCAAGCCGGCTTTCTGCAACTGCAGCAGTACATGGCCGTGCGCCGAACTTCCCTTGCCCACTGCGATCTTCTTGCCCCGCAGGTCTGCGAACGACGCGAGAGTCGAATCGGCAGGCACCAGGATCTGATCGCCACTCGCATCGTTGGTGTAGGCGGAGACGACCTTGATGCGCGCGTTGGCTGCGACTCCGAACACCGGGGGTGTGTTACCCGTGACCGCGAAGTCGATCTGACCGGCCGTTGCGGCCTCCACCTGCGGCGGGCCGGACATGAAGGTGGAGAACGCAACGTCGTACGGCGCAGAGTCCAGCTCCCCGGACGCACGAAGCAGGGCTTCGGTGCCACCCTTCTGGTCGCCGACGTCGAGGGTGACGGTGGCGAGCTGGTCGTTCGAGACGAGTTCGGGCGCTTCGGTGGTTGTGGTGTCGCTGCCGCGGGAGACGCAACCGGTGAGTCCGACAACCGTCAGGGACAGGGCAGCGAGTATCCCAACGGCGCGCAGCGATCGGGAACGAACGTGTGACGACATGCGTGAAAGATCCTTCTTATGAGAGGAATTGATTGCTCAGTGGACGCCGAGGGCGGAGAGCAAATGGGTACGGATGCGAGAGAATCCGGCTGTTCCCCGGTCGCGGGGACGAGGAAGATCGACGGCGACGGTCTCGGCCACGGCACCCCCGTCGAGCACCAACACCCTGTCTCCCAACGCAATCGCTTCGTCGACGTCGTGCGTGACCAGAAGGATGCCGAATCGGTGCCGTCCCCACAGGTCGAGTAGCAGAGACTGCATGGACAGCCGAGTGAGCGCGTCGAGAGCGCCGAACGGTTCGTCGAGCAGCAGCATCTCCGGCTCGCCCACCAAGGCTCTGGCGAGTGCGGCGCGCTGAGCTTGGCCGCCGGACAACGTCATCGGCCATGCGTCGCGCTTGTCGGCGAGACCGACTTCGTCGAGGGTCGCATCCGCAGCAGTCAACGCCTCGTTACCCGTCACACCGGCTGTGTTGAGCCCGTACGACACGTTCTGACGAACCGACCGCCACGGGAACAGGCGTGGTTCCTGGAACGCCACCGCAGGATGCCCGGCGACATGCCGCTCCCCCGTGTGGTCCGTCGACAGACCGGCCAGAACGCGCAGGATCGTCGACTTGCCGGACCCGGAGCGTCCGACCAGCGACACGATCTCACCGCGGTCGATGGACAGGTCGACACCCTTCAACACGTGACTGGAGCCGTAGAACTTGTCGATGCCGCGCAGGGTGGCGACGGACGTGGTTGTCGTAGTCATGAATCATGCATCCAATCGGTAACGAAGGGCGCGCTTTTCGAGTACCCGCACGATGCCGTCGGTGGCGATTCCCATCAGGGCGTAGACGACGAGTCCGAAGATGATGGTGTCGACCCGCAGGAAGTCCCGCGCATTGTTGATGATGTAACCGAGCCCGGATTCGGCGTTGATCTGCTCGGCCACGATTAGCGACAACCACGCAATGGCCAACGACTGCCGAAGTCCCACCAGCAGTTGCGGGGCGATGCTCGGCAGAATGATCGTGGTGAACCGCTGACGCCACGAGAAACCGAGTACGACGGCCGTGTCGAGGAAATTGCGATCGATCTGGCGAATCGCCGAGAACGTGTTGAGGTACAACGGAAATGCGACTCCCAGAGCGACGAGCAGGATCTTGGGAGTCTCCCCGATTCCGAACCACAGGATGAACAGCGGGATGAGACCGAGGTGCGGCAGCGCGCGCAGCATCTGCAGCGGCGGGTCGACGGTTGCCTCGGCAAGTTTGGACAGTCCGACGAGCGCTCCGAGCGCCACCCCGATCACCCCACCCAGCACGAGTCCCTGGACTACACGGGTTCCGGAAATGGCGAGTGCGTCGGCCAATTCACCGTTGCGCAGCAACTCCAGACCTGCGTCGAAGATAAGGGACGGTGCAGGCAGCACGCGTTCGGAGAGAACTCCGGCAGCACTGGCGATCTGCCAGAGAACGAGGAGCACGACTGGCGACAAGGCGCGCACGACGGTCCAGCGGTACCGCTGCCACGCAGAGCCTTTCGGCGAGACGGGTGTGGAGCCGATGCTGGAGGCGTCGCCGTCGCGCGTGTCCACGGGTCCCGCGGGAGCGGCGTACGACGTCATGACCATGGGTACAGGCCTTCCGGTTGAGTGCGAGCAGGTTCGACTACTCACCTTCGGTCAGACCGGGGTCTACGAACAGGGTTCGAATCAGCGTGAATGCAAGTCGGGCAGAATCGGTCATATGACTGTCGAGCCCATCCACACCGAGCGCCTGACCCTTCGTCTGTACGAACCCGCCGATGCGGACAGGATTCTCGCCTACTACAGCGACCCGGAAGTCTGCCGCTACCTGCTCCACGAAGCGTGGACGAATGCCAATGCGGTTGTGGCCGTGGGTAAACGGATGAAGCGAACAGGCCTGCATACCCAGGCGCTGTCACTGGTCGTCGAGCACGAGGGCACTGTGGTGGGCAACGTCGAGGCGTGGTTGATCGACGGATCCCCGGCTCTCGTCGAACTCGGCTGGACGTTCTCCCCCGCCGTATCCGGCCGCGGATACGCCACCGAGGCGGTCAACGCCTTGATCGAGCACGTGTTCTCGTTACCCCAGATCCACCGCGTCAGCGCACAGCTGGACGGTCGCAACGACGCGTCGGCCCGGTTGGCCGCGCGCGTGGGGATGCGTCAGGAAGCGCACTTCCGACAGAACTGGTGGTGCAAGGGGGAATGGACCGACACCCTCGTCTACGCGATGTTGCGAGAGGATCGCTGACCGGCGTGCTGCGTTCACTTCGCGACCATCTTTCGTTCGGTTCCGCGACATCGACCGGTGACCGGAGTGCGACAGTCTCGGGAAACTTCACTCGAACTCATGGGAGTTTTCACCGATGGCCACGCGTCGTAGAGCAGCCCTGCTGGGCACACTTGCACTGATCTCTGTTCTGTCCACGACGATGGGCAGCGTTGCCACGGCCGCGCCGGCGAGGACGGTGTCGCCGCTGTGCCAGGTTGCTGACCTGCTCCCCACCGGCTCGTCCGCAGGCCTCGGCTACCAATGTACCGAAGCCGGTGAGCTTCTCGATCTGCCGATCGGTGAGGTGCGCGCGACGCAGCCGTCGCTCGGGTACGACGAGGTGTACTACAAGCTCGGCCGATACACGCTCGGCAAGGACGAGATCAACAAGAAGTTCGACGACTGGTGCGAGGCCAACGGCCAGGAAGAGGCCGCGTCGGCATTGCCCGATGCGCGACTGGACAATCCGTCGTCGTTCACCTGCACCGTCCCCGTCGGTCAGGAAACGCCCGACACCATCGCACCGATGAAGACGGTCGTCATCGGACCGGGTGGCGTGCCCTACCTGACCGACGGACACCACACGCTGACCTCGTTCTACGAAACGGCCGACGGTGGACCGAATCTGCATCTGCGCCTGCGGGTGGTCGCGAACCTCAGTGACCTGAGCCCCACTGACTTCTGGGCGCGGATGAAGGCCGAGAAGTGGGTGTGGAACTACGACGTCGACGGCAACGAAGTTCCGGTCGAGCAGCTGCCGTCGGGAGTGGGACTCGCCCAGTTGCAGAACGACAAGTACCGCAGCCTGACGTACTTCGCGCGCGACATCGGCTTCACCCCCGGAACCATCCCGTTCCAGGAATTCTATTGGGGTGCATGGGTTCGCGACTCCGGCGCAGTCGACATCAGCGGCTGGGACAGCAACAACCTGGCGAGCTACCTGAGCACCGTCGAGTCGGTCTCGCGCGCCCAGGTCGCGGCACCGAAAGACGCGGTGATCGACAGTGGCCGCACTGCAGCAGAACTCGGTGCGCTGGACGCCTGGAACGACGGGAAGGCAGCCACCAAGGGTGAATTCGGAAAGCTCTCGGCACCGTACTCGGACGACAAGCCGGGCAAGTTGGCATACGCCTTGCAGTACAAGATGGGGCTGCCCAGGTAGTTCCGTTCACCTGCTACAGCCGGGCCCGGAGGCGGGACCGCAACCGAACTGCCACGAATCCGACGAGGGCGACTGCGACCGAGACGATGACGATCTTCTGCAGGATCTCGGCGTAGGCGTCGACGAGGTGCCAGTTCTCGCCGAGTTGATATCCCGCGGTGACGAAGATGGTGTTCCAAATCAGGCTGCCGAGTGTGGTGAGTACGAGGAACTTCATCATTCCCATCCGCTCGATTCCGGCGGGCAGGGAGATGAAGCTGCGAAACAGCGGGACCATCCGCCCGAAGAACACTGCCTTCGAACCGTGCTTGGCGAACCACGCCTCCGTTCGGTCGAAGTCGGTGGCCTTGATCAACGGGATCCGCACCACCAATGCCCGCGTGCGCTCGCGCCCGATGAGCGCACCCACCGCGTAGACGATGATCGCGCCCACGACCGAGCCGAGCGTCGTCCAGAAGAGAGCAGCACCGAAGGAGAACACGCCCTGACTGGCCGAGAAACCGGCAAGGGGCAGAACGAGTTCGCTCGGGATCGGCGGAAACAGATTGTCGGCGCCGACGACGACGGCGGCACCGGGCCCGCCGAGTGCGTCCATGACGCCGACCGCCCATCCGGCCAGCCCGTCGAGTTGCTCGGTTTCGGCCGATGCAGCAATCAGCAAGTCGGACATATTCATTCCCCTGTTCGTAAGTGACGTCTCCGGTCGAGACGGCCACTGAGAACGCTAGAAATTTTCCGAATGGGGGACATCGAGGTAAACCGTCGACCATTCATCCGGACTCCCCCGCCGAAATCCTGCGGTTTACCGCAATGTCAGCGACCGCATACCTCGCTACGCTGCTCGGGTGCAGGGAAACGACGTCGTGAATCCACCTGACCTGGCAGATCGGATTGCCGTGAGGTCGGTTGCTCGGCGTTGGCTGGAGGCGCTTTCCGGGGTTCTTCTCGGCAGCGCCATGGCGGTCTCTGCCCTGTTGTTCACCGTGGCAGCGGTACTCGCCCTCGCGTCGGCGCGTCTCCTCGGCCGGTGGGGAGCGCCGCTGAGGGCTGTAGTCGATGCCGGTGCACTCAGCCTGAGCGAGTGGGAGATTCGGCGAATCACTCGCTTCCACGGCACTATCCACACAGATGTCGCGACTTCTCACCGCTGTCGCTGGTATCTCGGAACACGCTGGACGATAGGGCTACTCGGTATCGGCGTGGTCCTGCTGCTGGTGCTGTGTCTCGTCGTGGCCGGCTCGATGATCTCGGCGTGGGTCCTGAGCGGAAGCTGGGGCCTGATCGAGAACTCCGACCGAGTCGACGGTGGACTCGTGGCGCTGGTGTCGCTGCCCGGGATCCTCTTGATCTTCGTCGCGATCGCTGGGGTAGCAGGGGTGGGATCGTTGGACCGCTGGTTCGCCGTCCAAGTACTCGGCCGACAGTCGGATCGGTTGCTGCACCAGCGGGTTGCCGAGCTGACGAGCAGCCGCGATCACGTGGTCGATGCCATCGACGAGGAACGCCGCCGAATCGAGCGTGACTTGCACGACGGCATACAGCAGCATCTGGTTGCCCTGGGGATGCTCATCGGCCGAGCCCGCCGCGCCGAGAAGCCCGACAAGGTGCGCGAACTCCTTGCCCAGGCCCAGGCCACATCACTCGAGGCGATCAACGAGCTACGCGAGGTCGCCAACCGGGTGTACCCGATCGCGCTCGACAAGGACGGACTGCGCGCATCTGTCGAGGCGATGGCCGAGCGGGTCAGTATTCCCGTCCGACTCACCTACGAACTGACCGACAGGTTGCGACCCGCGGTGGAGTCGGTCCTCTATTTCGTCATCTCGGAGGCCGTCACCAACGCCGCCAAGCATGCGTGCCCGAAATTGTTGGAGGTCAACATCGCTCATCAGAAGTTCGGCCGCGTGCTGGCCACCATCACCGACGACGGACCGGGCGGCGCCGATCCGTCCGGCACCGGCTTGTCCGGGTTGGCCCGCCGTGTCGCAGCCGTCGACGGCACACTGAGCGTGCACAGCCCGGTCGGCGGCCCGACTGTCGTGACGGCGAGCGTGCCGTGCGGGTGATCGTCGCGGAGGACTCGACATTGCTGCGTGAGGGTCTGGTCCGCCTGCTGGTCGACGAAGGCCACGACGTGATCGCGTCTGTGGGCGACGCCGAAGCGCTTCTCACCGCAGTGGAACAGGATCGTCCGGACATTGTCGTCACCGACGTGCGCATGCCTCCGGGTCACAGCGACGAGGGACTGCGGGCAGCGCTGACGATTCGCGATCGATGGCCGGAGGTGGCGGTGCTCGTGCTGTCCCAGTACGTCGAGAACCGTTATGCGGCAGAGCTGATCAGCGGATCCGGCGGCAAGGTCGGGTATCTGCTCAAGGACCGCGTCGCGCAGGTCGACGAATTCTTGGACACCCTGGACAGGGTGGCCGATGGCGGAACGGCCTTCGATCCGGAGGTGGTGCGACAGCTGCTGTCACGTACCAGCCGATCGAATCCGCTCGACCGACTCACTCCGCGCGAGCGCGATGTGCTCGAGCTGATGGCACAGGGGCTGACCAACGCACGAATCGCAGCTGATCTGTACATCTCGGTGAGCTCGGTCGAAAAACACATCAACGCAGTGTTCGACAAACTCGGATTGACGAACTCCATCGGTATGAGCCGCCGCGTGATGGCTGTGGTGGCCTACTTGCGTACGTGATCAGGCGATGCGGGCAGGCGAACCCGACACGATGATCCCGCCGGATTGGGGGATGTCCACCAGGAGCTTGCTGGGCCGGCCTACATGGCTTCCCTGGTGGATGACGATGCCCGCAGGTGGCTGAACCGCATGCGAGCCGCGGAGGTACCCGCCGGTCGCCGCCGCTGCCGCACCTGTCGCCGGGTCCTCCGTGATGGACCCGACCGGGAAGATATTGCGTGCGTGCCATAGCTCGGCGCTCTCCGGCCAGAGGACGATGATCGTCGCTGGCCATCCGTGTTCGTCGAGCACTGCGCGAGCGCGGCCGAGATCGGGGGTGAACCCGTCGAACACGTCCCGACCTTCGAGAACGACGAGGGGATGCCAATTGCCACCGAACGCCTCAGCGGGAACGTAATTGGGATGCAGGTGGTCCGACGTCAGACCGAGAGCACCGAGGACGTCGGCGAGGGCTGTGCCGGACAGCGGGCCCGTACTCGGCTCCACGCTCGTGAACGACACCAGCGGCGCACCATCCGAGCCGATGCTCGTCTCGATCTCGATGTCCCCCACCGGTGTCGCGAAGCGGATCGAGCCGACTCCCTCGATCGCGCTGATCGCTGCGGCTGTTGCGACCGTTGCGTGCCCGCAGAACGGCACCTCGGCGACCGGTGAAAAGTACCGGATATTGCGGTTCCGGTCGCCATCTCCGGGGGTGACGAAGGCCGTCTCCGCGTAGCCGACGTCCGCTGCAATCCTCAGCATGTCGATGTCGTCCAGGCCGCGGGCGTCGAGCACGACTCCTGCCGGGTTACCTCCTGACGGTTCACTGGAGAACGCCGTCCACCGTTGAATGTCGATCTGGGGCATGTGCCGAACGTACCCGCCACCGGGCAGGTCTGGGTCGCAGCGTCGAACGCCCGGTACTCTCTCGCGTCATGAACCTGAAACTGTGTGTGCTGCTGTGGGCGTCGGACGGACAGGAAGACGCACTCACCCGCTACGAAGACACGGTGCTGGAACTGATTCCGAAGTACGGCGGCGAAGTGGTGAGCAGGGTTCGCCGCGTCGACCCGGGCGACGGACCGCTCGAGGTGCAGGTCATACACCTGCCGGACCAATCAGCCTTCGAAGCCTATGTGGAGGACCCCGCGCGGCTTGCGCTCGCCGACGTCCACTGGCGTGCGGTGGCGAGGACCGAGATCATCCACGTGGAGACGATAGTCTAACCAAGCCGTCCATCTGTAGGGGTCCCCGATCCGGAGCACGCCGCCTCGATCATTCGCAAGTTCCACGGAAGCAGCCGTGCCGACGCCGAACTGCCTCGGGTTGCCCATGCTCCCGAACCGGACAGAACCCGCTAGTCTGTTGCCGGAGTCAGCACATCGGGGGTTGCTGACATCGACTTACCGGGGGGTAAATGTTCGAGCATCGCGGCAGTTCGCCGGGGTTGTATGTGCCGCTTCAACCGTCGGAGGGCACTGCCAGCAGGACGGTTGATCTGCGAATCATGCCCGACGGCCGAGTCGGGTTGGCGGCCTACACGTCGCTGACATCATTGGTCCAGAACTGCGGCAACGGACAGCCGTGGGGGCTGGTGGACGAACACGGGCTCGCGGAGATCCACGAGTCGGCCGAAATCGACGTCGTCCTACTCGATGCCGCACTTCCGCTGCCGGACAGACGTATCCGTGTTGCTAGCAGTACACCCGGTACCTACATGACGGATCCGCTCCGATGAGCCTGCCAGGCATCGAGATCGGTGACCTGAACGAACCCGCTCGGATACTGATCGAGAACGCGCAAGCGTTGGACTCCAGTGGCAGCAGCGCACCCGAGGTGCCGAACGCGGGCCCGTCCACCATCTTCGTCGGCGAGGCCATAAGGTCTCTGGCGCAGACGATGTCGGAGCTGATGATCGCCTCGGCTCGCGCAGCCGACGCAGTGCAGGCGTGCGACGAGAACTACGCGACCGCAGAAGACGCGAACACTGCGGCCGTTGTCGATGCAGGTGCACCGGGCGGTCCGCGCTGATGACGATCTACGTGTACCTCGACGTGGACATCGATGCGTGCCGCGAGTGTGCAGCAGCGTTGCGCACGCTGGGCGAGAGTGCAGAAGGCGGATTCGAGAGGTTCCGCGACGCACGCGACCGATCCGAGGACGTGTGGAAGTCCGGTGCCGGAGACAGTTTCCGCGACACGATCTCGACGCTGAGCGTGGCCGCAGAACGGACCGCGGACCGGGCAACAGCGCTGGCGCAGGCACTCGAATCGTTCGCGGACTCGATGCTGACAGCCCGAGAGTCCCTCAACCGAGCGGTCGCCCGAGCCATCGAAGCCGGCATCTGGGTCGGCCCGGATGTCTGCAACGCAACGTGGATCGGCGATCCTGATCCGCTGCCGCCGACGGGACCCTGGTCGATCGAGCAACTGACGACTCAGGCAAACCAGATCGCGGCGTACAACGACGCCGTCGACATGGTGACCGAGGCGCGGACAACCGAGTCGAATGCTCACTCCGCGTTGCAGGCTGCGTTCGAGGACAGCGCGGGCTGGCTGGACCGGCTGCGCAGCTCTGCGCCGTGGATGGCCGCCGGCGGAGCGATCAGCTACCTGGGCACTGCCGCTCAGCAAGCCGATCACTGGGGCGCGATTGCTCAGACCAGGGCTGCGCAACTGGAACGGTTCGTGGCCCTTGCCGCGGAAGCTGCACCAGATTCGGTCACTGCGGCTGCAACGAGAGCGACATCGGCCTTCACACCTGCGGCAGATGATGCAATTCGAGTCGCTGCGCAAAACAGGGCGCTTTTGCCGGGGACTAGCGCTACTACGCTCGGGCGTCTCGCAACTGTTGGACTTCCTTTCGGAGGCAAGGTCGGATCAAAAATCCCGATTGTTGGAATCGGGGTCACCGCAGGCCAAGTCGTCTATGACCTCCAAGATGCTGAAAGCCCGGGAGACGCGGCCAAGATAGTCGCAAAAGACGCTGGGGGTTTCCTCGCAGGTACTGCAGCGACGACTTTGCTACTCGGGAGCGTCGCTGGGGGGCCAGCAACAGTCGCGGCCGTTGGCGTCGGAATTTTGGTCAGCTACGGCGTGGGCGAGCTCATCGAATGGGCCGCCGACTGATGTCGAAATCGCGACGAATTGCGAGGAAGCCAGCTCCGATGCCGAATCCGACGACAGGCGAACCTCGACCACCGACCGCGCACCGAGGTGAGGCACGCGCACATTGGGTGACGATGCCGGGCGACCTCGAAAAAAGCGTTGTGCCACTCCAACACGGCCCAGCATTGGAAGCTTTCGAGGAGCCCCGAGGGACTAAAGTTCTCCAAGCTTGGATGCTGTTCGCGATCTTCTTGCTGGTTTTTGTCGTTCCCTTCCGCGGCTTCGGATGGGCTGACCTTTGGTTTCCGTGGTTCGTGATTCTAGGACTCCCTCTTCTGCACTATCGCAAGTCCCTCGGCGACCGCGTCCTGGCAGGAGCCCGCTGGGTTCAACAGCGCGACCAGTGGATCTCGACCTACGAAATCACCAAAATCCGATCCACCACCGTCGGACTGAACCGAGCATCCAAGATCGAAGACGTCCACGGCAACAAGCTCATCCTCGTACTCCGCGACGCCCAGATGAACCCACTCTTGTGGAACCTCGTCTACAACGGCATCGCTCACTCCGTCGCCTACGGCAATTGCGATATATCGAAAGCGGCACGCCGAATTCTCAAAGTATGAAAACGAAAGCTGGACAATCTTTCCGGGCTGAACAGAAAAGACCGCACATGCGCAGATTTGCTCAACCCGCTCCGATGCCCAACCCGATGACGGGCGAATCGAGGCCACCGTCCGCGCCGCGCACCGAATCCAAGGGTATGCGGATGACACCACCGGGTAGCCCGTCGACCGACATTGTAGTACCCGCGGAAATGGGACCACCCCTCGAATGGTGCGAAGAATCCAAGCACTACCCACTGCAGGGGGCGATCTTCTATCTCTGCCTCTTTGCCGTCAGCGGAACAGTCATCTATCGCGGATTCGACTGGACATCCAACTGGTTTCTGTGGGTCTTCATCACTGTGATCTGCGTGGCGATGTACTTCCATCTGAAGAAGGACCGTGTCATCGCCGGTGCCCGATGGATCCAACAACGTGACGAGTGGGCATCGACCTACGAACTCATCAGAATCCGATCCACCACCGTCGGACTCAATCGCGCCATGTCGATCCGCGACACCCACGGCAACAAATTTGTCCTCGTCCTGAACGCCACACAACAGAACCCACTGCTCTGGAACCTCGTCTACAACGGCATCGCCCATTCCGTCGCCCACGGCAACTGCGACATCTCGAAAGCTGCACGCCGAATTCTTAAGGTCTAGCCGGAGCCTAAGGAGAACCGGACATTAGAGACAGCGCCATCACAATTCGGTTCGTCCGACATCGTTCCTCGGCTGCGGCATCCGTTCCGAGCCGATTCGACTACCAGCGGTCGACGTGCAGCACCGTCTCGATCGGATCACGCGGCGCAACCTTGAAGGTCTCCCCTGTGTAGTACGCCGTGGGGATCAGCGCACCCTGGTGGAAGTCCTCGGGGATGCCGAGCAGTTCGGAGATCTCGGCTTCCTTCGCGAGATGGATTGTCGTCCAAGCTGTTCCGAGGCCACGCGCCCGCGCTGCCAAGGCGTAGTTCCACACCGCGGGCAGCAGTGAGCCCCACAAACCGGCTTGATTGCCGGCCGGAAGGGTCTTGCCGGCCTGGATGCACGGAATCAGCAGCACCGGAACCTCACCCATGTGCTCGCCGAGCCAGCTCGCACTGTCTCCGACGCGCTTCTGGACCGATGCGCGCTCCGGATCGTCAGTGAACAAGGCCGTCGCGGAATGCTTGGACGCCTGATACGCGGCGAACAGCTCGCCGTAGATCGCGCCGATGCGTGCACGAAGATCAGGATCGGTGACGACAATCCACTGCCACCCCTGCTTGTTCGACCCGGACGGAGCCTGCAGAGCGATCTCCAGACATTCCTTGATCAGCTCCATCGGCACCGGCCGCGTCAGATCGAGACGTTTGCGGACGGTGCGCGTGGTGGTCAGCAGCTCGTCGGGAGTCAGGTCGATGATCGGGAAGGAAGTCACTTCTCGATCATGCACCACCGACTGTCAGTCCGGCAGCATCTGTCGGATCACTGCCCAAGCGGACGCGTCGATCCAGGACGGATTCGATTGCTGCGGTGAGCGGAACACCTCGAGCATCGACAGTTCCGCGACAGACTGGATGTCGGACGCGAGAATGGGCTCGTCGAACAGGGCGATGTTCGTCGAGATCTTCCACTGCGGACCCGGGACCGGGGTGCCGGTCAACGTGCCGGCACCCCAGATTCCGCGTCGCGGATGGCTACCGACCCAGAACAACACCGGTTGCCCGGGTGCCATCAGACGCGTTCGATAGTTGTCGGCAACGCACCAGTGCGCGAGCGCTTTCCCTGACGCGACCATCGGTGCCAAGTCGGTCTTGTGCGGATTGCACTTGATCACCCATGCGCCGAAAGTCTGATCAGTTATCGCCCGAGCAGTCACTCGTGCAAGTCTAGGAACTCAGACCACCGCGTCGTTGCCCTGGGCTGCCGAGACCACCAGATTGTTTGCTGTGAGCCCGTTTCCGTTCTTGGCGGCGTCGATCCACTGATCCGTCGTCGCTACCGCCGCGAAGTTCGACTGGTAGAGCACCATCAGCGCCTTGTGCAGTTGTTCGGCCGAGACAGTGCCCGCCTCGTTCGAGAGGTTGATCGCGCCGGTGGCGTCGGACAGGATCTCGACGGTCAGGTCCAGCGCCTCGGCGTCGGCGCTGGAGGCGAGGTCGCAGTTGTTGGTCATGTAACCGACGATCGTGACGGTGTCGATGTTGTTGCCCTGCAACCACTTCGCGACGCCGGTACCGGCGAACACACTGCTGTACTTCTTCTCGACCCGCTCGAACGAGGGCTGCACGACGGCCTGAATATCGGGGTGCAGTTCGTACGTCGGGGTGCCTTTCACGAAAGCCGGTGCGCCGTCCGGCATTTCGTGTTGCACGATGGCCACGGGAATATCCTGCGCCGCGGCAGCTTCGATGGTGCGGACGATGTTGGCCAACGACTCCTCGCGCGGCGGGTACTGAATCTTCAGCACTCCCTCGAAGTATTCCTGCTGGACATCGATGACGATGAGGGCTCTGCGCGGTGCGGTCATGGGCGTTCTCCTTCACGTGGCGTTCTCGGTCGATACCCACACTTCGCCATTGGCCTTGCATCCACGAGTGGCACGGATGCATACTTTCGATGGAATTGCGCCAACCCGCCGATGGGAGTCATATGCGCATCGCGCTGTACGTGTTCGACGGCATGACGATGTTCCATCTCGCCGCCCCACTGATGGTGTTCGGCGAGGTGACTCGGCTTGGACTCGCTCCCGACTGGGAGACGCGCGTGTGGTCCGACGCGCCTGGGCCGATCCGCACCGAGGAGGGCTTCCCTGTAGGCGATATCGCAGGCCCCAGCACCGTCGACTGGGCCGACATCGTCATCGTGACGTCGTGGCCGGAGTCGTTGCCGCACATCGGAAGCGATCTCTCGAACGCACTCCGCGGGGCACATATGCGAGGCGCACAAATTGCGGGTCTGTGCCTCGGCTCCTTCGCCGTGGCCGACACCGGACTGCTGGCCGGCCGCCCCGCCGTCACCCATTGGACAAAGATGACCGAGCTACGGGAGCGAAATGAACACGCCGGCGTCGACGAGTCGGTTCTCTACATCGACCACGGAGACGTGATGACCTCAGCGGGAACCGCGTCGTCGATCGATTCCTGCCTCCACATCGTGCGCAAGCATCTCGGCTCGGCTGCCGCGACGCGGGTGGCGCGCAGTCTGGTGGTCGCACCCCATCGCGACGGCGGTCAAGCGCAGTACATCGAACGACCGGTCATCGAGGCATCGGGAGATACTGCGATCGCGGACGTGCTTCAGTGGGCGTTGGAGCGGCTGGGTGAGCCGTTGCCCATCGAGCGACTGGCAGACCATGCGCGCATGAGCCGTCGCAGCTTCATTCGTCAGTTTCAGCTCGAGACGGGATCCACACCGGCTCGCTGGGTGCTCGACAAACGCCTCGAGGAAGCTCAGAGCCTGCTCGAAACGACCGATCGCAGTATCGAGCACATCGCTGCCCTGTGCGGGTTCGGCAGCGCGGTCACCCTGCGTCAGAACTTCCGCTCGGCCTTCGCAGTGACCCCGACGGCGTATCGACGGCAATTCGCCGTCGGTTGTGCGCCAACGGTTGCGGTCGACAGGCAAGGATGAGCGACGTGATCCTGTGGATAGTTGCCGGCGTCGAGCTCGCCGCCATCATTGCTCTCGGTGTGGTCTTGATCGTCTCGCGTCGAAAGCTCAGCAGCACACGCCGTGCCCTGGACCGTGCGCTTGCCGAATCGCAACAACGGCGTAAGCGACGCGGCCTGGTGCCCTTCGCGATCAGAACCGCCTTCCACACCACGGACTTGCTCATCAACAAGGGCTTCGGCGCGACGGTCCGTAACTCTGTCGAGGATCTCGCCGGCTGGGCCAAGGTGGAACGTCCCGACCTGGCGCGCATGACCGCCGACGGCGACATCGTGGTGATGTTCTCCGACATCGAAGGATCCACCGCACGCAACGAAGAACTCGGTGATCGCGGCTGGGTGAAGCTGCTCGAAAAGCACAACAAGTTGATCTGCAAGTACGTCGCCGATCACGGCGGCCACGTGGTGAAGAGTCAAGGCGACGGCTACATGATCGCCTTCTCCGACCCGGGCCAGGCGGTGCGCTGCGGAGTGAAGGTGCAGGAGGCGCTACTGAAGAACCCCGACCGCTGGGACCGCATCCGCGTCCGAATGGGCGTGCACGTGGGCAGTTCCGTGCGACGCGGCGACGACCTGTTCGGCCTCAACGTGGCCATGGCGGCACGCGTCGCAGGACAGGCCGACGGCGGCGAAATTCTCGTCAGCGAACCGGTGCGCAACGCCATCGGTGCGGCGCACGACCTGAATCTCGGTACGCCCCGCGACGTCGAACTCAAAGGAATGAGCGGGAGCTTCCAACTGTTTCCGGTGGAGCTCCCGGTGCTGCCTAATGCGGAGGTCGCCCTGAACGAATGAATGGTCCATTCACAACGTCTGAGCGCGTGAATGGACCATTCATTCGATGGGGGGTGAGCCAGAGAAACTACTGCTTGGCCGACTCCAGAGCCTCGTTGAAGGTCTTGGACGGGCGCATCACTGCGGCGGTGGCTTCGGGGTCCGGGTAGTAGTAGCCGCCGATGTCGACTGCCGTGCCCTGTACCTCGTTGAGCTCGGCGACGATCTTGTCTTCGTTGTCGGACAGGGTCTTTGCGAGCGCGGCGAAGTGCTTGGCCAGCTCGGTGTCCTCGGTCTGCTCGGCGAGTTCCTGCGCCCAGTAGAGAGCGAGATAGAACTGGCTGCCGCGGTTGTCGAGTTCACCGGTCGAGCGCGAGGGGCCCTTGCTGTTCTCGAGCAGCTTGCCGGTGGCGGAGTCGAGTGCCTTGGCGAGGATGGTCGCCTTGACGTCGCCGGTCTTGGTGCCCAGATCCTCGAGGCTCACTGCCAGAGCCAGGAACTCGCCGAGCGAATCCCAGCGCAGGTGGTTCTCCTCGATGAGCTGCTTGACGTGCTTGGGAGCCGAGCCACCCGCGCCGGTCTCGTAGAGTCCGCCGCCTGCCATCAGGGGAACGATGGAGAGCATCTTGGCGCTGGTGCCGAGCTCGAGGATCGGGAACAGGTCGGTGAGGTAATCACGCAGGATGTTGCCGGTGGCCGAGATGGTGTCGAGTCCGCGGACCAGGCGCTCCATCGTGTATCGGATCGCGCGAACCTGCGACATGATCTGGATGTCGAGGCCCTCTGTGTCGTGATCCTTCAGGTACTTGCGTACCTTGCCGATGAGCTCGTTCTCGTGCGGGCGGTATGGGTCGAGCCAGAAGACGACCGGCATTCCGGACTCACGCGCACGCGTCACCGCGAGCTTGACCCAATCCTGGATCGGGGCATCCTTGACGATGCACAGACGCCAGATGTCGCCCTCTTCGACGGTCTGGGTGAGCAGCACCTCGCCGGTGGCGATATCGGTGATGTTCGCGATGCCCGCCTTCGGCACCTCGAAGGTCTTGTCGTGCGATCCGTACTCCTCGGCCTTCTGCGCCATCAAGCCGACGTTGGGAACGGTGCCCATCGTCGTCGGATCGAACTGACCGTTGGTCTTGCAGAAGTTCACCATCTCCTGGTAGATCCGGGAGAACGTCGACTCGGGGTTGACGGCCTTGGTGTCCTTGGGACGGCCGTCCGCTCCCCACATCTTGCCGCCGGCGCGAATCATCGCCGGCATGGACGCGTCGACGATGACGTCGCTGGGCGAATGGAAGTTCGAGATGCCGCGAGCGGAGTCGACCATCGCGAGCTCCGGGCGGGTCTCGTGACACTTGTGCAGGTCTTCGATGATCTCGTCGCGCTTGGACGCCGGAAGCGTCTCGATCTTGGTGTACAGGTCCGACAAGCCGTTGTTGACGTTGACGCCCAGCTCCTCGAAGAGCTCGTTGTGCTTGGCGAACGCGTCCTTGTAGAACACTCGCACGGCGTGGCCGAACACGATGGGGTGCGATACCCGCATCATCGTCGCCTTGACGTGCAGGGAGAACATGACGCCGGTGTCGTAGGCGTCCTGCATCTCGTGCTCGTAGAAGTCGAGCAGGGCCTTCTTGCTCATGAACATCGAGTCGATGACGTCACCGTCGGTGAGCGAAACCTTCTCCTTGAGGACGATCGGATCGCCGTCGGTGGGCAGCAGTTCCATCTTGATCTCGCGGTCACCGTCGACGACGGTCGACTTCTCACCGTGGTAGAAATCGCCCTCGCGCATGTGCGCAACGTGGGTGCGCGACGCCATCGACCACTCGGTCATGCTGTGCGGGTGCTTGCGGGCGAATTCCTTGACGGCCTTCGGCGCGCGGCGGTCCGAGTTGCCCTCGCGCAGAACCGGATTGACCGCACTGCCGAGGCACTTGGTGTATCGGTCGCGGATTTCGCGCTCTTCGTCGGTCTTCGGATTGCCCGGGAAGTCGGGAATCGCGTAGCCCTTGTCCTGCAACTCCTTGACGGCTGCGATCAACTGCGGCACCGAGGCGCTGATGTTCGGCAGCTTGATGATGTTGGTCTCGGGCAGCTGCGTCAGCTTGCCCAGCTCAGCGAGGTTGTCGGTCACTCGCTGGTCTTCGTTGAGGTAATCGGGGAACTCGGCGAGAACGCGGTTGGCAACGGAGATGTCGCTCGACTCGACGTTGATCTCGGCCGCGCTGGCGAAAGAACGTATGACCGGCAGAAACGCGTGAGTCGCCAGCATGGGCGCCTCGTCGGTCAGGGTATAGATGATGGTCGGCTTCTTCGCAGTCATGTTTCGCCTTTGCCTCAGTTTCAACGTCGTCTTTTGGATGCGTCCACTGTCGACTTTAATCTTTGAACCCGCCGCTGTGCGTCCCAGTGGGGTATCACTCCACCTGCGGTTCCAAGTTACCGACCAGTAGGGCGCTCAAAGGATTTCGCAACGTTCCTCGATCCGCCCCTGACCACCGCCGGAGCATCCGATTTGCCCGAATTGGAACAAGAACCCCCTCCCTGGCCGTTGAACCGATCATGACGACCTACAAGACTGTCAATCCAGCCGACGGCACAACCGTCAAGGAATTCGAAACTCTCGACACGGCCGGCGTCGAGCGCGCACTCTCCGACGCACACGCCGGATTCCAGACGTGGCGCAAAACCTCACCGAAGCACCGCGCGGAAATCCTGCACAAGGTCGCGGACCTCTACACCGAGCGTTCCGAGGAACTGGCCCGAACCATCTCGCTCGAAATGGGCAAGCCACTGACCGAGTCGCAGGGCGAGGTGGAGCTGTCGTCGAACATCTACCGCTACTACGCCGACAACGGCCCCACTCTGCTCGAGGACGAGCAGCTCGACGTGCCCGGCGCGGAAGACACTGTGCTGCAGCGTAAGCCGGTCGGTGCCCTCGTCGGCGTCATGCCGTGGAACTTCCCCTACTACCAGGTGGCCCGGTTCGCAGGCCCGAACCTGATGGTGGGCAACACGATTCTGCTCAAGCACGCACCGAACTGCCCGCAGTCGGCACTGCTGATGGAAGAGATCTTCCAGCAGGCCGGACTCCCCCAGGACGCGTACATCAACATCTTCGCGACCAACGAGCAGATCGCCGACATGATCGCCGATCCACGCGTGCAGGGCGTCTCGCTCACCGGTAGCGAGCGTGCCGGAACCTCCGTCGCCGAAACCGCAGGACGCAACCTCAAGAAGGTCGTCCTCGAACTGGGCGGATCGGACGTGTTCATCATGCTCGACTCCGACGACATGGACGCAACAGTCGAGTCCGCAACCCGGGCGCGGCTGTCCAACGCAGGTCAGGCCTGCAACGCCGCCAAGCGGATCCTCGTCGCCGAGCAGTACTACGACGACTTCGTCACCAAGCTCATCGCATCCTTCGAGGCCGTGCAGACCGGCGACCCGTTGGACGCGAACACCACCCTCGGACCGCTGTCGTCGCAGACCGCAGCCGACACGTTGATCGAGCAGATCGACGACGCCGTCGCCAAGGGTGCGACTCTGCTGACCGGCGGCAAGAAGATCGACGGGCCGGGTGCATTCGTGCAGCCGACACTTCTGACCGACGTCACCCCGGACATGCGGGCGTACAGCGAAGAGCTGTTCGGACCAGCCGGCGTGATCTACAAGGTCGAAAGCCCGCAGCAGGCAATCGAATTGGCGAACTCCTCCCCGTACGGCCTGAGCGGCTCGGTGTGGAGCACCGATCTGGACAAGGCCCGCGATGTGGCCGAGCAGCTCGAGGTCGGCATGGCCTTCGTCAACGAGCACGGCACCACCCTGCCCGGCCTACCGTTCGGCGGAGTCAAGCGCTCCGGCGTCGGCCGTGAGCTGGGACCGTGGGGCATGGACGAGTTCGTGAACAAGAAGCTGGTACGCGTCTCCGCGAAGTAAGCGGTACCGACGATGCTCCCCGGGCGCGCCGCCCGGGGAGTTTCGTCGTCCGGGGCATGGTCATACTGTCCCGATGATCGTCGAACACGCCCTGCTGCATGTCATTTCCCACCGCACCGAGGAATTCGAGGGCGCCTTCGCCGCCGCGAAATCGATCATCTCCTCGATGCCGGGGTTCGTGAACCTGACCCTCTCGCGGGGCATCGAGCAGCCGAATACGTATCTGCTGCTGGTGGAGTGGGAACGCCTCGAAGACCACACCCAGGGCTTCAGACAGTCCGACGAGTACCAGGAGTGGAAGACGCTGCTGCATCACTTCTACGAGCCGTTTCCCGTCGTCTCGCATTTCGACCCGATAGAGAACGCGTAGGAGATAGGTTCGAGTTTCGTCCCCACCGCCGTCTCGAGGAGTCACCCGTGGCCAATGCTTCGTCGTTCGTATCCAAGCAGGACGACACCGAGATCAGCACCTACACCTGGACGACCTCGGCCGATCCGGTCCGCGGCGTCGTGCAGATCGCGCACGGACTCGCCGAGCACGGCAGCCGCTACGCCCGATTCGCCGCGGCCCTGAACGACGCCGGATTCCACGTCGTCGCGTCCGATCATCGCGGCCACGGACAGTCGATCGTCGACACCCCCGGCGATTTCGGTGCCGCCGCATTCGCCGGATTGTGGGCCGACATCGAGCAGTTGGGCGAATCGTTGCTGACCGAGTACCAGGACCTGCCACTGTTCCTGTTCGCGCATTCGATGGGTTCGTTTGCCGCGCAGCATGTTCTGATCGAACGATCCGACCTGTACGAGGGTGTGGTGCTGTCGGGATCGACGACCTTGAACATCCTCGCGGCCGGGATGGCCGATGCCCCTGCGGGCGATCTGAGCGTGTTCAACGCCGCCTTCGAGCATCGCACCGGATACGAGTGGCTCACCCGCGACGAGGCAGAAGTGGACGCGTACGTCGCCGATCCTCTGTGCGGGTTCGACCTCCCGGAGTCGACGGTCCCCGCGTTGTTCGGTGAGGCCGACAAACTGGCCGACCCGCACAATCTCGAGCAGATTCGCTCGGACCTCCCGCTGCTCATCACCTCGGGAACCGACGACCCGCTCGCCGGCGGCGGACAGTTGATCGAGACTCTCGCCGCCCGGTACCGCGAGGCCGGGATGAGCGACGTGACCGTCACCCTCTACCCCGGCGCGCGCCACGAAATCCTCAACGAGACCAACCGGGACGAGATCACCGCGGACATCATCGGCTGGCTCGCCGACCGCGCCGGATAGACCTACCGCTTGCGTAGCTGCACGGGCTGCCCGTCCTCCGGGAAGGGCAGCGACGTGAAGTTCAGCGGCGCAACGTAATCGGGGTCGACCGACCAGTCGAACCGCAGCAGCAGGTGGTGCATGATCGTCTTGATCTCCGCACCTGCGAAGAACATGCCGATGCACTTGTGCACGCCTCCGCCGAACGGCTCCCACGCGTAACGGTGCACCTTGTCCTCCCGGCGGTCGTCGGCGAACCGGCCGGGGTCGAACTTCTCGGGGTCGGGCCAGTACTGCTCCATGTGGTGCGTGAAGTGCGGCGCGACCGAGGCGTACGTCCCCGCGGGGACGAACTTCCCCTGCACCTCGGTGTCCTTGACAGCGCGTCGCGCCACCACCGGAGTGGGCGAGACCAACCGCAGGCATTCCTTCATCACCAGATCGACATTGTGCAGTTCATCGAGTTGCGCAAGCGTCGGCGCATCGGTGCCGAGGGCATCGGATTCCGCACGACACTTGCCCTGCCACTCCGGATGCTGCCCGAGGTACTGCATCATCGTCGAGAGCGTGATCGTCGACGTGTCGTGTGCGGCCATCAGCAGGAAGATCATGTGGTCGATCACTTCGTCGTCGGAGAAACGCTCGCCGTCGTTCCCCTCGATGTGGCAGAGAACCGAGAACAGGTCGTCGGTCTCGGTGGCGCGGCGCGCTGGTAGGTAGCGCCGGAAGAACTGCTCGAGCATGGCTCGGCCGTCGAGGCCACGCTTCCACCGCGTTCCCGGAACTCGATAGCGCACGATCGACGTCGCGGCCTGGACGCACGCCACGAAACTGGAGTTGAGTTCGGCTATCTCGGCTTCGGTGCTGCCCTCGGCGCCGCCCATGAAGATGCTCGTTGCCACCTCCAATGTCAAAGCCTTGAGCGCCGGGTAGACCTGGACGTCGCGCCCACCCTCCCACGCGTCCAAACCGGTTGCGGTGACAGGATTCAACGCCTCGACGGATTTGGTGAGTCGGTCTCTCGTGAAGGCCTGCTGCATGATTCGTCGGTGCTTGAGATGCTCGTCGGAGTCGAGCAGCATCAACCCGCCGTGGAAGAACGGGCCGATCAGCAGCGACCAGCCGTCACCGTTCGCGAACGCCTTGTCTGCGTTCTGCAACACCTCTTGGCACGCGTCCGGACCGAGAACGGTGATCCACTTCTGCCCGGCCATCGTCAGCCACGACACCTCGCCGTATTTCTCCCACCGACTCCCGAGCAGTTTCAGCGGGTCGCGGATGTACTCGAGGGTGTGCCCCACGACGGGCATGCCGCCGTCGCCGTATACCGGTTGGAGCGTTGAATCAGCAGGTGGAGCAGCCAGAGCACGTGCCATCGTCTACCTCCGTCAATCTGACAGAGCGGCCTGTCAGATGAGATGTAGTCTGCGTCACACATGCTTCCTCTGTCAAGATCTATCCATGGCTTCCACAACGCGCCGCTACAACGGCATGAGTGCCGACGATCGCACCGCCGACCGTCGCGCGCGGTTGCTCGAAGCCGGACTCGAAGTGTTCTCGACGGCCGGTGCCCAGAACACGACCATGACCGCGATCTGCGCGGAGGCGAAGCTGACCGAGCGCTACTTCTACCAAAGCTTTTCCAGCAAAGAGGACTTGCTCGAGAAGGTGGTGGAGTCGGTATCCGACGAGATCCGGGCCGCTGCTCTGGACGCGCTGCACTCCCCGGCCCCCACCGTCGAGGAACAGGTGCGCAACGCCATCGCCGCGTTCGTCGGCGTGCTCACCGACGACCGCCGCAAGGGACGCGTCGCGATGATCGAGTCACTGGCCGTCGACTCACTGCGGGACTACCGACGACAGTCCATGCGCGCGTTCGCCCATCTGGTAGCCGAGCAATCTCGCGAGCTGTTCGGCGAACAGGCTTGGCCGCAACCACAATCCGAAATCAACGGTCTGCTGTTCATCGGCGGACTCGCCGAACTGGTCATCGCCTGGTTGAACGACGAAATCGACGTCAGCCCAGCAGATATCGTCGACGCCGCCGCACACCACCTCGTCGCGACGGCACACCGCTGAGGTGCCTTCGGCAGTGGCGTGAATAAGTGCGGCGGAGGGCACTTATTCGCACCACTGCGCCGAAGCGCACTCCTACCGGTCGAAGTGTGCCTTGGAGATCTGGCCGTGCACGCCGACCGTCTTGTCGACCACCTGCGACACGGTGAAGTTCGCGGCCGCGGAGAGGTACGCATAGGCCGTCGCCCGGTCCATGCCGAGGTCGGTCTCGAGGAAGTCGAGCGCATTGACCACGGCGCGACGCATGGCGGCGTTCAGGTCCGAACTCTGGCCGCCCACAGCACCGTCCGGGTCGGACAGGCCGATGGGAATCCACGAGTCCTCGTTCTCGGCAAAGGGATACGAGTACGCGACCGACGGGGCATCCCCGCTGCCCGCCTTGCAGACCGTGAGGCGGAACGTGCCGCGCAGGGAACCTTCCATCGCGGTCAGCGCCACCTCCCCGTCGCCCATCGCCATGTGCGGATCGCCGACGTAGAACAACGCACCCTCCGCGAACACGGGGAGGTAGAACGTCGACCCGACGCCGAGCAGGCCGACGTCGATGTTGCCGCCGCCGAGCGTCGGCGGAATCGAATTGGCATTGGGGGACGTCAGGCCTGGGTCACTGGCGAACGCGACGCCCATCATGCCCATGAACGGACGCAGCGGAAAGCGCACGGCCGCATCGCCGTACCGCATCACACCCTGCCCGTCCTCGACTGCGGTGAACGTGGAGATGTTGCCGTACTGCGTGGGGTCACCCGATGCCCTGCCATCGTTTCCGATCGGCGGCATCACCTCGTCCAGGCTGATGCCTGCAGGTGCCTCGCCGGACGCAGTGACCGCCAGAGCACCTTTGCCGTGCCGGCTCGACACCACTCCGTACGGAACGCGTGGAATCGCCTCGAGCGTCTCGATCTTGAGTACATCGCCGCGCTGCGCACCTTCGACGAACACCGGGCCCGTCACCACGTGCGGGCCGTCGACGTCGAAATTGCGCACCGTGCGGTCGTACCCGCCGGCGATGTCGATGGCGTCCTGCAGCACGTCGGACTCCGATACGCCCTTGCCGCCGAAGAATTCGACGGGATCGCGGCCCTGGTCTTCGAGAATTCCCTCATGGCTGAGCGCGTCGATGGTCACCGTCTCACCGGACTTCATCTGCAGCACCGACTCGGACTCGACCGTCGGGACGTAGCCCCACAGGACCTTGTCGACTTCGGAACTCAGGTAGTGGTCGCCGGAGATGTCGCCTGATCCGGGCTGAAGAATGCCGACCGGTGCCGGGGCCGACGAACTCACGGCGGCGGTGGTCGACGACGACGTCGAACACGCTGCCGTTCCGGCGATTCCGACGCCGGCGCCCAGGGCCGCCACCGCTTGGATGAAACCACGCCGACCGATTCCCTTGGTGATCGTCTCGGCCGCGTGCTCCGCCATCGACTGCGCCATGATGCCTCCTGAATTGTCCGAATCTCGAACGTAGACCGGAGGTGTTTCTCGGCAGTTACGAACACGCGTCGGACGAAGTGCTCAGCACCTCAACTGGGATGACTCCCGCCGTCGACGACGAACGCGAGAATAGGCGCTCCCCACTCACATCGGTAGATTCACCACTATGCCGACTGCCTCCACACCCGACGGATTCACCTTCGAGCGATTCGACGTCACCGACGCCGGATCCATCGCCACGGTCTTCGCGGCCAAGGAACACCGAGCCGGGCTGTACGTTCTGCACTTCACCGACGGCTCGGCCTACGTGGGCTACGCAGATTCGGTGGCCGCGCGGTTCGCCGCGGACCTCGACGCGTGGACCGACATCGAGGCACTCGACTTCACCGCAGGCATCGCAGACCAGCTCGAGCAGTTGCAGGATCTCGTGTCGCGCCTGACCCGCCTACGAGAGCGCCCCTCGGAGCCCGGTGAAATCGGCGAGGCACCGAGCGCGAAATCCGCACTGCCGAAGGAAAGAGCCAAGCGGGCGACATTGCTCGACGCGGCCGTCGGCAAGGCGCGCAGGCAGTTCTGGGAACTGTCCGACCACATCGCGTACCCCGCCATTCGCAGCATCGTGGCCGACTACATCAACTCCTCGATCCCCGACCCGGCGAACACCGAGAAGTACCTGTGGCAGATCGCTGCCCTGTCCGACGATCTCGCCGAGACCGGTCCGCGACGCTTGGTGACGCTGACGTGCGGCGGCTTCGAGACGCTCCGCGTCGACGAGATCGTGCACGACGACGACACGATCGAACTGGACCTGCGCATCAACACCAACGTTCCGCGCGACCGCACCGACGAGCAGCTCGAGGTCTCCAACGAGACGGTCAGCGCAGGACGCGGTCCGCACCGGGACGAACGCGTGTGGTCGTGGTCGATCGACCTCGGCGCGCTGCTGGAAGAAGATGTGGACGTCGACCTCGGCATCGACGACGACACGTTCGACGACCTCGCCTACGGCCTCAACTCCAGGTTGATGCGATCCGGAAACTCAACGGGCGCAGCGTCACACAACCATGACCTCGCGGCCGACCTGCTCGCCGAGGCATACCGGCAGCTGTTCGAGACCGAGTGACCGGTCAGCTCTGGTACGTCTCCTACGGGTCGAATCTGCTGCGCGAGAGGTTCTACACCTACCTGACGGGATCCGACGAAAGCTCTGAATTCGGTGCGCACCCACCGGCACCCTCGACAGCGTTGCCTGCCGCGGAAAGATGGCTGTGGATCGACTATCCGCTGTACTTCGCCGGAGTCTCGCGGCGGTGGACCGGAGCATCTGCGTTCGTCTCGACGACGGTAGATACCGCGAATCGGTCTGTAGCGCATGGCTATCTACTCGACCGCGTCCAGTTTGCTCACCTGGCCGCGGTCGAGAACGTCGTCGCATCCATCGATGCCGGGGCGACGGAGACACTGGCCGTCGGACAGTGGTCGCAACTGGCAGTGGATCGCAAGGACGAGAGCTTCCGTGGGAAATACGATGCACTGCTTCGACTTCCGGACATCGATGGACGGCCCGCGTTCACGCTGACCAGTTCGATCGTCCGAGAGCCCGGCGAACCGTCGAGCAGATATCTTTCGACGATCCGGCGCGGATTACTCTCCGCCCCGGACGATCTCGATGTGGACGCCTACCTGCAAGCTGCGGTCGAACGATCCACGGAGATCACTTCAGTGCATCGAGGTTCGTCTTCAGCAGCAGCACGTTGTAGTCCGACCACCGAGAAGCAGTGAAATACAGGTCTTTACCGCTCGACATCGGGTGAATGAACGGCGCGTAGATACCGCCGGCCGTCTGAATGGCGTCCAGGATCGTCTTCGGAGCGCTCCACGGACCCTCGGGATTGTCGGCAGTGCGAGCGACCAGGGTTCGGGAGTTCTCGTCCCCGTACATCATCACGTAGCGGCCGAGGTAATCGTTCCAGGCAACCGACATCTCGCTGACCGGGCCCTTGACGATGGCAACGGTGTCGCCGATGTTCTTGGACCACTGCTTCGTCGGATCCGGATCCTGCGTCGAGTACTCGTACGCGTCGAGATTCTCGATGTCGTTCGGTGCCACCCGTGAGACGAAGGCGTCGCCGAATCGTCCGTTGGGAGTGCCGAACTGGTACAGGTACTCACCGTCGCGACCCAGCACGTAGGCACTCTGCTGGAACTTGCCCTGGCTTTCGTGGACGTTGGTGAAGCCCGGAATCGTGACGCCCTTGTTGACGCGAATGGTCCTCGGGTCTGTCGTCCAATTCTGGCCGTTGTCGGTCGATTTCGCCGTCGCAGAGTAGTTCGTGACCCAGCGCCCGGGAGGGCCCCAACTCTGCACGGACATGTAGTTGATGTACTGAGTCCCGCCGATGGCGATGGCCGCGGTCGGGATGGTCGTGTCTTCGACGCTCGGTAGCTTTGCGCTCGAGATGATCTCGGCGGCGTAGTTCGGACTGCCGGCGCGCACGACGGCACCGGAAGTGTTGTCCGCCGGGTCGGCGGGACCGATCTGTATACCCTGCGCCAGGTTCGTCGACGCCTTGTCCGACCGGAAGAGCGCGTTACTGCGCCACTGGGCATTGCCGGAGGAGCAGTCTCCGAACGTGTCGCCGAAGGCCATCAGGATCTGGCCGGCCCCGTTGTCCCAGGTGATCCCGAGGTCGGTGCCGGACATCGCGAGATCGTTGTACGTGTCGTTCACACTCTGCGGACCGGTGACCCAGGCGATGCTCTGCGTGTTCCCGATGATCCGAGGAAGCGGCCCCTGAGGGCCCTGCGGGTTCTTGCCCGACATCCCGGCGCTGCCCGACGACCCGAACAGCGGCGACGAGCCCGGCCCACCGAGGCCGCCACAGGGCTCAGCGGAGACGGTCGGCGCGGTCAGAGCACTGAGCCCGCTCACTGCCAGCGCCAGGACAGCCCCGACAGCGATCTGCCGACTACGTACACGCATGGACGAACCCACCGTTCCCCGTGTGACTCACGATACTGATGTGACTGATGGGACGAGTGTTACGCAAATCTACTGGTCGCGCAACAAATCGAGCATGTCGGTGCTTGACAAAATGCCTACGGCGAGAATGACACTCGTGTGATTAGCCGGCAATCATGCGGGCGTGCGTCGTGTCCAACACGAGAAGAGCAGCGCCCTGTACGACGACGGCAGTGCCGTGGCCCAGCGCCTGGTCAACAGTGATCCGGCCGCCGAACCGAGGCTTCCTGACAGCGATATGCGCACCGGTCGCGATGTAGAGGACATCGAGACCGGCATTGATCCACAACAGCTTGGTCAAGCTCTTCGACGTCGGGACCGAGGAATTCAGCGCCCCGGCACCGGCGATGGCCACATCGATCGCTCCCCACCCGGCGGTCTGCTGACCGAACGCCCGCCAGGCAGGCGACGACCCTCGCAACGCCAACACCGTTCCAACAAGCACACTTCCACCGCCCCACACTGTGAGACGACGGCCGAGCCGCTGGGCAACGATGGGCGCTTCGATTGCTGTCATGGACTCCAGTGTGCCGCGTTCGAGGAAGGAGCCGGTTCGTAACGCGCGGTCGGTTGCGGCCGATCCCATGGGCACTGAGTATTCGTGCTCGAAACGAACGGAGCCGCCATGCTGAAGAAGATCCTCGCCGGAGTCGCGCTGGCGATCGGCGGCGCAGTGCTCGTCGCGCCGACAGCCTCCGCCGCTCCCGACGACAACCCGTTCGGGCCCAAGGATTCGACCGCGAACTTCGTGAGCGCCTTCGACCCCGCGGCATACGGCACGGCCAGCACAAAATCGTTGATCGTCAGCCCGTTCGGTACGAGTCAGCAGATCGATTGCTGGTCGTTTCACGCCCGCGGTTCGTGCTCCCAGAACGGCCGGGTCCTGACGGAGATTCGAATCCCGGCCGGATCCTCGGAGTGGAACTACCGGATGCTCTACGTCTACAACCCGTTCGGATGAACGTCGGCCGCGCGCTCTGCGGACTGGCTCTCGTCGCGCTCACCGGTTGCGCCGCAACGGAACCCGAGCTGGGCATCGACGCCGCGGTGAACGTTGCGCCGTCGTCGTTCCCGCCCCCTCCTCCCTCCGTCGCGCCCACCGCCATCCCGACCCCGGACGAAGCGACCGCCATCTTCCGTACCGTTTTCGACTGGACGGCCGAGCGGTCCGACCGCGCCGACGCACTCGAAGGCACGGCCGAGGAGAACGCAGTGTTGTTCGACAACGGCGGGGTCATGTCGGACGTGACGTTCGACCGCGTCGACGCCGCCGCACCCGGACGGGTGGAGGCGAGCGGAACATCCATCGGGCCAGTGGTTTCGGTCGGCTTCGTCGTCTCGGAGGGCCGTTGGAAGCTCGAACGTGCGACCGCGTGCGCAGTCACTGGGGTCTGCTGATCACCACCCGAACGGATTGGAGTCGGACCCGGGCAGCCAGCTGTTGCCGGGTCCGACCCATCCTCGCGCCTTGATCATCTTCTTCGCAGCACGCTGATTGCGGCCGATCAGGCGGTCGAGGTACAGGTGACCGGCCAGATGGTCGGACTCGTGCTGCAGACACCGAGCCAGGTAGCCGTGGCCCTCGACCGACACGGCAGTGCTCTCCACATCGACACCGGTCACGCGGGCCCAGTCCGCGCGGCCGGTCGGGTACCGCTCCCCCGGTACCGACAGACACCCTTCACCGTCGTCGGGGTCAGGCATCGTCTCCGGGATCGCCGACGTCTCGAGCACTGGATTGACCACGTGCCCACGGTGGCGGACCCCGCCGTCGTTCAGGTCGTAGACGAACACAGCACGCGAGTCGCCGACTTGATTGGCGGCGAGTCCGGCACCGTGCGCCGCGGTGTTGGTCTCGAACAGATCCTCCACGAACGCGGCCAACTCGGCGTCGAACACGGTGACGGGTTCGGCGACCGTCGTCAGCCGCGGGTCACCGGCAATGAGAATGGGTCGAGTCGCCGTGCAACGAGGTTACTGTCGAAGCATGGCTCATTCTCGTCGCTCCTCCACTGCGCCACCCGCAGACAAGGTCTGCGCATCGTGCGGGCGGCGAATCGAATGGCGCAAGAAGTGGGAGAAGAACTGGGATGACATCAAGTACTGCAGCGACGCATGCCGGCGACACAAGGTGAGCATCACCGACAAGGAACTCGAAGACAAGATCCGTTCCCTGCTCGACGCCCGGTCCCGCGACTCCACGATCTGCCCCTCCGACGTCGCACGTGCCATGTCCGACGACAGTTGGCGGGAGTTGATGGAACCGGTTCGCCGCGCCGCCCGCCGGATGGTCGACGCGGGAGAAGTCGAGATCACCCAGAAAGGATCCGTCGTCGATCCGTCGACCGCGAAGGGCCCGATCCGTATTCGTTGGAAGCGTTGACCGGCGTCGCAGAAACGTGTCGGTGGGTGGGTATAGCTTTCGTGGGGTGAAGACATCGGGGGATGTGTCGGGGCTCGGGGACCAGGAATTGGTGTCCGCGCTCGCTGAGGTGTCCTCCCACGAAAACGCTCTCGCTGCAGCCAGATACGCGATGCTGGTGGAGATCGAGCGGCGTGGTCTGGCCATGAAACTCGGGCATTCGACGGTCACCCGCTGGTACGCGAGGTCGGTGCGCATCACCGACGGGTCCGCTGCGCGTCAGATGGAGCTGGGGCAGTGGCTCACCGACCGGCCGATCGTGCTCGACGCCCTCGGCGGGGGTGAGATCCATGCTGCGCACGCCTCGGCGATCGCCGACGGCTACGCCACCGTGGTGGTCGCCGACCCCACCCTCGACGAACAGCGCCGCGACGCTGTCGTCGCCGAACTGCTCGAGACCGCGATGCGCAGCACCGCCGGGCAGGTCGGCTCCCGTGCGCAGGCTCTCGCGCATTCTGCGGCAGAGGACGCGCGAGCCCGACACGAGAAGGCCGAGCAGCAACGACGCGAACGGGAACGGGAGCAGGCGGGCCGGAATGACGCGGGTGGTTCGGGTGATGCAGGTGGCTCGGGTGATGCCGGTGGTTCGGGTGGCGGTGGGCCCGAACCTGCTGGGCCGGAGCCTGTTCGGTCGGGGCCGCGGCCGGTGCCGGTGTCGGAGAACCCGGGCCTGAATCGGTTCGATGTTCACCGGTTGGCCAGTGGTCGCTTCCAGGTCGGGGGCGATGTCGACCGGCTCCTGGCGGAGAAGCTGCTCACCGTGTTGTCGACGTTGACCGCACCGCATCCGGGCCCGGGTGGGGAGCGTGACCCGCGGAGTCCGTCGAAGCGCCGGGCCGATGCGCTCGATCTGATTCTCGACCGGCACCTACGGGGCAGCCGCGGGACGGCGGGTGGGTCGCGGGCGTCGGTGCATGTGATCGTCCCGCTGCGGGAGTTGCTCAGCGACCGTGGAAAGAAGCAAACTACCGGCGCGCCAACGGGTTCGACAACAACCGATGCCGACGGCACTGCCCGAACCGGTGATGCCGGTGCCGGTGCCGGTGCCGGTGCCGGTGCCGGTGCCGATCGTGGCACCGGCCGCCGCGTCCACGAAAGTGCTGGCACCGACGACAACTCACGAACCGGTGCTGTCACCGCGGGTCCCGAAACCGATGCCGACAGCGGTCACCGAACCAGAGAGAGTGCCGCAGACGACAGTTTCCAAATCGGCGATTCGCGCGGCGATGGTGTCGGTCGTAGCGATGCCGGTGGTGATGCTCCCGGTGGTAGTGATCCCGGTGGTAGTGATCCCGGTGGTGATGCTCCCGGTGGTAGTGATCCTGGCGATAGTGATGCCGGGGACAAGTCCGTTCCCGGGCCGGGCGATGCCGAGTGGCCGTTCCACTTGCACTGGACCGGGCCGATGAGCCGTTCCCTCGCCGAGCTTCTCACCTGCGATGCCGACCTCACCCCGGTCATCGTCGACCACCACGGCGTCCCGCTCGCGCTCGGCCGCACCACCAGACTGGCCACCGACGACCAACGCATCGCCCTGACCATCCGCGACAGATGCTGCGTGATGTGCGGCCGGCCCGCGCAGTGGTGCCAAGCCCACCACGTGAAATTCTGGGAACACGGCGGCCCCACCGACCTGAACAACCTCGCCCTGGTCTGCGGAGAATGCCACCGCCTCGTCCACCGCGGCGACTGGCAACTGATCATGGGCGACGACGGACACCCCTACGCCATCCCACCCGAATCCGTTGACCCGAGCAGACAACCGCTCCCCAGCTACCACCGCCGAAAACAGCGAGCAGCCTGACAAGAGAAAACCACCCAGCACACGCACCAGAAGACCCACACCCACGTGTGGCGACTCGTCGTCGACTGCGTTGGAGGGGCTCGCTCCCACGCGAACGCCCCCTCGGCCGGCAACGCGAATGACGGCACTACTCGTTGTTCGGCGTCGACACAGTTGCGCCCTCGATCCTCGCGCCAGGACGATCGAGGCTGCGTTGCCGACCGCAGAACTCGCCGTCCGCGGCGTCCGCCCCGTGCCGCAGTGAAGTCCGAATTCCGCCCCGTGTTTGGCTGCCCTTGGGGTTGGCACATCCCCAGCGGGGCATCCGCCCCGGTATGACACTCAAGCAAGCACTGGACAGCCTCGAATCGGCATCGTTCCTCGACGGAGCCAGCAACGCCATCAACGGCGTCCTCGAGCCCGCACTCGACGACAGCACCGTCGGCAGCGCGCTCCGGGGACGGTGGATCGGTCACCCCATCCACCCGGCTCTCGTCAACGTCACCATCGGCAGCTGGACCAGCGCCGTTGCCCTCGACCTGCTGAATCACCAGTCGAGAGCGAGCAAGCTCGTCATCTCCCTCGGGCTCGTGTCCGCGCCGGCAGCCATCGCCACCGGATGGGCCGACTGGTCGACGATGAACACCCGCCAGCGACGCGTCGGGATGATCCACGCGGCCTCCAACGCGACCGGCGTCTTCCTCTTCCTCGGCTCCTACCTACGGCGCCGCAAGCAGACCGATGGCATCGCCAAGTCCCTGGCTGCGGCCGGTCTGGCAACAGCGAGCGTCGGCGGCCTCATTGGAGGCCACCTCGCCTACAGCTCGACCGAGCAGGAACCGGCTCCAGCGGGCAAGCACAGCCTTCGCCGCTGATTCAGCAGTTGTTCGGCTCCCCGATCTTCACCGCAGACAGCAGAGCATCGCCCTCTCCGACGAGCACCCCTGCTTGCGGATCCTGTGCCACGACAATCCAGTTCGAGTCGTTGACCTGCATCCGGCTCGCACCGGACGCATCGACGCTCCGGGAGTAGAAGATCCCTGCCGCCTGGATCGCGTTCTGGGCGGACTGCAGATTCATGCACACGACCGAAGGCATGGCTGCGAGGACAGGCTCCGCCGCGGGCGGCTCGGTCGCGGTGGTGTCCGGGACAACGATCCTCTCGACCGGTGTCGGTGCGGGCGTGGTCGCCTCCACGGTCACGGTCCGCACTTCGGTCCGCACTTCGGGCTCGGAAGAATCCGTTGATCCGCAGCCCGCGAGGACGATCACAGGAAGGGCGAGCACGATGACCGACTGCACGCGGGAACGACTGTTGCTCGTCATGGAGACCTTTCGACACGACCGATGGCCTGATGCAACCGGCACCATGTGAGATCGCCAGACCGGTAAGTCTGTTACCAGCCATCACCGGTAGCATTTCCGTACACCGTACGGTAAACTGCGGCGGCCCCGGACGAACCAGCGTCGGGGGCGGCGAAAGGCGACCGAAGCGCACATGACCCAGGCCCAGCCGACGACACCAGCTCAACCATCCACCGACGAACTGTCCACCATCCTCGTCCGCGGAGCACGCGAGAACAATCTCCGCGACGTGAACCTCGACCTGCCCAAGCGTTCGCTCGTCGTGTTCGCGGGCGTCTCCGGGTCGGGGAAGTCATCACTGGTCTTCGACACCATCGCTGCCGAAGCTCAACGCCAGATCAACTCCACGTTCACCGCGTTCGCGCAGACATTTCTTCCGTCCTACGGTCGCCCCGACGCCGACCTGATCGCGAACCTCTCGGCCGTCGTGATCGTCGACCAGAAGCGCCTGTTCGGTGGACCACGGTCGACGGTCGGCACCATCACCGACATCGGCGACTGGCTGCGCATGCTCTGGTCCCGCGGCGTCACCCCGACGATCGGGTTCGCGAACGCGTTCTCGTTCAACGACCCGGCCGGCATGTGCCTCGAGTGCGAGGGGCTAGGCGAGGCGAAGGTCGTGGACCTCGGCGAACTCGTGGACGAGTCGAAGTCCCTGCGCGAGGGGCCGTTCAAGCATCCGGACTTCGAGGTCGGCAAATGGCCGTATCGGGTGTTCGCCGACTCGGGCCTGTTCGATCTCGACGTCCCGATCGAGCAATACTCCGCCCGCGAGCGCCACATCTTCTTCGACGCCAAGCCCGGCGAGGTCGACGTGCTGAACCCCGACGCCGTCATGAAGAGCTACGAGGGGATCGTGTCCCGGTTCCGGCGCAGCTACCTCGCGAAGGACGCCGATGCCCTCAAGGGCAAGGCCAAGCTCGCGTTCGAGCGCATCGTCACGCGCGGCGTCTGCGAGTCCTGCGGCGGCTCCCGCTACAACGAGACCATCCGCGGTGCCACCCTCGAGGGCCTGTCTCTGCCCGACGCGTTCGCGATGCAGGTGTCCGAACTCGCCGACCGCATCGACGGATGGCAGATCAACGGCCTGGGTACGGTCACCGCCGAAATCGTCACGCAGCTGCGAAGACTCGTCGACCTCGGTCTCGGCTACCTCAGCCTGGACCGGGCGACGTCGTCGCTGTCGGGCGGTGAATCGCAGCGAATCAAGATGGTGCGGCACCTCGGAGCCACCCTCAACGACATGCTCTACGTCTTCGACGAACCGACGACAGGCCTGCATCCCCGCGACGTTCACCGCCTCGACGACATGTTGCTCGCGCTGCGCGACAAGGGCAACACCGTCCTCGTCGTCGAGCACGACCCCGAGGTCATGGCCATCGCCGACCGGATCGTCGAGATCGGCCCCGGTGCCGGAAAAGCCGGCGGCACAGTCGTGTTCGAGGGCACCTACGACGAACTCCGCAGCGCCGACACCAGGACCGGTGCCGCGTTGCGGCGCGAGGGCGTCGAATTGCGCACTCCCCGTGCCGCTTCGGGCTGGCTGAGCATCACCGGAGCGAGCACGCACAATCTCCGCGATGTCAGCGTCGACGTGCCGCTCGGGGTTCTGACCGCGGTGACCGGGGTCGCCGGTTCCGGCAAGTCGAGCCTCATCCACGGCCACCTCCGTGAGGCCGCACCGGACGCCGTCATCATCGACCAGGCACCCATCCGCGGATCGCGCCGCTCCTCCCCCGCGACCTACACCGGTCTGCTCGATCCGATCCGCGCCTACTTCGCCAAGAAGACCGGGCAACCGCCGTCGCTGTTCTCGCCCAACTCCGACGGCGCGTGCCCCGACTGCCAGGGCAGCGGCGTCATCTTCACCGATCTCGGTTTAACCGACCCGGTGACGAGCACCTGTGAGACGTGCCAGGGCAGGCGGTTCAGGTCGGGCGCGATCCGGCACACCGTCGACGGCATCAGCATCGCCGACATCTTCGAGATGTCCGTCGAGGACGCGCAGGACTTCTTCGAGGTCAGGAAGATCCGCGACATCCTCCGCCGGTGCCGGGACGTCGGGCTCGGCTACCTCTCTCTCGGCCAGAACCTGTCGTCGCTCTCCGGCGGCGAGCGTCAACGGCTCAAACTCGCCACCGAACTGGTCGGGTCGTCGCCGGTGCTGGTTCTCGACGAGCCGACGACCGGTCTGCACCCGTCGGACGTGTCGAACCTGATCGCGTTGCTGTCCGGGATGGTCGACGAGGGCAGGTCGGTGATCGTCATCGAACACAACCTCGATGTCATCGCCGCGGCCGATTGGGTCATCGACCTCGGACCCGACGGCGGACACAACGGCGGTCTGATCACCTTCACCGGAACCGTCGACGAGTTGGTGCTCTCCGACACCCACACCGGCACGTACCTGGTACGGAGCCTGGGGCGCTGACCGCGACCCGATAGTGTTGGCGCTCCAAGGGGCATCGGACACACAGGAGTTGCAGTGCAGCGTCGATCGGCACGAATGATCTCAGCCGGGTTCGCGGTCGTCGCGCTCGTCGCGGCCGGGTGTGGCAGCGCGACGACGGACTCCCCGCCGACCGCCACCTCGGCCACGGCGTCGAGCGGGGAGTTTCCGAGGACGATCGCGACGGGCTCCGATGGCGGGACCGTGACCATCGACGAGATGCCTCGTTCGATCGTCTCGCTGAGCCCGACGGCGACGGAGACCCTGTACGCCGTCGGGGCGGGTGAGCAGGTGGCGGCCGTCGACGATCAGTCGGACTATCCCGCCGACGCTCCGAATACCGGGCTCTCGGCGTTCACGCCGAGCCTCGAGGCGATCGTCGCGTACGACCCCGATCTGGTGATCACCTCCACCGACCTCGGCCTCGTCACGTCCACTCTGGCCGAGGCCGGAATTCCGACGCTGCTGGTCCCGGCCGCGACGAGCCTCGACGACGCGTACTCACAGATCGAGCAAGTGGCCGACGCGACCGGACACGACGCCGAAGGCGACGCGGTGGTCGCGCAGATGCGTGACCGGATCGATACCGCGGTCGCGAGCGTGCCTACCCGCGAAGAGCCGCTGACGTACTTCCACGAACTCGACGACACGCTCTACACGGTGACCAGTCAGAGCTTCGTCGGGCAGATCTACGGCCTGTTCGGTCTGCAGAGCATCGCCGACGGTTCCGATGCCGGCGACTACCCGCAGCTGTCCGCCGAGACTGTGATCACCGCGGACCCCGACGTGGTCTTTCTCGCCGACGCCCAATGCTGCGGCGTCACAGCCGAATCGGTCGCGGCTCGGCCGGGCTGGGGTTCGATGACCGCCGTCCGAGACGGCAGGATCTTCCCGATGGACGAGGACCTGTCGAGTCGGTGGGGGCCACGAATCGCGGACCAGGTGGAGGCCGTCGCCGCAGTGGTGCAGCAGATTCCGGCGTGAACCCAGCGACGATGGGGTAACGCGTCAGCCAGCCACGGCCGCCTTCCGCTGCACTGCAGCAGATTCCGGCGTGCACCCGGCGACGATGGGGTAAGGCGCTAATCGGCCAAGGCCGCCGTCCGATGTGGTGAGACAGGTTCCGGCGTGAACCGAGGGCCGGCCCGATAACGCGTCCATCGGCAACGGTCCCCCTCGGCAGTGCTGCCGAAGGGGACCGTTGCCGCGCACTGGCCGTGCTCTACACGACGCTGTCGCGCCGCATTGCCTCGATTTCGTCGGCGCTGCAGCCTATTTCGGTGAGCACCTCGTCGGTGTCGGCCCCGTGCTTGCGGCCGGTGTACCTGATGCGGCCGGGGCTGCCACCCATCCGCCACATGACGTTCTGCATCCGGACGGGACCGAGGTCGTCGTCCTCGACGGTCGTCACCATCTCGATGGCGTTGACCTGTGGATCGGACAACAGATCGCTCGGCTTGTAGACGGGAGCGACTGCGGCCCCTGCCTTCTCGAACTCGTCGATCACCACGTCCTTCGTCCGTTCGCCGATCCAGCCGCCGACGTACTCGTCCAACAGGTCCGCGTGGGCGGCGCGCTGACGCCCGGTGGCGAACCACGGTTCGTCGAGCACTTCGGGGTGACCCACCAGCACGAGCACGCGTTCGGCTATCGAATTGGCGCTCGTGGAGATGGCCAACCAATGCCCGTCTGCGGTCTTGTACAGGTTGCGGGGCGCATTGTTGCTGGACCGGTTCCCGGTTCGCTCCTGATCGATCCCCAGCTGGTCTGCGTAGATGACGCCCGGCCCGACCGCGGCCATGATCGGGCTCAACAGATCCAGATCGATCTGCTGCCCCTTACCGCCGTTGTTGGTGCGGTGCAGCAGAGCCATCGACACGGCCGACGAGCCCGCGATCCCGGCGAGGGAATCGGCCAATCCGAACGCCGGAAGTGTCGGCGGCCCGTCGGCTTCACCGGTCAGGTGCGCGAACCCGCTCATCGATTCGACGAGCGTGCCGAAGGCCGGCCTGGTGGCGTACGGTCCGGTCTGACCGAAGCCGGTGACGCGCAACAGGATCAGACCCGGGTTGAGCTCGGAGAGCACGTCGTATCCCAGCCCCCAGCGTTCGAGGGTCCCGGGCCGGAAGTTCTCGACCACCACGTCGGCCTCCGCGGCGAGGCGGCGAAAGAGCGCTCCGCCCTGCGCGCTTCCGAGGTCGAGGGTCATCGTCCGCTTGTTGCGACCGATCATCGTCCACCACAGTGGGTGACCGTCCTTGTCCAGACCGTGTCCGCGCATGCCATCCGGCTTGGTGGGGTGCTCGATTTTGATGACCTCGGCCCCGAAGTCGCCCAGGATCTGCGCGACGAGAGGGCCTGCCAGGATCGTCGAGATGTCGAGAACCTTGATGCCCTCCAGTGGGCCCGTCACAGGTACGGACGGTGCAGGTAGCGGCCTGCGGGAGCACCGGCGACGGCACCGTCGGCGAGTACCCGCTGACCACGGACGAACGTGTCGGTCACCTTGGCACCGAGCTCGAATCCCTCGAACGGCGTGTACTCCTGAGCCGACTCGGAATCCTCCGGTCGCACGGTCCAGGTTTGATCGGGGTCGATGAGGGCGATGTCTGCGTCCATGCCGACGGCGATGTCTCCCTTGCCCGGCAGCCCGTAACGGCGGGCCGGGTTCAGTGACGTGAGCTCGGCGATACGACGCCAGCTCAGGCCGCGCTTGCGTCCTTCGCTGACGAGACCGGGCAGCAGGTATTCCGCACCACCGAAGCCGGACTTCGCGGCGAAGATGTCGCCCCGGTCCTCGGCGAACTTCTTCTCGTCCTTGCAGCAGGCGTGATCACTGACGACCCAGTCGATGTCACCGGCGAGCAGGTGCTCCCACAGTGCTTCGACGTCGTCGCGCGGGCGCAGCGGCGGGTTGACCTTGCCGCCGAGTCCGTAGGCGGTGTCGATGTCGGCCAGCAGGTGCCCGATGGTGACCTCGCGGCGGAAGTTGACGTGCGGGAACGCCTTTGCCATCCGCATCGCCGCGGTCAACGCCTTGCGCGAGGACAGGTGGAGCAGGTTGATGTTGGGCAGCTGCGTCTCGTCGGCGAGGAACGACGCGATGGTGACGGCGAGGCCCTCGGAGTGCGGTGGCCGCGACGCACTGTATGCCGCGAGGCCCTCGAGAGTGCCGTCCTCCTCGACGATCTTGGTGTACGCGCTCATGATCTCCGCGGTCTCGCAGTGCAGCGACAGCGAGATGTGATCGGCCTTGTCGCCCATCTGCTCTCGGGCAGCCTGGATGCCGCGCATGACGAACTCGAAGTGCGCCAGGTCGTAGCGCTCGCCCTCGGGTGTCATGAGGAATTCGCTCTGATCGGTGGACCGGCCGTGCAGCCCGTGGCTGCCGTAGAACATGAAGATCTTGAACGACGTGACGCCGTGATCTGCGATGAGCGCAGGGATTTCGTCGATGTGTTCCTTCGACATCGGCGCGAGGTGGTACGCGTAGTCGACGTAGGGGCGCCCCTCGGTGGCATCGAGGACCTTGGGGAACACATCCGCGTACGAACCACCGGTGTTCATGTAGTACTGCCCGGTCCGCATGTAGGAGAGCGACGTGGTGACGCCGCCCTGGACACACGCCCGCGACTCGGTCTCGGCGTCGTCACCGAGGGAGTTGTAGATGCCCCAGTGCTGGTGTGCGTCGACGACACCGGGGAACGCGACCTTGCCGGCCGCGTCGATGACGGTATCTGCTGCCGAGGCATCGATATTCGCTTCGATGCGAGTGAACTTGCCGTCTTCGATCAGCAGGTCCAGAAACTCGCCCTCGTCGGGGGCGTCGGATCCTGGTCGAACTACGCGCGCATTGGTGATCAACAGCGTTGACATGGTGGTCCTTTCGAATTTTTTCACAAGAGTTGGGTTGTTCGAAGCGAACTTGCCGCGAGGTATGCGAGTCCGAGCGCCGGGAGCAGTCCGTTCCCCGCGAGATACCCGGCAGCACCGTGGCCGGAGATGCCCATTGCGGCACCGCCCGAAGCGAACAGACCGGTGATGGCGGAACCGTCGGTGCGGAGAACACGTGCGTTCTCGTCGACGACGAGCCCGCCCTGGGTGTGGAACAACGCGGGCACGATCTTGACGGCGGCGTACGGTCCGGTGAGCGAATGCTCGAAAGAGCTGCGGCCGAACGGATCCGACGCCTCTCCCCGTGCATACCTTTCCACAGCGGCGAGCTCCTCCGCCACTGCCGCAGGTGGAAGCCCCGTTGCGGCAGCAAGGCCGTCCGTGTCGTCGGCCCACACCGCGGCACCCGAGTCGACGGTCTGCTGGAAGTCCTTGAACGACAGACACTTGTCGTAGATCTCGCGGTCGATGACGACCCAGCCCTCCGAGCCCGGCCTGGAGGCCAGAATGGCTGCGTATTCGGAGTACCCGGTCGTCTCGTCACCGAACCGGTGCCCGGATGCGTCGAGCACGATGCCGCCGTGCATCACCGTCGCCCATCCGACGAGAGTCGTCGCCTGCTTCGAGAGTGCCGCGTGTCCCTGGTACGCATCCAGATACGCCGAATCGGCACCGAGACGGCGCCCGATGGTCAGCGCGTCACCGACGGAGTGCTCACTTCCGTGATAGCGCGCCGCGGATATCTCCGGCACGTGCTCCGCCACCAACTCTGCGTTGGCACCGTAGCCATTGGTGGCCAACAGGACTGCGCGCGTCGGAACTCGGTCGACGCTGCCGTCGGGCATCGTGATCGTCACGCCGTCGACGGCCCCGTCGGAATCGACGGACACATCGGTCAGCCGGGCGGGCATCAGCATGTCGATGCGCGGCTCGGCGGCGACCGCTCGCGCGAGGTGCTCGAGCATCCCACTGCCGTGACGGCCTTCGACCGTGTGACAACGCAACTGCGAATGGCCGGGGTATGCGAAATCGGTGACGAGCGTGAGGGGCAGCTGCACGTGATCTGCGAGCCATTCCACCAGCGGCGCACTGACATCGGCGAGGGTGGACGCCAGCCGCAGATCGGCAGTGCCCTTCGTTTTGCGCAGGACGTCGTCCAGGAACTGTTGCGGCGAATCGTCGATTCCGGCCGCTCGCTGCCACCGTGAGCCGGCACCGGGGATCATGGCCGTGGACATCGCCGTGTTGTTGCCCCGCTTGAAGTGCGCACTGACCTCGACGACCAGCACGTCGAGCCCCAGCTCGGCTGCACGCAGAGCAGCGACGAGGCCACCGCCCGCGCCGGCCACCACCAGGTCGGGGCCGTCCTCGCTCACGCGGAGACCTGCAGCTCGGAACGCAGACCCAGCAGCCGCAACGCCGTGCCGGTCGGGTCCACCACCTGCGGTGACGTCGGTGGATCGACGAGATCGACTGCAGAGCAGGCATTGATGGCGATGGTGCAGCGGAGCTTGCCCGCGTGTTCAGAGACCGCTCTCCCCCACGTGCCGGTGTCTGCGATGTCGTGCACACCGAGCCCGAGTACTTCGGTGGCCTCGGCGACGATCCCGTAGAACCCGAGTCGGCGGTCCAGTTCCGCAGCGATCGCGTCGTTTCTCGCCAGGGCACCGATCCGGTGCCCCGGGGAGGCATAGAACGAGGCCGTCAGCCGGGTGAGGCCGTACAGCGGCCGAGCGAACGAATCCGCTTCCTCGGCGCAGGGGTCGAGCACGCAGTCGGGCAGGAACCCGTCGGCGTGCGTGTCCAGCACGGAACGAAAGGCCTGTGACAGCACCTGTTCCGACCGTCTGACATCGAGTTCGGTATCCAGTGCGCTCGGCGCGTCGGGCCCGATGTTGCGGAGCTCGACGGTGATCCCCGCGGGCGAAAGGTGGTCGTACCGATCCTGCCGGCGCTGCAGTTCTGCCGCGTCGACGTCGATCGGGGTGAAAGCCAAAAGGTGCATGTGAGGTGAACTCCTAAATACCGAGGTAGGCAGCTTTGACCCGCTCGTCGTGTGCCAATTCGGGCCCGGTGCCGGTCAGCACGATGGACCCGCTCTCGATGACGTAGGCCCGATCGGAGATCGCGAGTGCCTGCGCGGCGTTCTGTTCGACGATCAGTACGGTCACACCCGAGTCACGGATACGCACGATTGCCTCGAGCACTTGAGCTGCCAGCTTGGGAGCGAGCCCGACGGACGGTTCGTCGAGTGTCAGTACTCGCGGCTTGGACATCATGGCGCGGCCGATGGCGAGCATCTGCTGTTGACCGCCGGACATGGTGTCGGCCCGCTGCTCTCGTCGTTCGGCGAGAATGGGGAACAGGGCGTAGACCTGGTCGAGGGATTCCTTCACGCCGCTGCGCTTCTGGGTGTACGCGCCCATCTCGAGGTTGTCGGCCACGGTGAGGCTGCCGAACAACGCCCGATCCTGGGCGACGTGCACCAGCCCGGCTCGCACTATTTTGTCCGCCCGCATCCCGTGAATGGCGTTGCCATCCAGCATGATTCTGCCGCCGGACGTGGACACCATGCCGGAGAGCGCCCGCAGCGTGGTCGTTTTCCCCGCGCCGTTCGCGCCGATCAGGGAGACGATCTCGTGCCGATCGACCGAGAGGTTCACCCCGTGCAGGATCTCGAGCCGACGGTATCCGGCGTGCAGGTTGTCGATTTCGAGCATCATGCTGTCTTCTCCTCACCGAGGTATGCCTCGACGACGCGGTCGTCGGCAACCACCGTGCGTGGGTCGCCCGAGGTGAGCACCGCCCCTTCGTGCATGACCACCAGACGTTCGGACAGGGCCATCACCGCAGCCATGATGTGTTCGACGAACAGCACCGTCTGGCCCTGCTGATGCACCGTGCGCAGCAGTTCGATCATCGGTGCTCGCTCGGCCGGAACCAGACCGGCGAGAACCTCGTCGAGGAGCACGACGCGTGGCTCCATGGCCAGGGCGCGAGCGAGTTCGAGTCTCTTCAGGCCTGCCGTCGACATGGTCGAGACCTTGCCGCCGACCTGGTCGGACAGTTGCACGCGGTCGAGGACATCGAGGGCATGCTGCCGGGCGTCTTTGCGTGACTTGCGCTTCGACAGTGCGGCGATGGTGACGTTCTCGAGCACCGACATCGACTCGAAGGGTCGCATGAGCTGGAACGTACGTACCAGCCCGGCTCGCGCGATCTTGCTCGCCGGCCATCCGGTGATGTCCGTACCGTCGAAGATCACTCGGCCTGCTGTCGGGGGCTGCTCACCCGACAGCAGGGAGAACAGGGTCGTCTTGCCTGCCCCGTTGGGGCCGATGATGCCGAGGAATTCGTGCTCGGGCACGTCGAGGCTGACCTCGCGTACCGCGTGGATTCCCGAGAAGGATTTGCTCAGGTTCTCGATGCTCAACAAGCTCATCGGTTCCACCTCTCACGGATCGTGCCGAAGATTCCTTTGGGCAGGAAGATCACGATCGCGATCAGAATCACCGAGTACGCGGCGACGTCCAATCCGATTGTCCCCTGGAGGAATTCGAGGAAGGCGGGTGGGTTTCTGAGCAGTTCGTTGATCAACTCCGACAGCGGCCCGATCACGGCGGCACCGATGACCGGGCCCCAGATCGTTCCGATGCCGCCGATGACGGCCGGCACGATCGCTTCGACGGAAACCGCCGAACCGAAGGCCTGCTCGGGACCGACGAAGAAGTAGTACTGCGTGTAATAGACCCCGGCTACGGCGGTCAGCGCACAACTCGCCGCCACGGCGATCAACCGATACTTCATCGTGTCGATACCGAGCGAGGCTGCAGCGGTTTCGTCGTCACGGGTGGCCTGGACGAACTGCCCTGCGCGGGAACGGGTGTAGAAGATGGTGCCGAGAACCGCGAGCGTCAGAATGACCAGCGGAATCCAGACGTAATTGGGGCTGCCCTTCTCGAACTGCAGCATCCACCACGAATCACGCGGCAAGATGGGCACATTGAAGCCCTCGGTCTTGTTGAACACCTCGAGGTTCTGCACCAGCAGCAGAAACATCTGCGCGAAGGCGAATGTCGCCAGTGCGAAGTACGACCCAGCGAGTCGGTAGCGCAGGCACAGGTAGGCGATGAGTGTGCCCACCGTGGCCGAGAGGACTGCCGCGACCACCATCGAGATCCACGGGGAGATTCCGTGCTCGACCAGAAGATACGCACCGGAGTACGCACCGATTCCGAAGAACGCGGCGTGGCCGAAACTGAACATGCCGCCGAACCCGCTCATGATGTTCCACGCCACGGCCATCACGGCGAAGATGAGCGTGCGCACGGCAACCGTCTGGGCCTGCTCGCCGAGGAGCAGCGGCAATGCCGCCACGACGACGAATCCGATGACCAGCGTGATCAATTGGCGGCGTAGCCACGTGTCCTTCAACCGCGGATCGTGCTGCACCGGTGTGGGTGCGCTTCTTGTCGTAGTCATCGGCGCGCTCCGTACAATCCTTCGGGCTTGAGAAACAGAACGAGAACGAACACCGCGAATACCAGGATCAGCGAACCTGTTCCGGGGAGATACAGCGCGCCGACGGTCTGCACGAGGCCGATGACGAGCCCGCCGACCATGGCTCCGACGACACTTCCGAGTCCGCCGAGAACCACGATGACGAACGCCAGGATGGTGAACTGTTCTCCGACCGACGGCGTCAGGCTGGTGAACGGTGTCATCAACCCGCCTGCGACCGCGACGCAGGCTGCGCCGATACCGAAGGTGAGCGCGTAGACCCGACCGATGTCGACGCCGACGAGCTTGGCTCCCTCGGAGTTGGATGCGACTGCGCGGATGGACAATCCGAGCGGCGTCCGCTTCAGTACCGCGGTGAGCGCGACGGCTACCAACGCAGCCCCGATGAACGCGATCACTCGCGGCCACGACGCGACGGCACCGAGTACGTCGAGGGAACCGTCGATCGGAGCCTGCACCGATTGAGGCCGCCCACCGAAGATCATCAGCAGCACGTTGATGATCAGCAGCGACAGGCCGAGGGTCACCAGGAGCGGGCCGTCGTGACTGCCGCTGATGGTCAGTTTCGTCAACAGTGTCGCTTGCACGACCATGCCGAACAGGAACATCACCGGAACGGCGACCAGTGTTGCAACGTAGACCGGCAACCCGGCGGTGGACAGCGCGTAGACGATGTACATCGCCATCGTCAGCATCGCACCCTGGGCGAAGTTCACGATGCCGAGAACACCGAAGATCAGCGTCAGTCCGACGGAGATCAGTGCGTACACACCGCCGAGCAGGAGTCCGGAGACGACCGACTGCGTGACCAGGCCCTGGTCTTTTCCACCGACGAGGTAGATCACCGCCATGATGACGACGATCGCTGCTGCGACCGGGATACCGGGGTTGAGCCCCGCGAGACCTTTGTTCCCCGCCTTCTCCGCGGTCGAGGTAGCGGCCGTCACTGGCCGGCTCCTGCGGGGAACTCGATTGCGTCCGTTGCGAACTCCTCGGGGAAGACCTGAGCGACTGCACCGTCGCGAACCTGCATGACGATGACGGTGGCGTTCTTGTTCTGGCCGGTCTCGTCGAACTCGATCGGTCCGTTGAACGCGAGAAGCGGATCCTCGATCGACACGCCGGAGATGGCGTCGCGCAGATCCTCGGGATCACTCGACGCACCGTCGTTCAGTCCGGCCGCGATGACCTCGACTGCCTGGTAGGACAGCATTGCTGCGGTCTCCATCGGACGTCCGTATTCGGCCTCGAACCGCGAGCGGATGTCGGTGACGCGGTCGCTGGTGGCGTCGAAGTGGTAGTTGGCGCTCAACACGCCCTCGCCTGCTGCACCTGCGTCACTGGGGAACGAGCTGTCGTCGAACGCGCCGTTGGCAATTCCGTAGACGCCCTTGACGTTCAGGTTCAGCTGCTCGACCGCACGTGCGATCAGCAGCCCGTCCGGGTAGTAGCCGGTGGCGACGATGACGTCGGGGTTGGACACCGCAGCCTCACGCACCTGCGTGGTGGCGTCGGAGAAATTCGTTGCCGGGTAGGTGATTTCCTGTACCGACGAGATCCCTTGATTCGCGGCCTCGGCCTCGAACGCGTTGAAGACGCTGTCTCCGAAGGATCCCTCGATGTGCAGGTAGGAGACGCGGTCGATCGGCTGACCGGTCTGCTCCTCGATCGCGGCGAGCGCCTTGGCACCGTCGGTTCCCATGCTGGACGCATTCGGCTGCATGCGGAAGGAGTACTGGTAACCCTGGTCGAGAATCTTGTCGTCCACCGCCACATCGATCACGAGCGGAACCCGAGATCGCTCGGCAACCGAGGCGACGTTCTGTGTGACGTCGCTCTGGTACGTGCCGATGAGCGACACCGCGCCGTCGTCGATCAGCCGCTGCGCCTCACTCTGTCCGACCTCTGCCTTGCCCTGGCTGTCGCCCGACACCAACTCCAACTGCCGACCGTCCATGGACGAAATGCCGCCTGCTGCATTGATATCGGCCACGGCGAGGGCAGCACCGTCGTTCATCAGCCCGCCCACTCCCGCCAGAGCTCCGGTGGTGGGATGAACCGATCCGATCTTGATGGGGCCGGAGTCGTCCGAGCCGGTGGAGGAGCCACATGCTGCCGCACCCACGACTGCAACGGCTGTCAGCACGCCTACGAGCTTCTTCATTGTTGAGTCTGCCTTCCGCGCCCATCGGCGCCGAGTCGAACCACTGGGCGGAACCTACCGTTCCGCTGAGCGCACCATCAGATTGATGATTGATCTCGCTGAAATCGAGTATGGCACGCATCACGGCCTCAGAACAGGCTCTTCCGTCAATTTCTTGTTACGGGTATGGTTCGCTCAGCGGAACGCAAGCACATCCGAAAGGTGACACTTATGGTCAGCAGGCCTGCACTGGAGACGTCGACGGGAACAGAGTCCGCCGATCGTGTCGCCGATGTGCTCATCGCCTTCGCGCAATCCGATCGGGCACTGGGCGTGTCCGAGATCGCTCGCACTCTCGACCTGAGCAAGGCTGTGGTACACCGCATTCTGCAGTCGCTGGCATCGCGGTCGATCGTGCAGCCGGTTGCGGGCGAGTCGACGTATTCCCTCGGCCCGGCGGCGATCGGACTCGGCACCAAGGCGTGGAGCCAGCTCGACGTCCGGTCGATTGCGGCTCCCGTGCTGCGCGCGCTTCGCGCGAACACACGCGAGACCGCAACGCTGTCGGTGCTCGTGGGGCACCGTCGTGTCTATCTCGATCAGTACGAGAGCCCCCAGGAGGTGAAGATGGTGGTCGAGATCGGCCCTCAGTACGCGTTGCACTCGGGAGCCTCGAGCCGAGCGATCCTGGCGTTCCTCCCCGATCGATTCGCGGACGAGGCCTTCCAGGAACTCCGCAGCAGCTCCCCCGACGCCGACGAGACCCGCTTCCGCGCCCGCCTCGCAGAGATCCGTACCAACGGATACGCAACCTCGACGAACGAGCGAAACACCGGTGCAGCATCGATCGCCGCGCCGTTCTTCGACGCCGCAGGGCACGTACTCGGATCGGTCAGCTCCTCGGGCCCTGCCTTCCGCTACTCCTCGTCCGCGGACGACGAACACATCGTTCACGCTGGTCAGGTCGTCGCGGCGGCCCAGTCGATCACCACCATCCTGGAAGCGCGTGCAGCTCGATGACCCCTACCTACGCCCGGTCGTTCCTCTACGTACCGGCAAACAAGCCCGAGTTGTTCGACAAGGCCGTAGGCGGTGCCGCAGACGCGGTGATCATCGACCTCGAGGACGCGGTTCCGTTGGCGGACAAAGACCGAGCGCGGGCCGACCTCGCGGGGTGGTTGGCCTCGACGCCGTCGACCGATACCCAGATCTGGATTCGCATCACCCCCGAATTCATGACGCAGGACCTCGAGGCCGTCGCCGGAGGCGGTGTCACCGGCATCATGGTGGCGAAGTGTTCGGTCGAGTCACTCACGCGCGCAGACCGATTGCTCACCGAGCACAACCTGCCCGGGGTGGAGCTGATCGGGCTGATCGAGACGGCTCACTCCTTGCGTGCTCTGCCGGAGATGGCTCGATGCAGCAGAGTGCGAACATTCGGGATCGGTGAAGTCGACCTCCTCGCGGACCTGCGCATCACCCGTTCGGAATCGACGGAATCGATGATCGACGCACTTCGGCTGAACGTCGTGATCGATTGTGCTGCTGCGGGATTGGCAGCACCGATTGCCCCGACGTCGACCGATTTTCGCGATCTGGACGGGTTCGTCGGCACCACGGCCCGTTTCGTGCAGATGGGTTTCCGGGGCCGGACGGCATTGCACCCCAGTCAGGTTCCGATCATCAATGCCGCGCTCACCCCGTCCTCGGACGACATCACCACAGCACGTCGACTGGTGGAGCTGTACGAGGTGTCTCGGGGAGGACCGACCGTCGACGACAACGGCCGATTCGTCGACGAGGCAGTGGTGCGGGGCGCACGGGAAATCCTCGCCCGGGCCTGAACCGACCGAACTGCAGCTCGGGCACCGCCACACGAGTGACGGTGCCCGAGCCGGTGGGACAACTGTTCTATTGTTGCGTGGTCGATTTCAGGTCGGTCAACGGTGCGAGCAGTGTCCCGATATCGGTCAGGTCCCCGAGACGATCGCATCGGCCGGCCAATTCCTTCAGTTCGACGTCGGAGAGGAACGGCCCGGCATTGCTGGTGAACTTGGTCGAGACCTCGCCGAACGACAGCGGCCGTTCGGGTCCGCCACGAGTGGTGAGCACCTCTTCGACCACTACTGTTCCGTCGGTCAGGGTTGCGGTCAGCACCGCCGGGAACTGATGCGGGAAGATGGCGTCGCACTTCGGGTTCGGAACGACGTCGACCTTGGCCATCAGAGCTCGCCGATCTGCCGACTTCGCCAACTCGTCGGTGTAGTCCTCGAGTGCTGCGCCGAGACCGCCCCCGCCGAGCAAGCCGACGACAACGGCGTACGGTCCGCTGAACTGCGCCATGTACCCGGTCTCGGGCGTGCGTTTGACGTCGATGGGTTCACCGATGGTCCGCAGGTTCGCCGCGGGCACTCCCAGCTCGAGCTTCTCGATCTGCTCCGGCCGGATTCCTCTCGCCCGCAGCGCTGCTCCTGCGTCTATTGCCGCATGGGTGAAGTGATTGGCGGGGTACGGCTTGAAGAAGATTCCGGGAACGGCCCACTCGGAGCCGAGTCCGTCCAGAATCTCGTTGGCTCGGCCAGGCTCGTGCAGCCAGGCCTGGAAGAAGCCGAACCGTCCTTCGAGGACCGTCGGTGGCCCGGTGATCCCATGACGCGCAAGGCCTGCGGCCGAGAGCGCGGAATGCGCAGCCCAACCGCAGTGCATGCGCTTGACGGTGCCCCCGGTGCGATTGGCCTCGATGATGCCCGACGCCATCGACGCGGCAATGCCCATCGTGTCGACGATCTGCTCCTCCGACGCACCACCGATGACAGCGGCAGCCACAGCGCTACCCATCGCACCGCAGATGGACGTCGCGTGCTGTCCGTGCTCGAAGAACACCGAGTTCTTGGTCTCCGGGTCGAACCCCGCCATACCGATGCGCACACACACTTCCAGCCCGATCGCGATGCCGCGGACGAGTTCTCGACCGTCGGTACCGTGCTCCTGAGCAGCCGCAAGAGCCGCGGGCACGACACTGGCGCTCGGATGCAGGATCGATGGAAGATGCGTGTCGTCGAAATCCAGCGAGTGTGCGAGCACTCCGTTGACGAAAGCGGCGAGGGCCGGAGGGAGAGCGATGTCGAGGCCGACCGCGGATGCCGTTGCTGCCCCGCCTTGTTCGCGGGCCCATGCGGTCGCAGCCTTGCTCGTCTCGAGGTCGGTGGCCGCAACCGCGATCCCGAGCGTATCGAGCACCCGCATCCCGACCGAGTTGACGACGGCGTCGGGTAGATCCTGATAGTGGGTGGTCGCGGCGAAACGCGCCAGGTGCTGCGCGAGCGTACGTTCGCTCATGCGGACGTCACCGCCAGCGGCCGTACCGGCGAACCCGTTGCGCCGAAGATGTTCAGGGGAACGAGAACGAACGTGAACTCGAACAGTTCCTGCTGGGAGAGCTCTTCGAGGTCGAGTGCTTCGATGATGTAGATACCGCTCTCCACCAACAGAACTCGGTGCGCGGGGAGCAGCGCGTGACCACCGCCCGGGGCGAGCCGCTCGAACGCGATGGTGTCTGCGCCTGCAGCGTGTACACCCTTGTCCGCCAGCCATTGCGCGCCTGCTTCTCCGACTCCGGGAACTCCGGACGGGCCGCCGACGTACGGCGATCCCTCGGCGAACAACTGCCCCCATCCGCTGCGAATCAGCACGACATCGCCGCGTTCGATCTCGATTTTCTCTGCAGCACATGCCGATTGCAGATCATCGACAGTGATCTCGTACCCGCCCTCGCAGCGACCGACACCGAGGAGCCTCGGGATGTCGAGCAGCACGCCGCGGCGGATCATGGGTTCGATGGTGTGGACGCCGTGTTCGACATACTTGCCGCCCAGGCACGACTGCCCGGCATCGGCACCGCCGTGCAGCTTTCCGTCGTGGCTGACGTGAGCGAGAGCGTCGATGTGAGTGCCCACGTGCGTTCCGGTGGTGATCATGTCGTTCGCGGCGCTGCCGCCGTCTGCTCGAGTCACGTCGCCGTGTCTGCGCGGCAGGGTGTGCCAGAACTGAGGATGATTGGGCGACTGCGGCATCCCGACCCTCAACTGTCTACCGAGATCGACCGCGCGCACGCCCCCCTGGACTGCACGAAGAAGTTGATCGGACATTGCTTCGTCTCCTCGTTCGACGCTGCGTGCGAACCTCACACCAGCGTTGTTTCGTTTCGCTAGCCGGAACGGTTCTGAGCGGTATGGACTCGCGCCGGCGGTAGGCCGAGCCTAGCAGTCGGCAGGTTGCACGTCTCGATCATTGACTCTTTCTTTCTGAGCCTTCTACAGTCCAGTCATGGACGGTTCAACGGCGTTTCGCTCACCGGAACACATGCGCGCGGTCGACGCCTTGGCCACCGCGATGGTCGACCTACGGATGTCACCCCTCCCCGCACCGCTCGGCGATCGAGCGCGGTTGATTCTGTTGGACCTGCTGGGCGTCACCCTTGCCGGTGCCCGCACCGGCGAGATGGTCGAACTACGGAAGAAGTGGGACTCGGAACCAGGATCGACGTACCCGATAGGCGGAAGCACCGGCACCACCATCGAGACTGCGGCCGAGCTCGACGCCATCGCATCGTGCTGCCTCGAGCTCGACGAGGGCAACAAATATGCCGCCGGACATCCTGCTGCGCATGTGCTTCCTGCAGCGATCGCCGCGGCCAGGCTGTCATCGACGCCGATCTCGGGCCGGGCCTTCCTGACGGCCGTCGTAGCGGGATACGAGGTTTCCGCTCGATTCGGCTGGGCATTGACCCGGCACGGTGCGTGGCACACCCATGGACACTGGGGTGCCACTGGCGCGGCCACAGCAGCCGCGGCGATTCGTGGTGCCGATGCGAACGAGGTTGCCGCGGCGATCGACTCGTCGTCTGCGTTGATTCAGGTAGCGCCCTGGGCAGTGGTTCTCGACGGCAATTTCTCGCGAAACCTGTGGATCGGCGGTGCCGCACGGTCGGGCGTGACCGCGGCCAGGCTCGCCCGGTCCGGGGTCGTCCACAATTCGGGGGCCATCGAGCACACCCTGGGCGCTCTGGTCGGGACATTGGACACGTCCCGACTGACCGAGGATCTCGGCGACCGATGGCTCACGCTGGAGGGCTACACGAAACAGCACGCCAGCTGCTCGTACACACACGCCGCAGTGGACGCTGTGCAGAGCCTGCGCGTCGGTGCCGAATGGTCCGCCGCCGACATCGAACATGTTCGGGTGCGGACACATTCGTTGGCGGACCCCCTGTTCCGCCGACATCCGTCGAACAGGTTGGGCGCGATGTTCTCGCTGCCGTTCGTGGTGGCCGCAGCGTTCGTGTCCGACGCGATAGACGTGGATTCTCTGGACCCCCGAGGTGCGACATTCTCGGCGGCCGAAGCGTTCAGCGCCCGAGTCGACGTCGCATCGTCGAGCGAGCTCGACGCGCTGCTACCCGAGCGCCGAGCCGCCGAAGTGACGATCGAATTTCGGGACGGCACCACACTCTCGGCGACTGCCCCGAATCCGCTGGGCGACATCGACCATTTTCCGATGGATTACGGCGCGGTGCGCGCCAAGATCGCCCGCTTGGTCGGCGAATCCGATACCGCGGTCATCGAGGACATCGTCGACTCCCTCGGCGATACGGAGGACGTTGCGGCGCTGTTGCGCGCACTACCGATTCGCTAGCGTCGACCGATACGCAGCTCGTCGACGAACTCGTCTGCAGCACAGGACAATCTCTGTCGTAGCGAATCCGGCACGGTGACCGTCACCTGAACCAGGTACTGGTCGACGATGTGGTGGACGACGACGTAACGGGTCCGGGCGAAGAGCAACCGACCGGCGCAGTCGTAGCGACCCGCGATCGAGACGGACGGTAGACCGCAGAACGAACCTCGGTCGTGACTGATCTCGACCCAGCCGGGCAGTGCCCGCGCGTCTCCGAAGCCGCACTCCAGTAGGGCATCCGGGTCGACCGACCGTGCGAGCTTCCCGACCAGAACCACCGAATTCGGTACGAATCCGTCGACTGCGTTCGCCGGAGAGCACAGCACCGCGGTGGCGTGTGGGAAGTGATGCTCTGAAACAGCCTCCCAGTCCGGTAGCACCGGGAGCTCGAGCCCGAACCTGTCGCATTCGTCGCGGTGCACCGGTGCCAGTTCGACACCCTGCTGCTGGAGATAGGTGTATACCGTCCTTTGTCGAACCGTCACTGGACAGTGTTCCTTCCACCGACAGTCGTTGCGGCACGGTCGGCACGGTCGGCACGGATACGCTCGCGCAGCCTGGGCGGGCGCAGCAACTCCCGCGCATCGTCGTGGCCCAGTTGCGCACGGGCCCAGGGATTGTCGCGGCACCACAGAAGCAGCGCGAGCAGCGAATTCGGTTCGACCTTCTTCTCACACGCCATGATGACCAGCTCCGGCTCGTCGGTCTCGCTCGATCGGCGCGAGACTCTGATCACCGGCAGGTCACCTCGGTGCGGTACTGCTGGATTCGGATGCTCCTCCAGGCGCAGATCCGCAATGTCGCTCCAGGGCACGACCATCACGTCGTTCGACACCTTCCACCCACGACGTCGATAGATCTGTTGGACAATACCTTCGGGGTGCAGAGAGATCCAGGTGCGGTTGACGACGACGAACCCGAGCACGAACCACGCCAGGCATGCCGGCGCGCCTATCGCCGTCAGCAACTCTGCCCTCTCTTGGCGAGGGTCCGGTCCGTCGTCTCTGAATACGAAGTAGGACAGGCCCACCACCGACGCGAAGGCGAGTAGACCTGCCCTGGCCACGAAGTCCCCGCGCCCGGGCACCAACAGACCTGCGCCGACGCCTGCAACGTCGACCCGCCGCACGAAACGTGACAATCGCGCAGCTCCGATGCCGGACATCGGCACAGCCATCCCCAAGGGAAGGAGCACGAAGAACGCGAGCCACAACAGTGCCAGGAGGCCGCCTGCACCCGTCCTGGCAATCACAGGGACGGCAGCAACCAGCAGTCCCACCACTGCCGTACAGATGCCGAAAACCGCTGCGAGCCAGCCGAGGTGAACACTGCGCCACCTCCGCACCCACACAGGTCCCGGATTCGCTGTCGCAGGCATGTTCGCGCCTGTGTCCTCACGATCGGTCATCGCAGTGTCCATTCGAAGACCTTCGAGACGCCGTGGCTGACGGAGCCCCCGACCAGGGCACCCAACGCAACGCCTGCGGCAGCACCGGCAACCGTGCCCGGCCCGGGAAACACCGAACCCGCGGCACTACCGACTCCCACCAGAGCACCGGTCACGTAGCTCGCAGCTGCGAGGCCGGCGGCGGTACTCGCCGTATTGACCGCAATCGCCTCGCCGGGGCTCACCCCCTCATCGATATCGTGGCCAATCGAGGGCACCGTTCCTGCCACCGCGCCGAACGCCCCCAACCCCCGACCGATGTTCTTGGCAACATCGTCGACGGAACCGACACCCGGAAGTTCGAGAGCCCTCCTTGTCACGTCGGTCATGCCACCGATGACGGTGGCTGCAACGGTCGTCGGCCAATCCGGCATCCACGAGAAGGACCCGTCCGGGTTCTCGACGAACTTCCCGGCCGGACTACCGAGCGCAAGCTCGGTCAACAGCTTCGTGGGCTCGGCCAACTGCTGCGCAGCGTCGAGTGCGGCCCTGTCTGCCTGTCTCAGAGCTCCCTGAATGTCCTCGGTCAACTGCGCTGCAGCAGAGCGTAGTTCGTCGGCCTTCCGTACCTTTTCTTCACCCAGGACGTCCGGTATCAATGCGATCATCCCGTCTGGATCCACTACACCGTCGGCCCGAACGGCGAACCCGCTCGCCGTCGCCGCCGAGACCTGCGCCTGCAGGTGGGCCTTCGCAGCATCGACCAGTCCTGCTGCGGTCTCGAATGCTCTACCGAGTGAATCGATTTCACTGCACACCGAGCTCATCCGGGAGCATTCGCTCACCACACGCTCGGCTGCGGCGTCGGCTGCTTCGCCGGTCCACGTCTCGGCCAGTACGTCCTGCTCCTCGAGTACTCCGGTGCGCTGGCCGTTGACGCGCTCGACGATCTCCGACAACTCGATCATCGTCTTGCGCATCGACTCCGGTTCCCAACCCGCGACGTGCGGGACCGTCGGGGTCATTTCGGCTGGTCCATTGCTGCGAGGCGGCGGGCGAGTTCGTCGTCGGCGATCTCGTAGTTCTGCGCGATGCCGCGGGCGATGTCCGCGACGCATTCGGCCCGCCCGGCCAGAGCTGCAACAGCTCCGGCCGCCGCGGCTGCCGCCGCCGCACATGCTGCGTGAAAGTCGCTACCCTGCAACGCATTCTCCGATGCACGGAACGGAGCAAGAGCATCCACCTCACGGATCACCCCGCCAGTCGCCGACAACACATTCGAGAACTGCCGCAGGATCGCTGGATCCACATTCACTGTCATGACGCTCCCCCGAGTTGCACCGTAGCGACGCCCGGTGAATCGGCGTCATCGGGTTTGACGCGAGTGGGTTCCGATCGGTTCCCTCCGGCCGCTTCGAGAAACGTTCATGGGCATCACGGTGATGAGCACCGCCCAGTCACCGCCCATCGGACCTACCGCGGCAGGACTGCCTGCGTCGCGGTGAGTACGGCGGACTCGGCTCAGTGCTGTGGGTCGTAGCCCGGAACTTGCGCCAGAGTCTCGAACGTTCGCGCTCGACCCCATTCGACGTGCGCGAACGCAACAGCGGCAGCCAATTCCGTGTCCCCCTTGGCGATGGCGTCGACGAGGGAGACATGCTCCCCGTGGCGGAGCGACGGATCCCGTTCGAGATTGGCCATGTTGAGTCGATTGCTGCGCTCCCGCAGCGGTTCCATGATGACCGGGAACAGCCGGTTGGCGGACAATGCCTCGATCCCCGAGTGCACCCCCGAGCTCGCGTGATGGAATTCGAGCAGATCACCCCGATCGAGCGCTGCACCTGCACGGGACACGGCGTCGACCAACGACGACGAGTCCGCGCCCGCCGCCACAGCGGACGCTGCCCGGCGAGCAACGAGCGGCTCCAGCGCGGACCTGATGTCGTACAACTCGTCGACGGAACTTCTGGTCACTCCTGTCACCACGGCGGGGCGTCTCGGCGACAGCGTCACCAACCCGGCTGCTTCGAGCAATGGAAGCGCCTCACGAATCGGCACCCTCGACACTTGCAGCTCGGTTCCCAGATTGCGCTCGCTCAGCGTTTCACCAGGTCGGAGGCGGCCGTCGAGGATGCGTGTTCTGATCGCGTCGAACACCGATCGCGACAGCGATTCGCGACCTTCCGTGGATGCCATGATGCTTGTATACCAGCGAACTGTAGGTATACCGCGCATCCGCCAGCGTCATCGGCAAGCTTTGTCCAACGAAGACCTGGACAGCAAGGGCCAGGTGAGAGGACCTGGAAACACAAGCGTTACCGCCGAGAAACCATTCGCGGCTCGACGCTCCGTAAATTCTCCGTTGTTGGTATACCACTTAGCGAGAGGCACTGGGATGAGCGTCCCGACCAGAAACGAGAAGCCGTCACCGATCGACCCACCGCCCGAGGCCGGCAGCCTCAGTGAACAGATCGAGGCGTCGTACTCGAAGATCGGCCTCACCACAGCGCACTTCGGCATCGTCGCCATGGTCCTGTTCGGTGTGTTCTTCGATGCCATCGAACAGAATGCCGTCGGCATCACCGGACCGCTCCTGCGTGAATCCTGGGGCCTCGGCGGAACCGAGATCGGACTGCTGAACACCGCGACGTTCACCGCCGTCGCACTCGGGCGCATCCTGGCCGGAGCCGTGATGGACCGTTTCGGTCGTCGAACCCTCCTCGGCGCAAACCTTCTCGTCTTCGCGTTCGGCTCGCTACTGTGCGCATTCGCACCCAACTACGAGGTGCTGGTGGGCGCTCGATTCCTGGTCGGGCTCGGACTCGGCGGTGAGATCGCCGTCGCGGTGATCATGCTCTCCGAGTTCTTCTCCGCCAAGCATCGCGGTACCGCGGTCGGCATGATCAACGTCGCAGCCGCAGGTCTGGGCAACATGCTCGCCCCACTGTTCGGGGTCATCGTCTTCGCCATCTTCACCGGTGACGACCGCTGGCGTTGGCTGTTCGGTCTGCTGGTACTGCCCGCACTCGCGGTCGTGTTCTATCGCCGCTCGCTTCCGGAAACACCTCGCTTCCTCGCAGCGACAGGCCGGGTGGCCGAGGCCAACACCGTCATCAACCGCCTGGCGCAGGGCAAGCTTCGCGGCACCCTCGACTCCGAGGTTCAGTACTTGAACGTCGACACCACGGTCGATGATCACGCCGCACCGCGCGCACGGTGGACGGAGATGTTCGGGCAGCGTTACCGCAGAAGCACTCTCGCCCTCGGCATTGCCGTCTGCATGTCCTACGCAGCACAGATCTCGATGCTCACGCTGATCCCCGTCATCCTGACCGAGCGGGGAATGTCGATCTCGAGTGCGCTCTGGTACACCCTCGTGATGCAGTCCGGGTCGTTGATCGGCGCGCTGACCGCCGCAATCATCGCTCGCAAACTCCCCCGCAAGGTGACGCTGACCGGTGGCGCTGCGCTCGGTATCGTCGCCGGGCTCGGATTCGGCTTCTTCGCAACGTCCATCGGCCTCGTACTGTTCTTCGGTGCCCTGTTCAACTTCTCGGTCATCATCCTCAACACGACGATCTGGCTGTTCGCACCCGAGCAGTACCCCACACGAATCCGTGGCCTCGCGACGTCGGTGATCCTGGCGCTGGGCTCCCTCTCCGGCGGACTGTTCCCGCTCATTGCCGGAGCCGTACTGGACTCGTCCGGCGTGGGTGCCATGTTCGCGATGCTGGCCGGCCTGTTCATCGTGTGCGGGATTGCCGTGCAGTTCCCGAAAGAGACCTTCGGACAACCGATGCCGGAAGATGGCTGAGCAGTGAAGATTCTCGTGATCAACCCCAACTCGAACACTGCAACGACGCAGCTGCTCGTCGACGTCGCGCGGCGTTGTGTCCACGACACAGAATTCACCGTCGTCGGGGTCACCGCGGGTACCGGACCGGCGATGATCACCGGCACCGAACAGTTGCGTGCTGCCGGACCGGATGTCGTAACCGCGGCCCTCGACGCGATCGAGCACCATGGCCCGGCAGCGGTGATCGTCGGCGCGTTCGGTGATCCCGGTGCCGCCGAACTCCGAACCCTCGTCGACATTCCGGTCGTCGGGATCGGCGAGGCAGGAATCCTGCACGCTGCACGAGGTGGTCGGCGCTTCGCGATCGCCACCACCACAGCCGATCTCGCCGCCCAACTCGATGCACTGACTCGTGCCACCGTGCCCGACGGCGATTTCGCGGGTGTGTTCCTCACCGCGTCATCGCCGTTGGTCCTGGCCGAGGACCTCGCATCGAGCGTCGTCGAACTGGGAGCAGCGGTCGATGCAGCAGTCGCCGCCGGAGCGACGGCGGTCGTCATCGGCGGCGGTCCGTTGAGCGATTCGGCCCGGCGGCTGGCACTGCGCACCGACGTGGACGTCATCGAGCCGGTTCCGAGTGCCGTTGCGATGGTCGTCGACAGAATCTCGAACGCGGTACGCAGCTGAACTATCGACGTCCGAAGGCCCTGGACACCAGCCAGCCCTCGACCATTCCCGCGAGGAAGATGCCCGCGATCGGTGCGTACTTGCGCACCGGTTCGGGCATCAGGCTCATCGCGTTCAATTCGCCGCCCATCGGGCTCGCAACAGCAGCCTTCACAGCTGCAGGCGTGGTCGATTCGGCCGTGGCCGAACCACTGAGCAGCGCACCGAGATTGACGGCGAACTGTTGCAGGACCTTGTTCGACACCGCGACGATCGCGCCCTTGCCGAACGAGACTATCTTTCCGCTGATCACCAGATCGGTATTCAGGGTCAACCGCGAACGATCACCGAGCGCCTCGACCGCCAGATCGACCTGGGCCTCGGCGTCGCCGTTGCCGTGCGAGTCCGCCCCCTTCGCTTCGAGTGTGAGCGTGCGGGTCTCGGCGTCGACCTCGAGGAACCTGATCGTGCCGGCGTACGACGCACTGATCGGGCCCACTTTGACCTTCACTCCGCCGAGGTAGGTCTCGCCGTCCTTACCGGTGATGGCCGCCCCCGGTACGCAGGTCGCGACCTTCTCGACGTCGTTGATCAGCCGGAACACGTCCTCGGCGGACGCGTCGATGTCGAGTGTATTGGTCAGTATCACTGGGGAACTCCGTTCACACAGCCGGCGCAGCGGCGCTGCTCGGCGCACGAGTCGATGGCCTCGACGATGGTCTGGTACCCGGTACAGCGGCAGTAGTTCGACGCCACCACCTCGCGGATCTGTTCCTTGGTGGCATCGGGGTTGTCGGCGAGGTAGCCCTCGGCCAACATCAGGAACCCCGGTGTGCAGAACCCGCACTGCAGACCGTGGTGGTCTGCGATGGCCTGCTGCAGATCGTTCAGTTCACCGTCGATGCCGAGTGATTCGACGGTCTCGATGTCCGAGTTCTCCACCTGCGCTGCGAACGTCAGGCACGCGCGGGCCGGCTTGCCGTCGATCAGCACGGTGCAGGCTCCGCACACGCCGTGTTCGCAGCCGACATGGGTTCCGGTGAGCTGCAGATCATGCCGCAGTACGTCGACCAGGGTGCGGCGTGGTTCGGTGATCACCTCACGGACGGTGCCGTTTACGTTCAGTTCGATCAGTTGCTTGTTGCTCATGGCCTGCCCTTCGCCAGTGCTGCCTGTACTGCCACGGGGGTGATCGGTGTGTCGTTCAGTTCGACTCCGGTGGAGCGCAATCCGTCGTTGACAGCGTTGAGCACAGCGGCGGGTGCACCGATCGTTCCGCCCTCACCGGCTCCCTTGGCTCCGGATTCGGTGAACAGGCAGGGAGTTTCGAGGTGGTGGATCTCGATGTCCGGGATCTCGCAGGCAGTCGGCACCTTGTAGTCGATGAAGCTGGCACACAGTGGATTTCCGTGATCGTCGTACGACACCTGCTCGAACAACGCCCCGGCGATGCCCTGGGCGATCCCACCCCGGCACTGGCCCTCGACGATCTTGGGGTTGATCGCGACGCCGCAGTCCTCGACGCACACGTACTTGAGGATCTCCACTCGTCCGGTGCCCTCGTGCAACTCGACCACAACGCCGTGGGTGGCGTTGGAGAAGGTGCCGTCGTTGAACACGTCGAAGCTTGCCGTCGCGGACAATCCGGGTTCCACGCCCTTCGGCAGCAGTTGCGCCTTCAGATACGCGACGTCGGCGATGTCCCGGTAGGTGACGTACTCCGAGTGGTCGTCGCGCTGACGTACGCGCCCCGATGCCAACTCGACGTTGTCGTCGCGAGTCTCCAGCAGGTGCGCTGCGATCTCACAGAGCTTGTCTCCCAGCTTGTTCGACGCCAACGCCACCGCACTGCCGCCGATGGTGATGGAGCGAGAGGCGAACGAGCCGAAGCCGTAGGTGATCCGATCGGTGTCGCCCTGCACGATCTTGACCTGTTCGACGCCGATGCCGAGGCGATCGGCGACGATCTGAGCCATCGTGGTCTCGTGACTCTGACCGTGGCTCATCGTTCCGGTGGTCACGACGACCGTGCCGGAGGTGTCCATTTTGACCTCCGAGATGTCGAACCCGGGCACCACGTTCATCTTGCGCGCCGCGAATGCGCTGCTGCCGTATCCGGTTCGCTCGCTGAAGCACGAGTATCCGATGCCGATGTGTCGGCCGTCTGCGGTTGCCCGCTCCTGGACGTCGTACCAACCGCCGTCACGGAGGGTCTGCTCGCACAGGTTCAGCGCCTCGAGGTACGAGCCCGGGTCGTAGGTGATGTTGTTGACGCCGGTGTACGGGAAGGCGGTGATGACGTTGCGCCGCCTGATCTCCACCGCATCGAGCTGCAGTTCACGGGCCGCTCGCTCGAACAATCGCTCCATCACCATGACGTACTGCGGGCGAGACACCCCGCGGTACGGCGCGGTCGGTGCCTTGTTGCTGAACACCGAGCGTCCTCGAACCCGGTACGCCGGAACCTGATAGACCCCCGGCATTTCCGCCGAGGCCATCAGCGGCTCGATGCCTGCGGTGAACGGGTAGCACGAGTAGGCACCCATGTCGCACACGACGTCCGCGTCGAGGCCGAGGATGTGGCCCTCGGAATCGAATGCTGCCCGCACGTCGTACTGCTGTTCGCGCGCCAGGAACGACGCCGTCAGTGCGTCCTTGCGATCCTCGATCCATTTCACGGGACGGCGGAGCTTCAACGCAGCTGCGGCGACGGCGATCTCCTCGCGGCCGACGACGCACTTCTGCCCGAACCCGCCGCCCATGTCGGGTACCACGACGCGCACCTGGCGCTCGTCCAGCCCGAGGCAGAGCGCGGTGACGGTCCGAACCTGGTGTGGCACCTGAGTACAAATGTAGATGATCAGCTGCTCGTCGCGATCGTCCCAGTACGCGATGCATCCGCGGGTCTCGAGTGGAAGCGCGTTCTGCCGGCCGGTTCTGGATTGCACCGACACCACGGTGTGCGCGTCGTCGAAGATCTCGTCGATGCCGTCGGTGGCGAACATCTGCACGTCCACGACGATGTTGTTCGGAACCGAATCGTGAACCAGGGACACGCCCTCGGACATGGCCTGATCTGCCGAGGTGACGGCGGTGACGGTCCGGTACGACACTCGTGCCGCCTCGAGCCCGTCCTCGACGCTGTAGGCATCGGCGGCGACGACGATGGCCAGTGGCTCACCGACGTAGCGCACCACGTCGTGCGCCAGCACGGGCATATCGGTGGGCACGAATTCGCTGAGTGGACGCGACAATTCGGCGCGGATCGGCTGCAGGTCCAGGTCCGCCGCGGTGAAGACGCCGCGCACCCCTTCGACTCCGGCGACATCACCCACGTCGAGACCGGTGATCGATCCGGCCGCGACGGTGCTGCGGACGAACTGAGCGTGCAACATTCCCGGCATCGCGATGTCGTCGACGAATCTGCCTCGACCGGTGAGCAACCGCGGATCCTCGCGGCGTGCGACCGAGGTGCCGACGAGTTTCGGCGTGAGAACCTGATCGACGCTCACGTGGGCACCCCCTGAGATACCAGTGCGTCGCTGCAGGCTTCGGCGACCAACGTGCGCACCAGGGTGCGGCGGTACTCGGCGGTGACCATGCCCTCGTCCTCCAGTTCCAATGATTCGGCTGCGGCATCCGCGCAGTCCGCGAAGGTCCCGCCTGCGGCCAGGACGGCTTCCCCAGCCGGCGATCGCACGGGAGTTGCTCCCACTCCCGCGAGGGCAACCCGCCCGCCCACCACGGCCACCCCGTCGAGATCGAGCGACACGGCCGCGCCGACGATCGCGAAATCTCCCTGCCGCTCGGCGTATTCGGTCACCGCAGCGTGCGGTGCCGGGTTCGGGAACACGATCTCGACAATCATCTCGTCGAACGCGAGATCGGTGGAGTAGTACCCGAAGAAGAAAGAGTCCGCCTCTACGGTTCGCCGCCCCCGCACGCTCTCGACGACGATGCGGGCGTCGAGCAGGATGGCGAGCAAGCACCATTCCGCGGTGGCGTCCGCATGGGCGATGCTGCCCCCGACGGTCCCGCGGGTACGGATCGGGTAGTGCCCCACCCACCGCATGGCCTCGCGAAGGACACCGAAATCCGTTCCCACGTCGCCGCGTTCGACGTCGTGGTGGGTGGTGAGCGCTCCGATGTGCAAGCCGTCGGATTCTCGGCGGATGTACTGCAGAGTGTTCAACCCAGCCACGTCGACCAGGTGCCCGGGCCGGGCGAGGCGGAAGTTCATCATGGCGACCAGGGACTGGCCTCCGGCGATGATCTTCGCGTCCTCGCCCAGCTCGGACAGCAGCCGCACCGCACCAGAGACATCGCGCGCCCGGTGGTAGTCGAACTGCGCGGGCTTCATCAGACTCGAGCCTCGCCTGCGACGACCTCGGTGGGTTCGTCGACGAGGGTATCGAGTTCGCGCCCCTTGGTCTCGGGTGCGAAGTACGCCATCCAGATCACCGCGAACAACACGAACGCGGTGACGATGCCGAAGGTCAACGGCAGACCGAGGATCGGCCACATCACCGAACCGAACAGCAGTGGTGCAAAGCCGGTTGCGACCCGGCTGACCGAGGACGCGTACCCGAATCCCGAGGCGCGGATGTTGGTGGGGTACAACTCCGAGACGTAGCAGTACAGCACCGGGATGGTCAGCTGAATGACGAATCCGAAGATGCCGAGCCAGATCAGCGCGGCCGACTGGATGTCGAGCATGACGGCGAACATGACCAGCGCACTACCCGCGATCGGACCGGACAGCCCGATGACCCACTTGCGTCCGAAGATCTCCACGATGAACGCCGACGTGAGCACACCGACGATGCCGACGCCGGTCATCAGCGTCGTACCGGCGAAAGCTGCGAATTCCCCGTAGCCCTCGGCGCGGAGGATCGACGGCATCCAGCTCAGCGCTGCGTAGTACAGCAGCATGATGGACACGAACAACATCCACGCGGCGGCGGTGATCCGCGGGCTGTACCGCCAGACCGACTTCAGCTGCGTCAGAGCGGCTTTCATTCCGCCCGGTCCCTTCGGGGCGGTGTCGGCGACGATGACGTAGTCGACGGCCTCGGATCCGGTACGGGTCACCATGTCGTCGATGACGGCGCGGGCCTCGGCCTCACGACCGACCTTGGCGAGGTAGATGGGTGATTCCGGGATGCCGCGTCGGACCCAGAACAGCAGCAGCGCAGGCAGAACCATGAACAGCAGCATGTAGCGCCAGCGAACGTCGCCGTCGATCGGGACGAGCAGCGTGGCGACGACGCCGCAGATGGTGGCACCGATCGGCCACCAGACATCCATGGCGGAGAGAATCTTGCCGCGAATCCGACGCGGTGAGAATTCGCTGACCAACGCGTAGTCCACCGGGATGCAGCCACCGAGGCCGAACCCGGCGAGGAACCGCAGAATGATGAAGATCTCGAAGCTCGGCGCGAACGCTCCCAGGACCGAGAACAGCGCAAAGATCAACAGCGTCAACGAGAATGCACGCTTACGTCCGACTCGGTCGGCGATCGTGCCCCACACGACGGCCCCGACGGCCATGCCGATCAGGTTGCCGGTGGCGACCAGACCGCGCTCGGCTTGGGACAGGTCCCAGTAGCTTCCGAGCAGCGGGGTCAAGAAGCCGTTCAGTGCCACGTCCCAGGCGTCGAACATGTAGCCCAGCCCACCGATGATGAAGATCTTGCCCTGCACACCCCATTTCCAGGGGAGTTCCTGTACTACCTGATCACCAGTCTTCATCGCAGCCTCCGGCGCGGTGTTGTGGTCCGAGGTCGTCATCGGACGAACGAGTAATGGAATTTCTCGTCGTCGCTGTCGTCGAGCGGGGTACCGCTCCACAGCCAGTCGTACGAGATGTCGGATTCCCCATCGAACGACGCCAGTGTCGCGTCCCGCTTCTGCTGCTCGGGTCCATCGGGTATGTGATAAAAAGTCTTGTTCTGCAGGCTCGCGTCCTGCACCATCCGCGCGTGCCTGGCCCGCCGAAACACGTAGCGCGCCAACGCCTCGTCGATCCCGCTCGGGGTGACCTTCGCGAGCTCCTCGGCCAGCACTGCCGCGTCTTCCATGGCCTGCGAAGCACCCTGCGCCTGATACGGCAGCATGGCATGACAGGCATCGCCCAGCAGCGCGACACGGCCGTCGGTCCACCGCGGGTCGGGCCTGCGGTAGTAGAGCGCCTGGCACAGCACGTTCTCGTCGGCCTTGGAGAGCATCGCGTGGGCGCGATCGTCCCAATCCGGGAATGTCCCCATCAGTTCCTCGGGTCCGACGAGCCGTGGTCCACCGTCGCGGACCTCGTCGGTACACGGAGCCAGCGCAACGACATTGAGGTACTCGCCGTTACGAATCATGTAGTGCACCAGGTGCCGGTCCGGTCCGTACCAGATGGTGCTCTGGTATCGGTCGACGAGCCAGCGAGTAGCCGGATCCTTGACGATGCGATCACCCGGAATGAGTGCGCGATAGGCCATTTCGCCGGAAAACACGAGCGTATCGGGTAGACCGATCAGATCGCGCACGGTCGAGCGAATACCGTCGGCTCCGATGAGCAGGTCCGATTCGTAGCGCTTACCGGTTCCGGTGACCGCGACAGGCCGCGTCGGATTCTTTCGATCGACCTCGACGACCTTCGCGTCGGTCTCGAACACCACCATCGGGCCCGGGCCGTCGGGATCGAGGCACTGCGCATGAATGGCCGAGTGCAGGTCTGCGCGGTGGTAGTGCCAGTAGGGCGCGTTGAAGGTCTTCTTGCAGTACTCGCCGAGCGCGGTGAGAGCGATGACCTTGCCGTTCTCCCAGCGCCTGCGCACCTGATCCATCGGCTCGGTCTTGATCGCTTCGAGCTTCTCGCGCATCCCGAGGGCGATGAGGATACGGCTGGCGTTGGGAGCGGTCTGAATTCCCGCGCCCACCTCGCCCAGCTCGGCAGCAGCCTCGAGTACCGTCACCTGAATTCCTCTGTGCCGCAGCGAGAGCGCCGCGGTCAGACCGCCCAGGCCACCGCCTGCGATCACCACTTCGATCGGTGCCATGTCAGCTCTCCACCAATCGACCCTCGGTGACGACATCGATGCCGTCGATGGACACGGTGCAGGCGCGCATTCCGATGTCGAGGTGTGCGTAGGAGTCCCGGCCGAGGACAGGGTGCGGGCCGGTGGACCACAGGAAGCTGCCGGCGAACGCGCGGGCGTCCATGCCCATGATGTCGTCCTTGCCGTACATCGCCGCCGCGAACCAGTCGCCGGTCTTCATCAGTCCCCAGCCCATGTGGGACAGGTAGCGCGCCCACTTGTCGTTGGAGTCGGCGAAGAACATGTTCAGCAGCGCCGCCTCGCCGCCGCCGGTGACCTCGTCGATGTGACCGTTGGTGACCGTCAGCGTCGTCTCGTCTCGGACGTACTCCTTGAACGGCAACAAGATGTCGCCCTCGGACAGCACGATCTTTCCGTTGGAGATCTCCGGCCAGCACAACACCATCGTCGACGGCCAATGATCCCAGCGGCCCTTGTCGTCGGCGAAACCCACCTGGAACTCGGGCTGCGAATTGCTCAGTTGCACGGTGAGATCGGTGCCGGCCTCGTTGGTGATGCGCATGGTCGAACCGTTGCGAATCAGATCGACGCCGGCCTGTACTCGCTCCTTGTCGCCGTCCTGGGGCATGTTGCGGATCAACACGTCCGGGGCGTCGCAGACGAAGATGATGCGCGTTCCGGCGGCCAGGATCTCCTGCTGGATGGGCGCGTGGATGAAGCCTTCACTGGTGAGGTCGACCACGAGGTCCGCGCCCTTGAGCATGTCCTGAGCCACCGAACTGTTCATGACCGACACCAGGCCTGGGCCTGCCCCGGTGTGGGTGCTCGGCATCGGCGCCGGACTACCGCCGGGGACCGTTGCCGCGAGCACCTGGGCACCCAGGCTCTGGGCCGCACCGAAGGCAGCCGAGATGTAATCACCGCGGCTCGACGGTTCCGCGAGAATCACCACCTGCTCTCCGGGCTGAACTTTGCACAGCTCGAGCTGACGGGTGAATGCGCGCAACAGATCAGCTGATCGCAGATCGAACATCTCGGTTCCTCTCGTGATCGTTCTCGGTCGTACGTGTCTCGGTGATACCGCCCAGTCGGGCAAGGTCTTTCAGATAGGGCACTTCGTCGCGTGCGTCGAGCAACTCGCGTCGAGTCACTGTGGCCGATACCGATCCGACGCCCTCGTCCATCTCGACGATGGTGCGCCCCTGCGGTCCGACGATGACGCTGTGACCCGCGAACCGTGGGCCGTCGCCGGTCTGTCCGGTGAGTCCGGCGGCCGCGACGACGACGCCGTTCTCGAGTGCACGGGACCGGGTCAGCAGCTTCCACACGTGCAGGCGAACGTGCCCGAATGCGGACGGCACGGCGATCACATCGGCTCCTCGCTGGACCAGATCGCGGACCGTCTCGGGAAAGCCTGCCTCGTAGCAGATCACGACGCCGATGGTGCCGAACGGAGTGCTGACCAGCAGTCCGCTCTCTGCTCCGGGAGTGAACACCGATTTCTCTCGGTCCCAGAGAAAACGCTTGTGTCCCAATGCCAGCAGGCCGTCCGGACCCACGACGAGCGAGCTGTCGAAGACGACTCCTGCGGAGTCGCGAAACACGATCGCCGTCACCAGAACCGTATCGGTATCGGCAGCGAGATCGGAGAGCGCGATCGATGTACGACCGGGTACCGACTCGGCCATCGAATCGAGGTCGTCGAGATCGTAACCGCTGGCGAACAATTCGGGTAGGACGATCAGCTTGGACCCGGCCGCGGCGAGCGTACGCACTTCTGCTGCCACTGCATCGATGTTCTGCTGCCAGGCACCGGTCCGCGAACCGGTCTGCACCACAGCGATATCGAACGTGTCGACCACCGGCTCGGTGTCGACGCCGCGCAGGCGGGCCGACGTGGTCATTGCGCCACCCGGTTCATGTCGGTGGTGTAGAACGGGCCTGCCAACCTGCCGAGGAATCGGTGTTGGAGTGTGTCGACATGCAGGTCGCTGGTGAGCAACCCGGGCCTGCTGGTCACCGTAGTCACGGTCCCGAGCACCAGAGTGTCCGAGCCGAGCGCAATTTCTTGCAACGTTCGGCATTCGAGCGAGACCAGGGATTCGAGGACCGACGGAGCCGAGACCGACACCGACGGCACCGCGGTCATCTGCGAGAGCTCGAACTCGTCGATTTCCGCATCGACGGTGGCGAAACTCGCGGTCACCGCATCCACGGTGTCGGCGGACGGAATGTTGACGACGAATTCGCCGGTGTCGCGAATGTTGACCAACGTGTCCTTGAGCTCTCCGGGGGACCCGATGCGCTCGCCGATGGAGATCATCAGCGTTGCCGGATTGCGCGAGGCGACGTTGAAGAAGCTGAACGGTGCCAGGTTGCGAACGCCGTCGCCGGAGACGGTCGAGATCCACGCGATCGGACGAGGTTGCACCGCGCAGGACAGCAGTTTGTACACATCCCCCGAAGACATCGAATCGATGTCGTGGCGGGTGCGATCCGTGAGCTCCAGAGAGTCGCCTACCTGGGAAGTCATCGAAACGAGCCTTCTTTCGCTTGCTGTGCAACCGGTCGTGCAACCGATTGCGTTGCTCTGACGATAGAGGGGTTTCGAGCTCGATGTCGAGCTTTGGGCGACAAATCCGGAACCAATTAATGGCACCGTTACACGGGCCCCGGCCGCGTAACCTCCGCCTTACTCGCCGCGCAGACCGGCCCGCGCCGAATCGGTTGCACTGTCGGGTCCACGCGGGGGCCCGTACCCCTCCGACGTCCCGTCGACGATGCGCACCTCGTCCTCCCACGGCAGTCGATAGGTTCCGTCGGCCAGGTCGCGAACGTAGGTGTACGGGCAGTCCTGCGCGCCACCGGCCAGGGCCGTGAACCCGCGATGTCCCAGTTGGTAGATGTTGTTCTCGACTCCCCATTCTCGACGTGCCGCATCGGCGCGGGCCGGCTCGATCGATACCGTCACCACTCGATCGGGTGTCGAATCGCCGCGCTCGACGATGGTTCCTTCGTAGTCGCACACCATCGCCTCGCCCATCGACGGGATGCCGTTGCCGTCCTCCCCCGCCAGACACACCGATGCCGTGTACGCCAAGTTGTGAAAGGCATTGGCCTCGTTGGTGATACGCCAGGACTGCCGCAGCGGAAACTTGTACCCCGCCGTGCGCAGCAGCACGTTCGCACCGCGATAGCTCGCCTCCCGCGCCATCTCGGGAAACATTCCGTCGTGGCAGATCAACAACGACAGAACGGAACCCTTCGGCCCCGGGCAGACCGGTAGGCCGATGTCGCCGGGCTCCCACGGCTCCTTGGGCGTCCAGGGATGCAGTTTGCGGACGTACAGCGCTATGTCACCTCGATCGTCGACGATGATTCCGGAGTTGAACGGCGCCCCGCCCGGGTTGCGTTCCATGATGCTGAAACAGCCCCACACCGCCGACTCACGGCACGCGTCGCGCAGACGCTCCACCTGCGGACCGTCCATATCGCACATCACCTCGTCGGATGCCCACGAGGACTTGCGTAAGCCGTGCAGCGAATACTCCGGGAACACCACGAGATCCAGGGCCGAGAATCCAGCCTTCGCCTCACGCAACTGCCTGCATACGCGATCGGTCGTCGCATCCACGTCGGCCATGCTGGTGATCAGCGGAACCTGCTGTTGAACCAGACCGAGCGTGAGCGACGTCGGCGATGGATTGAGACCACCCAAACCTGTCATCGAATGTCCGTTCCTCGAGAGCAACTTGTTGCGCAAACGATTGCGCACGGTGCTAGCTTAGGGGTCATCAGGGGTCGGGGCAGCGCCGACGGAGGATCGAGGGGAACCGCCAGTGGACAGCACTACGTCGGGAAGCGTCACGCTCAAAACGGTCGCAGCTGCTGCGGGAGTGCATGTCTCGACCGTTTCCCGAGCTCTACGACGCGTCGCGCTCGACCCGGCCGGTGCCAGCGCCGGAGACCTGCGATTGTTCGAGCTGGCCCGCGAGATGGACTACGTCCCCAACCCCAACGCGGCGAGCTTGACCACCAAGAAGTCCACCGCGTTCGGAGTCCTCGTCCCGCGATTGACCGACGTGGTGCTCTCGGCGATGTACGACGCCATCGAAGAGACAGCGAACCGTGCCGGGTACGAGACCTTCGTCGCCAACACCCACGACGATCCGATTCAGCAACGTCGACGCATCGATCTGTTGCTCGGCCGCAACGTCGACGGCCTCATCTTCGGTGACGCTCGCCTCGACAGCGAGAACCTCGAGGACCTCCACCGCCGAGGAATCAAGTTCGTGCTCATCAGCCGTAGATACCCGGGGATGACCTCGGTGACGTGCGACGACCATCGGGGCGGCTACCTCGCCGGTGAGCACTTGGCCAGGCTCGGCCACACCCGAGTGGGGATCGTGTCCGGCCCGGCGTGGGCCAGCACCGGAATCGACCGATCGGAGGGCTGCCGAGCTGCCCTCCGCGATGCAGGCATCGACGTTCCCGACGAGTACGTACGGGAAGAGGGCTTCGATCCCGAGGCCGGACGACGCGGGGCCACAGCACTTCTGGCGTTACCGACACCTCCGACCGCGATCTTCGCGACCAACGATTTCAGCGCCATCGGAGTCCTCGGAGTCCTGCGCGAAGCGCAGTTGCAGCCGGGACGCGACATTGCGGTCGTCGGCTACAACGACATCTCGATCTGCAGCGAATTGACGGTGCCCTTGACGACAATTCACAGTCCGCACCGCGAAATCGGCACACGCGCAGCCGAAATGCTGTTGGCCGTCACCCACGGGCTGCCGGTGTCCTCGGTGGCACTCACACCGACGCTGGTCGTCCGCGACTCCACGGTTCCGGGGCGAACTGCACCGGCACAGTTCTCGCCGGTCGGCGGGTAACCGCAGTCATCGGTGGGCGTAGTGCGACGTGACGGAGATCGCCACGGCGTTCTACCAGCACTTTCCTCGTGACGGCCCTCATGGACGTGCACGTCCATGTTTGGCAGACCCTCGGTGCAGGGAAGGCGTCGACAAGACGCAGCCGAGGCACATCGGTGCGTCACCGAAATTTTGAGGAGACAGTGACATGCCCACCACAGTGGCCGACCAACTCGTTCGAGGACTCGTCGACGCCGGCGTTCAGCGCATCTACGGCATCGTCGGCGACAGTCTCAATCCTGTGGTCGACGCGGTGCGCCGTACCGGGGGATCGGCCAAGGGCGGTATCGACTGGATTCATGTCCGACACGAGGAGGCAGCGGCGTTCGCTGCTTCGGCCGACGCGCAGACCACCGGCACGTTGGCCGTCTGCGCCGGCTCCTGCGGGCCCGGGAACCTGCATCTGATCAACGGCCTCTACGACGCACACCGTTCCGGCGCACCGGTTCTGGCGATCGCGTCGCACATTCCCAGCAGCGAGATCGGCTCGGGCTACTTCCAGGAAACGCACCCCGACCGCCTCTTCGGTGAATGCTCGCTCTACAACGAATTCGTCTCCACTGCCGACCAGGCTCCCCGGGTGTTCCGCGCGGCGATCAACGCCTCCATCACCGGCGGCGGGGTATCGGTTCTGACGCTCCCCGGAGACATCGCCGAACTGTCGGCCGCCGGCACCATGGACCCGATAGCCATTCCCTCGGCACCGATCGTCACACCGCCGGCGGCGGACATCGAGAAACTGGCCGACGCCATCAACAATGCCGAGAAGGTCGCGATTTTCGCCGGCTACGGAGTCAAGGGTGCTCACGACGAGGTGGTGGCATTCGCCGACACCATCGGCGCACCCGTCGGACATTCGTTGCGCGGAAAGGAGTTCATCCAGTACGACAACCCGTACGACGTCGGTATGACAGGTCTGCTGGGCTACGGCGCGGCCCATGCAGGAATTCACGACGCGGATCTGCTCATCCTGCTCGGCACCGATTTTCCGTACCAGCAGTTCCTTCCCGAGGACGTCACCACCGCACAGATCGATATCGATCCGACGAAGCTCGGACGCCGAACCTCGGTGCAGTACCCGATCCACGGTGATGTTCTCGCGACGGTGAATGCGTTGCACCCGTTGGTCACTCGCAAGACCGACCGCCGGTACGTGGAGAAGTGGGTGGACAAGCACAACGACCTCATGGGCAAGACGATCGGCGCATACACCCGCAACGCCGAGACGCTCGTTCCCATCCACCCCGAATACGCCGCGTCGGTGCTCGATGACCTCGCCGCCGACGACGCCGTCTTCACCACCGACACCGGAATGTGCAACGTGTGGACCGCCCGCTACATCAACCCCACCGGCGAAAGGGCGTTCGTCGCGTCGATGCTGCACGGTTCGATGGCCAATGCCCTGCCGCACGCCATCGGAGCGCAGTTCGCCAATCCGGACCGCCAGGTCGTCTCGATCTCCGGCGACGGCGGATTCTCGATGCTGCTCTCCGAACTCCTGACCGTCGCGATGTACAAGCTGCCCGTCAAGATCGTGCTGTTCGACAATTCCACGCTCGGCATGGTCAAGGCCGAGATGCTCGTCGACGGTCTGCCCGACTTCGGCGTCGACGTGCCGCAGGTCGATTACACCGGCATCGCTGCCGCCGCCGGCATCCACGCACAACGCGTCGAACAGCCCGGTGACATTCGCAGTGCACTCGAAACCGCTTTTGCGGTCGACGGTCCCGCACTGGTCCAGCTGATCACCGACCCGATGGCGCTGTCGGTGCCGCCGACCATCACCGGGGAGCAGATCAAGGGATTCGCGCTCGCGATGAGCAAGGTCGTGCTCAACGGTGGCGTCGGCGAGGCAGTTCGGATGGCCAAGTCGAATCTGCGCAACGTGCCACGGCCGTAGATCGAATCGGCGCCCGAGACATCGGCGCGATGGGTGGCCCTTCGAGGTCTCACCCGTCGCGCCGATTTTTCTGTCGGTGGTTCCATCGGCTCGACCTCGACAGCGCAGCGCGCTCCATCACAGTAAAGAAAGTCTATGCCGGGGGTCACACATGAGTTACTCTGTGTGCACAGAAAGCAACACTGTTGCATACAGCGCAACAGAAGCTACGCCATCCACCAGATACACCTCACCCCCGGAGGACCCCGTGCCCACATTCACGTTCCGCTCCCGCACCGTCAGGGTCGCCGTCGGCAGCAGTGCCGCGGCAGTACTACTCATCGGCGGAGTCGCCGGCTGCGCCGACCGCTCATCGGGAGGTGGCGACGGCGAAACTTATCCGAGCGGCAACATCACCCTGCTGACGCCGACGTCCGCAGGTGGCGCAACAGACCTCACCGCACGCACGCTGGGCAAGCAGATGGAAGCCGACCTGGGCGTCAGTGTCATCGTCGAAAATCGTCCTGGCGGAGCGGGTTCCATCGGCATGCAGTATCTCGCCGACCAGGACGCCGACGGTTACACGATCGGCGTTCTTCCAGTCGAGGTGAGCTTGCTCGGCCATCAGGGTTATTCCATCGACCCGGCGGCCTACGACTTTCTCGGCCAGGTCAATTCCCAACCCGGCACCATCGCAGTGCCCGCGAGCAGCCCCTATCAGACCCTCGATGATCTGATAGCCGCAGCCGGCGCAGACCCCGGTTCCATCACCGTGTCCAATGCCGGACCTGGGTCCATCTGGGAGGCAGGGGCTGTCGAGCTCGGCCGCGTAGCCGGTGTCGAGTTCACCGGAGTCCCGTTCGACGGTGGCGCACCCGCGGTGACCGCTGCAATCGGATCTCAGGTGGATGCAGTGGTCGCAGGCATCGGCGAAACTGCACCGGCGCATTCCGACGGACGCCTGCGTGTACTCGCCGTGTTCACCGAGGACCAGGCACCCGCACTTCCCGGGGTCCCCACCGCCACCGAACTCGGGCTCGATGTGGTGATCGGCAGCTGGGCCGTCATCGCGGCACCGACCGGCCTGCCCGAGGATGTTGCCACGAAGCTGGAGCAGTCCATCGAGACGGCCTCGGCCACAGACGAATACATCGATCTGATCGAATCCGGCGGCAATCTGCCGCTCTACCGTCCGGCCGGCGAGACCACCTCGTTCGTGGGATCCGAATCCGATCGCTTCGCGGAGTTGGCGGCCCAGGAATGACCACCCGAGACCTACCCACCGTCGATCAGATGGTGGAAGACGCAGGTGCGGATACCCCGCGCTCCCCCAACCGGCGATCGTACGAGGTGGCTGTCGCCGTCTCGGTCATCGCCCTGGGCGTACTCGTCTACGTCATGACCAGCCGCATCGACGTCGCCCGCGAAGGGCAACAGTTCGGACCGCGCTGGTGGCCCACAGCCCTTGCCGTCGCGATGATCGTCATCGGACTCGGTTTGGCGCTGCAGTCCCTTCTCAGCCGTATCACTTCGGACGAACCGACCATCACTGCATCCGGCGGGTTCGTGCTGGCAGCGACGCTCGCGACCATCGTCGTCTACGGATTTGCCTGGCAGTACCTGGACTTCCGGCTCGTCACTGTCTTCTTACTGGCAGCCATCACAGCGATCTCGGGCGGTCGCGGCGTCAAAGCTCTCGCCGTGTTCCCGATCGTCACCACCGCAATTCTGTGGCTGATCTTCGGCTTGTTGTTGCAGGTTCCACTGTGAGCGCGGTCGCGGAAGGCCTGGGCGCACTACTCGATCCGAGCATTGGTCTGTGCCTGCTGGTCGGTGTCCTCCTCGGCACCCTCGTCGGTGCAGTTCCCGGTATCACCGCCGCTATGGCCGTCGCTCTCGCCGCCGGCTTCACCCTCACACTCGAACCGCTGCAGGGCCTTTCGGTTCTACTGTCCATCTACGTCGCGGCGCAGTTCGGCGACCGCGTCCCGGCGATCCTGATCAACACCCCCGGCACCCCGGCCTCCATCGCGACGACGTTCGACGGATTTCCGATGGCCAAACAAGGCCGCGCCGGAGTTGCTCTGACCAGCTCGGCGTTGGTTTCGGCCGTCGGCTCGGTCGTGGGCATCTGTATTCTGATCTTCGCCGCACAACCCATCGCCAGTATCGCGCTGGAGTTCGGCCCGGCGGAGATGTTCGCACTCGTCGTCTTCGGAATGACGATGATGATCGGTGTATCCGGCGGACGCGTAGTCAAAGGATTGTTCGCCGGTGTACTCGGACTCCTGTTCGGGGCCATCGGCCGTGACCCGATCACTGGCGACGGACGTTTCACGTTCGGGATGAACGAACTGAGCTCCGGCATTCCGTTCATCGCCGCGATCGTCGGACTGTTCGGCATCGCAGAGGTGTTCAACCAGATGATCACTCGGCACCCCAACATGATCCCGACGCCCATCACACAACTCGGCAAGTGGTGGCCGGACAAGGCCGAGCGACGCGAATTGATCAAACCGGCCATGATCGGCTCCGGCGTCGGCGCAGTAGTCGGTGTGGTTCCCGCAGCAGGCGGCGACATCGCCGGAATCGTCTCCTGGGACCAAGCACGGCGTGCATCGAAGACACCGGAGAAGTTCGGCAAGGGCTCACTCGAGGGACTCGCCGCGGCGGATACCGCAAGTACCGCGACCATGGGCGGATCGGTGACAACCACTCTGGCACTCGGTGTTCCGGGAGATGCCGTCATGGCGGTCATGATCGGATCGATGGTGATCTGGGGCCTGCAACCCGGCCCGGCGCTGTTCGTCAACTCACCCGATCTCGTCTACAGCCTCGCTGCGATCATGCTGCTCGCCACCTTCGCCGCCCTCGCATTGGCACTGGTCCGCATGCGCGGTGTCATCAAGCTGCTGGATCTCCCCCAGCAGTACCTGTGGGCCGTGATCATCACGTTCTGCATGGTCGGTACCTATGCCGTACAGAACAGTGCATTCGACGTCGGACTCATGCTCGTGTTCGGCCTCCTCGGTCTGGTGTTGCGACGCAACGGTTTTCCGGCAGGGCCGCTGGTACTCGGGCTCATTCTGGGTCCTCTGGCCGAAAGCAACATTCGCCGTGCATTCCTGATCGACGGCGCCGCCAGCATCTACACGAGCGCGATCGCGGTCGGTCTGCTGGTGCTCAGTGTGCTTGCCGTCGTCGGCCCCCACATTCGGACCGTCTTGACGAAGACCCGCCGCCGCGAGGCCATGGAGGACATCGATGCCTGAGGTCATCTGCATCGGTGAGACCATGACACTGGTCGCACCCGTCGACGCGACACCTCTTGCGTCCGCAGACCTGTTCACGCTGCACATGGGCGGTGCGGAATCGACTGTCGCCCTGTATCTCGCCGAACTGGGCCACGACGTCGCCTGGGCCAGCCGCGTCGGCAACGACCCGCTCGGCCGCCGTATTGTCGACGACATCGCCGCGCACGGCGTCGACACCTCCCTCGTGCGTTTCGCGGACGAAGCTCCCACCGGGGTGTACTTCAAGGACCCGAAAGGCACAGCGACAACGGTCCATTACTACCGGCGAGGGTCTGCGGCCTCACACATGTCTCCCGCAACCCTGGACGGCCTACCGCTGCGAGAGGCACCTCTGGTGCACGTCTCCGGCATCAACGCCGGGCTGTCCGATTCGTGTCTGGAGATGATGCGCGCATTGTTCGACCTGTGTGTCGGCTCGACTACACGCATCTCCTTCGACGTCAACTACCGTCCGGGAGTCTGGAGCACAGCGGAGGCCGGTCCGATCCTGCTCGAACTCGCACGACGCGCCGACGTGGTGTTCGTCGGCCGAGACGAGTCGGCCGAGCTGTGGGGCACCACCGACGCAAGATCCATCGGCACATTGATGGATGCCGGGCCGCATCGAGTGGAGACACTCGTGGTCAAGGACAGCGACGTCGGTGCCACCGAGATCACATCGGCGGGTGCGACATTCGTGCCGGCACACCGAGTGGACGTTGTCGAAGTGGTGGGAGCGGGGGATGCGTTCGCGGCGGGGTACCTGTCCGGCCTGCTGACTGGCAAGGAGGCTCGCGAACGATTGTCTCTGGGACACGACCTTGCCGCACGAGCGTTGTCCAGTACCAACGACTACGTTCCAGCTATCACCGGGGTCCGCACTCATGGGTGAACCCGTACGAACAGGAGTCAGCAGATGTCGCAGAGCGTGGAACGTGCAGTCGAGATACTCGAATACGTCGCCGTGCGGCCGCGCACGCAGAGCGAGGTCGCAGCTCACCTCGACGTACACCGATCGACAGCCCTGCGAGTACTGCAGACGCTCACCGACTACGGACTCACTCGCAGACGAGAGGACGGCAAGTACAGCGTCGGATACCGGCTCGCCGGGCTGGCGAATGCCGCCCGCGAACAGTTCGACTTCGCCAACGTAGCGCGCCCCTACCTCGTCGGGCTCGGCGAGCAGTGCTCGCACACAATCCATCTCGCCGCGTTGGAGGCGAATCGGATCATCTACATGGACAAGATCGAACAGCCCGGCATGATCAAATTGTTCTCGCAGATCGGCGCATCGGTATGTCTGCACACAGCAGGCGTCAGTAAAGCAATCCTGGCGTTCCAGGATGCCGAGACGGTCGATTCAGTAATGGCTGCAGCAGAATTCGAGAAATACACGTCCACCACGATCACCTCGCGGGCGCAATTCGACGACGAACTCGCGGTCGTCGCAGAGCGAGGCTGGTCCGTGGACGACGCCGAATACGAGGACTACGTCAACTGCGTCGCAATGCCGGTACGCGACGCCGCGAACCGCGTCGTCGCAGCAGTCTCGGTCACAGCCCTCAAGGGCCGTGCCGATCTCACCGCACTCGGTCTTCTGCTGCCCGATCTGAAGGCAGTGACCGACAACATATCCAAGGAGCTCGGATGGAGACCACAGAATACGGGGTAGCTCAGGCGAACTCCTGGTTCGACGAAGCGTTCACGAACACTCCCGTCATGGCAATCCTGCGGGGTTTCTCACCCGAACGAACCGTCGAACTCGCTCGTCGGGGCTGGGATGCCGGAATCACCTGCATCGAAGTACCGATCCAGTCTGCGGTTGCACTCGACGCACTCGCCGCAGTGGCGGACGCCGCGCGTGAACGTGGGCTCGTGGTCGGGGCAGGCACCGTAGTCAGCTCCGAACATGTGGCTCGAGCACACAATTGCGGAGCATCGTTCACTGTGGCACCCGGATTCGATCCCGCGGTTGCCGATGCCAGCATCGCCGCAGGAATGCCGCACCTGCCGGGTGTGGCAACCGGTACCGATGTACAGCACGCCGCCGCCTTCGGCCTGAGCTGGGTGAAGGCCTTCCCTGCCTCCATACTCGGCGCCGATTGGTTCACTGCGATGCGAGGACCGTTTCCGCAGGTGAAGTTCGTTGCCACCGGAGGCATGAATGCACGGAACGCCCCTGCCTACCTCGCAGCCGGAGCCAGCGTGATCGCCGTTGGGTCCGCCCTCGAAGACGAGGTCCAAATCGACCTTCTCTCCAACCTTCTCGCAGTTCGATAGGAGATCCACCATGCCCTCGCTACTCAACGACGCCTACACCCCGTCGTCCTCTCGTTACGAATCCATGCACTACCGCGCCGTGGGAGCCTCCGGACTGGTGTTGCCTGCGGTCTCACTCGGCATGTGGCACAACTTCGGCGACGACACGCCTCTGCAACGTCAGCGAGAGATCATCAGAGCCGCTTTCGATCTCGGGATCACTCACTTCGACCTCGCCAATGGCTACGGTCCGCCGCTGGGGTCAGCGGAGAAGAATGTCGGGCGCATCTTGCACGAGGATTTCTCGAATCTCAGGGATGAGATCGTGGTGTCCACCAAGGCCGGGTACGACTTCTTTCCGGGTCCGTACGGCCGCGGGGGCGGAGCCAAGTATCTCCTCGGCAGCCTCGACCATTCGTTGCGCAGCCTCCGGCTCGACTACGTGGACATCTTCTACAGTCATCGTTTCGACCCGAATACTCCGCTGGAGGAAACAGCACGCGCACTCGACGCCGCTGTGCGCTCGGGTAGGGCTCGCTACGTCGGTATTTCGTCGTATTCGGCAGCGCGAACCGTCGAGATGGCCGCGTTGTTGCGTGATCTCGGAACCCCACTGGCCATCCACCAACCGTCGTATTCACTCCTGAACCGCTGGGTCGAGGACGGTGAGCCGTCGTTGCTCGACGTACTCGACGCTCAGGGAATCGGCTGTATTGCCTTCTCCGCGCTGGCACAGGGGCTGCTGACGACCAAGTACCTCGACGGTATTCCCGACGGATCACGCGCCACGCAAGGCAAGACGATGCGCGAGGGAATGCTGTCGCAGGAAAACCTGGACAACGTGGCTGCGCTGAACAAGATCGCCGAACGGCGCGGTCAGCGGCTCGCCCAGATGGCGCTGGCGTGGGTACTTCGTCGTTCGCAGATCTCGTCTGTACTGATCGGTGCGTCTCGTCCAGACCAACTCGCCGACAGCGTTCTTGCACTGCAGAGTCCGGAGTTCTCCGACAGTGACCTCGCCGAGATCGACGAGTACGCGGTCGACGGAGGCCTGAACATCTGGCTTGCATCGAGCACCGCGTGAACACGCCCGACGCAGCACTCCTGGACGAACAGTCGGTCCGCTTCTCCTCGTTCGACTACGACGACGCATGGAAGCTGGGCTGCCAGTTGCGCGCCGCAGCAGCTGAACGCAGGCTCCCGATCGTGATCGGAATTCTGCACGGTCAGCAGCGCGCATTTCATTCGGCGCTCCCCGGTGCATACCCCGAGAACGATCATTGGCTCAGCCGCAAGATCGCCACCGCGCAGCGATACGGCCGCAGTTCGCTCGGTGTACTCGAGTTCTTCACTTCGACCGGCCGCGATTTCGACACCGACTCGCGACTGCCACACGACGAATTCGCAGCCGCGGGCGGTGTCCTTCCCATCGTCGCGGAAGGAGTGGGCGTCGTCGGATTCGTCGGTGTGTCCGGCCTCCCGCATCGTGAGGACCACTCGTTCGTCGTCGAACAGGTGCAGCTGTTCCACCGATCGCAGAGGATCGACCCGACGTAGAGGCAGGGGTGCGGGTGGTCGGTTTGTTAGGGTCATCTAGGCATTTCGGGCATCCCGCGATCGGAAGGCACAACCATGGCCATCGACTACACCCGCAAGCCCTCGACCGGGCAGACTCCGCCGCAGCAAAACGGAGCTCCCGTCAGTCTGAGCAAAGTCACGCTGTCCAAGGCGTCACCGACGATCAGCCTCACCAAGTCCGGCGAGAAGCAGGGTTCGATGCGGGTCAACCTGAATTGGTCGACCGGCGCACCCGCGGCACAGCCGAAGAAGAAGGGCTTCCTGGCCAAGTTGGCCGCGGCGTCGTACGGCTCCGGCGGTGTCGATCTCGACCTCGGCTGCCTCTACGAACTGCGCGACGGTTCCAAAGGCGTCGTCCAGGCACTCGGTAACAGCTTCGGTTCACTGCAGGATGCCCCGTTCATCGCGCTCGACGGCGACGATCGCTCCGGTTCGGTCAGCGGCGGCGAGAACATGCACATCAACCTCGCCCATCCCGAGAAGTTCGCTCGAATCCTGATCTTCGCGATGATCTACGACGGCGCACCGAACTGGGCCGCGGTGGACGGAGTGGTGACGCTGTACCCCACCAGCGGACCACAGGTCGAGGTACGCCTCGACTCGGCCGAGAACTCCGCGCGAATCTGCTCGATCGCATTGTTGGAGAACACTTCTGCGGGGATCACCGTCACCCGCGAGGTCGAGTACATCCAGGGGAGCCAGGCCGATCTCGACAAGAAGTACGGCTGGGGACTGCGCTGGGCGGCGGGCCGCAAGTAGTCAGAGAGGTTGCGGCGGAATCATTTCCAGCCGGACGCCGATCAATCGAACCTCTCTCGTGTGGTCGAGGCGATCGACGAGCGCCACCGCAGCAGAGGTCAGAATCTCCGGATCGAAGGTCGGCGCGCCGACGATCGGTGCGCTGACGGTATGCGTCTCGAAAGGCGCATAGCGAATCTTCAGTGCCGCTCGAACTGCCGGCCGGTTCTCGGCTTCGATGTCGGCCAACACCTTCGATGTCAACGCAGCGACCTCGTCCCGGATGACGGCCCAATCTGCGACGTTGGTCTGGAACGTGATCTCGCGGCTGTGTGACCGCGCAACCCAGGGCTCGGAGGTGACCGGCGCGAGGTCGATGCCCCGCCCCTTCGTACCGAGCCAGGGACCGATCTTCGGGCCGAACGCCGCGGCCAGGTCCGCATCGTCGGCGTCGGCAAGTTCTCGGACTGTCGAGATGCCGAGGGCCGCCAGCCTCTTCGAGATCTTCTTGCCGATCCCCCACAACGCATCGGTACTGCGCTCGCCCATCACCTCGAACCAATTGTCCTGCGTAAGCCGGTAGACGCCCTGCGGCTTGTCGAAGTCGGTGGCGATCTTGGCTCGTAACTTGTTGTCTCCGATGCCCACCGAGCAATGCAGCCCCGTCGCGTCGAACACAGCGTCGTGCACTGTCTTCGCCACCCCCTCGGGGTCATCGGTCTCGACACCGAGAAAAGCCTCGTCCCAACCGATCACCTCGACGACGAATCCCAACGTCCGCAGAGTGTCCATCACCAGCGCCGACGCCTCGTCGTACGCCGGCTTGTCCACGGGGAGGAAGACCGCGTCGGGAATCTTCTTCGCGGCGACGCGCAGTGGCATTCCGGATCCGACGCCCTTCGCACGCGCCTCGTAGGAGGCGGTCGAGACCACCCCACGCTCGGTCTGGTCTCCCCTGCCGCCGACCACCACGGGTCGGCCCGCCAGATCCGGATTGCGGAGCACTTCCACGGCGGCGATGAACTGATCGAGGTCGACGTGCAGTACCCATCGGCGCCGCGCTGAGTCGGTCGGTGTACTCCCGGTCATAGTGCTCAGTCTGCCCGTGGTGTCTCATGACGCCATGACGAAATCGATATCTCGCACCATCGGACGAGTAGTACTGGGAGCGTTCCTCGTCTTCGCCGGCCTCAGTCATCTCTTCTGGGCGCGCGAGACGTTCGCAGCGCAGGTTCCCGAGTGGGTGCCGCTGAGCACCGACTTCGTCGTACTGGCATCGGGCGTCGTGGAGATCGTGCTCGGCCTGGCGTTGCTGTTCTGGACTGCTCGGGCACCACTCGTCGGTTGGGTCGTCGCGGCGTTCTTCGTCGCGGTCTTCCCCGGCAACATCTCGCAGTTCATCACGCACACCGATGCGTTCGGCCTCGACTCCGATACGGCACGAGGAATCCGATTGCTGTTCCAGCCGCTGCTGATCGTGTGGGCGCTGTGGTGCACCGGGGCCTGGGCTCAGTTCCGCGCGTCCCGACGGGGGCGATCGGGCCGTCAGTAGGTGGACTGCTGACCTGCCGGCACGACGCCGTGGTGCAACTGCGCCACGTCAGGGTGCGCTCGTGTTCGGGACTTCCACGCGTTTTCGCCGTAGGTGCGGTAGATGGGGTTGTCGGGATCGTTCTCGACGCCCCGTGACTGCAGCGCCAACTCCGGTGGCAGTTCGATGACAGGTACGACGGCATCGAGGTCGGGGCTCAGGAAGTGAGGCACGGAGACTCGATCGGTGCCTGGCCCCGGCGCGACCACTCGATGCCGTGTCGCCCGTAGATAGCCGCCGGTCGCCACTTCCAACAGCTCACCGATGTTGACGATGAACGCCCCGTCCAGTGGCGGCACGTCGATCCATGTGTCCGGCGTCGTCTCCACCTGTAGCCCGGTCGAGTCCGGCTCGACGAGCAGCAGTGTCAACACCCCTGAGTCCTTGTGCGCACCGACGCCCTGCGAATGATCGGGAGTGCCCGGGTAACGCACGACCTTCACCAGTGTCGCGGGCGCGGTGGCGAAAGCGTCGTCGAACACGTTCTCGGGCGCTCCCAGGGAATGTGCCCAATGCCGAAGCAGCCGGAGTCCAAGACCCGACACCGTCCGTTCCCACTGCTCGAACGTCTCTCTGAATCCTGCGGGCTGCGAAGGCCAGAGATTGGGGCCCTGAAGATTCCAGTAGCCCGCCACACCCTCGATCGCCGGACGTTCGGGCCCGATGTCGATCTGCTCCCGCCAATCCACCCGGCCGTTGGTCAGCTCGCCACCCACCCGCGAGTAGCCACGAAAGTGCGGGCTCTTCAGCTGACTGATCTCGTCCTTGACATCGTCCGACACAGCGAAGAACTCACGCGCGAGACGCAGCACCTCGTGCATACGTGAGTTCTCGATCCCGTGTCCGACGAGATAGAAGAAGCCGGACCCGTGAGCCGCTTCACGCAGCGACAGCTCGAACGAGCGGGGGTCGTCATCGGCCAGACCGAGATCCAGAACGGGAAGCATGCTCGCAATTGTCCTCCCCACCTGACGCGTCGGCCAGCACTGTTGAGGTTCGGTGAATATCGGCGCGTGGATGCCAGACTGGACGCCATGAGCCCTGAAGCACTCGACATCACCGTCGTCGGTCACGGCGCAGCGACCTACCCACCCGAGCAGTGCACACTCTCGCTCACCGTTCGCACCGACGGCCGCACGGCGGAGTCCGCGTCCGAACCCGCTCAGCAACTCGTCCGGGAACTCACGAGACTGGTCGAGCCGCTCTACAACAGCGACGGCGGACCGATCGATCGTTGGTCGGTGGACCAGGTGCGCCACTCGCGCCACCGCCCGTTCAACAACGACGGAGAACAACTCCCTTACGTCTACCAAGCCGAGGCGTCGGTGGAGGTGCAGTTCAGCCAACTCGATCTGGTGGACGCGTTCGTCTACGCAGCCTCTGCACTGGAGGGAGTGTCGATCGACCACTTCGACTGGGACCTCACCGAATCCAGCAGAACCGCTCGTACTCTCGCGGTCCGAGAACTCGCTGTGCGCGACGCCGTCTCCAAGGCCGAGGCCTATGCATCGAGCCTGGGCCGTACGGGCGTGAACGCTGTGGCGATAGCCGACCCGGGCCTGCTTCCTGGGACCACCGAACATGGTGGAGCCGAGCCCTCCGCTCGCATGTTCGCCGCGCAGTCGACCCCTGCCGGATTCGCACTGAAACCCGAGAACATCACGATCTCCGCGAGCGTGCACGCCCGGTTCACGGCCTCCTGACGCGTCGCGCCTAGGCTCGAATCATGAATCGAGACGATGCCCGACGCCTCTGGCCGCGGCCGCCGCTGCTGCCTCGTCCGATCCTGATGGATCAGCGCTGGGAACGGCTCGTCTTTCTGCACTGGCGAGTTCCGAGTTCGGCCGTCGCCCCGCTGTTGCCTCGCGGATGCACGCCCGACGAATTCGACGGCTCGTCGTGGGTCGGGCTGATCGGCTTCCACATGGTCGGTGCCGGCCTCGGTTACCGTCACCCCGTTCCGTACTTCGGCACGTTCGGTGAGATCAACGTGCGCCTGTACTCGATCGACGCGGAAGGTCGACGCGGCGTCGTGTTCCGATCCCTCGAGGCATCCAGACTCGCAGTCGTTCTGGGCACCAACGCCGCTCGCATTCCCTATCGCTGGTCGTCGATCGACATAGACGACGACACGACGACAATCGGCTATCGAAGTCGGAGACTCGCTCCCCCGCGTCGCGGTGCCACAACGGACTTCGGAATCGTCCGAGGAACTCGCGATATGTCCGAGGACGCACTCGCGGTCTTCCTCACCGCGCGATGGGGCTTGCACACATCGTTGGCAGGGCGATTGCTCTACGTACCGAACGTGCACCGACACTGGCAGCTTGTCGATGCTCAACTCACCCACTGCTCCGACGAGCTCGTCGCTGCGGCAGGCCTACCCGATGTCAGTACCCGGCCACCCGACTCGGTGCTGTACTCCCCCGGTGTCGAAACTCAGTTCGGCAAGCCCTACACCGTGCGCGGCCGGTAGAAGATCACGTGACCCGAGGATAGTTCGACGACCCAATCTCCCTCTGTGACAGCACCGTCCGAGTGGGAGCTCGACGTCACACTCTCCCGCAGTACGAGATAGTCGGCGTCGAGGGCGAGGTCGAACAACAGCTTCGTGCCGTCCGAGAATTCGACGGCAGGGTCGTCGCCGGTCGAGAGTCGGACCACAGTGGCGCCGATCGAAGGAAGCCTTTCGACGGTCGGGGTCTCCGCCTTCTGACGCTCGGGTGCGGGCCACGATTCGACGGCCCCTCCCGGTCCACACAGCACGGTCGAACCGTCCACCGCGGTGTACTCCCAGGATTCGACTTCGTCTCGCGGGGCGGCCACCACCCTTTGCCGGCCCTCGAACGTCAGGCGGAGGACACCGGATTCGTCGTAGTCTGCGTCTTCGCAGACGAGACCGTGCAGTGTTGCGAAGGCTCGTAGACCCTCGAACTGATTGTCTTCATCGACAGTGAGGCCATCGATCACTACCTCACTGAAAGCAATGCTGGCACCGTTGTCGAACTCGATGCTCAGATCGAAATCGAGCAGAACTCTGCTGACACGGCGCTGTTCGACGGGGAGTTTCATCGACATCGACTGTGCCACAGAATCTGTTCGACACCCACAAAGCCTCGCCGGGGAGAGGATGTTGGACCAGGCGGCGAGCGAATGCGCGCGCGTTCGTCGGGTGCGCGGGAAATGGTGAGTGGTCGGGGCGCGATTGTGCGCGCGGATGGCGAATGCGCGCGCGTCTGCGCTCGTAAGAGCGATCCGCGGTCGCGTCGTCTGCCCGCATCCAGGTCCAGGCCCGGTTCGTCGCGAATGCGCGCGCGTTCGTCGGGTGCGCGGGAATTGGTGTCTGCTTGGGGCGCGATTCTGCGCGCGGATGGCGAACGCGCGCGCGTCTGCGCCGGAGTACACAGTCCGCTGTCGCGTCGTCTGCCCGCACCCCAGTTCAGACACAGACCCCGACTGCCCCGACCCGGCTCGTCGCGAGTGCGCGCGCGTTCGTCGGGTGCGTGGGAATTGATGACTGGTCGGGGCGCGATTGTGCGCGCGGATAGCGAATGCGCGCGCGTCTGCGTTCGTAGGAGCGTCCGCGGTCGCGTGGTCTGTCCGCCCGCCGAGGTCAGGCCCGGATCGTGGCGGGTGCGCGCGCGTTCGTCAGGTGCGTGGATAGTTTGTGGTTTCGAAATGCAGAATGGCCCTCGACCGTGGTCGGGGGCCATTCTGGGATGTTGTGTTCGGCGGTGTCCTACTCTCCCACACCCTGTCGAGTGCAGTACCATCGGCGC
>NZ_JASHKV010000005.1:0-329799 GCF_030056895.1 Rhodococcus sp. IEGM 1341 | reverse complement strand
GCTGAGCTCGGCGTGTCGAACCAAGGACCGGATCAACCGTTATTCAGACAGTCCCGGGTGCGATTATCGCCTTTCGGATTCAGCCGAGCGCGGTGTGGGTAGCACCGATCTCTGTCGCCATCGCCGAAGTAGCCGCTTTCGGTTGCAGTTGTGCCGCGATGCGACGCGGATCGTTCTGCGGGAGTGAGTCGATGAGAATGCGTCGGGGATGCGAGGAGGGCCCGGTGATGAGGTATTTCTGGCCGGGTCGTACGCGGGCTGCTTCGGCGAGGACCTGCTCCGATGGGGACTCGGTGTCACGCAGTTGGTTGGTGTCACGCAGTGCGTCGCTGACGATCCGGCGGGGGTCGTATTGCCGCAGGTTCATCGATTCCCATTCCGAGCGTCGGAGCGGAACACCTATTTCGTCTTCGGCCGCGGTGCGGGTGGTGTCGACGAAATGGCGCACGCTGCGTACGGCGCGGGTGAGTTGGTGCGCGTATCCGGGGAGGCGTTGGGGGCCCAGGACGAACCCGGCGATGATCGCGACCAGGAACAGTTTCTCGAAGGTCAAGCCGAACATGATGATAGCTCCGGTTTCGGTGGTGTCAGGGCGCGTCTGTCGTGTACCTCGGTGATCACGATTGCTGCGCCGAACAGTGTGGCCATGGGAACCGCGACCAGGAACATCGACAGGACATCGGCGGCGGGCGTGACGAGTGCACTGAACAGCGCGATGCCGACGACGCTGATTCGCCAGCTGCTGCGTAGCCTGCGTGCGGAAAGGATGCCGAGGCAGTTCAGCATCACCAGCAGTGCCGGAAGGACGAAGGCGATGCCGGTGGCCAGGACGATCTTCATGACGAAGTCGACGTAGTACGAGGCGTTGAGGATGGTGCTGTCCTGGTCGGAGGAGAACCCGGCGAGGACGCTGACCATGCGGGGGAAGATGGCGAACCCGAACACGCAGCCGGCGACGAACAGTGGAGCTGCGGCCGCGGAGAAGCCGTAGACGTACTTCTTTTCCCGACGCGTCATGCCGGGGGTGAGGTAGGCGAACAGTTCACGCAGCCACACCGGAGACGACACGATGACGCCGGTGAACAGGGCGATCTTCAGTTCGAGATCGAAAGCGCCGGTGACGGTTTCGAAGTTGAGGCTGGCCTGACGGGTGAGGGCGAGTTCTTCGACGGGTGCGCGCAGGATGTCGAGAATCTGGTCGGAGAGCGCGAATCCGATCGCGATGCCGACGAGCAGCGACACCGCCGCGCGAATCGCGCGGCGACGTGCCTCGCGTGCATGCGCGGCAAGCGGCATCACTCCCCGCGCGGCGGTGGCTGTGCTCACGAGGTGTGTCGGTACGGAACCGGCGTGGACGCAGCGTCGGCGAACACCGGAGCGGTCGTGTCGTCACGCGCTGTGGGCTTCTTCTCCTCGCGCACTTCGTCTTTCAGGATGCGCATCGACTGGCCGACGCCCTTCGCGAGTGACGGGAGCTTGGTGGAGCCGAAGACGAGCAGCAGGATGGCGAGAACGATGAGGGCATGCCAGCCGGTGAGGTTGTGCAACATGGTGATTCCTTCGGTGGTGTGAGGTAGGGGTGATCAGTTGGTGGGTGCGGTGCCTGCGGGTGGGCCACCGGCCGGGGGAGTGCCGCCGCCCATCGGGGACTGGCCGCCTCCGCCGCCGGAAGGGGCTGCGCCGGCGGTGGGTTCGGTGGTGGTGTCGATGGCGACGGCCAGCGATCCGACGTAGCCGGCGGTGGCGTCGCCCGAGAACGATCCCATCTGCAATTCGTAGCCGTCGCCGAACACGTTGTCGTTGTCGATGCTGCCGAGCTGCGCGAGGTTCTGCGCCGATGACGGGTAGGTGTCGAGCTCGTAGATCGCGTCGAGCATGTCCTGAGGGAATGCGATCTGCGAAGTGGCGATGGCGTTGTCCGCTGTGGTCGCCGAGGCGGCGTCGGGATAGACCTCGAAGTGAATGTGGGTCCAGCGGCCGCTGTAGCAACCGGGGACGATCGTGTCGAAGGTGACGGTGCCGTTGGCGTCGGCGGCCTGGATGCCGCGCAGGTACGTCTCGTCCTCGACTCCTTCCGAATACATCGAATACAGCCCTGCCGCATCGCATTGCCACAGGTACACGGCGGCGTTCTCGAAGGGGCGATTGTCGTTCGCCATGTCGGTGAGGGTGAGGTCGAGCGACAGGGGCACTCCGCCGACCGTGGTGCCGCCGTCGAGGCTGGAGGTGATGTCGCGGCGAACGATTCCCGATTCTTCGAGCACATTGACGCCGTTCGAGCCGTCGGCGGGGTAGGGGCCGTTGGTCTCGTCGGGGATCTCGCTGGTTGCGGCAGTGGCTGTGCTCGACGCGGTTGCCGTTGTGGCGGTGGCACTTCCAGAGTTCGACGTGCTCGAGCAGGCAGCCAACGCCACCGCGCCGGCCCCTGCGCCGACGATGCTCAGCACGCGGCGACGGGTGACGAGGGTGGTGATGTCGAACCTCGCGCCCTGGTCGACGACCTCCTCGGCGGGGCGATCGAGTAGCCGGCCCTCGTAGGCGGGTCCGGCAGAAGTGTTGGTGGGCTCGGGGATGCGGGTCATCGTCGTGGGTCTCCTTCGATGTGGCACTGAATGATTCGGTAGTGCCAATACTCTGGGACGTTGCGGTGAAGACCCTGAACCTCCGCTGCAAGGTTCCTGTGAGCGGTGTGGCCCGGATTTCCGATGGGAGATAGCTAAGGCTAGCCTTATCGGTAATGCCCTCTCGAGCTACAGGATTGTCATGACTCATCGCCTCACGTTCCGCTTCGCCGCAGTGTTCACCGCCGTGGCAGCCGCATCCATCGCACTGGTTGGCTGCAGCTCGTCCGATTCGACCGACAGCCCGACCGAGTCGCCGTCCACCGGCTCGTTCCCGCTGACCGTGCACCACATGTACGGCGACACCACGCTGGACGCGGTACCCGAACGGGTCGCGACATGGGGATTCGGCATCACCGACGCGGTGCTCGCACTGGGTGTCGTCCCGGTGGCGATGCCGTCGGCCGAATACGGCGGAGGTGACGATCTGATCTATCCGTGGGTATCCGACGCGATCGAGGCCTCGGGCGGCCCGGCACCGGTTCTGCTCGACAACGTCACGGACGCACTGTCCGTCGAGAAACTGCTCGCCACCGACCCCGACGTCGTGTTGGCCCCGCACTCCGGCCTCACCCGAGCCGAATACGACGCGGTGACCGCGGCCGGAGTTCCCGTCATCGCCCCGCCCGAGGAGCTGTGGTCGACGCCGTGGCGCGACGTCATCACCACCACCGGCGACGTTCTCGGAGTCCCCGAGCGCGCACGCGATCTCGTTGCCGATCTGGATCGCCAGGTGCAGGACGCAGGCGCGCAGCATCCCGAATTCGACGGCCGCACAATCGCATACGTGTCCGAGGCTGCCGACGTGTACTACCTGCTGTTGCCGACGGACCCGCGAGTGGAGCTGCTCGAGAACCTCGGCTTCGCCTCACCGGCATCGGTGACCGATCTCGCGACCGACGATGCCACCTACTCGACGACCGTCTCGGCGGAGAACATCTCGAAGATCGACGCAGACGTCGTGTTCACTCAGGTCGACACCGAGGACGCTCTGCAGCAGTTCCTCGATTCGCCTGTGTCGCGTCAGATTCCGGCCGTCGCTGCCGGTGCGGTCGCCGGATTCGTCGGCCAGGAAGCCGGAGCCGCAGTGGGCCCGACGGCACTGTCGATTCCGTACTTCCTGCCGACACTCGTCGACGGACTTGCCGATGCTATCGCGGTGCCCGTGAACTGACCCGAAACACCGCATCGCGCAACGTTTTCGAGTGCACACCCGTCCCGCCGACGGTCCTGGAACGCTCGAGTGCGGTGTCGATGCGCCACGAGGAGGCGTCGAACAGGGCGGTGATGTCTTTCGCGGTGACGGTGGTCTCGTGCGGCGGTGTGCCATCGGGTGAATGATGGTGTGCGCCATCGTTCAGATGCCCGACGATGAGCAGTGAACCGCCCGGCGCGACCCACTGCGCGATGTGTCGATAGAACTCCAACTGTGGAATCGACGGATGCGCGTAGTGGGTCATCACCAGATCCCAACGCTCGGTGGGGTTCCAGGTCGTCAGGTCGGCTTCGATCCAGGTGACGTCGACCCCCGCTGTCTGCGCCTGCTGCGCGGCGGCCTGGAGGGCGGCTGCGGAGATGTCAGCACCGGTGACCTGCCAGCCCTGCTCGGCGAGCCAGATCGCTTCCGCTCCGGTGCCACATCCTGCGTCGAGCGCGGTACCGGGCGTCGATCCGGCTGTTTCCTCCACGAGATACGGATTGGCGGCGACGGTGTGGGATGTTCTGTCATCCCAATGGTGCTCCCAGTAGTCCTTGTCGAATGCGTGCGTCATCGATCGTCCTCTCCCGGTGGTGTGCCGATATCAGAATGACAGCCCGCGCGCAGGTGCGGCAAGTATTGTTGCCGTATCAGCAAATCGGCGACGGTGCTCGCACTGTGTCAGTGAGGTGCGTCGGTGATCATTCGATTGCGGCCGGCGCGCTTCGCCTGAAACATCAGTGCGTCAGCTCTGTCGAGTGTGTTGCGAAGACCTTCGTTCGGTCGCTGGAGCGTGTATCCGGCCGAGAACGTCACCCCCGAAGGCATGGTGGCGGCTGCAAGAGCCTCGAGTGATCGAAGAGCATCGCGACGATCGCAGTTGCGGAGAATGATCACGAATTCCTCTCCGCCCCATCGTGCCAGGAGGCCATCGACGCCGATGCAGTTGCGGGCAGTCGACGCGAAGTCGCGGAGCAACGCGTCGCCGGCTGCGTGGCCGAAGTGGTCGTTGAACTGCTTGAAATGGTCCAGATCGAGAACCGCGACCACGGTGTCGACCGAATGGTCGTCGACGACGGACACCGCGTAGTCCGACCAGCCGCGACGGTTGAGTGCCCCGGTCAGTTGATCTGTTCGGGACGCAAGCAGGATGCCGTCCTCGACCTCTTTTCGTTCGGTGATATCGAGAGCGGCAGCGAGCGTCCACTCGGCATCGGCCGGACCGGTGAAAGGAACCAGAGTCAGTAGAACCCAGCGAATCTCGTCGTTCGGGCGAACGAACCTCACCTCGACTTTCACGGATTCTTCCGCGGCCGTCCCGGCGGCCATCAGGTCCTCGACGCTGCCGTGGAGCGGGAGGTCGTCCGGGTGAGTGTGCACCGTCGCGGATCGACCTATCAGTTCCGAGGAGGTCAAGCCGACGAGTTCGCAATAGGCGGCATTGACGTCGACGAAGAGCCCATCGGCGTCGGAGACAGCTTGCGCCACGGGGCTGGAGGCGAACATGCGCCTGTACCAGTGTTCCTCCACGACGCGACGACCCGCTTTCTTCCCTTTCCTGCACCGAAAGTCTAGTCGAGGTGGGGTCGAGCCCAACGGCACATGCGTCTGCCGGGAGCTCGGTTCGGCCGACTCTTGCTCAACTGTCGCTGGAAGGCAGCAAACTGGTACGAATGTACGACTTTCGGGAACCGTTCGTGCTCCCGCGCCGTCCAAGGGGTTGGGATGGCCGGCCGACGATGGGGTCTTGATGACGACGAAGTGGCGAGAAGTGACGAGCATCGAGTGCCAACAGGATTTCGACGATCTGCTCGACGTCTGCATCGACATCGCCGCCGAACGGATCACCGAGAACTGGGGCCTCCACCCGGTCGCTGTCGTCAACGATTTGTCCGGCGGGCAGCGAGTGCTCGCGCCGCTGCAGCCGGACGGAGGCGGGGCGTCGAACACTGCGATGCACGAGCAACTCGTCCACGATCTGCGAGCCGTCGCCGGGGATCTGCGGTCGTACGCCATCGTCTCCGACGTGACCGACGAGGAGGCGTCGGGCACATATCTCGAGGTTCTGCTCGAGCACCGTGAGTACGCAATGCGGATACTCGTCCCGTACCTGATGCCCGACGCCTCGACCTTCGATCTGGGTCCGACGAAAGCCTCGGTGGGGCAACGGTTTCTGTGGGGCTGACCTCTCCGCAAACGCGCGCGCCTTTGCCAGGTGCGCGCGAATTATGCCCGGATCGGGGGCAAATCCGAACGCGTCTGACAAACGCGCGCGCCTTTGCGAAACCCGGGGGTGCGCGCGCCGATCACCCTCGTCCAGGGGATTGGCACTCTCAACGGTCGAGTGCCAAAATAGAGGCACATACTCACTCGAAAGGAGTCCGCAGTGACCGTCACCTCTCCCCACTTCGATACACGTGATTCGGACGACGACATGCCACCGAAGTGGTGGAATCGGCGCATTCGTACCCGCGCTCAGGTGACCGAATATGCCGTCATGTTCGGTGCACTGTCGATCGTCTCGTTCTGGGCTGCGGGTCTCGGTATCGCGGCGGGACTGATTGCCGTTGCCTCCGCATTGTGGGCTGATCGCAGCCCCGACCTTTCTGGGCCGCCCGCCGATCGCAGCGACAGGGCGCTTGCCATCGGGACCGGCATCGTCGGAATCGTCGTCGGCATCGGATTCGTCGTGATGGTGTTGCCATACTGGTGATGGAGCGACGTCGTCGCACGTGACTGGAACTTCGTAGCCTGCTACGAGCTTCTGCTCACGACCCGGGGCGCCCGAGTATTCGAGGCCGGTCGACCGTACAGCGGTCGGCCGGTTTCGTCGTTTCGAATCGATTTCTTCAAGTATCTGCGACGGAGCGTTGCACCAACTAGATTTATATGTGACGCTGTGTAGCGTAAAGATTTGAACGGACGCGGGCGGAAGGATCACTATGACTGCAGTCGACGACGCACGAACGCTCTACCGAGACAGGCTGCACGCTCTGTCGACGGCATCGGTGCATCAGCACTTCGACGCCTTCCTCGACATCCCCTGGGATGAGCCCGAATATGCGATCGTTCCCAACGATCCACGCTGGGTGCTCCCGGACGCGGACCCGCTCGGCCACACCGACTGGTACAAGTCGCTTCCCCTGGACCGGCAGATTCACATCGGGATGTACCGCCAGGCCAGCATGGTCAAGGTCGGCCTGCAGTTCGAGCAGATCCTCATCAGCGGACTCATGCAGTACGCCCTCACGCTGCCCAACGATTCACCCGAATTTCGGTACTCGACGCACGAAGCCACCGAAGAGTGCCACCACACCCAAATGTTCCAGGAACTGGTGAACCGCATCGGCATCGACGTGCCGGGTGGGCCCGCGTGGTTCCGCAAGGTCGTACCGATGCTTACGGTGTTCGCCGCTCGATCGACACCGTTCGGATTCTTCGTCGGCGTCCTCGCGGGAGAAGAGCCGATCGACCACATGCAGAAGGGCGTCCTGCGCGCCGGTAGCGTCGGACACCCCTTGGTTCAGCGCGTGATGCAGATTCACATCGCCGAGGAAGCCCGTCACATCGGCTTCGCGCATCAGTACCTCGAGCACAAGGCCCCGCGGCTCGGACGCTTCGAGAAGGCATCGATCTCGATACTCATGCCGGTCATCATGCGACTGCTGTGCGACGTGATCATGAAACCGAGCAAGCAGATGCGACGCGACCTCGACATCCCCGACGAGGTTGTCGACGCCGTCTGGTGGGACAGTGACTCCTCACGAAAGGCATTGCGCGACACCTTCGGTGACGTCCGCATGCTCGCGGGCGAGCTCGGACTGATGAACCGCGTGTCCCGACGCGTATGGCGCGCACTCGGTATCGACGGCCGCCCCTCGCGCTACCGCAGTGAGCCGTCGTTCGGCTGAGCTGTTCGTTGGGGGACCGAGCGTCTTCCAATGGCGACGCTGAGTGCATCGAGTTCGGCCAGAACCGCCGTGGCAGCCCATATCTGGTTGCGCTTGCTGGCTGTCAGTACCTCGAGCACGCCTGCCTCGGTCAGCCGAGCGAGGGCGCGATAGGTGCTCGCATCGGTGGTGCCGGTGATCCGACTGGCCGTGTCCGCGTTCAAGATCGGGGTGTCGAGCAAGGCGTCGATGATCTTCGCGTCCGCCGAATTGGCGCGGGGGCGAGCAGTGACGCGCCAGTGTTCAGGAAGTTCGGCCAATGCCTGGGCCGATTCCTGGGCGGCGTAGCTGGACACGGTTGCCGCCTGCGCGACGTAGTTCACGAATCCATCTGCGTCACCGGCGCGGTAGTCGGTCAGCCTGTCGAAGTAGCGCCCTGTGTCCGCGAGCATCACCGATGCCAGGGGGACTGTCACCCGTCCGGTCAATCCGCGTCGACGCAGGATCGCGCTGATCAGAGCCCGGCCGATGCGGCCGTTGCCGTCGGTGAACGGGTGGATGGACTCGAACTGGGCGTGCGCGATCGCAGCCTGAGCAAGTACGGGCAGATCTGTTCGGTTGGCGAAGGTGAGCAGATCCGCCATCAGTTCGTGGACGAGCTCCGGCGGAGGCGGGACGTACAGAGCGTCGATCGGGGTGTAATCGCTGCCGCCGATCCAATTCTGCACGTCGCGAATGGTGCCCGAATCGCGCGCGGTGTAGAAATCCGGTGCCATCAACAGTCTGTGCGCGGTCGTGAGGTCGTCACCGGTGATCGGACCTCTGCCTGCGGCGTCGACCATCGCCGCCAGAGCATGCACGGCCGCGAGTTGAGATTTCGCCTCGGCGTTGGATTTACCTCCGGCGAAGGCCTTGCCGAAGGCGCGCCAGCCGGCGTCGATGTGCTCTATTTTCGACGATGCGACAGACTCGCTTCGGAGCAGAAAGTCGGACAACGGTGCCAGGTGCTCGCCGAAACCCGCCTCCAGCCGGACGACAGCAATGACCGCCTCTTCATGAGCCCGAGCAACCGAGCCGGAGAGATCGCACTGCGCTTCGCCGATCATGGGTGGGATGGACACTTCGATGTGTTGCAGCGTGCGATCGGCCCGCGAACCCTGACGCCGACTCGGCTTCCAGGCCCGCGACTCGACGCGGTGCGGCGACCAGATCATTGTCGCCCCCGATCGTCAGAAAACGCGACTGTTTCGAACGTAAGTATACTTTGATATCACGAAAGTAGACTATGTGCGCCAATGGACGCGCTACCGCAGTGAGCCGTCTTTCGGCTGAGTCTCGTCGACGACGCTCTCGAGTGGCACCTGCGGGATCGCGATGCCGCGGGATGCTCCGAGTCCCTTGACCTGCAGCCAGATGGTGTCGGCCAAGAATGTCGCGAAATGATCGAGCCCGGTACGTGTTTCGGTCTGCCCGCTCCAACTGCGCACCGCACCCATGCAGCCGGACACCAGGCCCGCCACCCACGGCCGCACCAGCGACCAGTCGTCGGTGGTCAGGTCAGCATGCACGAGGGACAGGAACGCCGCGACGCTCACTTCCAACTGCTCGGCCAGCATGGCGTTGGTTTCTTCGAGGGGAGTAGGCGACTCGGCACTGACGTCCTGCTCGACGAAACGCGTCCACGCGGGATGCTCCGCCACCCACCGCACGTAGGTACTCACCACTCGATGGACCACATCGCGAGGAGTGCCGGTCAACGCGAACGAGGTGACCAACGTGGCCGTCAACTCCGCGCAGATCGCCCGCTGAATAGCCGTGTCCAAGTCGGTGCGATCACGAAAATGCCGGTACAGACCGGTGCGATGTACCCCGGCCTCGGCGGAAATCTGAGCGGTGGTGAGCCGCTCACCAGGAGCGATATCGCGCGCCAGCACCGTCATGGCGGCGTCGATGATATGGCGTCGACGATCGGTGTTGTGCTGTTCCCAACGCCGCTTACGGCCATCGGACTTCGGGCGCGGGCCACCGTCACTCATGCTGCATGTTCTCACGTCCACACTGGGCAAGGCTGTCAGTTGCTGCGTTTACGAAGCGCGAACAGAACGCCGGCTGCGCCGACCGCGATTACGACCACCGCGATGATCCAGATCGGAAAGCCGCTGCTGTCCTGGGTGTCTTCGGCGGCGGTCGGGGTTGTTTCGGTAGTGGCAGGGGCTGCGGATGCTGAGGTTGCTGCCGACGTCGGGGACGCTTGGGTGAGCTGGAACGGAATGCTGCCGGTGATCGGGTGCCCGTCGGCGGAGACCACTCGGTAGCCGATGGTGTACTCACCCGCCGCACCCAGCCCGTCCAGATCCACTGTCACCGTGCTGCCGTCGACGACGGGATCCGATGCCCCCCATTGCGTTCCGTCGGATCCGACGACAGTCACGGTGGCGAAGTTCGACTGCACGGACTGATTGAACGTCAGCGTCACCTCGTCCGGCGCGGCGTCGAGCACGGAGTTCTCGGCAGGGTTGCTGGACTGCAGAGTTGCATGCGCAGCTGCCGGAGCGATCGACAGTGCCGTCGCGGTGAGAATGGCGGCTGCGATCACGGCCAGGCGTTTCATGGACTGCTTTCTTGTTGTGGCTACTCGTGTGGAGGTTCGCCGGTGACCTTGTGGTCTGCGAAGTTGAGGCCTTCACGCACGAGACGGGCGAGGTGACCGTCGGCCAGGCGGTAGATGACGTTGCGGCCGTCGCGTCGGGTCTCGACGAGTCCGGTGAATCGGAGCTTGGCCAGATGCTGGCTGACGGCGGTGCGGGAGGTTCCGGTGGCCGTGGTCAATGCGCTGACGTCGGCGGGCCCTCGGTCGAGTAGCCAGAGGATGTGCAGTCGGGTGGGGTCGGAGAGCATCCGGAAGGTGTCGCTGGCCGTGGCCAGGCGCGCGGAGTCCGGTTCGACGGCATGGTCGAGACTGATGCGCGGTTCCTTCTTCGGTGGCATCGAACGTCGTCTCCCTACGCGGAGGCGACCACCGACATTCGGGTGCGACTCCACAGGCGTGCTGCGGTCAGTGTCGCAAGTGTAGCCAAGCCCGTGAGCACCATCGCCGCGGTGAACAGTCCGAACTGAGCCCCGACCCATCCCGCAACCGGATAGGTGAGCAGAAACGCGGCATGCGAGAGCGAGAACTGCGCCGTGAAGATGGATGTACGGGTGCTCTCGTCGGATTCACGACGCAGAATCCTCGCCGACGGCGTGTTGATCATCGACGTCCCGACGCCCAGCAGCGCCCACGTCGTGGCCAGCGCGATCCAGGCTGCCGACCCACCGTTCAGGGTTGCAACTGCTGTTGCTGCTGCGGTTCCCACGACGGCCGTTGCGGCCCCGGTGAGCATGAGGGTGTGGTCGTTCGTGGATCTCAGCGCCCGCGGGATGAGCAGTGCAGCGAGCATCGAACCGCCGCCGTAGAAGCCGAGAGCGATGGCCAGCTGGCTGCTCGAGCCGCCGAACAGATCGCGAACGTAGACCACGGAATTGACCATCACGAGAGCTGTCGCCGCAGCAACCACCGTGTTCAGGGCGAGCAGCCCCTGCAGTTCGGGATTTCTGACGAACGTCGTGATGCCTGTTGTCGGCCTGTTGTGTTTGGGCGCAGTGCGTTTCGGCAGCACCGTGCCCACCACCATCATCGCGGAGACGACGAACCCCAGCGCCGTGCCGACGAACAGCGTGTGAAAGCCGATGACCGTCAACAGTGCTGCGGCGATGAGTGGACTGACCAGTGACTCGAGGTCGTAGGCGAGGCGTGAGAGCGTCAACGCGCGGGTGTACTGCTGCGAGTCGGGCACCACGGACGGAATGACCGCCTGAAAGGTGGGAGTGAACGTGGCCGACGCCGCCTGCAGAACGAAGATCAGCACGTATACCTGCCACACCTGATCGACGAAGGGCAGCGCCAGCGCGGTGAGCGCCCTGACGGCGTCGGCGGTGACGAGCACGAGCTTGCTCGGGAGCGCGTTGGTCAGTGACGAAACAATCGGAGCGACAAACACATACGCGATCATCTTGATCGCGAGAGCGGTGCCGAGGACCGCACCGGCGGCACTGCCGGCGATGTCGTAGGCGAGCAGCCCCAGTGCCACCGTCAACAGACCGGTGCCCAGCAACGCGACGACCTGCGCGGTGAACAGGCGTCGGAAGGCGATGTTTCGGCGCAGCATGGGATTCAAGGTACACATGCGTGCGCACTTGCGCACTCGTATGGTTTTGCTGATTCCGAGTTCCCGCAGGCACGACAGGGAATCTTTGGGTAGCGTTGCGCGGTCGGCGTCACAAACGAGGTGGTCCATGACCGGTACGCGAAACGCATCGAGCGAGATCATGCGTCGCGCCGTCGATCAGTTGCCCTCGATGATCGGGTACTGGGACAGCTCGCTGCGGAATGTGTACGCCAACCAGGTGTACGCGGATTACTTCGGTATCGAACCTCGGGATCTGGTCGGTAAGCACCTCAGCGAACTGCTCGGCGAGGCGCTCTTTCAGTTGAACGAGCCGTACATCACCGGCGTCCTCGCCGGCGAGCAACAGCAGTTCGACCGGACCCTCATCGACGTCAACGGTGCCGTGCGCGTCACTCAGGCAACCTATGTGCCCGATATCGTCGACGGTGCCGTCGTCGGGTTCACCGCGTTGGTCGTCGATGTCAGCGCACGCGCCGAGGTCGAACGCGAGCGCGATCGCGCGATCCGGCTGTTTCAGAACGTCATGGAGAACGCCCCGATCGGCAAAGCAGTGATGACCCGTGACGGACGATGGCTCCAGGTGAACAAGGCCCTGTGCGAACTACTCGGCTACACCGCAGAAGAATTGCGGCAGAAAACCTTTCGTGACATCACCCATCCCGACGACATTCCCCTCGCCGACGAACACCTCAAGGGACTGGCCGACGGGACTCTGACGAACGTGGCGTCGGAGAAGCGATACATCCGCAAGGACGGAGCCACCATCTGGGTGCAGCGAAACGCGACCGTGGTGCGCGACGACGAATCCGGCGACGTCATCATCGCGCAGATCCAGGACATCACCGCTCGCAAAGCTGCCGAGGCGTCGCTCGAACGCCAGGTGCTGATCGACGACCTGACGGCGTTGGGTAATCGACGACGATTGATGGCCGAGCTGGATGCGCTGAAGGAATCGGTCAGCGAACGCCCGGTCGGAATGCTCTTCGTGGACATCGATTCCTTCAAATCCATCAACGATAGGTTCGGCCACGCAGTGGGGGACCGGGTACTCCAGGCAATCGGCCGTCGCATCCTGGACAACACCCGCACTCGAGACATCGCCTGCCGCATCGGCGGTGACGAATTCGTAGCCCTGCTGCACTCCGCCAGATCTGCCGAGGGAGTCGAGCGCCTTGCCAACCGGGTTCGTGGCCTCCTCGCCGGCCCCTACGACATCGACGGCATCGTCGTCCCGGTCTCGGTGAGCGTCGGATGGAGTTGGGAACCAACCACCGACCCGGACGAATTACTACGCATCGCAGACGAGCGAATGTACTCGTCCAAGCGCGCCTGAGATCTGGATCAATGTGGGTTTCAGTCGGTTGGAGTGCAAGAGAGTCTCATTGATCCGGCGTGTCGGGCTGGGGCTGGGGAATCTCACAGCCGTGTCGGCCGTGCACCCAGCGGCGGCGCGGGGGTGGGCCCGCGGTGCTTACGTGACTCGACTCGATACGCGATGTAGAGATACAGCAAGCCCGTGATGGCCCCGCCCAGACACCCTGCCGCAGTATCGAGAGCAGTCGAACCCGAGCCGACTATCAACTGCATCAGGAGAAAGCCGATTCCGACTGCAGGGGCGAGAGCCAGAGCATTGATGTAATCGGCCCGGGTGGCGCCGCATTTCTTGCTCAGTGCCCCGGTCATGACCCACTCGCGAAATGGCTTCTGCATCTCGGCCTCCGACCTCGTGCGGTCCAGTTTGTCCGTTTCCTTCACGGTACCGGATAGTTCGCGGCGCTGACGGTGTCGTGGGAGGGTGCAGGTATGCGTGCTCTGGTGTTCCTCGCGGTTCTCGCGATCGTGTACAAATGGCCGCTGTTCGGAGGCAGCCCCGGCCAGTGGTCTGCCCTGTTCCAGGGCGTCATGATCGGCGCGATAGTCAGCACCGCGGTGACTCCCGCGGGATGGAAGGCGATCCGACGCATCAGAAGTCGACTCGATGGGTCGTACAGTCCGCCCAGGTCCTCGCGGCGATGAAATCGGGTGCAACTGACCGCGCTCAGCGCGGCTGGCTGCACCGGATTCGATCGAGAGTGGCGACTATTTCGGCGATCACGTGATCCATGCGTTCGGTCAGGTCGACCCAGGTGTAGCGAAGGATCGTCCAGCTCTGAATGATGTCGTTCTGCCTGATCCGATCCTGATGGAAGGCGTCGTGATCGGAGTGAAATGCCCAGCCGTCGATTTCGATCACCACCATCTCGGCGAGGAACGCGAAGTCGAGTTCGTATCCGCCCCATCGATAGTTGACCACCCAGCCGCCGATCTTGCGGGCCCGGAACTCTCGAATCAAGAGACGCTCGCCCTCGGAGCGTGCACCGTTCGCTGCGACCTTCAGCAGCCGCTTCGCTTCGGGAGCGCCGGTGCGACCTGGGTTTCGTGCATCTGCCCGCTGCAATCGCTCGAGGTCGGTGTGTCGCTGAAGTGCCCGATCCATGATGTGCGCCTTACCTATCGACGCTTCCAGAACGGTGAGTTCGAGAGACGTGACGCGAAGCCCGCGCCGCTCGACGATGTCCTTGTTGTGAATGTCGCGGCGGCGTAGTCGGCAGCCCTCGGCGCGGCTTCGCCCCCTGCGTGGGGTGGTGACCTCGATGATGCTCGGCGCTACGGAGATCACCCCGTGCCAGAAGGCCGCGGCTTCCCCGCTGAGCGCAGCGTTCGATCCCGCACCCCACACGGCGCATCGAATGCGTGCATCCGCAGTGAATGGGCGGTCGACGACGAAGTACACCCCGCGATGAATTGTTCGCCACGCACCCGCGCGAACCGAGCGATCCACAGCGTCGCCACTCAGACCGCAGAGTGCCGCCTGCGCGCGAGTGATCACGCCGTCGTGCTGTGCCAGCCATTCATCAAGCATGTCCACTTGGACGTTCACGGTGCCGAAGCGGTTCCCTAGCGAATCGAGTGCATGGAACCGCGCTCAGCGCGGCTGGATGCACCGAATTCAATCGAGGTGGAGCTGTGTGTTTGAGAGTTTTGCCCGCCCAGATCAGAACCCGAGATCTCTCTTGCGACGCTCGCGCTCGAGTCGGCGTTGTTCCTCTGCACGTTCTCGACAACGCCGGAGAAATTCTGCATCGGCATCGGGGTTCTGGGCAGCCTGACGGCCGGGGCGTGTTTCGTATTCAGGAAACGCAGAGTTGCTCGCGCGCCGGTTGCCGCCACCGGGACCTCCCCAGATTCCGCCTCCTACAGGACGTCCCGCGAACAACCATGCCAGTGAGCCGGCGAGCGGGAGAAACACCACCAACAGCAACCACACGATCTTCGGGAGAAATCGCACTCCACCATCGTCGGCCGTGATCACGTCGATCAGACAGAACACCCACAGCAACATCACCAGCAGACCGAGATACGGCATGTGATCCTCCATTTTCAAGACCGTTCGGTCTGATGTATCGAGCATCGTAGCGGGGCTGTCGCGATTTCGACAGATATGTCCCCAGGTCTATCGATCGGCAGCATGTGGTCAGCGAGGTGCCGGACTCCGCTGCTGGGCAAAATCGGGTGCAGCTAGCCGCGCTCAGCGCGGTCAGTTGAACCCGATTCGGCCTCCAATTGCTTCAGCCCGCATAGCGTCGCTGCAACAGTCAGTGGCCCTGGGAGTAGATGAACAGCGACGACTGTCGTGTGTTCCTGGTGAGCAGGACGGTCAGGGGTCTGCCGTCCCCTGCGCAGGACGCGAGGTGGACAGCATCTCGGGTTCGCAGGTCAAGCCCAGTGCAGACCAGTTGCTCGTCGATGCAGCGGCGCACGTCACCGGTTGCAGGGGCGGATAGGAAGGGTTTGCCGCCGATAGCGCTTTATCGTCGCCGGCCTCGCTCGGCGCGTCGAATCGGGCCCGCCACGCGGGCTGGCCGACGAACTCCGTGTGGGTGAAGGCCTGAACGAACTCGAAGCCACTCGGCACGTCGAAAGCTATGTCCTGCAGACCACGCGACACTTCTTCTTCGTCCATGGACCTGCGTTCGCCGGGCTCGAACGAACTGCACGACGCGGTGAGGGCGACGACAAAACCGATGAGCCAGAACCGACACAGTCCCGCTGATGAACTCATCTCACCGCACGGCTCGATGATTGTCGCGGGATCAGTGTCGGGAGTGCCTTTTTCAGCGGAGTCGAGCCGTCGTCGCCGTTGAGTAGTATTTCCATTGCGGTTCGGGCGATTTGGTCGAATGCGGTGCGAACCGAGGTCAGGGGAACCGGCAACAGTTGCGCGAGCGGGATGTCGTTGTAGCCGACCAGTGAAAGGTCTTCTCCGACAGCCAGATTGTGTCGATGTGCTGCCGACAACACTCCGAGGGCAAGGTTGTCGTTGGCTGCGAACACGGCGGTGGGACGGCCTGAGCCGTCGAGCAGATCGTGTCCTGCGCTTGCCCCGGCTTCGATTCCGTAGCCGGTTTCGATCGTCCACTCCGGGCGTGGTTGGAGGCCGGCTTCGGCAAATGCCCTGTGCGCGCCCGCCAGACGACCGACAGCACTGGACGTGAACAGAGGGCCTGTCAGCACTGCGATGTCGGTGTGGCCGAGATCGATGAGGTGACGAACAGCCAGATATCCACCGGTCTCGTCGTCGCCGATCGAGGACGGGCTCTTTCCATCGGTTCTCAGCACCAGTACGTGCGGAATTCCGTTCTCGCGCAGGTGACTGGGGAGGGGGTCGTCGGTGCGACTCGTGGCGAGAACGACCCCATCGACATTGCGCTCCAGAAGCGACTGCGCAGCGTTCCATTCGTCGGTGGGATCGTCGCCGCTCGTCGCGACGACGGCGTGGTAACCCTCCCTGCCCGCTGCCCGGTCGATGGCCTCGAACATCAGCGCCATCACGGTGTCCGAGAGGCGTGGCACCAGGACTCCGATGGTGGCGGTGGCACCGCGTCGTAGATTCGACGCGAACGTGTTGCGCCGGTATCCGAGATGCTCGGCAATCTCGCGCACCCGTACGGCCGTCGCGGATCGGGACGGTGCGACGCGGTCGTCGAGAACACGGCTGACGGTCGAGATGCTGACCCCGGCAGCCTTGGCGACGTCACGCAGTGTGACCGCGTCCGTGCGCTCCGTCGAGAGCCCACTTCGGGTGGAACGCATGTGCAGTTCCTGACTGTTCGTTGAATCTCCTGGTACGGCCGAACTTACAGATCGCCAGCCTGCGGCGCATGCAAACGTCCCAGGAACGTTTGCAAGTGCGCTGTGCGATGCCTGTCACCCCTGATCTCCAAAGTGATGGTCGACACATCCACGGGGAGCGGTTTAGCGTAATGCAAACGTTCCCGACAACGTTCCCATCAGATTCTCGAGAAGGACGACAACATGAATTCACTCGATCTCCGCGGACTCAGCCCAGCACCGATCACGCCGTTCACTCGCGATGGTGAGGTCGACTACGACGCGATCCAGCGCCTCGGGTCCTGGCTCGGCAGCGTCGACGGCGTCAAGAGTCTCGTCGTCCTCGGTCACGCGGGTGAAGGCACATTCCTCACCCAGGCCGAGCAAGCCAAGGTGATCGGTGCCTTCCGCGATTCGGTCGAGGGAAAGCTTCCGATCATCGCCGGCATCACCGGGGAAGGAACGGCCGTATCCGTCGAAGAAGCCAAGCGCGCGGTCGACGCCGGTGCGTCCGCCGGACTGGTGTACCCGTCGCACGGTTGGCTGCGTTTCGGCTACCAGGACGGCGCACCGCAGGATCGGTACCGCGCACTGTACGAGGGATCGGGCTTGCCGCTGATCCTGTTCCAGTACCCGGATGTCACCAAGGCGACGTACAACCTCGACACCCAGCTCGAAATTGCCGCTCAGGAGGGCGTTTTCGCAACCAAGAACGGCGTTCGGAACATGCGCCGCTGGGACCGTGAGATCCCGGTTCTGCGTAAGGAGAACCCGGACCTGCAGATCCTCAGCTGCCACGACGAATACCTGTTGCACACCATGTTCGACGTCGACGGCCTCCTCGTCGGCTACGGCGGCCTGGCTCCAGAACCCCTCGTCGAGCTCATCGCCGCAGGCAAGGCCAAGGACTACCCGGCCGCACGCGCCATCCACGACCGTCTGCTGCCCGTCACCGCCAACGTCTATCACCGCGGATCTCACATGGAGGGGACTGTCGCGCTCAAGGAAGGCCTGGTCCACCGCGGCATCCTCGAGCACGCCACCGTCCGCTCGCCGCTGCTGCCACTGGCCGCAGGCGCTCACGAAGAGATCGCGGCGGCACTCGATTCCGCGAACCTCGGTTCGGTAGTACCCGCGCTGGTCTGAGTTCCCTCGCAGGGACAGACCGCGTCAGATCACTCGGTCGGCATCGGTGGCCATCTTCGTCCGGCCGTCGATGCCGCACACCGACCTTCGCTCGTACTTTTCGTATCCGCTCCCCACCGCGTCGAGCCGAGGGCACACTGCCTCTAGTAGCGAGTACGGAGCGTCACCAGAAAGGCTCGTCATGAGTCAACCCCGCACGACCCCGGTGGCACCAGCCGCGTCCACCATCACCGCAGATGGACCGCCTGCCATGTCGAGTCGATGGAAGACAGTCCTGAGCACGCTGGCCATGGCGGGTCCCGCCTTCATCGCCGGCGCCTGGCAATTCGGCCCCGGCAACCTGGCGAGTGCGGTCGAGGCCGGTAGCAAGTACGGCTACGCGTTGATCTGGGTCGTCGTGCTCTCGACGGTATTCATGCTCGTGTACGCCGATATGAGCGTGCGTCTGGGAATACGGACGACGACGTCGTTGATCAGTTCGGTCAAAGACATCCTCGGGCACCGCGTCGGCGTCGCTGCCGGCTTCGGGGTCTTCATCATCACCCTGTGCTTCTCGGTCGGCAATGCCGTCGGATCCGGACTCGGGCTGTCGATGGTATTCGGCGGCTCCCCACTGATCTGGACGATTGCCTGCACGGCATTCGTGGCGCTGATCCTGTTGTTTCGCAACGTCTATCGCATAGTCGAGCGAGTGCTGCTCGTCATCGTCGGACTCCTCGGTGCGGCCTTCATCATCAGCGCGGTCATCGCGAAGCCGGACTGGTACATGGCTCTCGACGGCGTGATGCCCAGCGCCCCTTCGGGAAGCTTGCTGCTCATCGTCGCGCTCGTCGGCACCAACTTCTCACTCAACGCAGCGTTCTTCACCTCGTACGGCATCCACGAACGGGGCCGGACCAGAGGCGAATACCGTCAAACCTCCATTGCCGACACGATTCCCGGCATCGTCGCCCCCGGCATCATGACAGCGCTCGTCATCGTCGTGGCCGCTGCGGTACTCGAGAGCCAGAATGCCGAAGCCACCAGCTTGGTCGGACTGGCGAAAATATTCGAACCCATTGCAGGACCGATCGGTTCGACCATCTTCGCCCTCGGACTGTCGGGAGCGGCCTTCTCCTCGATGGTGGCCAATGCCACCGCCGGAGGAACCATGCTCTCCGACGCGTTGGGCCGGGGAGCATCGCCCGGCACCCCTACGGCGAAGGTGACCTGCGCTGCGATCCTGGCGTTCGGTTTGGCGATCACGATCATGTTCACCTCGTCGCCGATCCAACTGATCATCGTCGCGCAGGCTCTGACCGTGCTGGTGGCCCCATTCCTCGGCTTCTTGCTCTACGTCATGAGCAACAACCGCCAACTGATGGGAGACCTCCGAAACACGTGGTGGAAGAACGCACTCGGTGTCCTCGGATTCCTCTCCATCCTGTCGCTCTCCGGTGTGCTGGTCTACGAACTTCTGTCTCGCTAAAGCACGCGTCGCAATCGTCCCGGGCGGGAGTTCTCACGAACTCCTGCCCGGGACTTTTCTGTACCTCAACGCCACCGATCGCGGTGGGTGTGTCGTGACGAACTGTCCGGCTATCGAACCCACGAGCGCGATGCCGAAGCCGACGCACTGAACTCCGGTCATGCTCTGTCCCAGCACTATCCATCCGATGACTGCTGCAGTGAGCGGACTCAGCACGCCGAGGAGTGTGACATTGGCACTGGGGAGAGCGCGGGCACCGCGAAACCACAGTGAGTAGGCCAACGCGCCGCCCACCACTGCGAGCCATGCATAGCCGATTGCAGCCTCGGCATCCAGTGCCCATGGCCCGTTGTCGACGATCGGAATCAGTGGCGAGATGACCACTCCGCCGACAATCAGTTGCCACGCAGTGGAATTGAGTGGGCTGGTATCGGGTGGCACACCCCAGCGCTTGGTGAGGGCGACGCCGATTGCCATGCTGACGGCTCCGACCACTGCGGCGGCGAGGCCGATGGCGTCGAGTCGGATCGTTCCGGACACCGCTGTCAGTGCAACCCCGACGACGGCCATTGCAGCCCATCCAACTTGGATGGGCCGCGTTCGCCCCCAACCGAAGATCGCCGATACAGCCACGATCACAAGCGGCTGCGCGGACCCCACGACGGCGGCAATTCCACCGGGTAGCCGGTAGGCCGCCACGAACAGCATCGGAAAGAACAATCCGATGTTGAGTACACCGAGGGTCGCGATCTTCAGTCGCCATCCCTTTGCGGGGACGCCCGGAGCGATGAGCAGCAGAAGGAGCCCGGCGGGAACCGCGCGCAGCACGCTGGCGGTCATCGGGCGATCGGGGGGAAGGAGTTCGGTGGTCACCACGTACGTCGTGCCCCAGAGGATGGGAGCGAGTGCGGCAGCGGCCGTCAATCCGAGAGTCGAGGGGGCGACGTCGGGTGCGCGGTGGCGTCGAGCATCGGTTGGGTGTGTCTGCATGCGAGGTGGTCGCATCGGGAGCTCATCTCTGGGGCGCTGTCAGTCAACGTCTTAACGTTGAACTATCTAGCATTGAACGGTATGACGGGCGTGGCACAATGTCAAACAATTGAGCGCTGAAGTATTGAGGGGTGGTTGGCTCGATGTCGAACGAGGCACTCGACGCAGTGGACCGGATTGTCCAGCAGTGGCGGGCCGAGCGGCCCGATGTGGATGTCGGACCCATGGAGGTCATCGGCCGTATCAGCCGTGCGGCGTCCGTCCTGGACAGGCGCACGCAGGCTGTACTGGCCGAATTCGGTTTGCAACCAGGCGAATTCGATCTCATCGCAACGCTCCGGCGCGCCGGGTCTCCGCATCGCCTCACCGTCGGGCAGTTGCTGGACAGCGCGATGGTGACGTCAGGTGCCGTTACGCACCGTTTGAATCGGTTGACCGACAAGGGATTGGTCGAACGCGAGATCGATCCCACCAATCGTCGGGTGGTCATAGTGCAATTGACGCAGGCCGGGATCGCTGCAGTGGATGCCGCGCTACCCGCTCACGTAGCCAATGAGGAAGCTCTGCTCAAATCGTTGAATCCGGATGAGCGACGCCAACTTGCAGGCCTTTTGAAGCGACTTCTTCTCGATCTCGGATAGCTGCGCCATCGGCACCGGCTCTTCCGTATCCAGGCGGACTGTGGTACTTGTTGTTCCATGAACTCATTCGACACGTCGAAAGGCGCATGAGCGCCCGTAGTCACATCACCGTCGGTATCGAAACGCCGAGGTGCAGAACATGAAGCTTGCCGAGGCCCTCGCTGAACGAGGGGAACTGATCAAGCGCACCGAACATCTGAAGGTTCGGATTCTGGCGAACGCCCGCCATCAGGACGGTGAATCACCGGCCGAAGATGCGGCAATTCTGTTGTCGGAGTACACAACTGTGCTCGATCGTCTTGAGATCCTCATTCGCAGGATCAACCGGACGAACAGCGCCGCGACGATGCGGGACGGAACCCTCACCGACGCACTCGCGTCCCGTGACGTGCTGCGTATGCGTCACAAGGCGATCTCCGCAGCAGCGGACGCCGCGTCGGGACGTGAACAGGAGCGTCGGTACGGTCCGCGACAGCTGCGGTCGGAGTTGGTGTATGTCGCAGCCCTTCCGGTTGCCGAATTGCGCTCTACGGCGGACGATATCGCCAGACAGATCCGGCTGGTGGATCTGGAGATCCAACGCATCAACTGGGAATTCGACCTGATCGAGTAGTGAATCGGTTGCCGGGTAGTAGGTAGTTTTCGTTCGAGGCGAGCACGTGCCGCGGCCGGCGGTTTTCCGGTCCTTCTCCCGCGTGGTGAGCAGCGTCCCGGGTATCCACCCGTTCACAGTGCAGCTCAGTACAATTCACGGAGTACGGCGCACACCGCACAGTGCACTACCGTGTGCTGATCGAACGAGAACGAGGGTGGGTAAGGGGCCACCCGGCATTGTGGTCTCGACGGCTTTCGGAGGTTAGCCTGAACAGCATGAACGTACCGCCGATACGTCTCGAACGGCCTGCTCTGATCGTCGTCGACGTGCAGGCTGGATTCGACGATTCCGAATTCTGGGGCCCGCGGGACAATCCGTCGTGCGAAACCAATATTGCTGCCCTCGTTCGTTCGTGGCGATCCAAGGCATGGCCGATCGTGTTCGTTCGACACGACTCCGACAACCCTGTGTCGCCATTGTCTCCGACCGGTGCGGGGCATGCGTTCAAAGACGTCATCGAAGGAACTCCGGATTTGCTGATCAGCAAACGGGTCAATTCGAGCTTCTACGGCACGCCGGATCTCGACGCCTGGCTACGTGCACAGGGCATCGACCAGGTCGTGATCTGCGGGATCACCACCAACCACTGTTGCGAAACGACAGCACGCATGGCCGGAAACCTGGGCTACGACGCCTACTTCGTCATCGACGCCACACACACCTTCGATCGCCTCGCACTCGACGGAACCACGGTGCCCGCGGCGACCTTGTCGGCAATGACGGCAACAAACCTGCACGGGGAATTTGCGACTGTCGTCATCACGGAGGATTTGCTTTCGAGCTTCTAGCCGAGCCGTTTGATACCGTTCGGTATGGCGAATCGGCGGACGACTGCAGGTCTGGCAGGACCCATCGTGTTGCTGTATCTGGGTTACTTCGCGTCGGTCCCGATACTCGAGGCTTTCTTTCGCGGGTTGTTCGAGCCGCGGTTGAACTGGGCCGAGATCGGTTGGGGTGGAACGATTGTGTTCGCGTTCATGGTCGTTGCAGGACTGGTTGCATGCGTCGCGGCGATACGGATTCTTGTCGACTCGCCGCGGTTTCCGGGCATCGTGGCGACCTCGGGTTCGTCTATCGGTCGAAAGATCGATTCGGTGGCTGTCACGCTGATCGGGTTCGCAGTCGTTGTGTTTTCGCTGATGGGCGAGGGCCTGGCACTCGGCTTCTTCGCACCCATCGTGACCGGATGGTTGTGCGTCAACACAATTCGCAACTACAGATCGCTGGCCAAGTCGCGTCGAGCTGCAACGGCGCAGTGATACGTGAACACCGTACTTGCGCTGCTACTGATGGTCGGAGTTTGCGCGTTCGCGTACGGCGCCGCAGTTGGCTTTCGAGGAAAGGCGCTCCACGTCGACTACTACGGCCGCGACGTGCCGGACCGAGTGAAGACGACGCCGCACCTGCGTGCACGGGCGAACAGGATATTCGTGGTCTGCGGCGTCGCTGCCGCTACTTTGCTGCTGGCTCCACTGTTTTGGATCTTCACCGACTTCCAACGCGACAGAACGACGTGGGAGTTACTCGGTCTGGCGGGCTATGTCTTCATCGTCGTACTCGTGGGCAGCTACCCGTTCGCAAAAATCAAGAGTCTGTGATCATTCGGCCTTCGCTCAGGTTGGTTCAGGACCTATCAGTGACTCGACTGTCTCGCTCTCGGAAATCGATCAAGACTACGTGAAGGCCGGTGCCGAGTCCGGATAGAGCACTGTGAATCGAGGCCACCGTTCGGGTCCAGCACGGGTCGAACAACGATCTGGACGCGCTCGTCGAGTCAGGGGCCGAAACGGTTCAGCTGAGTCAAGCGGGCACTGTCAGAACCGGCCGACCGCAGTGTCGAACAAGGTTGTCGGCTGCGGACTCGCCGCCCAATCTGCGTAGTACCGAACCGAAACCGCCGCCGGACGCACCCAGGACAATCATCGACGCGTCGTACTTCCGTCCGAATGATTCCAGTGCGCCGCCGGGAGTTCCGTAGACCGCATCGTAGGTCCATGGAACGTCGGCTCGGTCGAGTGCCTCGGTTGCACGTTCACGTTCGCGCCCTGCCTGGGCCTCGGTGTCCTCTTCGTACGTCTCCGAGTCGGGGTCGACGGGTGTGTCGGCTAGGTCGATCACGTGTACGACATGCACCGATCCTCCGATCCCCGATGCGAACTGCAGCGACCACGTCAGTGCGTGATGCGAGATGTCGCCGCCGTCGTAAACGACCACCAGCGGGCACTTGTGGGTATGGGGACCACCGTCCGGTCCGTCGATGTGCTCTACCGCGCTGCGTCGGTGGTGGTCTGAACCGGACATCATTGCCTCCTCGAATCGTGCACTGCAGAACGAACATGCGCCCTCATCAGATGTACGCCGTCGCGATCATCGCGACACCGACGACCGCAGTGGTGGCGAGCGCCGTGCCGATGGCGTTGGACGCGGCGAGCCCGTAGCGGCGGCGTTCGAGCAGGCGGATGGTCTCCACACTTGCGGTGCTGAAAGTGGTGAAACCACCGCAGAACCCGACACCGATAATTGCCTGCACCTGCTCAGGTGCAGACCGAAACATCACCAACCCCGCCACGATGCCGAGTACGGCCGATCCGGTGACGTTGATCAGCACTGTGGCGTAGGGGAATTCGGTCTTCAGTCGCGTTCGGATGACGCCGTCGAGCACGAATCTGCTCACTGCCCCGGCACTTCCGGCGAGAACGACCCACAGTGCGATCATCGCTTGTCCTCCGTGTGGGCACCGAACCGTTGCGCGAGAACTATGCCTGCCCCGGCTGCGAACGTACCGACGACCACACTGACGGTCATGTACAACGCGGCCGCCAACACCCGGTGATCTTGCAGCAGTTCCACGGTCTCGAGAGCAAAGGAGCTGTAGGTGGTGTACGAGCCGAGTACCCCGGTGCCGATACACAATCGGATTCGGCGTCGCCAGCCCTCGTCAGGGCCGGAGAGCGCAAGACGCTCCAACAGCATCCCGAGGACGAAAGCTCCGGTGAGGTTGATGACGAGAGTGGTGAAAGGGAACGGACCCGAATTGGGCGGATACGCGGTCTCGGCCGCGTATCGAACACCGGTGCCTACCAGGCCGCCGAGGGCTACGGCCGCAATAGCGGCTGGTTGGGCATGCACTGGGCGGGAAGGGGCCGGGCTGTCGGGGTCGACCGGCAGGGACCCATCGGCGGTAGCGCCGTGCGTCTCGTGGAAATTGTTCATCAACCTGCTCCCTATCTGCGGACATACGAGTGCCGAGACAGGGACTGTTGTCGGTCCGAGGACCGAGGTTCGGTTACGGCGAGCCCCACCGCCGCTGCGCGCACCGGCGCATGATCATGATGGCACACCGTGATGCGGCTCCGCCGCAGTGGCGTGATCAGGTGCCCTGGGTGGCACTCGACCGCACCACTGCCGAAGGCACTGGGCCGTCGTAGCGAGCGATCGGGCGAATGATCTTGCTGTCATGTGACTGCTCGACGATGTTGGCACACCACCCGACCATCCGACTGCAGGCGAAGGTGGGCGTGAACATCGACCGAGGAATTCCGCAGAGCTCCATCACGACACCGGCGTAGTACTCCACGTTGGCGTACAGCTTTCGATCCGGTTTCAGATCGGCGAGCGCAGCGGTGATGACCTTCTCGACCTGAACAGCCTTGTCGATGAGCTCCCCGCCCAACTCCTGCGCAGTTTCGCGCAGCATCACCGATCGGGGATCGTCGGTTCGGTACACCGGGTGCCCGAAGCCCATGATGCGTTCGCCTGCAGAGATTTTCGCTCGCGCCCAGGCGTCCGCGGAATCGACGTCGGCGATCTCGTCCAGCCCGTCGAGAGCGCGATCCGGGGCACCTCCGTGCAACGGACCAGCGAAGGCACCGATGGCAGCACACACTGCGGATGCGATGTCCGAACCTGTCGACGCCACAACTCGCGCAGTGAACGTCGACGCGTTGAACCCGTGATCGATCGTGGCGGTGAGATATCGATCGATCGCTCGGGCACGATCGGCGTCGGGCACCTGTCCGGTGATCATGAACAACCAGTTCTGCGCGGTGGTCAGATCCTCGCGCGGTTCCACGGGTTCTTTGCCGGTCCGAATCCTGTGTACGGCAGCCAGAATGGTCGGCGTCATCGCGCACAGACGTAGCGCGGTCACACGCTTGTCCGATTCCGACGACTCGTAGAGGGGAACTGCGCCTGCCAATCCCGACAACACCGTCCGCAACGCAAAGAGGGGTTGCTCGGGACCCGATTGCGCCACCTTTCTCACCGCAGCTGCGACGGCCTCCGGCAATATTCGCAGCGGTGCCACCTTGCGCAGGAATTCGGCGCGCTCGGAATCGTCCGGCAATCGTTCTTCGACCATGAGGAACCATGCGTCCTCGAAGGTCAGGTGCAGCGCGATGTCGATCGCCGAGTACTGGCGGTAGTGATAGAAACCTTCGTCGCCGCGAACATCTCCGATCGATGTGGTGGTGACAACGACGTTGTGGAGCCCCCGTGGGGCATCGAGAACGGTCATGGCTGCACTCCTTTGCGCTGGTCAACCCCTACGATCCGCGCTAACGTTGATTATTGTCAATGTTGATCGAATCAATGTGAAAGGCGGACATGACGCACGCCGACGGTCGGAACATGCTCACCACCGCGCAGGCTGCCGCACGGCTGGGGGTCAAGCCGGAAACGGTGTACGCGTACGTCAGCCGCGGTCTGCTGACCAGCACTCGACTGACCGGCGTGCGGGGGAGTGTGTTCGACGTAGACGAGGTGGAATCTCTCGCCGGACGCGACACCGCTCGGCGTACCGATATCGGTGCCGTGGAACGAATTCGAACTCGGATCACGCTGATCGACGACGGGCATCTGTACTACCGGGGGCGTGATGCGGTGGCGCTCAGCTCGCGTGCGTTCGAGTCGGTTGCACACTTCGTCTGGACGGGTGAATTGCTGGACGAAGTCCACTTCCACGCGGACTCCGTTGTGGTGCAACGATGCAGAGAAGCGACAAGGCTGGTGTCGCCGGATTGCCGGTCCATCGATCGGATCCGCATCGCCGTCGACATCGCGTCCACCTACCGACCGATGCGATTCGACACCGGGTCCACATCCGTCGTCCGCGAGGCAGGGCAGCTGCTGGCGACGGTCGCAGCAGCACTCGGTGGTGGTTCCTCGGAGCTTTCGGTTGTCGAATCGGTCTGGGCGGCAATCAAGTCCGACTCCTCGAATCCGAACGGTCTGGCGGTGCTGCAGGCCGCGCTCGTCCTGATGGCAGACCACGGTCTTGCTGCGTCGACGCTCGGAGTTCGGGTGGCAGCGAGCACCCGAGCCAATCTGTATTCGGCAGTCTCGGCGGGTCTGGGATGCATCGACGGCCCGCTGCACGGCTCCGCTGCCGATCCCGTGTATCGGTTCCTGACGATGGCGATCGACGATCCGATAGGCGCTCTCGCAACACAATTGAGGTCCGGGGAGCGGGTGCCCGGCTTCGGGCACGTCATCTACACCGACCGAGACCCGCGTGCCGAGGAACTACTGCGACTGCTTCGGGACCCGGCTCACGGTGCGGACCCCGTAGTGATCGCTGCAGCGGACACGATAATCGAGGAGGTGAGTAGCAGATTCGATACCTTTCCGAACTCGGATTTCGCTCTCGCCACGTTCACCCTCGCCTACGGGCTCGAGTCCGACACACCGGAGATGCTGTTCGCACTCGCCCGCATTGTCGGGTGGACGGCACGCGCCATCGAAGAATACGACGAAGCGCCCCTTCGCTTTCGGGTTCCAGGCATCTACACGGGGACTCGACCGGGAACCTACTGAGGCGTCGGGCAGTCCAGTAATGCGAACGCAGCAAGCAGTTGGCGACGCGCGGCAGCGATCTCGGCTGTGTTGTCGGCCAGGTGATGCAGCAGAGCGCGCTGAAAGATGCCATCGAGGAGGATGTAGGCCGAGGCGTTGTCGAGTGCGGGAGTGGAGCCGCGAAGTTCGCAGTAACGAGCGACCACGCGCCAGATCATGTCCTCGCGACGCGCCTCGATCTCGAGCACGTCGTTGCGGAACGAGCCGTCGAACAGGGCTTGATTGCGCAGGTCGTACCAGAGTCGATGGATGCCGGCGTCCTCGGCCAGAGTGGCGAAGTACTTCTCCTCGAAGTCCGCGTACAAGCCGGTGGCGTCGACGGCGTTGGCCACCACCTCGTCGTAGCGAGTGACACACATGGCCTCGTACTGGCGAACGGCGTGCGTGATGAGGTCGAGTTTGTCGGTGAAGTAGTAGTGCAGCACGCCGTGTGAGTACTCGGAATTCTGCGCGATCTCCCGCAGTGACGTGCGCGCGTAACCCAATTCGGCCAGCGTGTGCAGCGTCGCCTCGGCCAGTTCGGTGCGCTTGGCCTCGAACTTGTTGCGGGCTCGCTCTTCGATACGCGCGCGAGGATCAACGGTCTGGGTCATGTGCCGGGTCCTTTCCGCGCGTGGTCGTCACCTCAGTGTATGCCCGACGGCCGATCGGGGGATATCGGCGGCGGCCAGATATTGGTCGCTGAAAAAGGTGTGGGCGGCACCGCGCTGCTCGGATCCTATTGCGCTACAAAGGCTGCAGTCATCCAGGTCACCCGCGTCGCCACATTCGAAATGCGAGCATCGGGAGTGCGGGTGAATGCGGTGTGCCCCGGATTTGCCGACACTGCGATGGTCGACCGACTGGTCCCGGACTTCGAAGCCGCGACCCAGATTCCGTTCGGTGACCTGGTCGCCGCGAAGCAGGGACGACTGGGAACGCCAGAGGACATCGCGGAAGTGACGTTGTTCCTCGCCTCCGACCGGGCGTCGTGGATCACCGGAAGCCACTACATCCTGGACGGAGGACTGTCGGCGTCGCTCGTCTAGGTTCGGGACCTCCCCGTCACCCGAGGGCGACGGGGAGCAACCCTCGGGGCGTCTCGGATGCGATGTCGGTCAGCGCTTCCTGCAGGTCGGGGTATCGGAACTCGAAACCGCTGCCTGTCAACACCTGTGGATCCACCCAACGGCTTTTCAAGACCAATTCCGCCTCCGTGCGAATCACTCGTGCCCCGAACTGAAGCAGCCATGCCGGTGTCGGCAACCCGCGGCTTCGGCCCAGAGTGCTCCTCACCTTCTGCATCAGCTCCTCGTTGGTCACCGGGAACGGCGTGGCTAAGTTCACCGGGCCGGAGATGCCTGTGTTGTCGTAGAGGTGATCGAGGATGCGTCCGACATCGGCGACGTGCACCCAACTGAACATCTGGCCGCCGTCGCCCATCGTGCCGCCGAGTCCGACTCGGGCCAGGTCGATGATCGGGTTGATCGCACCGCCGCCTGCACCCAGCACTATCGACATACGCAGCGCCACTTTGCGAATGGCCACATCGGCGTCGAACAGCTCACGCTCCCAGGCGCGGGCGACCTCGACGGAGAATCCCGACCCGATGTCGCCGGATTGTTCGTCCATCGGCCTGTCGCGAGAATCGCGATAAATGGTGCCCGTACTGGCGTTGACCCACAACTCGGGTGGGTTCTGGACCTGAGCCAAGGCACGCCCGAGTTGGGCCGTCGTCTGGATGCGCGATGACATGATCTCGTCCGCGTTCGCCTTGTTGTAGCGACAGCTCACCGAGCGGCCTGCGAGGTTGACGACCAGATCGGAACCGTCGAGCACGTCGACGAGGCCGCGATGGTCGGACCATGTGGCATCACTGGATGTTCCGCGCCCGACGGTTCTGACGCGAATGCCGCGATCTTCGTAGGAGCGATGCAGGTACCGGCCGATGTAGCCGGAGGCACCGCACACGACGACAGTCGATGGTGAATCAGTCACTGGTCCAACCCTTCTGGAGAGGTCATTCGTTTCAACAGGCCGGCCACGTCGGTGACCAACCCCCGCGCCACCGGGAGACGAGCGAGGCGTACGGCTTTGGCCACCACCGGTACGAGCCCGTCGACCAGGATGCGGGTGCGTGCCTGGTTGTCCGAGGAGTCGGTGACCCAATGGAGGGTGACACCCATGTAGATCATCCAGAGCAGCTGCGGAAGAACGTCTTTCAGAGAACCGGGAACCTTCTGTTTCGACGTCTCCAAGGTGGTTCGCATGAGGTCGATGGCCATGGACCTGGCGTCGGACGATTCTTCCGAGAACGGACTGGAACTGGACCGGGTGGGCAACGCCAACTGTAGGAACGATCCACCGAAGGCGTGATACGGCTCCATCACGTCCAGGCCGGAATGCAAGACGGCAGCAAGGTTTTCGGACAGTGATCCGCCGTCGACGAGGACGCGGAGTGCACGCTCGCGGTGATCGCGCTGGATCACCGTGTACAACTCGTTGACGAGTTCGTCCTTGCCGGCGAAGTAGTAGTAGGCATTCCCGAGCGAGACGCCCGCTTCGTCGGCGATGCGACGCATCGTGGTCGCCTGGAACCCTTCCTCACGAAAGAGGCGTAGAGCTACCTCGACCACCTTGTCGCGAGTCTCGGACGTGCGAGCCATCGATTCACCTCAATTCTGAACGTGTTCAAATTCGAACATAGACCTGTTTTTGAACACGTTCAAGATCGGATGGTGGATGCCAGGGAGGGCTCTGCCCGATTTTCAGCGGTGACCACGGTGTTCGATCCCGGTTCGACGGAGGATCTGGCCCCGATCGAGGAGAATTCCTTCCATGCTGCCGCCGGAAAGGACCTACGCCGAATTTCCCTCGCCCGTCGACGGGATTCGGTGCACCTGGGAGCGTCGATCCCATCCGGGGGACCGGCCGTTGACCGTTCCCGACGGATGTGTGGATCTGATCTGGTTCTCCGATGGACGACTCGAGGCGGCGGGCCCGGATACCGCAGCTCGACGAGCCGTCACCCTCGGTCCGCTGGAGATGGTCGGTGTGCGTCTCGCTCCGTCCGCAGCTCGAAGGGTCAGTGCGATTCCAGTCGGTGAATTGTGTGATCAGCAACCGTATGTCGCAGCGCTGGGAGCGTCCTGGTTGGAGGCTGCCCATGTCCTTACGGGCCACGATCCGAACGGTGCGATGCCAGCGCGGCGAAAGATGCTCGCCGACCTCACCGTTCGGGCCATGAGGCCTGCGGAGGACGGGCTGGTCCTGGCCGCTGTGCAGGTGCTCGAGGCGTCGCCGGGTATCAAAGTCGGTGATCTCGCCGTCGGCTTGGGAGTCGGTGTTCGGCAGCTGCATCGGAGGTTTGTCGACGAGGTCGGCTACGGCCCGAAAACCCTCGCCCGGGTCATTCGCGTCGGGCGGCTCGTCGACGTTGCTGCCACCGTTCCCGACCTGGCGTCGCTCTCGTATGCCGCAGGCTTTGCGAGTCAGGCGCACATGTGTGACGAGGTACGTGCACTCACCACGTTGACACCGGTCCGATTTCTGGAAGAACGTCGCGGCCCGTCTTACGTAGGGTCGCTGCTATGAACCGAGAACCCTTTGTGGCAAGTAGACATGTGGCTCGAGTTATCAGGCGTACACCCGACGAGGTGTACGAGTTCGCCGCGAATCCTGCGAACTTGCCCAAATGGGCGGCAGGACTGGCGCACAGCCCGGTGACCATCGACGGTGATCGGCTTCTCGTAGATTCGCCGATGGGACAGGTGACAGTACGCTTCGTGCCGCACAACGACCTCGGCGTCCTCGATCATGACGTGACACTGCCGTCGGGGACCGTCGTGAACAACCCCGTAAGAGTGCTGAGTCATCCAAATGGGGCGGAAATTCTGTTCACGGTCCGACAAATCGAACTGAGCGACGACGAATTCGAGCGCGATCTCGGCATGGTCGCCGACGACTTGAAAAGACTCGCAGAGCTACTGGAAGGTCAGTGACCTCGTGCGTCCATCAACAGGGATGTACGCGTCCAATTGGGCCTCGACGAAGTCCGACGTCAGGTCGATCCGCCCGGCTTCGCGCCACGGACGGCCGCGCGCGTCGTCCTAGACGACTCCGAGGACCGCACCCGCTACTGTCGCTCCCGTGAGGTGGTAGCTCGCGGTGACAGCTCCGAACACGAATGGTTGTGGAGTGTGGGGCGTCAGCGCGTTGGTCAATGATGCTGCAGCGGAGGCCAACCCGACACCCAGTCCAACGAGCACCCCGGATACCACGGCATCCGCGTTGATGGCGTCGAGAACGAGAGCGATCACGATGGTTGTCGCCGCCGAGCAGCAGAGCGGAACCACGTAGTAGGACAACGGGAATCGGCCTCCTGTCTGCGCCCGATCACGCCCGATCGAGCGATCCCATGTGCGCCCGAACAAGGGGCCGAACCACAGCGCGCCGAGTGCGTAGTACACAACCGCTGCCCCGGCTACTCCCAACCAGTTCACGACACTCCCCTTCGGCCCGGTTGAGTCACTCGGTCGACATCGGTCCAAGAAGTGGTGGTCATAGCGTGATCGTCTCGAGACCCGAGGCTCGGTGTATTGCAGAATTGCGACATGGAAGAAAGGCAGGTCGCGTCCAAGCCCATCGACGTTCACGAACGCTCCGGCGTGATGGCTCCTGCGCTTCTCCGTCGCTTCGACGCAACCTGGCACGAACCGGCTGCAGAGGTTCGAGATGTTGTCGACGCGTACTGGAGCGTGCGATGGGAATTGTCTGCGGACGAAACCGTCGAACAGCGAGTCCTCGAATTTCCGGCAGTCACGGTCAGTATCGAGACCGGTACAGTGCCTGCGCCGTTCATGATCACCAATGTTCAACGCAGGGCGTGGTCCCGGACGATCGGAGGTCGAGGCTTCGTGTTCGCCGTCCGACTGCGTCCAGCTGGACTGGCGGTCGTGTCCGACCTCGATCCCACGAGACTTTCGGCGGCGCAACCGATCAACGAAGAGACCGACCAACTACTCTTCGACATGCTCAATAGCGTCTCCGGGCCAGATTCGGCTGCCGACCATGCTCTACGCGCAGATTCGGTCATCACTGAGATGCTGGAGAAACGACCACCGACTGCCGAACACCTTCTCGCAAACGCCGCAGTCGATGCTCTATCTCGGGGCATCGGCAGAAAACCCGGGCAATCGGTGGCAGGAATGCTTGGGGTCAGTGAACGTGCCGTGCAGAGGGCGCTGCGATCGTCACTCGGGATGGGCCCAAAAGCAGTCGCCCGACGGGTTCGACTACAAGCAGTGTTGCAACGTTTGTCGCTCCCCGCAGCCGATGCTGCCCGTATTGCTGCCGACCTGGGCTACGTCGATCAAGCTCACATGATCAACGACTTTCGGGGCGTCGCCGGAATTACGCCGGGAACGTACCTTCGTGAACTCGCTGCACTCGTCCGCGCCTGAATGAGGGTGGCGAGAGCCTCTGCAAACTCAGCGTACTTCTTGGGAAGTCGGCCCAGCCTGCGTAGCGGAGTACTCGCTGCACTGCGCGCATCGGGTGAGCAGATCGTGTGTGCACGCGACGACGTGCGCGAGAAAGCGCTCGGCACTGGCGAGTCGAGCTTGCTGCCGTCGGACTCGGGCCAGATGGTCTGCGATGACTTCGGTTCGTTCGGGCTCGTCTCGATGAAGTATCAGGCGGATGTCGGACAAGCTGATTCCCACGTCCTGACAGGCCCTCAGCACCCGCAGTCGACGCAGGTGTTCCTCGCTGTAATCGCGGTGACCCGACGAGAGGCGTTCGGGCACAACCACACCGACGTCCTCCCAATGTCTGAGGACGTGCGTCGGAACTTCGAGTTCGCGCGCAGCCTCTCCGATCTTCACTTGCCGATGGTCTCACATTGACTTCAGGTCGACCTGAACTATTACGTTCACCCCATGACGATCGACAGATTCGATCTACCAGAGCCCATCTTCGTGTCCGTGGGCGGCGATAGGGTGGCGACCTACGAGATGACACCCGACAGAGCGGAACCGTCCGCTGATGTGGTGTTCTGCCATGGAACCCCGTGGTCGGCTCAGGTCTGGGCGCAGGCCGCGCGCCACCTCAGCACTGGGCATCGCGTCTATCTCTGGGACATGCCCGGATACGGCCAGTCTGCACAGGGATCCGATGTCCGGACCGACCTGCCCACCCAGATGCTGCGCTTCGCGCTGTTGCTCGACCACTGGCAGCTGACTCGGCCCTTCGTCGTCGCTCACGACATCGGCGGTGCAGCCGCCCTGGGAGCCCATCTATTTCACGGCTGCGATTTCGGCGGCCTTTACCTGTGGGACGTGGTGACCCTCGAGCCCTGGGGATCCGAGTTCTTCCGACTCGTCGCCGACAACGCCGAGGTCTTCGCTGCGTTGCCTGCACGCCTGCACTCGGCACTGGTTACCGAATACATTGCGGGAGCGGCACATCAGCGGCTGGACGCAGACATCGTGGCGATGTTGACCGAACCCTGGATATCCGACGAGGGCCAGCCTGCGTTCTACCGACAGATCGCCGAACTGCGCCCCGACCACACGCGGCCCATCGTCGATGCCCTTCCCCGAGTCCGCTGCAACACCTCGATCGGATGGGGCGAACAGGACCCCTGGATTCCCGTCGAACAGGCGTTTCGACTGCGGCAATTGCTGCCGGTGGAATCGTCTGTGATCACTGTTCCTGGTGTGGGTCATCTGACTCCGCTCGAAGCACCGTCGGTCACCGCTGAAGCGTTGGATGCGTGGCTAGGAATGCTCGTCCGAGAACTTCCGAAAAGCCCAGGATCGTGCAGCTGACTCGCTGACATCGTTCGTCGAGCCGTCCGAGGTGCGTCTCGTGGATACTGAGTTCCGTGGTGCTGAGACGAATGGGAACGTCCCTCATCGGAGGCCGAGGGGCCCAGTGGCTTCGTGAGCTGAACGAGCGACACCCATGGAGTCACAACGACTACTTCCACAGTTGGATTCTGGCGAATCTGCCGGACCGGCGTGGCCGTGCGCTCGACATGGGCTGTGGACGGGGTGGCCTGGTGCGCACCTTGGCTCCTCATTTCGAACACGTCGTCGGGGTCGATGCCGATGCGGACATGCGCCGAATCGCAGAGGCCACGTCTAACGACGTCGACAACGTATCGATCACGGATCGTCAACTGGATTCGTGGGCAGACGATTCGATCGATCTCGTGACCATGGTCGCCGTCCTGCATCACCTTGACATCGACGACGCCTTGCGTCATGTCGGGCGGATTCTTACGCCGGGCGGGCGAGTGCTCATCGTCGGGCTTGCGCCACCGCGAAGCGTACGAGATCTGATGTGGGATTCAGTCTCCATCGTGACCAACCCCCTGATCGGATTTCTGCGCCACCCGTGGCCGAGTCCGGTGACAGCACCGCCGCCACCGTTCCCGGTCAAGGATCCGGTGCTGAGCTTCGACGAGATCGGAGACATGGCCGAAAAGTGGCTACCGGGTGCGAAGATGCGACACCGCGTAGGGTTTCGACACACAATCGAGTGGACCAAGCCTGGTGTCGAGTAGAGCCGTCATGTCTCTCCGACGCGCAAAAGGCGAAAGCCTCTGCAGTGGAGCGTGAATCCGACGGCGGCACCGACAACGGCACCGATTATGGGTTGCACTTTTGTCCACCACTCGAGGAAGAGGCCGACTCGAACCTGCAGGGCAACATCGGCGGTGGTTGCGTAGGCTCGGCTCCTCTGGCCGGGTTCCACGTACAGGGTGTCGGCCCATCCCGACACGGACGCAAGCAGACCCACCGTGAACCCCAGTGCGGCGAAGGCAAGAACAACTGAGCGCATGGGGGCACAATATCGGTGCTGGGCAGAAACAGGTGTCGCGAACGACAAGGAAAGGACGCCTCGAATGTGGGACTTACACAGTCCGGGCGTGCTTCGGTTGCCGTCGGGCAGTCTCGTTCGTGGACGTGCCTTGCGTGATTCGATGCCTGACGGTCCGTTGCCGGACTTCGGTGTCTACCTGCAGGGCACGGATCCGGGCGAGTTCGCGTGGGACAGTCGATGGGTTCGCTGGACCGATTTCTGGCTGCCGTCCGACTCGAATGAGCTCGAGGTCGGACTACGAGATGTATTGCGCCGCTGCGCAACCGAGAGAGTCGAGATTGCGTGTACCGGCGGTGCGGGGCGAACGGGCACCGCACTGGCCTGCCTGGTTGCACTCGACGGTATGCCGGGAAATGTTGCAATCGACTATGTCCGTAGCAATTACTCGCACCGCGCTGTCGAGACGCCCTGGCAGAAACGCTATGCGAGGACATTCGTGAAACCGAGCTCTCTGCTCTGAGCAGAATCTGTGACCCATCACGGACAGGGGCCTAGGCTCCGATCATGGGCCAGGTCATACGAATCGATGAGCGTCGAGCAGCGCGCGCGGTGGAACCCCTGTGGCGCGAGGTGGTCGGCAGACGACTACGCGAACGCAGACACGCCCGCGGAGATACCCTCGCCGACACCGCCGCACGCGCAGGTATTGCGCCGCAATACTTGTCGGAGCTCGAACGCGGCCGCAAGGATCCGTCGAGCGAAATCCTCGCGGCCGTCGTCGGCGCATTGGGTACGTCGATGGCCGAAATCTCACGCCTCGCGTATCACGACCTCTCGCGCGGCGACGCGACGTTGATGGCTGCCTGACGCCCCTCGAGAACCTGATCGACGACGCCGTATTCGAGAGCAGCCGGTGCCGTCAACACCAGATCTCGGTCGGTGTCGTGTCGAAGCGTGTCCACGTCGCGTCCGGTGTGTGCCGCCAGAATTGCCTCCATCTCGGCTCGCACTCGGACGACTTCGTCAGCGGCCAAAATGAGGTCCGGGATGGTGCCGCGTCCCTGCGCCGCAGGCTGATGCAACACCACCCGGCTGTGGGTCAGCGCAGAGCGTCGTCCCGGTGCGCCGGCAGCGAGTAGTACTGCGCCGGCTGCTACCGCTCGGCCCACACATGTTGTGGCAATGGGTGATCCGATGAATTGCATCGTGTCGTAGATCGCGAGCATGGCAGCGGTGTCACCGCCCTCGCAGTTGATGTACATCGAGATTTCCTGGTCGGGGGAATCGGCCTCCAGATGCAGAAGCTGCGCAATCATCGCATTCGCGACCCCTGCGTCGATACCGGTACCGAGATAGACGATGCGCTCACTGAGCAGATGCGAATAGACGTCGACGACGCGTTCTCCGCGCGAATCTCGGGTGATGACATTGGGAATGGTGTACGTGCTCATCGGGCCAACTCCATTCCGAACGACGCCCGTCGCGCGGGCATGACCTGATCGAACGAGTCGACAATCGCGTCGACGAACCCGTATTGGCGGGCTGCTTCCGCGGTGAACCAACGGTCGTGCAGAGAGTCGTCGAAGATCTGCTCGCGTGTCTGCCCGGTGTCGTCGGCAATGAGCCCGAGCACCGTATCTCGGGTATGACGCAGATCGTTGGCCTGTACTTCCACTTCGACGGCCGACCCACCGATGCCGGCCGATCCCTGATGCATCAGTATTCGCGAATGCGGCAGGGCATACCGCTTGCCGCGCGTACCGGAGGACAACAGGAATTGACCGGCGCTGCAGGCCAACCCGAGTGCAAGCGTCGACACGTGACACGGCACCAGCCGCATCACATCGCGGATCGCGAGCATCGCGGGAACCGATCCGCCGGGGGAGTGAATCCACAGAGCGATGTCGGCCGAGGAGTTGTCGGCGGCCAATGTCAACAAATGGGTGGTGAGGACCGTGCCGTTGTCGTCGTCGAGGGGGCCGTCGAGCACCAGGACACGATGACGCAGGAGTTGGTTGCGGAGTTCGGGTGGGAACATTCGTGGCGTTTCGCTCATGGTTCGAGTGTGATTCCCAATTCGATTGCATGCCAATAGTTCTGCTGTGGGCAGCGGGTCTGCTCACAGCTTCGCGGGTGCCAGATGGACAATGGAGAGATGACTGCACTCGAGTTCTCCGAATCCGTCGTCGTCGCTGCGTCGGTCGACGACGTGTACGCCGTTGTCTCCGACATCACCCGAACAGGCGAATGGAGCCCGATCTGCCAGGAGTGCTGGTGGAACGAGGCCGACGGCGGTGGCGTCGGATCGACCTTCACCGGCCGCAACGTGGTGCCGGGTCGCACGTGGGAGACCGTGTCGACCGTCGCCGCAGCCGAACCAGGTCGCGAGTTCGCCTGGGTGGTGGGCGACAACTTCGTTCGCTGGGGCTATACCCTCGAAACCGTGGATGGCGGAACACGACTGACCGAGAACTGGAACTTCCTGCCCGACGGCATCGCCTTCTTCCACAGCAAGTTCGGCGAGGACGCGCAGAAGGAGATCGACACCCGTAGCCAGGCGGCACTCGACGGCATCCCTCGCACCCTGGCCGCAATCAAGCGAATCGTGGAAGCCGAAGCCTGATTACTGTCGGCCAGGTGCGCTGACTGTCCACTATTCGGAGCCGATGACGGAATCCCGCGTCTCGACGCGAATTGTGGACACTGAGCGCACCTGTGACCGATAGCCTGTCCGCATGGCAGCAACGGCTCTGCGGATGTCCACGGTCCTCGAATCGCGGGGCCCGGCGGCGGCCATTGTGCTCACTGACGAGCAGGTCGCGTCCCTCGGTTCCACCAAAACGCCACCAGTTCGGTTCACGATCGGTGGTCAGACGGTGCGCGGACGCATCGGCCGAATGGGTGGCGAGAATTTGCTCGGACTCAACAAGAGCGTTCGCGCCACACTCGGCGTCGAGGCCGGCGACACCGTCGACGTGACGATCGAGCTGGACGACCAACCGCAGGTGATCGAGGTTCCGCCGGCGCTGGCGACAGCCTTGGACGCGGATCCGACTCTCCGAGCAGCGTTCGATGCGCTGGCACCGTCGACGCGAAAGGAACACGCAAGGTCCGTCGCCGACGCGAAACGCGACGACACTCGCGAGCGGCGCGTCACGGCAATCGTCCAGTCCCTCCGGCTCTGAGTGCTGCCGGCCCTGGGACATCGCAAACGCGTGCGCATTCGTCAGGTGCGCGCGATTCCGCCATTGACCAGGTGACCAATTCGCGAGCGTCTCGCGAACGCGCGCGTTTGCGATGGCCGTCGGGGCTCACACCACCGCAGCGGGCGTGCTCGACGCGGCGGCCGGCGTCGGGGTGTTCTCCGACGACAGGCGAGTGAGGATCTTGACCGCCGAGGTGATGTCGGACAGTGACCGGGTGAACGGAATGCGCTGACGATCGTCGAAGGCGTACCCCGTACCGAATCTCAGTCCGGGGGCCAGCAGTAGTCCCTGCGACTGGGCGTCGGCAACGAGATGGCTGGATCGCATGCCGTCGGGTAGGGAACACCACAGTGCCAGACCGCCGTCGGGAACTCGAAAGTGCCAGCCCGGCAGATGATCACGCAGCAATGCGACGGTGTGATCGCGGGCCGTTCTCGACGCCTCCGCGCGGACTCGCCGTACCTCGTCGTATTTACCCAACAACTCGATGGCCGCCAGTTGATCGATGATCGAGACCGAAAGCTGGCGTCGCGCATAGGTTGCGGAGACCCGCGCCAACAGACCGGCTTCGGCGCGAACCCACCCGACTCGCAACCCGCCCCACACCGTCTTGCTCGTCGACCCGACGGTCACCGTCGCCACGTCCGGAGTGGCGGCTCCGAAGGGTTCGATATCCGGTGAACCGTCGAGACACAGATCGGCTGCCACCTCGTCGACGATGGTCAGTACGCCGTGGCGGTGCATTGTGGCGGACAGCTGTCGGCGGGTGTTCAGGGGGAGTCGCGCACCCGACGGATTGGAGAAGTCGGGCATGAAATACGCCAACGTCGGTGCACTCTGCCGCGCGGACCTGTCTGCCGCAGCCACGAACTCGTCGGTGTTGTCCGGATCGATGGGCACCGGGATGCAACGACCGCCGAGGGAGTGGACGAGTTCGACGACGCCCGGATACGTCGGGTGCTCCACCAATACGCGGGCCCCGGGCTCGGTGAACGTCGCCAACACAGCGTGGATGGCGTCGGTGGCACCGGAGGTGACGAGGATGTTGTCGGCGGTGGTCGGCACTCCGCGCCCTCGGTAGTACGCGGCGATGGACTCTCGGAGCTCGAACAGACCGGACGGAGCGTACCCGCCCAAGGTGAAACGGTCTCGAATCTTCTCTGCCGCAACACCGTACGCGTCGGACAACAGCGGCGATGCCGACGGGGAGGCGTTGACGAATTCCAGATTCGCAGTCTCTCGGTCGCCGGCCAGTGAACCCCAGGACGGCAAAGACCCCGTCGGCGAGACGTAGGTACCCGAACCTCGCTGGGCGCTGATCCACCCACCCTCGCGCAGATGCCGGTACGCCGATGCGACCGTCACCCGACTGACGTCCAAGCTGATCGACAACGCCCGCTCGGCAGGCAGACGCGTCTGCGCCGACACCTCACCGTTCTCGATCAGTCGCCGCAACTCGTCGGCGATCTCGAGGTAGAGCGGACCACCGGATCGGTTCCGCAACGTCGATGGGTCGATCCGGGCGGCCAGATCCGGGGCCGTGATGGCGGAGGCGTCGAACGAGTCCATGCATGCCACTCTCGCACACTGGACTGCACTATTTGGAGTAAAAGCAGTCCATTCTGGTCACATGATCGCAATTGGAGCTGTATTGGTCCTGTCCATGGTGGGCGCAGGGTGGTCTGTGGTCGCTCTGCACGAGGGCGGAAGAAGCGGGCCTGCCGGGCCGCCGCGGAGTCGTGTTCAGTCCGACTGACGCGGCCGTGTCTCAGCAAACGCGCGCGCATTCGTCACACGCGTTCGATTTCGCATCCGATTCGGGCCTAGATCGCGCGCACCTGGCAAACGCGCGCGCATTTGCCAGGTCACCCTCTTTGCCAAGCTTCTGGTGAGTCATTCGAGAAGCTATGGAGGGTTACTGCATGTTGAGTGCTGAGTTCACAGGGGAGCAGATTCGGGAGATGGTGTTCGAGTACTGCCGGTTGCCGTATGGCCAGCATGGGCCATGGATGGCGGCGCATCCGTCCGTCTCGAGGGGCATGATGACGCGCTGGCGGACGGCGGTGTTCGACGGCGACGTGGACCGCGGGCTGGTTCCGCGTCAGACTGAACCGATGAACTCGCAACCGAAGGGCCGGCAGGGAATGGTCGAACGGCGAGCCATCGAGACGGCGCGCCACGCCGAGGAACTCGCCCAACGTGACGCTCAGATCCGTGAGCTCAAGGAGACCAACGAGCTGCTGGGAAAAGCTATCGGGCTCTTGCACACACTGAACGTGCCCGAGCCCGACGACACCCGACCGACACCCGATCCCACCGATTCCTGAGCGCCGAGAACACCCTCGTCGACGAACTGGCCCCACTGACCGGATCGGTGCGTCGAGCATTGACGTTGGTCGGGTTGTCCCGCTCGACGTGGCACTACCGCCGCAACCCCAGGGTCAAGACCGAACACCCTGTGCACCAACGAGATCGGAAGTATCCGAGCAGAATCGACACCACCGATCGCACCCGGGTCGAAGCGTTGATCGACACTGGATGGCAAGCCGGCAACTCGGTCGATCACTCCTTCGCCACCGCCTGGGACAACGGGTCGATGATCGCATCCCGTCGCTCGTGGTGGCGTATCGCAGCAGCGGTCCTCGACCAACGCAACCGCCCGAAGACACCGACCAAGAAGAGCACCCGAACCCCGCGCCCGATGCCCGTGCACACCGCTACCGCACCTGGTCAGGTGTGGAGTTGGGACATCACCGATCTGCACTCCCCGTGGCGCGGTGCCTCGTTCAAGGCGTACTCGATCATCGACATCCACTCCCGCCTGATCGCGGGGTGGCGTGTGGAGGAACGAGAGAGCGACCACCTCGCCGCGGAGATGTTCGAGACAGCCATACAGCGTTACGGCGCACCATCATTCGTTCACGCAGACTCCGGTGCAGCGATGCGCTCGAACACCCTCAGGAACTGTTTGACCGCGCACGGTGTCGAGCTCACCCACAACCGGCCTTATGTCAGTAACGACAATCCGTTCTCCGAGTCCGAGTTCCGGACCATGAAATACCGGCCGAACTACCCGGGGATCTTCTCCGACATCGATGCCGCCCGCGGGCACCTCACCGACTACGTCCACTGGTACAACACCGACCACAAACATTCCGGCATCGCCCTGTTCTCACCAGCGGACGTCCATTCCGGGAACTGGCGAAACCTGTGGACCGACCGAGACCGAGCTCACCAGGCCTATTACGACCGACACCCCGAACGGTTCCGCCGCCGCCCCTGCACACCACAACCGCCCGCAACAGTCGGAATCAACAACAACCGACTCCAGACAGCTTGACATTGAGCGTCAGGGGGCCGAAGCAGGTCAGGGGGCGGGAGCGGGGCGGGGGCGAGATCGGCGTACTGGGCGAGGTCGAACTCTGGACGTCGAGGTCAGTTGTCGGCGGTGATCGAATCGACGAACGGGGTCAGCAGCAGCGCCAGATCGTCGGCCGCTGCAGCGATGTCCTCGGGCGGTTCGGGGATGTAGCTCAGGGCCAATCGGACGATGGCTTTGCTGACCACGTCGGCGTGTCGTGGGCTCGCGCCCACCCATCCGCGCTGGAAGGTCTCGGACAGACGCTCACCCGCCCGCTCGATGAGCACTTCGCTGTCGGTGGTGATCAGGCGCAGAAGATCTTCCGGTGCGTCGCCGCTGTGCAGCGACCGGACGAGCGGATCCAGGCCGCTCAGCTCGAAGAACGACGAGAAGCCCTGCCGCAGAGCGGCCGACGCGTCGTTCTCGTGCTGATACAGAGCCGTTTCGCACATGGCCACGAAGAGGTCCGTCAATCTGATGGCGTACCCCTGCGCGACGCCGCGTCGTGAGCCGAACTCGTTGTACAGGCTCTGCCTGCTCAGCCCTGCCGCCTTGGCGATGTGGCTCATCGTGACGTTGCGCCAGTTGCGCTCGTTCAGCAGCTCTCGCAACGCGTCGAGCGCGGTATCGCGCGCGAGAGTGGACGCGGCTTCACGGTATCGACCGGGGGTCGACGTCTGTTCGGCTGCGGGCATGAACACGACTCTATCGAACGACCGCATGGGGCCGATCCAGCCAATCTTCTCCGAGGAGTTCCCGATCGATGGGGTCTGCGCTCGCGATGAGGGATCTGATCTGTCGGATGTCCTTGGGGTAGCCGACGCCTATGGCCCCGACGAGCGTGTCCCCGCGCAGCGCACAGGCGGTGAAGCGGCGATCTTCGATGGAGCCGCGAACCACGACGTACTCGTCCTCGGCACCGGTCCACCCCGCGAACTGCAGGTTGAGCCCGTGCTGAGTCGACCAGCCCCACGGCACGTCGAGGCTGCCGACGTCGAGACCGAGTATGGACCGTGCCGCCCGGGTCGCCTGATCGACGGCACCGTTCCAGTGCTCACTCCGATAGGTGCCGCCGAGAATGGTGTTGGGAACCTCGGCGACGTCGCCCGCCGCGTAGACGTTCGGCCTGGATGTCCGCATAGCCGCGTCGACCAGGATTCCCGACGCGGTCTCGAGGCCCATGTCCACCCCGAGCTCGACGTTGGGGACAGAACCGGCCGACACCAGGACGGTGCCGGCCGACCATGAGCGTCCGTCCTGAGCTGTGGCACGGAGGGTGCCGTCGTCCTGCTCGTCGAGACTCGTCACCGTGACGTCAGTGTGCATCGCTATACCGTTGTCCGCGTGAAGGTCTCGGTACATCTGCGATATCTCCGGCGGCGCGATGCGGCTCAGCGGAGCCGATGCCGCTTCGAGCACCGTCACGTCGGCACCGAGTGACCGGGCTGCTGCGGCCGCCTCACACCCGATCAATCCGCCGCCGATCACCAACAGCGACCCGGTGCGGAGGATGTCGGCATGCAGCGGTGCGACATCGGCGGCGCTGCGGAGCGTGAACACGTGACCCGGGAAATCGAGTTGCCGAGCCCGAGAACCCGTTGCCAACAGCACGGCGTCGTACGGGATCGGATCGCCCTGATCGAGCTCGACGGCCGAGTCGGTGACGGCGACAGCGGTGACGCCCGTGCGGACGTCCACGTCCTCGATGGCTGCACCCAACCGGACCTGATCGACCGACTTGGTGCCCATCAGCAGCTCCTTGGACACCGCCGGACGACGGTAGGTGGGCTCCTGCTCGCTCCCGATCAGCGTGATGGAACCCGTGAAGCCCTCGGCCCGTAGCACTTTGGCGGCGGTGTACCCGGTGGCACCGGTGCCGACGATCACGACCTCGGCGGGTTGCCCAGTAGTCACCCGCGCTCTACCTCGACCATCTCGAAATCGGCCTTGGCCGCGCCGCAGTCGGGGCACGACCAGTCGTCGGGAATGTCGTCCCAGCGCGTGCCCGGCTCGATGCCGTCCTCGGGCCAGCCCAGTTCCTCGTCGTACTCGAATCCACACTGAACGCAGCGGTAGAGCTTCATGCCTTACTCCTGAAGTCGATTTTCTCGCGCACTCCGCAATCGGGGCACGGCCATTCGTCGGGTACGTCCGCCCACGGTGTTCCCGCCGGAAAACCCTCTCGCGGAGCACCGTTGGTCTCGTCGTAGACGAACTCGCACACCGGGCACTCGAACGCGGCCATCACTTCGCTCCGTGCGCGGCGAGGATCTTCTCCCGCTTGGACGGCGCAATGTTGACCTTCGTGATGTCACCGTCGTAGTGGTCGAGAACGCGGTGGTCCATCACCTTTCGCCACACCGGTGGGAAGTAGGCCAGTGAGATCATGCTCGCGTAGCCGCTCGGCAGATTGGGTGCCCCGTCCATGCTGCGCAGAGTCTGGTATCGGCGGGTGGGATTGGCGTGGTGGTCGCTGTGGCGCTGAAGGTGGTACAGAAAGATGTTGGTCACGATGTGATCGGAGTTCCAGCTGTGCTCGGGAGTGCAGCGCTCGTAGCGGCCGTTCTCCTTCTTCTGACGCTGGAGGCCGTAGTGCTCGAGGTAGTTGACCGTCTCCAGCAGTGAGAATCCGTAGATGGCCTGAATGATCAAGAACGGCAATACGATCGGACCGAACACCGCGATCAGGACCCCGTACAGAACCACCGACATCAGCCATGCGTTGAGCACGTCGTTCTGAATGCTCCACGTGCTCTTGCCCAGTCGCTCCATGCGCGTCTTCTCCAGCTCCCAGGACGACTTCAGGCTGCCCCACACGCTTCGAGGAAGGAAGGCCCAGAAGCTCTCGCCGAACTTCGAGCTCGCCGGATCCTCGGGAGTGGCGACGCGAACGTGGTGGCCGCGATTGTGCTCGATGTAGAAGTGGCCGTAGAACGTCTGTGCCAGAGTGATTTTCGATAACCAACGCTCGAGGCTGTCCTTCTTGTGGCCGAGCTCGTGCGCGGTGTTGATACCGACTCCGCCCATTACGCCGATGCTGATGGCCAGGCCGATCTTCGAGATCAGGCCGAGTCCACCGTCGATGCCGAGCCACGACAGGTTGTTCGCTGACCACAGGTAGCAGGCGAACACCAGACTGGCGAGCTGGAAAGGAATGTAGGCGTAGGTGCAGTAGCGGTAGTACTTGTCCTCCTCCAGCGCCTTCATCACCTCGTCGGGTGGGTTGTCACCGTCGGGACCGAAGAAGCGATCGAGGATCGGAAGCAGTCCGTAGACCAGCAGCGCGCCGATCCACCACCAGACCGGCGACACGGCGGTCCAGCCGAGCTGGTTGAAGGCCCACACCAGGCCGGTGGCCAGGAAGACCGCCGTGGGTGGGATCAAACCCATCAGCCAGAGGTATCGCTTTCGGTCGTGCCACTCGGCGACCGGCGCCTGCGCCTGATCGTCGACATTCGATGCGGTCATCGTTACTCCTCGTGTAAGGCCGATCACTGTAGATTGGACAATACACGGAATTTGTCAGGATGTGTACAAAATCAGAAATTTGTACAAACAATGCTTGGGACTGTGGCGGCGCCCACAGCGCCACCGTTTGGACAGATCCAGCTGCTACCTTTCGATTCGTTGTGGCCGGTCACAAACGGTCGCAACGCTCGTAGGTCCGTCTGTATCCCGTCGGGGGTACTTCACAACAGGAGTAGTTATGGACGCATTCATCGCCAAGATCATCGTCGACGTCATCCTCGGGCTCATCGGCAGCGGAAGCGCCGAGAGCGGCAGCACCGCAGTGAGCGCATTCCTCGGTTCCTGACGTTCGAGGGCTGCGCCGGTGCGACGCCGGCGCAGCCTGCTCCGACAGAGTCGTGTCGCGCTGCGACGGCACCGTTTGTACTCTTGGCCGGAGCGAAAGGGGCCCGCACCACGCCATGGGCTACGACAGCGACAACCTGGACGGTGACGGCCCTCGCGGTCGCAGTAGGCATCGACGAGCCGGGAAGAAGAACTCCGGTCGACGCATCCTGCTCGGTTTCGGTGTGTTCGTCGTCGTGGCGCTCGGACTCGGTGCCTGGCTCGCTTACACTGCCAATGCCGCATACACCTCCCTCGATCAGGCCCGCGAGCATGCCCAGGCGGCAAAAAGTGCACTATTGACCGGGGATACGCAGAAGGCCGACACCTCCGTGTCCGACGCGGTGCGTACCTCGACCCAGGCGAAGGACGCCACCGATTCGTTGATCTGGACGGCGGCCGCCGCAATTCCGTACGTGGGCCAACCGCTGGACGTCGTCTCGCAGATCACCGACGTCGTCAACGGGTTGAGCGTGGATGTGCTGACACCCTCGGTGGAGGTGGGCACCACCCTCGATCCGAGTCGGCTGCGTGGGCCCGACGGTTCCATCGACATCGCCGCCCTGCGCGACGCCTCGCCTGCGCTGTCTCGGGCGGCGGCTGCAGCGGAGGTACTCGATGCCCAGGCCGAGGCAATCGAGGAACCGACATTCGTCGATCGGGTCGGTGAGGCGCGAACTCGGTTGCAGGATCAGACGCACGAGCTGACGTCCCTGCTGACGAACACGAACATCGCGGCCGAGGTTCTTCCGGCGATGCTCGGGGCGGACGGCCCGCGCAATTACTTTCTCGCCTTCCAGACACTGTCGGAATCCCGCGGAACAGGCGGATTGATAGGCGGATTCGGCATCGTGCGCGCCGTGGACGGGAAGGTCGCGGTCGACTCGCTGGCCAGCAATGCCGAGCTTCGGATTCCGTACGACCCCATCGATCTCGGCCCGGACTTCTTCGACTTCTACGAGAGCCGCTTTCAGCCCACCCAGAACTGGCAGAACAGCAACGTCAGTCCGCACTTTCCGTACGCGGGTCGGATCTGGCAGTCGATGTGGGAGCAGGAAACAGGCGAGCGTCTCGACGGCGCGTTGGCCACCGACCCGGTCGCCCTCGGTTACATCCTCGACGCCGTCGGACCCATCACGATGGGCGACGGCGAAGTGATCGACGGATCCAACGTCGTCCGGATCACGCAGTCCGACGCCTACTTCCGCTTCCAGGACGACAATGCCGCACGGAAGGCCTACCTGCAGGACATCGCCGCCCGGGTGGTCGCGAAGATGCAGGGCAACATCGGCTCTCCCAGTGCGCTGCTCGAAGCGCTCGGCAAAGCCACTAGTGAGGGCCACATCTCCGTGTGGAGCGCGGACCCGGCACTCCAAGCGATCCTCGGTCCGACCGAGATCGGCCACGAAGTTCCCGACAGCCCCGACCCGTACGCCGCGGTGGTGGTGAACAACGGTGCGGGCGGCAAGCTCGACTACTACCTGCAGCGCAAGGTCACCTACTCCGCGCAGTCCTGCGACGGCCCGACGCGTACCACCCGCGTCGTCGCCGAGACTACCAACAACGCTCCGCTGCAGGACTACACCACCTACATCGCCGGCAGACAGAACGACTCCACCCGATACGACGGACCTCCGGGAACCAACCGATCGGTGGTGGCACTGTACGCAACTCGGGGCGCAACGTTGACCGACGCCACGATCAACGGAACTCCACTGTTTCTGCTGACCGCTGCCGAACGGGGCCATCCGGTGTTCTACGTGCCGGTCGTCATCGAACCGGGACAGACCAAGACCATCGAGTACAACCTCGTCGAACCGACTGTCGCCGGCGAAGCGCAGGCACCGGTTCAGCCGCAATCGGCTCCAGCACCGACGGAAGTGGACTTCCCGGACTGCTCGTGATCGCCGGTAGGGCAGAATCCCCGGCGTGCGAAGAACTCGACTGTGGATCGCCGGGGCACTCGGGGTGGCTCTGGTCGCCGCGCTCGTGGCAGGACCACTGAAGAAGCCGGCGCTGACGGTCCGCAACGCACACTGCTTCGGGTGGAGCGTCAACGACACCGGCCCACGATTGGTGACGCTGGGCGACTCGATGGCGCAAGGCAATTCACGCGTCGACTGGGGGATTCACGGCAACACGTCGTGGTACTCGTATCTCGTGTGCGGAGACGATGCCCGCGCAGCCGACGGTGGCAATCTGGGAATCAACGGCGCGACGACGACGCAGATCCTCGCCCGAACCGACGACGCACTGGCGGCGAACCCGGACATACTCGTCGTCAACGGAGGCACGAACGACCTCGCCCGGTCGGTTCCGCTTCCCCGGATCGTCGACAACCTACGCACGATCCTGGACCGGGCACGCGACGTCGACACGGTCGTGATCGCCACGGTGCCGTCGTCGCGCACGGTCAGCGCCGACGACCTGAACGACGACATTCGAGCACTGGCCGCCGAGCGCGGCATACCCGTCGCCGAATTCGCGCCGCTGCTCGACCGGCCGGGAGCCACCTTCGACGGGGTGCACCCCACCGCGAGTACGGCTGCGGCCATGGCGGCCGCGGTGGCTGCGGCAGTGGACGCATCGCGGACGTAGCCGGTTGGCAGCGTTCAGAAGCGTGCGCCGAACGCGGGATTCCGCCGATGAGAGTCGGTACTGAACGCTGAGGTGCGGGCTGCCTGTGGATAACCCCGAACTATCCACAGGTTTCGAAAACAGCACTGGCGCAGGCGTCGTCGATCGTTCACCGTATCGGCATGGGGGTACACACAGCGGTCGACCTGATGGCTCGGGGGATGAGCCGCAGCACCATCTCTCGGAGAACGGCGTCCGGGCAGCTGATTCGAGTGCTGCCCGGAATCTATGCGACCAGCAAACCCGAGTACATCGACCTGTGCACAGCGGTTGCTCTGTGGAAGCCCGGCGCTGTGCTCAGTCATCTGACCGCTGCGTGGGTGTGGGGGTTGATCGACGAGGAGCCGACGCAGGTCACGGCGACAGTGCCGACCTCGACCCGGCAGCACGCGCCGGAGTGGGTGAAGATCCATCGACGACGCGTCCCCGAGGCGGACCGGTGCCGAGGTCTTCCGGTGGTGACGTTGGCCCAGGTGTTCGTCGACGTGGCGGCCACTCTGACGGGTGAGGAGTTGGAGCGGTTCTTCGACACGGCGATCGCGCGGCCGGCTCTGCGACGTCGAATCGCGACGGAATGCGAACGATCTCGCGGGATGCACGGCATGAAGGCAGTACGGAGACAATTGCGACTGTGCTGCCTCGGCACCCGATCCGAGGCCGAGCGAGTGGTGGCTCGGGCACTGTCCGCTCGACAGTTCTTCATGGAGATCAACGCGCGGGTTGGTCCGTATTTCGGCGACCTCGTGGACTTCCGGGCACGGGTGATCGTCGAAATCGACGGACGCGAGTTCCATACGTCGAGCCGAGCGTTCGACGGCGATCGTCGACGCCAGAACCGGCTGGTACTTCAGGGGTGGCTGGTTCTGCGCTACTCCGCTGTACAGGCCTTGGGCGAAACGCGACGCGTGGTCGACGAGATCATCGAGGTGGTCCGGCGTCGTCGACGTTCGATCGATGCAGTCGGCCGAGCGCTGCCGCGGACGTGAGCGTTCAAAAGCGTGCGCCGAACGCGGGATTCCGCCGAGGAGAGTCGGTAGTGAACGCTGAGGTGCGTGATCAGAGGCGGCCCTGTTGGACCGCGATGACGACGAGGGCGATCACAGCAATCGTGAGGATTGCTAAGAGCGCCAAATGAACTGGATCAGTGGAACCTGGCGGTCGAACCCCGTTCGAACCCCTTTTCTGGAGCATGTCACAGACTGTAGGTCACTTTCTCGGTTTGTGCACAGTATGAGTGGTACAACCGAAAACCACTCCTTTGCGAGCTCGCACATATGTTCGACAATAGGTACAGTCGAGTGCGGCGGAGCTGGGAGGGAAGCCCGGCTCCGCCGCCCGATCCGTGCCCCGCAGGCAAGTTCTCGAGTTCGCAGACCGGGTGATTCGTCTGTGGTTGACTTGGCCCTCCAGGTCGGGATACCAGGAAAGCTCTGCAAGGTGAACGGTCTTCGTCAGTGGTGGTCGCTTCCCGTCGACTACGGGTGGAACGTTGCGTATGCGCGTTCGCAACGAGGATTGGACATCACCAGGGTTCTCATCGGAATCCTGTGTTGGCTCTACGGCGGTGCCGCGGCGATCGCTCTGACCATTCCGGGGTTCGCCGACAGCAACTTCGCGCGCTGGCCCCTGTGGTTCACCGTCGTCACAACGGTCCCGGTGGGGTTGATCTGGTTGATCGGCGGCTGGCCGAGCTGGCGCGTGTCGATCGCATTCGTGCTGTACGCCGACATCGTGCTCGCGGCTGTTCTGCTCACCACCGATGGACCGTCCGCAGTCCTGCCCATTGCAGCCCTGTTCACGGTCATGGGCGCTTATGTCGCGGGGTTTCACGGGCCCAAGTTGTTGGCGGTCCATCACGGCTTCGCATTCGTCACCGCCGTCACCATCTACGTCTCGGCAATGGTGAACGACCCGGCGGAGCGTCTACAGACCAGTCTCTACTTCGTCATGCTGATCCTGGTGATGTTCGCGGGACCGTTGATCGGGCATTCCTTCCTCATGCTGTTGCGCCGAGACGCCACCGGCGCGTTCTACGATCCGCTCACCGGCCTGCGGAACCGTCGGGGATTCGATGCGGCGATCGGCAACCTGGAATCTCGATCCGGTGCGAACATGTCGCTGGTCGCCGTGGTCATCGACATCGACAACTTCAAAGCGGTCAACGACCGATACGGCCACGAGCATGGAGACGCGGTCATCCGGACGACCGCGAATCGCATCCTCGAGGTCTTCCCGGCACCGGCAGTCACGGTTCGACTGGGCGGCGAAGAATTCGCGGCCGTGTGTGTCGACGGCCTCGATACGGTGGTCGAACAATCCGAGCGATTACGAGTTCGTCTGTGCGACGGCACCGACCCTGCACCGTTGACCGCGTCGTTGGGCATTGCCCGTGCCGTGGTCGAGACGGGGGACGTCGAGTCCGCTGTCAACGAACTGCTGGGCCGCGCCGACGAGGCGATGTATCAAGCGAAAAGGCTCGGCGGCGACCGCGTCGCCCTCTACGGAGGCGATTCGCTGTCGAGCGGTGACGTGAACGAACTGCAGTGACGACGCCGAGCCGAGGTCCGCGTCGAAATAGTCACAATGCGGTCGGTACGTTTGTTGTTTGCCGTGGTAACAAAATTGGGCTTCGGTTCTGAAAGTCCACTCCGTCATGGGTTTTCGGCCCGATTTCGAGCCCTGAGGGTTCCGAGCCGCGCGGTCGACTCTGGGAAAGTTCCGTTATCGGAGCGTTATGCAAAGTTATCCAAACGAGATAGTTGTGGTGTCTGTCGTGACACCTCCGTCGTCCACCATTAAGACAGCGAGAAGAAACTACGGAAATCAGGTTTGAAGATCAGCCAACCCCCACGTGACGGGGGTCGTTTTTTCGTGTCAAACTGTGGTGTGACGTTCGCGCTGGCCGAAGCAGGATCTGCAGTCGACACGGACACGGGAGAGCTGACGGTGCAACCGTATTTCGCCCCGGTCTGTCGGCTGGACAACGGCGCGCTCGCAGCGATCGAAGTTCAACTGCGAGGTCCGCAGAACGGCCCGCTCGCCTCCGCCGACGCGCTTAAGCGCGCCGCGAGAGCAATGGACGCCAAGCGGGAACTCGACGCCCTCGCGTGGGGAGTGGCTCGGATCAATCAGTCGGTGCGGTTGCCGATGCTCGTCTCCATGGACGTCGACTCCCTTGCTGCACTCGATTCCGCCACCGAGGAACAGTTGCGCCGCGACATCGTGGTCGTCACCGAGGCGGCACTCGTCGACAGTCCGGCCCGCACCCTCGCCGCGATCGACAAGGCCAGGCGTGACGGCAAAGTGGTGGCCGTAGACGACGTCGGTCGTCGGCCGCAGTCGATGACCCTGCTGCCGCTCATCGAACCCGATGTGATCATCCTCGCCGGATCGATGGTCTCCCGGCGTCCCGATCTCGCCACCGCACGTACCGCGCATGCCGTCTCGGCTCAGGTGGAACGAACCGGCGCGGTGGTGGTGGCCAGCGGAGTCGACACTGCACTGCACCGCACTCGCGCACTCGGACTCGGAGCGACCTACGGGGTGGGTGAGCTGTATCCGGCGGCCGAGACCACCGAGGAGCTCCCCGCGGACGCCGCGGAGGTGATGCCGCCGTTCCCGACCTCGAGTACGCCCGCTGTCGCCGCCGAGTCGCCGTACGCCATCGCGTCCGCAGGAAAGACAGCCACCCGCAGCACCAAGCGTCTACTGGTGGCGATGAGTACGTCTCTCGAGATGCAGGCTGCGGCCGCAGGGCCGGAAACGTTGGTGCTCGGTACTTTTCAGCGAGCAGAGCACTTCACCTCGACCACCCGTGCTCGTTGGGTCTCGATGGCCGAGCAGATCTCGTACGCCGGCGTGTACGGCGTTGGCATGGGCTACGTACAAGAGGGCGGCATCATGCATGCGCCCCTCGATCCGACGGATCCGCTCGTGGAGGAGTGGAACGTGGTGGTGTTGGGTCCGCACTTCTGTGGAGTGCTCGCAGCGATCGATCTGCACCGCGGGGAAATCGACGCCGATCGTGAGTTCGACTATGTGATGTCGTACGACCGCGCGACAGTAGTTCGTTGTGCGCGTGCGATTCTCGCGCGTTTCTGACACGACGACGACCGCGTTCCCGGACGGAATGTTTCGGGCAGCCATGGCAGGGCATACGGCACAGCAGGTAATGAAGTAGTCCGGACTGCCGCATTGCTCAGGCCCCGTGCGTTGAAAAAGCAGCGTACGGGGCTGCCTGAACAGTTACCGCGCCGACGAAGCCGTGTCCACCAACTCCTGCGCGATGTCGCGAAGCTTTCGGTTTGTGCCCTGAGATCGGTCGACGAGCAGCGCGAACGCCGCATCGGCGGTGATGCGATGTATTGCCATCAACATTCCCTTGGCCTGTTCGATCGGTGCTCGTTGCGAGAGTGCCCGTTGAACATCGTTCGGTAGCCCGAAGTCGGTTGCGTTCGCTGCGGTCATGCAGACATTGTTGCGCGACTTGCTCCGACGCAGGTCAGGCCCGAGAAGACGCGCCGAAGACCTGCCGAACAGAGCTGTCCACGTTACCGACTTCGTATTGTTCCGTGATCGCGGTGTTACAGAACCTCGGCGCTGTCAGGCGGCGGGGTTGGACAGCGGCCGTCCGATCAGGAACTCGAGAGTGCGGTAGGCGTCGGTCCGCCGCCCGTTGCTCGCATTGTCGTGATACGCGGCACCGGCGACGACCACGCCGACCGGAATACGGCCAGACTCGATATCGCGCGCGGTCTGCTCGGCGCAATTGCGCAACACCGGGCAGTCGGCGCACAAGCGCCATGCCTTCTCTGCGCGCTTGCGTCCGTGCCGAGGAAGTTGTTGCGAGTCGTAGGCATCCATGTCTTCGATGCACGCACCCTTGAGGCGCCAGACCTGGTCATCCGTCATCGTCATGATCCGTTTCGCGTCGTGCCGATCGTTCCAGGACCCATGTTCCCCGTCACGCGGAACTCGAAACACCCAAATGCCTTGCGCCGCCGCAGGCCCGCAGGGTCAGACAGGACGACGAGCGGCGACCCGCGACGCTGCGGCGGCCGCCGCGATGGTCACCAGTGCGCCGAGCACGATGGCAGGGCCTTCACCGGGAGCCAGGACTCCGCTCTGCGCGCCGAGTGTCACGGCCGAGACCGGAACGCCCAGCTGGGCTGCCGCGAGTATCCCGAGTCGGGTGGGCTGGCCGGTCAGGCGCATCGCACCGTGCACCGCGATGGCACCGAAGCCCAGGACGAGTCCCAGCACGATCATGTTCGGGTGACTGGCAAGTGCACGCAGATCGAGGGATGCACCGAGCCAGACGAAATACAGTGGTCCCAGGAATCCTTCGGTGATGGCGAACAGCTGTTTGGCAAGGCGTCGCGGTTCTCCGATGGCGGCAACCGCAACGCCGAAACCGAAACCGGCCAACATCACCGAGGCGTGGGTGTGGACGGCGAGTGCCGCGAGGCCGAAGAGCAGAACCAGGTTGAGTCGCAGTTCGAGCGCGAGTTTGCGCTGAGCAGACACCCGATGCACGCGGCGGCGCAGTCCCGAGATGTCGAAGTGTCGCAGGACGACGAAGATCACCGCGGCAGCGAGCAGAACCGTCGCAGATCCGAATGCGGCCGGACCGGCCCGCTGTGGATCGATCACGAGGGGCAGCGCGACGATGCAGACGGCATCGGCGAGCGCGATCTGCGGCAGGAGGGCCATCAGGCCCGGAGCGGTCATCGCGGTGGATTCGACGATCGGCATGATGACTGCGGCCGAGGACGACGCCATCAACACCGCGTACAGACCGAGGTGAGGCGGATCGAACGCGGCGGACACAGCCCAGCCGAGCGCGGTTGCCAGCAGCCCGACGGCCACCGCCCGTGCAGTACCGACCCCGAGGCCGATGCGCAGTCGCGGATCGCGAATCGGAACCTGACTGCCGGCCACGAACATGACGAGCGCAAAGCCCACCTGCGCGAGGAAGCTCAGCGTCTGCTCGCTCGGGTCGACTACGCCGAAGCCTGTGTAGCCGAGTGCAATTCCGGCGACGAGTTCTCCGATGACGACGGGTATCCGAAGCCCGCGTGGAAGCGCCAGCAGTGGGCCGAACAATCCCACCGCGGCACACAGGGCGAGCGTCTCGAAGGTCATGCGCCCGCGCCGGTGTCAGGCAGAGTTCAGCGTCGGGCGTCGACTCGACGGCAGCGCCGACGCAACGAGATCACGAGGATGCAGCGCCCCCTGCTCGGTCATCATCACCCGCATCCGATACTCGACCACACGCAATTGCGCAGCCAACGGGCTACGCATCAGCGCGAACTCGTAGTCCGTACCGGCGGAGCGGAATTCGGTGTCGAGATCGGTCATGTCATCGTCTCCTCGAACGTGGGTGATTCGTGTCGACGAGTTCAAGGACGACAGTCTCGAGCGTACGACGGCACACGCGCCGTGCCGTCGGCACAAAGGCTCTCTTTTCGAGGACACTCGGCCCTTCTCGTGGTGATCGGCGTTGCCGACGTTCACATCACGATGACTGCGGCGCCCGCGAACCGGCCGTGCCGCAGATCGCGCAGGGCATCCGGTGCTCGCGAAAACGGGTACTCCGTGGTCTGCACCGTCAAGTCGATTCGACCGCAGATCTCGAGGAATGCCCGTGCATTCTCCCTGGTGTTCGCCTCGACACTGCGCAAACGTTTTTCGTGGAACAGGTGCCGCTGGTAATCCATGGCAGGGACATCGGTCATGTGGATACCGGCCAGGACGACGGTTCCGCCCGGCACGAGTGCCTCGAGCGCTGCGGGGACGATCTCACCGACCGGAGCGAACACGATCGCTGCATCCAGTTGCTGCGGCGGGGCGGCGTAGGTGTCCTGTGCCGAGTCGAGACCGAGGGACAGCGCGAACTCGCGCGCAACAGGATCCCTGGTCATCACATGCACCGTGGCACCGGCCGAGCGGGCGAGCTGCGCGACGATATGGGCGCTGCCGCCGAATCCGTAGAGGCCGAGTACGCCTTGTTCGGGGAGCTCGGCAAGCAGCAACGCTCGGTAACCGATGATTCCCGCGCACAACAGGGGCGCGAGTTCGGCATTGCGGTATCCGTCCGGCAGCGTGAGAGCGTAGTCAACGGGGACAACCGCCCACTGCGCGAAGCCTCCGTCGTGATCCCAACCGGTGTAACGGGATTCGGCGCACAGATTCTCCTTTCCAGCGGTGCAGAACGAGCAGGTCCCACACGTGTGCCGAAGCCACGGAACCCCAACTCGATCTCCGATGCGAAAGGCAGTGCCGCACTCCTCGCCGAGGGCGGCAACGACCCCGACTATCTCGTGCCCGGGGACGACGTGAGGTTCGTGTACCGGAAGATCGCCCTCGACGACGTGTAGATCCGTCCGGCACACCCCGCAGGCCTGCACCGCGATCAACAATTCTCCCGATGTGGGGACGGGACGAGGTTCGTCACACAGATGCAGCGGAGAGTCGTCGACGGAGCCAGGAACGCTGGTGCGCCAGAGCTTTCCGCGTTCTTCCGTACCGGGGATCGAAGAGTTCACGAAGTGGCCACCGCGGCAAGTGAGTCGGCAATCGTCCCGGAGGTGTCGATCACGGTTGCACTCGGCCAGGGGCGTCGGGCACCGGCCATGGCGTCGTACACGGCCTGCGACGCGTCCGAAGCGCCGCGTGGGCGGGTCGCAATACGTTCGAGGGCAACATGTTCGGGCGTTCGGCATTCGAGCTCGACAAGATCGCTGTGGGTGCCGGCGGCCAGTTCGAGCGCGTGCTCGCGCGACTTCTCGTCGTTCCACGAGGCGTCGATGACGACCGAACGGCCCATCCCTACCTGCTCGCGCGCTCGGTGCATCAATTCGGCATAGGTGGATGCTGCCTTCTCGGGGGTGTACAGCCCGCATCCGACTGCCGACGGATGCGGAGACCGTGGATCGAGTCCCGCGCTCTCCTTGCGCACCACATCGCTCGACAGCACCACCGCCCCGGTGCGTTCCGCGAGTGCGGCGGCCACCGTGCTCTTGCCGGTGCCGGGCAGGCCTCCCACCAACGTGATGGTGATGGCCGACGACGCCAGGTGGTCCAGCGCGAGTCGCATGTGGGCGAGCGCGTCGGTCTGCGAGGCCGGATGACCCTGATGAAAGCGAAGGCAGGCGACCTTCGCGCGAACCGTTGCGCGGTAGGCGATGTAGTGATCGATCAGAGAGCAGGGAGGATTGTCCTCGGTCGCCTCGAGATACGACGCCACGAAGCGGCGAGCCGCGTCGGGGCGTCCTTGGAATTCGAGATCCATTGCCAAGCAGGCGACGTCGTCGATTCCGTCGAGGAAGCGCAGTCGGTCGTCGAAATCGAGACAGTCCAGTATTCGTGGGCCGTCCGGTAGGCAGAAGATGTCGTCCGAAAGAAGGTCCCCGTGCCCGTCGACTATGCGGCCCCGCGAGATCCGATGGTCGAAGAGGGCCGCACGACCGGCGACGTAGCGAAGAGATCGATCCTCGAGCTCGTCGACGAGTGCGGTGTCGATGACGCCGACCGCGAGTGTGCGCAGCTCGCGAATGTTGTTGCGCCACCGCTCGTCCAGAGCGCTCTGTCGCCCCTCGTCGTCGATGCGGGTACTTCGAGGACTGTTCCGATGGGCAACCGCGACAGTCTGCGCGACGAGGTCGACGACGGTGCCGATATCGTCGCCTGCCGCGGCGCGGGTGGACAACCGGGTGGAATCGGGGAGGCGTCGCATCTTCAGCAGTGGTTCGGCAGGCCCGCCGCCCGGATCGGTGAGCTCGGCGATACCGATATATACATCGGGCGCGAATCGGGAATTCAGTACGAACTCGCGGTCGCATGCGGTCCATCGGGAATCGACGGTACGGAAGTCGAGGAAGTCCGTCTCGATCGGCTTCTTCATCTTGTAGGCGACATCACCGAGTAGAAACACGTAGGCGCTGTGCGTTTCGTGGACCTCTGCGGTGCCGACGACCGCCGGGCCTGTTCGGTCGCAATCAACTACTGCAGGCATTGTGCATCCTTCGATGGTTTATGGAAAAGAACAAGATCGACGGCACTACCGCGAAGGATGGTCGCGGTCCTGTAGAAAGTGTTGCCAGTCCCTGTCCCACTGCCGCATTCGTGAACGTTCGCCGGCCCTGGTGGTGAGATAGACGAGACCACCGACGACGACTGCACCGAGGAACCACACGAACACGGCCGTGGCAGTTCCGTTGACGACGGCACCGGCGGCGGTCTCGGGAGCGCGTACGCGGTTTCCGTCCGCGTCGCGCCAGATCGGAGTCGTCTCACCGATCTGCACAGCGGACGGCACCTGGGCCGATCCCGACCGGATGGAGCCGTCCGGCGCGCTCCACTGCACAGTCGCGGTACCGCTGGCGGGCACGGCACCGTCCGTCTCGGACCGCTCGGTCCTGACGGAGTCGACCACCCGGGCATCGACTCGAACGTATTCTGCGCGTTGCTGTTGCGCCCGCAACGACAGGTCGCTGTACGTCACCGAACCGATCGTCGCTGCCACGGGAATCAGCAGCAGGAGCACCGCGATCCCGACGGCGAAAGCCGCTCGTTCGATCCTGTCCGGCAGCCGCATCAGTGGATTGGAGATCCACGGACTGTGTCGCCACCACCGGTGCGCGAGTTCCGAGAACATGGCCGTCACCTACTCCCACCCGAAGTGCATTCGTCTACTACGAGTCTCCGGCGTCGAGCAGCGGATCCGGAAGGGCACAAGGTCCCGATGACCCGGGGGCTGTCGGCAGTTCGAGGACTCAACGCACCACGAGAATCGGGCAGCCCGACGCATGCACCAGCGACTGGCCGACCGATCCGGTGAACGGACCCGTCCATGGCCCTGGCCCGCGGCTGCCGACCACGAGGAGGTGTGCGGTGGCCGATGCGAGTCGAAGCTCGTGCTCCGCGGACGCGTCGAGCAGATGCAGGTGCACGTCGACCGTGGGATGCATGGACTTGGCAGCGTCGAGGCGTCCGCCCAGCCATTCGAGTGCTCGGATCTGTTCCAGCTCAGCGTCGTTCGTGACAGGCCGACGGTGGGGCGATCCGACGTGCAGCGCGGTGAGTGGGACCTCGAGTGCATCGGCGAACCAGAAGGCCGCCTCGATCGCTCGGGTGCACGAGTCGGAGTGATCGACGCCGACGACAACCGGAGAGGTCGGCGTGAGATCCGCGTGCTGGGGGCGCCACACCAGGACCGGACACGACGATTCTTCGACGATGCGAGTTGCATTGCGGCCGAACAGCACATCTCGGATCGGGCCCGATTCACGACCTCCGATGACGATCAGATCAGCAGTGTGCGACAGCGCGCCGAGAACGGAGGCGATGGGATCGTCCGTCAGAATCGAATCGATTGCGATGCGGGGATCGAGACCGAAGAGTTCACGGCGAGCCGATCGGAGAAGGCGTCGACCGTGCAGTCGCTCCAACGACCGGGCCGATTCGCGGGAGGTGAGTGCGTGCACTAGCCGAATGCGTGCCCCGGTGACAGAGGCCAGGCCCGCGGCCCAGGACAGGGCGTCGCGGGACTTCACGGTGCCGTCGAGCGCGACGACGATGTCACCCCACTCGTGCTTCGTCCAGAAGCCGGGGGCGACCGGGTTGTCCGTGGGTTGGTGTCGCGGCTCTGCGCTCACCATGACCGGCCTGCCATGGGCGCCAGGGTACGGCGTATCTCGGCCGAAACGGTCTTCAGATCGTCGTCGATTGTTCGTTCCGCGTGCAGGCGCTCTAGTTCGACACGGGCACGATTGGACGTCAGTGGGAACAGGTGGCCGTGGACGCGCGCGGTGGCGTACAGGCGGTCGTAGGTGGTGCGGACTGCGTCGTCGACGACTGCGCGCGTCAGATCGGGGAACCTCGCGGCGAGCATCGCGGCAATCGATGTCAATTCGTCGTGCAGCAGTCGGGTGGTCGGTGGTGCGTCGGTGATGGTCATGAAGATCGGTTACCTCGCGCTCGTGGAGATGGAGTGCTCCTGCCTCGAGCGTGCCCGGCGCGCGTCGTGCGATGTAGGGCCTTTTGTCGACGAGCTCGTTACCGAAGGCCCCTCTGTCCTGTGATGCCGCCTCGTAGCGTCGTCCACGCTGCACGATGACCCGCGCCTCACGAGCTGTACCGACCGAAGGGCCCGTCATGGGAACGAACAGAGTTTTTGCACTCGTCATCGGATGTGTGGTCTCACTCGTCGCCTTCGCCGTGCTCGGCGTCGGCGTGCTCCTGTTCTTCGGTTACGTCGCGCAGGACGACGAGGGGCGAATCAGTTTGCCGACTGCACCGTTGACGACGGCCTCGAGCGCACTCGTGTCCGAGGATGTCTCCCTTGTCGATTCGATCGACCCGCAGGTATCGGACCGGGTGACGGTCTCGGTCCGAGTCGCTTCGTCCGATCCCGCGCGTGAGGTGCTGATCGGGATCGCTCCCACTGCCGATGTCCGCGACTACCTCCGCGGTGTGGCACACACCGTGGTGACCGATGTCGAGTTCTTTCCCTTTCGGGCCGGATACGACAACGTCACCGGAAGTGACACCGCTGCTTCGCCGCTGGATCAGCCGTGGTGGTTCGACCGTGCAAGTGGCACGGGGACAACAGAACTGGAGTGGAGGCCGCAGGGCGGCTCGTGGACGATGGTCGTCATGAATGCCGACGGGAGCGCCGGCGTCGACGTGGACGTGAGGGCAGGCGTTCGAGTGCAGTCACTCGGACCGGTGGCTGCTTCCGTACTGGCAGCGTCGGCGCTTCTTCTGGTGCTCGGTGTCGGGGCGATCGTCTTCGGCGCCTCCGGGCTCGGCAGGCGAACGGCTTCCGAGACCGCGGCTGAATCGAAGCCGCTCGACGAACCGGACACCCTGCTCAGCGCTACCGAACAGTCTCGATATCCGGTGGTGCTCACAGGCACACGCCCGGAGTCGCTGTCCCGGGGGCTGTGGCTCGTGAAATGGATTCTGGCAGTGCCGCACTACATCGTGTTGGTCTTTCTCCTGGCAGGCTTCTTCGTCACGACCTTCGTCGCAGGGTTGGCGATCCTGTTCACCGGGAGGTACCCGCGTGGGTTGTTCGACTTCAATGTGGGAGTTCTCCGCTGGGTGTGGCGTGTGCAGTTCTACTCGTACTCCGCGCTGGGTACCGACCGCTACCCGCCGTTCACGCTGCACCGTACGGATCATCCCGCCGACCTCGTGGTGGACTACCCCGAAAAGCTATCGCGCGGCAAAGTTTTGGTGAAGTGGTGGCTGCTGGCGATCCCGCACTACCTGGTGCTCTCCCTGCTGGCGGGAGGCTGGTACGCGGGCTTCCGCATAGCGGGTAACGGCGGGGACGCCGGGGTTACGGGCCAGCCGTACATCTTCGGCTCCGTTCTCGGCGTGCTCGTCCTCATCGCCGGAATCACGCTCCTGTTCACCGGGCGCTATCCGCGAGGCCTGTTCGACCTGGTGCTCGGCATCAACCGGTGGGTGTTTCGCGTCGCGGCCTATGCGGCTCTGATGACCGACGAGTACCCGCCGTTCCGGCTCGATCAGGGGCCGGACGAGGTCGAATCAGCTCAAAAAGACCGCGTCGACGACGACGTATCCGGCCACGGCGAACACGAGGTAGGCGAACAAACGTTGTAGCCGTGCGGTATCGACTCGACTTCCGAAGTGCGCGGCCACGAGGGAGCCGACGATCGCGGTGCCTGCGAAGGCGAGGGTGATCGACCAGTCGATGGTCGTACCACTCAGGTGTGAGAACAGACCTGCGACGGAGTTCGCGACGATGATGACCAGCGAGGTTCCGACAGCGACCGACATCTCTATGCCGAGCATCAGCACCAGTACCGGAATGATCAGGAAGCCGCCTCCGACGCCGAACAGCCCGGTCATGAATCCGACGGCAAGACCGGCCGGAATCGAACGTGGTGCGCAGCGTCTCCAGTTGATGCCCGATGTCGATGTCTTGCAGGCTGTTCCGATATCTCCCCGCTCGGCGAGCATCCGCGCTCCTGCGGCAACCATCACGGCGGCGAAGCCGAGCAGCAGAACCCTGTCCGGAAGCAACCGGCCGAGTGCACTGCCGGCGAACGTGGCGGGAATGCCGGTCGCAGCGAACACGGCCGCCAGCCGCCATTCGACTCGGTGGGCTCGCAGCTTCGGTATCACTCCTACTGCGGAGGCGGTGCCGACGACGATCAGCGAGACGGGGATCGCTTCCTCCACGCCGAGGCCGAGGGCGAACACGAACACCGGGACCGCAAGAATCGATCCGCCTCCACCGAGTAGGCCGAGCAGAATTCCGATCACTGCACCGAATCCGAGCGCCAGCGCCAACGTCATCGTGTGTTCACTCCCATGGTTGCTGTTCTCTTTATACCCCAAGGGGGTACTTGACATACCCTAGGGGGTATTGCACACTGTGTCTACCGCCCCGCGAAATTCGCCCGGAGACAGCCAGATGGAGGAAATCATGATTCTCGAGCAGTACTACCTCGAATGCCTTTCCCACGCTTCGTATCTGATCGGTGACGAGAGCACCGGACGCGCGATCGTCGTCGATCCTCGTCGCGACATCGCCGAGTACCTGGACGATGCGGCGAAATACGGCCTCACGATCGAGGGCGTCGTCAACACCCACTTTCATGCAGACTTCGTCTCGGGTCACCTCGAATTGGTCGACGCGACCGGCGCGTGGATCGGCTTCGGTGAATCGGCCGAGACCGACTACCCCATTCGAAGACTGCGCAACGGGGAACGTCTGTCCCTCGGCGAGGTCGAACTCGAGATCTTGTCCACTCCGGGTCACACCTGGGAGTCGATCTCGGTCTTGGTTCGCGAGCATCCCGGGGCCACCCCGACCGCCGTGCTCACCGGAGACTCCCTGTTCATCGGCGATGTCGGGCGACCCGATCTCGTCAATCTCGGGGACGGGTCCACCACCGACCTTGCCAGAGCGATGTATCGGACGGTCCACAACACACTGCTGACGCTGCCCGCCGAGGTCGTCGTCATGCCCGCCCACGGAGCCGGCTCGTCCTGTGGCAAGAACCTGTCCACCGAGTTGACCTCCACCATCGGCGAGCAGCGGGCGACCAATCCGTCGGTGCAGCCGATGACCGAGGATGCTTTCGTTGCGCTGGTCACCGAAGGTCAACCGGCGGCTCCGTCGTACTTCTCCGCCGACGCCGCGATGAACAAGCAGGTGCACCCGCTGCTGTCTCCGAGCCGCACAATTCCTGCGCTGACGCCGGAGGAGGTCCGAGGCGAACTTTCCGCCGGCACCCGAGTGCTCGACGCGCGGAGTGTGGACGACTTCGCGGCCGGTCATCTTCGGGGATCGGTCAACGTGGGTTTCGACGGTCGCTTCGCCGAGACCGGCGGCATGGTCGCGGAGATCGGCGGACGGATCGTTCTCATCGCGTACCCGGGGGACGAGCAGGAAGCCGCGCTGCGGTTGGCCAGAGTCGGCTCGGACAACGCGATCGGCTACCTGGTGGTGGACCGAGACGGAACCTTCCCTGCGGAGCTGACCGAACTGGTCGAGACCGCTCCACGCACCACGGTGGAGCAACTCGACGCCATGCTCGCAGCGGACGAGGTGACATTGGTGGACATCCGTAATCCGGGTGAACGCGACCTCGGCACGATCCCGGGAGCGACACCGATACCCCTGGCGCAGCTGCGAACTCGACTCGAACAAGTTCCGACGGGTAAGCCGATCGTGGTGCACTGTGCAGGCGGCTGGCGTTCGAGTGTGGCCGCATCCTTGCTCCGTGCTCAGGGATTCGAGGACGTCTCGGATCTGCTGGGTGGCTACAACGCCTGGGCCGACGCCCACGTTCCGGCCTGATATTTCACCGAATCGTAGAGGAGAGAATCATGTGTTATCCCGTCACTTGCAACACCTGCAACAAGACCGGCTGGGGTGGTTGCGGCAACCATGTCGACGACGTCATGGCCACGGTGTCCGTGGCCGACCGCTGCACCTGCGGTGAGGCATCAGCGTCACCCGTCTCTGAGCGTCCGAGCATACGGTCGTTGTTCGGTCGCTGAATCACCCTGGGCAGCAGGGACCTTGTGCCCTAGTTCAGGCGGTGCGCTGCAGCCAAGCTGAACCGATGATATCGACAACGCGGGTGGCCACCGAACGCACTCGACGCTGGCCGTGGCTCGGCGCAGTCTGCGGAGGTGCATCGATCAACGCGTTCGGTGCCGCGATCGGATTGGTCTCGGGTGCAATCGATCCAAGTCCTTACGTGCAGGGGACGTTGCCAGTCACGCTCACAGCGCTCTCACTGGTGTTGGTCGTCGGCATACCGATGGGGCTTGCTGCGGCGTCTGCCTTCGCAGGCGGCGGACGGTCGGGCCCGATGGCTCACATCGCCGGCGTGCTCCTCGTGGCCTGGATTGTGGTTCTAGCGGCCGTGACCGGTGAGACGAGTTGGCTGCTGGGATCGTTCGGTGTGCTGGGTCTCGTCATTGCTCTGCGCGGTTGGCGGATGACGGTTGCCGCGGGAAAGTCCGCGTATCTTTTGTCGGACGACGTATGAGGTTGCTGATCTGCACCGCGGGTCGGCATGGCGCGACCCACAGTCTGGGCCAGGAAATGGGGCGAGTCTTCGAGCACGAGGGCGTCGACGTCGACATCCAAGCCCCGGAATCCGTGACCCGCGTGGACGGTTACGACGCGGTGATCATCGGAAGCGCCGTCTACTCCGATCGCTGGGTTCCGGCCGCCAAGGCTTTGGTCGACAGGGTGTCGAGATCCGAACATCCACCCATCTGGCTGTTCTCCTGTGGACCGCTGCACTCGAGCGACCGGCCGGTCAACGTCATTTCCGACGCGGCACACGCGGTGTCGGTGTTGCATGTCATCGCTCACCGAACGTTTCCCGGAAGGCTTGATCCCGACAAACTTTCGGTGGGGGAGCGTCAGATCTTCGACAACTCCGGTGCAGTCGCCGGAGACTTCCGCGACTGGGTGCTCGTATGCAACTTGGCCCGAGAGATACTCGCCTGTCTCACGGCTGGGACACCGGGCTCGTGACCTTCTGAGATCTGCCTGTACCGAGACGCTGAGCGGATGGGCAGACGTGCTCGTGTATCTCGGCTGCCAACTGCGCCACCGATTCGGTCAAGACCGTATTGGCCTCGATCATGTCCTGGAGTAGCGCGGTGTTCGAAAGGGTATGTACGGCAACCTCACTGCTCACCGAGTCCGCACGTTTTGCCGAGATCAGCAGAATCGCTCCCTGTAGTCCCGCGATCATCGACAGGAACAGGTTGAGCAGGATGAAGGGGTAAGGGTCGAATCCGTCGCTCTGGTTGTAGGCGGCCCACAGCGCCATGGTGCCCAGGAACAGGAACACGAACGGCCAGGAGCCCATTCCGTTTCGGACGTAATCCGCCGCTCGCTCACCGGTGGTCAGTGCGTCACCGGTTCGGACCCCGGGGTGTCGTCGCCACAGGTTCATTGCTCGCAGGTGTTCGATCGGGAGTGTGCAGCAGTATCCATGCTGCCGAGTGTGGCCGAGGTCGGCGACCAGTGCCAGGGACGAAAGCCCCTGCTTCTCGGGCCTTTCTGCTCCCGACCTGTCGGTTCGGGATACGTCCCGAACCTGCGGTGACTTCCGGCCCTACATGCCGAGTGTCGCAGCGCCGACCATCGACGGTGTGCATTGCTCGATGGTCGAGAACGGCATTGGTTTCGATAGTTGGAGGAAGTCCACGATGAAAGCTGCTGTTGTCACCGAGTTCGGCGGACCCCTGGTCGTCAATGACATCCCGATTCCGGAACCGGCACCCGAGCAGGTGCTGGTGAAGATGGAGACGTGCGGGGTCTGTCACACCGATATCCATGCTGCGCAGGGGGATTGGCCGGCCAAGCCGACCCTGCCGTTCGTTCCCGGGCACGAAGGCGTCGGAGTGATCGAAGCAGTCGGATCCCAGGTGTCGAAGGATCGAATCGGCGAGCGGGTCGCGATCGCGTGGCTCGGTTCGGCCTGCGGCGAATGCGATCATTGTGTATCGGGCTGGGAGACACTGTGCGAGAGGCAGCAGAACAGTGGCTACTCGATCGACGGGGCATACGCCGAATACGCTGTGGCCCATGCGAAATACGTCGTCCGCGTTCCCGACGGCATCTCCTCGTTCGATGCCGCTCCGCTGACCTGCGCCGGCGTCACCACGTACAAGGCAGTCAAGGTCGGTGGCGTCACACCGGCACAGCGCGTGGCCATCTTCGGCGTCGGCGGACTAGGTCACATGGCAGTGCAGTACGCCAAGATCGCCGGAGGATTCGTCACCGCCGTGGACATCGAGGACGAGAAGCTCGAACTCGCTCGTGAACTCGGCGCAGACCACACCGTCAACTCGGCGACGACCGATCCGGTGGCGGCCATCCAAGATCTCGGCGGAGCCGACGTCGCCATCGTGCTGGCCGTCATCCCCAGCGTGTTCGATCAGGCATTCCGGTCCCTGCGACGCGGCGGACGGCTGGTGTGCGTGTCGATGCCCGCGCACGGTGTGTTCCCGGTTCCGATCTTCGAGACGGTGGTCGGCGGTATCTCCGTCCTCGGTTCGATCGTCGGCACCCGAAAGGACCTGCGTGAGGTGTTCGCATTGCACGAGGCCGGGCGCACCACGGTATCTGCCGTCTCGCGCAAACTCGACGAAGTGAACGAGTGCTTCGACGACCTCATGGGTGGCCGCGTCACCGCTCGTCAGGTGTTCGAGTTCTGAGCGCGCATGGCCCCGATCTCGGGTCGATGTTCCCGTAATGTCCGAAACGCCGTAGGGTTCGGAAGGGCAGACACGTGCTCGATCAGCATGTGTGCTCACTACGAATCGAGCAGCGATGCACGCGGAGAACCCCGCCCCGGAGCAACCCGTCACCGACGAGTTCGACGACGATTTCGCCGCCGCCCTGGCCGGGCTCGGTCGGTTGGCGATGAGCACGATGTCGCTACCGGAAACCCTCTCGCACGTCGCGGAATTCGCGGTGCGTGCCATCCCGGGTGCCGATGGAGCCGGGTTGACGTTGTTGCATCCCAACCTTCCCGCCACGATCGTGGCCAGCGAGGATTTCGTCCGTGTGGTCGACGACATCCAGTACGGACTGGGCCAGGGTCCGTGCATCACCGCAGCGAAGGAGGGCATCACCGTTCGGTCGGGTTCGCTCGACGCCGATCCGCAGTGGCCCGAGTTCGGACCTCAGGTGGGCCGGCTGGGTGTGCACAGCGTGTTGTCGCTGCCGCTGATCACCAAGTCGGTGGTACTCGGCGCGATGAACGTCTACGCGCACAAGCCGAACGCCTTCGATGATCGAGCAGCCGAACTGGGCGAGTTGTTCGCAGTGCCCGCGGCGATTTCGGCTCAGAATGCCCGTGCGTTGGACAGTGCAGTGCAGCTGACCGAGCAACTGGAAAAGGCATTGGGCAGTAGAGCCGTGATCGATCAGGCCATCGGCATACTGATCAGTAGAACCGGATGCAGTGATGCCGAGGGATACGACAAGCTTCGAGACATCAGTCAGACCGAGCACAAGAAGATAGCTGTAGTGGCCCAATCCATGGTCGCCGAGGCGATGAAGGTGGCACGCGCGCGTCGCCGACGCACATAGACCGGACAAAAGCGCGTAGCGTCGACTATGCGGGTGCAATCGAGGCATGGACTCCGACTTTGGCCTCGCGCCTGCACCGGACGATGGAGATCCATCGTGGCAGGATTCACGGAAGAATCGAACAGGCGGTCGGGCCGCACGGGATTCTCGATGAAATTGCAGCCTCGTCTGCTCGCCGATCTGGCGCGATTGACCACAGCACTCGACAGCTCCACCGTCGACCTCGCACAACTGGTGGACCGACTGTCCGCGGATATCGACGCGGCCGTATCGGCCGTGGTCTCGATAACCCTCACCGTGATCGTCGAGGGTGAGTACTTCGAGGTGTCGGCGTCGACCGGGAACAGTGCCGACCACGAGCCGGCATCATCGCTCAGGCTCACCCTCACCGACCCGCTCAGCATCGGGACCGAGAAGTATCTGCTCATTCTGTCCGGCACCGCAGGCGCTCTCGTGGACTTCGCCGCCGATGTGAGTTTCACACTCGGACTCGGCGGCGACTCCGCAGTTCTCGATCGACACCTGCGCGGTGCGGGCGAAGAGGGGTCCGCTCACGCGCTCGCGTCGGTGAGCGAGGTGAATCAGGCGATCGGAGTGCTCATCGCCGGCGGGCGCAGCGCGGCGGAAGGCCGTGCCGAACTGCACCGATTGGCAGCGCAATCCGGGACGCCCACAGCCGAAGTGGCTCGAAGAACCCTGCGTGACGCACGCGGATGGTTTCCGCGGCAGGGTTCCTGACCCACAGTGTCACCGCCGGGATTCAGCGGAAACGATGCTCGATGACGCTGCGAGGCAACTGCAATGGGCTCGGGTAGGCCACGAGAACCCTGTTGCCGTCCGGATCGCACCCGTGGACGAAACTGACTCCGTCGGCTGTGTGAATGTACGTGGACGGATAGTGCTTGCGGAGCCGAGCCCCGATCTCGTTGAGTGACTCGGCGCGTTGAGCCGACCACATGATCTCGCTGACTCCCAGAGCTGTCACCGGTCGCGGCAAAGACAGTGGGTCGGCGTGCAGATAGATCTGAAAGCCGTTTCGCGCCAGCAACAGTGCGGCGTCCGCTTCTCGGAGGGAGACGGTGAACTCGAACACCGAGCAGTAGAAATCGATGGACCGCTCGAGTTCCCGCACCCTGATCAGCGCCGATGCCACGGCCACCGTCGCAATGTGCGACGGTGTGGGCACGGCGGCCCCGCTAGTGATGGTCCCTCGCATGAACCACCAGCACTGGGCAATGTGCATGCTCCGCGCACTGCGAGCTGACAGATCCGAGGAGCAGTCCGACGAATCCGCCGTGCCCTCGGCTGCCGACAACGAGAATCTCGGCGTCATGGCTGGCCTCCAGCAGGACTTTTGCTGCAGAACCCTGTCTCACAACCTGTTTCAGGCCTGCGGGCAGATCGGTGCCGAACGCAGCAGCGGTAGCCTCGGCGAGAATCGTCTCAGCGTTCTTCGCGGGCTCGACCTCGACGACATAGCCGGTGTCCATGTACGGCTGGTACTGCCAGACAGTGACTGCCTCCAACGTGGTCGACAAGGCGGTGGCCAACTGCTGCGCACGTTGCAGGGCGAGGATCGACGAAGGTGATCCGTCGACTCCCACCACGATGGGTCGGCCGGTCGGCTCGGTGTCGGTCATGAGGATGGGCCTTTCTCGGGTGATGAATCTCTGTCGACGGCGGAGGTGGAGGGTGAAAGCCGTTTTGCGAGGACACCGCTGATGTCTCCGGCCCACTCGTCGACCTCGGCGCGTGATCTGTCGTCTCCGTCGCCGGCGTTGATCATTCGGACCACCGCGCGCTCGAACAACGACAACGTCGATCGATCGAGCTTGCCGCCGAACACCTTGTGTTCGATTGCCCAGGACGCCTCGCTCCACTTCGACTTCGCAGTGGGCGGTGTCCCGCTACCTATGGGCCCGCTGGAGAACAGCCACACCGGCCTGGTCTCGAGTTCGGATTGCTCACGGGCGACGAGCGATCGGGCATCACCGAGCCAGCGGCCCATGTAGACGCCACTCCCGAGTACGACGGCGTCGTATTCGGCGATGCTGTCCACATCGGCTGCGTCGCGGACGTCGACCGTGGCCGCCGTGGCGGTGTCGGACAGTCTCGCGGTCAGCGCCGAGCCCAACCACTGTCCGAGCTCGCGGGTGGAACCATGACGGCTTGCCGTTGCGATCAGGATGCGCATGATGCCTTCTGCTTTCATTCTCGAGGTTCGGCGTTCGGTCAGCAATGGAGTTGTGCTGTCAAGAGATCCACGGACTTGCGGTACTGAGCGAAGTCGATATCGCCGCGTGCGTACCGGGCGGCGAACAACTCCTCCAACGTGTCGGGACCGGCAACGGCGCGCGCTCTTGCCCAGGCGGGAGTGCGAGCACCGGACCGCAGCACTGCGAGCAAACACAGTGCTGCGACAGCGAAAGCGAATGTGAGGGAGAGTGTCATGCCGGTCGGTCCTGTCGGTGGTTGCTCGTGAGGATCACTGACGACGACTCTGCCGCGCGGGAGCGCCTGGAAACAGGGACTTAGGACCCTCACCGGTCGCCGAAGGTGTTCGCCGTGAGCGGCCGAATGGATCTGCACCACCGGGTGTTCCGCCGTCCGACGCCGGTCCCTGGCGATTGGGTACTTCGTACCCTTCCGGGCCCGGTCGACGCCTCGATAGCGTGCAAGGGGACTACAGAACACCCCACAGAGAAGGGCCCGTCATGACAGGAGCAACATCGAGCGACACAGATCAGGCCCGATACTCATTGCCCTCCGACAGCGATCGACGACTGACACTGACCCCACCGGACCCGACGGTCCGATCCGCCGGCGAGGTTGACGGTGCCTGGCTCTCGGTCAGTGACGACCTCGACTTCGAGGCACCCGAGCTCGTTGCCGCCCTCGCTCGGCGACTCGGTCCGATCGATCGAGTGCTCTACCGCCTCGACGAGTGGCAGAAGGCACCCCGGCGCGTCACCGTAGGCGCACGAAGCATTCACCTGGACGGCTACCGGTTTCAGCCACATCACACACTCGGTGTTCGCACTCGCGACGGTGACAGTGTGACGCTGCTCGTCGTCCCGCCGTTGATGAGTGGGCCTGCGGCGCAGGTACTGCTGCACAGTGCCGGTGAGCGCGGAAACACCGAGACGGTGCAACAGTTGCTCGGATTGACGTTGACCGACGCCTCCGGCGGCAACAGCGAAGACAAATGACAGTTCTGGTCCCGACCGAGGACGGCCGCAGCCTCGAAGTACTCGATACAGGGCCGGCCGATGCGCTTCCACTTGTCTATCACCATGGCACCCCGCAGGGTGCAGTACCGTTCCCGACGCTCGAACGGGCCGCTGCTGCACAGGGATTGCGGGTCGTCTCCTACTCGAGGCCGGGGTACGGAGCATCCTCCCCACGTCCGGACGGTGCGACCACCGCTACGGTGGCGGACGACGCCGCCGACACGGCGGCAGTGCTCGACCACCTCGGCATCGGCGAATTTCTGACGATCGGCTGGTCGGGTGGCGGGCCGCGTGCATTGGCCTGTGCGGCAGTGCTGCCCGGGCGGTGCCTCGCTGCCGCCTGCTGCGTCGGGATCGCACCCGCCGCCGACTACGACGGCGACATCCGCGACGGAATGGCCGAGGAGAATATCGACGAGTACACGGCCGTGTTCGCCGGCGTCGAAGCCTTGGAGTCGTTTCTCGATATCCGAAAAGGGTTCTTCGGTGTCACCCCGGACCAGGTAGCGGCAGGATTGGGAGCGTTGGCTCCACCGGTCGACCGCGCCGCGCTGACCGAGGAACTCACCGAGTACCTCGCCGCATCGGTCAACGCGGCCGGACGTCAAGGCATCGTGGGCTGGCGTGACGACGACCTGACCCACACGCGCCCATGGGGATTCGACCTGAGCGAGATCAGCACACCGGTGTCGATATGGCAGGGCAGTCTGGACACGATGGTTCCGTTCGCCCATGCTCGTTGGTTGGCGGCGAACGTCGCAGGAGCGCAGGCCCATCTGATCGAAGGAGAGGGACACATCTCCCTGATGAGCCGGGTCAACGACATTCTGGACGATCTCCGCCGACTGGGCGGGGTGTTCTCGAAAGGTTAGGCGTGTTGGGCCGTCGCAGCATTTGCTGCGATGGTGCGCAGCATCTTTCTGCTCATGACGAATCCGATTGGCTCGACGAAGTAGCGCCCGAAGACCAGGCGACTCTTCAATGTTGCAGCGTGCGAATATCGTCCGCGCTCGATCAGTCGAGTTCTTCCACCGGGCAGGGCGCGCAGATGAAACGACCAGAGCGCTCGATCGGCCGAGTCGGGGTCTGCACCCAGCAGCACGAAGGCGGTGCCGTCGTCGATCAGCGTCACCGCCAGAGGTGGTGACTGCGGATGCAGGAGCACGGAGTCGCCGACCTCGAGAGTCTGGAATCGAGGGTCGATCCCCGTTGCCGAGGTGATGTTGCAGCCGACCAGGTTCTCGAGTCCGCGATAGCTGTAGAAGCCTGCACGTTGCTGACCGAGCTGAATCAACCATGGCCACACGAGATCAGGCGTCGTGTCGACATCGATTGCATGGGTGTATGTCCACGCCGGGTGTGGCACGCTCTCGTCACCGGGCAGTGTTTCGTTCACCTCGGCCGGCGTCGCGCCCCACGTCGTGCGCCACTTGCGCAGAGGAATCGAGGCCAGGACGTGGAACGCGATGAGGCCTGCGCCACCGGCCGATTCGGCGAGTTCGTTCATGGTGATTTGTCCCCCTGTTGTGAGATCGATGTCAGGCATCGCGTCGGCGAAGGAGATATGCCGCGAGGGCGAGCAGCAGGACCGTCCACAGCGCTGCGACTCCGAAACCCTGCCAGGGAGTGAGCAAGTCGGAGGGAGCTTGCCGGGGTGAGGCGATCAGACTGCCGGCCTGCGAGGGCAGGTACGCCTGGATGTGCCGTCCGACGGTGCCGGGGATCAGTTGGGTGAGCGGTGCCAGTACGAGAACGAATCCGATCATGCCCGTGATGGCTCCCGCGGTATGTCGGACGATGGCACCGACGGCGACAGCCATGGCACCGAGCAGCGCGAGATACAGGCCGGCGCCGATGACCGCTCGCAGCACGCCGGGATCGCTCAGCGACACAGATGCTTTGGAGTCCATGATTGCCGAACCGAGGAAGAACGTGGGGAATGCCGTGATCTCGCCGATGACGAACACGACCACCATGAACACTCCGGTTTTGGCCACCAGCATTGGCACCCGTGCCGGGACCGCCAGCAGACTGGCCCTGATCGTGCCGCTCGAGTATTCGCTCGTGACCACGAGAACACCGAGGACGCAGACCGCCAACTGGCCGAGTTGGAACCCTGCCCCCAGGATCTGGCGTGCCGGGTCGGAGACGATCTGAAGCTGGGAAACCGGATCGACGTTGTCCCAGTATGCGACCGTGAACCAGGTGAAGAATCCGGTGAAGCCCACCGTGACGATCACCAATGTGGCCAGGGACCAGATCGTCGATCGCAGTGAGATCAGCTTCGTCCACTCCGATGTCGCAAGTCCGAGAACATCGTCGCGATGATGTTCGCGCTCGGGGGGCTTGGTTGCGGTGGGCGGTGCGGTGATGCTCATGATGTCGCCTGTCCGCGAGAGTGAGTGACGAGGGGACGGCCGTGTTCGACGTCGTCGAGGTGGGTGAGTGTCATGAACGCTTCTTCCAGCGATGCCTCCTGCGGGGTCAGCTGATAGATCGCGATGTTCTGCTGTTGGGCGAGCTCTCCGACCCGGTGTGCCGAGAGATCGTGGACGGTGAGTCCATCGTGGTCGAGTACGTCGGTGGTACCTCCGGCCGCTGCGATCGATGCGGCGAGACTCGTCGAATCGGAGGACGAGACCAGCACCGACGCTCGACTGCTGCGAGCTATCAGCTCTGCGGGAGTGCATTCGGCGATCAGCTTGCCGTGATCGATGACCACAAGATGGTCTGCGGTCTGAGCCATCTCGCCCATCAGATGGCTGGAGACGAAAACGGTTCGTCCCTCTCCGGCCAGGTTCTTCATGAGGTTGCGCATCCAGCAGATGCCGTCCGGGTCCAACCCGTTGATCGGTTCGTCCAGAATGAGCACCGCCGGGTCGCCCAGCAGGGCTGCAGCAATCCCGAGTCGCTTCCGCATGCCGAGCGAGAACGATCCGGTACGTTCGCCGCTGACGTCGCGAAGCCCGACCAGCTCCAGAACATAGATGATCCGAGACGTTGGAATGCGTTGCGTACGAGCCAGGTACAGCAGATGGTTGTAGGCCGATCGCCCTGGGTGGACGGCCTCGGAGTCCAGCAGGGTTCCCACGGTGAGCAGCGGCTTGTTCAACTGGGCATACTCGACGCCGCCGATCAGTGCATGGCCGGCGTCGGGTCGATCCAAACCGACGATCAACCGCATCGTGGTGGACTTGCCCGACCCGTTCGGGCCGAGAAATCCTGTGACAGTGCCAGGTTCGACAACGAACGACAGATCGTCGATGACGAGCTTGTCGCCGTAGCTCTTGCTCAGCGCGCGTACTTCGATCGGATAAGGCATGGTGTTCGTTCCCCTGTGGCGGCGAGTCGTTCGGAGTGAGCAGAGGTGCGCTCAGGCGGCGGGACGGTGTTCGTCGACGCGGTGGACCTCGATGGTGCAGTCGTCCAGCACTGCGGCGATCGCAGCGACCGCGACGAGGACGGGTGCGACGATCGCGACCGCTACACCTGCAGTCACCGGTATCTCGATGATGGTGTGCCCCTGATCGTTCTTCACCACGATTCGCCGAATGTTGCCGTCGTGCAGCAACTTCTTAACCGTTTCGGTCAACTTCTCACCGCGAACCCGGAGAGTGTCGGTGGTCGGGGTGGATGGGGTGCTGTCGGATTCGCTCATGGCTACAGCCTCCAGTCCTGGGCTTCGCTCGCGTAGGGCATTTGTACCCCCGTTCGTTGGCGAACGACAGTCCGCGCGCGGGCAGGATCACTCGGGATCTGCCAGTGCCACTGCCGTTGCGGTGATCCGCGCGAGGCGGCGGGCGGGCGACGGAACGACGGTGACCGGGCAGTGCGCACGCGCCAGCACCGACCGGCTGGTCGAGCCGAGCATCATCTCTCCGTAGCCGCCGCGCCCGTGACTGCCGATCACGAGGAGTTGAGCGCCCTGTGCGTGATCGAGAAGCGCCTGCACCGGCCGGTCCTTGACCACCACGGTGCGCACCGCCACCGTGGGATGGCGACGTGTGTGCGGCTCGAGCATCCGGGTCAGTTGATCTGCCGCTGCGGGCCGATTGGCCGGCCATTCCAACCCTCGAATCGGAAGCCCGACCGTCAGATCCGCGTCGGACCAGCTGTGCACTGCCGTGAGCGGAGCCGACCGCGCGGAGGCCTCCTCGAATGCCAGCGCCACCGCCGCCGCGCTCGCTCTCGTTCCGTCCACCCCGACGACCACCGGATGCGTCGTGTCCAGGCCGTCGCCCGACCAGCCACGGACCACCGTGACCGGGCATCGAGCATGGGTGGTGACGGCGAAACCGATCGACCCGAGTGATCGTTGCTCGGCCCCGCCGAGACCGCGGGTGGCGATGACGACCATGCGGGCGGTGGTCGAGAGGTCGAGCAACGTGGCAACGGCAGGATTCTCGGACGAGACGGTGTCGATGCCGATCGGACCGGCCGTCGCGCTCACGCGGGCCGCCAGCGCCCTGGCCTCGTCCAGAATCGTTCTGATTTCCGATCTCGATTGCTCGACAACGGGTTCGGGGAGTATCCCCACCCCCGTCAGCGCCTTCGGAAGTGGCATCGCCGAGACGAGAACCAGATCGGACCTGTGTAGGTGTGCGTCGAGAACTGCCCAGCGCACTGCATCCAACGCTGCAGCTGATCCGTCGACTCCGACGACGGTCGGTAGTGAACCCATCGTGCGACCTCCTCGGTCGTGGTGTCGGAACATCCATCAGACGCCTCGCACAGCCTCGGGCGCGGCAGGACAACAACACCGACACGAAGGACTTTGGTCCATTGATTCGGTGACGAAAGGTCAGGCCGGCCGTACCTCCGACCCGTAGGCTCGGAAGTCGAGGCGCCCAGTGTGGACGCAGGTGAGGGGTGTCGCCGTGGTCACGGTGTTCTTGGTGGACGATCACGAGATCGTGCGGCGTGGTCTGATCGACCTGATCGACTCCGATCCGGACCTCGAGGTCATCGGTGAGGCGGGCAGTTGCGCTCAGGCGCTGGCCCGAATTCCGGCCCTGCAGCCGGACGTTGCCGTGCTCGACGTGCGCCTGCCCGACGGCAACGGCATCGAACTGTGCCGCGAACTCCTCGATCGCCTGCCGCTCCTCAAGACCATGATGCTGACCTCGTTCACCGAGGATCAGGCCATGCTCGACGCCATCCTCGCGGGCGCGAGCGGCTACGTCGTCAAGGACATCACCGGCATGGAGCTCACGCGCGCGATCAAGGACGTCGGGTCCGGTCGGTCGCTGCTGGACAATCGTGCAGCAGCGGCGCTCATGGACAAATTACGAGCCGGAACGGCGACCCCAGGACCTATCGACCACCTCACCAGCCAGGAGCGCACGCTGCTGGATCTGTTGGGAGAAGGCCTCACCAACCGGCAGATCGCAGCCAGGATGTTCCTGGCCGAGAAGACGGTGAAGAACTATGTCTCTCGGTTGCTGGCCAAGCTCGGGATGGAGCGGCGTACCCAGGCTGCGGTGTACGCGTCGAAGCTCGCCGATACCGCTCCGTCGGCCGGACAACCGGGGTCGCGGGATGGATGACCATCGCGCGGAGACCTCTTCCTCGTTGCCGCAGTTGCGACTCGGTGAATTGTTGGCCGAGGTTCAGGACCGGATAGGCCGAATCGCCGATGCCAGAGTCCAGGCCGACGGGCTGCTCGACGCCATGCTCGTCATCACCTCCGGCCTCGATCTGGAAGTGACACTGCGCTCTATCGTGGAATCGGCCGTCGATCTCGTCGATGCTCGGTACGGCGCACTCGGCGTTCGCGGCGACGGTCACGGGTTGAGTGCGTTCATCAATCACGGCATGGACGAGGACACTCGGGTGGCGATCGGCCCGCTCCCCACCGGGCGCGGGGTGCTCGGACTGCTGATCGACCAGCCGAAAGTGCTGCGCCTCGAGGATCTCTCGGCGCACCCGGAGTCGGTGGGATTTCCGCCGAACCACCCGCCGATGAAAACTTTTCTCGGCGTCCCGATTCGGGTTCGTGACGAGATATTCGGCAACCTCTATCTCACCGAGAAGAAGGACGGCAAGCAGTTCACCGAGGACGACGAGGTCGTCACGAAGGCGCTGGCGTCCGCGGCCGGCATCGCCATCGAGAACTCGCGACTGTACGAGGACTCACGGGTACGCCAGGCTTGGATGGAAGCAACTCGGGACATCGGCACCGAGCTGCTCGCCGGGACGGACATCGACGAAGTGCTGCAGATGGTGGCGCGGAAAGCATTGCACCTGACCGGTTCCGATGCGGCGTTCATCGCGGTTCCCGAGGACGGCGACCAGCCGTTCGAGGATGTCACCGAACTGGTCGTCACGGTCAGCGAGGGGTTCGGATCCGATCGCATGATCGGAGCGGTCATTCCGATCGAGGGTTCGAGCTCGGGATCGGCATTTCGACGTCGAACACCGTTGCGCAAGGAGCGACTCGAGTACGGTGCCAAGGAATTGGGCTCGGCTTTCGGGCCCGCACTGATTTCACCCTTCCGCGTCGCCGAGGGCGTGAGCGGCGTTCTGGTGGTGCTCCGCACAGAGGGGCGGGGGCCGTTCGACGATTCCCAACTCGAGCTGGTCTCGAACTTCGCCAATCAAGCCGCATTGGTGATGCAGATCGCCAATTCCAGCCGCCGGATGCACGAACTCGAGGTGTTGTCGGACCGGGACCGAATTGCCCGCGACCTGCACGATCACGTGATTCAGCGAATCTTCGCCGCCGGATTGGCGCTGCAGAGCACTCTGCAACGCACCGAGTCCGAGGAAATCCGGGTGCGACTGTCCAGGACGATCGACGACCTGCAGGACACGGTGCAGGACATCCGGACGACGATCTTCGACTTGCAGAGCACGTCCCACTCGGCCACGCGATTGCGTCAACGCATCAATGCGGCGGTACTCGAACTCACCGAGAACGTCGATATCCGTGCCGTCGTGCGGATGTTCGGACCTCTGTCGGTTGTGGACACCAAGCTTGCCTATCATGCCGTTGCCGTCGTTCGCGAGACGGTCAGCAACGTCGTCCATCATGCGCAGGGCGACACTGTGACCGTAACCTTGTCGGTGGGCGACGAGTTGCAGATCGTCGTGTCCGACAACGGGATCGGGATGCCCGAGGACACCACCGCCAGCGGACTGTCCAACCTCGGTGCTCGTGCTGTCGAATGCGGTGGGTCGATGAACATCGGTCCCGGCTCCTCCGGACGCGGCACCGATGTGACCTGGTCGGTGCCGCTGCCCTGACGGGTGCAGTCGTTCGTCACCTGTTTCGGTGACCTCCGGCCGCTGCGTCGGGTGGGTGTGCGCTCGTAGCGTTCTCGGTGAAGGTGCAGAACTTGTAGTCGCACCACCGAGAGGAACCCGATGAACATTGCACACACCACCGGACCCGTCGTGGTCGGTATCGACGGATCGGAGACCGCGCTCGATGCGGTCCGGTTCGCCGTGCAGGAGGCACGTGGGCGGGGGACGTCGCTTCGTTTGATCCACGTGATCGCCGGCCACGCCGAGCCCGAAACCGTCTACGGCGCTCCGGATGTCGACGGCGACTATGCCCGCACGGCATTGAGTCGCGCAGCGCATGTGGCCGCATCGATCGATCCGGCCGTTGCCGTGGAATCGGTCGTCGCACACGGGCGGCCCGAATCGGTGATGTCGACCGAAGCGGGATCTGCGTCTCTGCTCGTACTGGGGACCACGACCGGCAGTGCGGTGACCGCCTGGGTACTCGGATCGATGGTCGGAGCCGTGGTCGAAGCATCGCCCAATCCCGTTGCGATCGTCCGGCATTTCGACGCCGAACGCCGCGGACCGGTCGTCGCGGCCCTGGGTGATGCCGACATCTCACAAGCCGATGTTGTTGTCGCTCAGGCATTTCACGAGGCGTCGATCAGGTCGGCCAGCGTGTTGGCGGTGCACACCCAGGCTGTCTCCTCTATTCTCGCGTCCGCCCTCAGTAGCCCCGGTGACGGGTTACACCCCGAATCGGCAATGGACGTTCGGCTCGAACCCTTCGGCGCGGACTACCCAGACATCCGCGTGGCGTCGGTGTACGCCGAGGCCGACTCGGGATCGGAACTGGTGGCGGTCTCCGAGACGGCCCAGCTGATGGTGGTCGGTCACGAGCGAGACCGAGTGCCGGGACGAACACTGACCGCCGTACTGCGGCATGCCCATTGCCCAGTCCTCGTCGTCCCGCACGCATGAGTACCTCGAGGCAGTCTCCGATCGTCGTCGGTGTCGACGGCTCCGGCTCGTCGCTCGATGCAGTCGGGTGGGCCGCTCATGCGGCCGAGTTGCGTGGGGTACCGGTGAAGCTGGTGTCCGCCTATCAAGTCAAGGCTCTGTACACCAGCTTCGTCGCGCTGCCGTCTCACATCGGCTCCGAGGAGCACAAAGCCGCCGAGTCGATCCTGGCCTGGGCTTCGTTGGTTGCGCGACGTTCGGTGAAGGACCCGGACGCGCTCGCCATCGAGAGCGAATCGATTGTGGGACCGACGATTCAGGCCATGCTGGAGCAGTCCTCGAGTGCCTCGATGATGGTGGTGGGCTCGCGCGGCAACGGCGAGTACTTCGCCGAACTGCTCGGCTCGGTGAGCACGGCAGTGGCCGTTCAAGCCCACTGCCCTGTGGTCATCGTGCCGGGAAGCGTGGAGCTGCACTCGTCAGGAGGCCCTGTTGTTCTCGGAATCGACGGGTCGCCGCACAACCAGAACGCTGTTCGGTTGGCATTCGACGAAGCCTCACTCCGGGGAGCAGAATTGGTCGCAGTTCACGTGTCGACGGACGAACTGATCTCCTCGCCCGACGCGTCCGCGGCCGACAGGTCCGAGGCGATCGTGTCGAACGGTCGAACCGTGTTGGCAGAGAGCCTGTCCGGCTGGAGCGATCAGTATCCGGACGTAGTGGTACAGCAAAAGGTATTGCGCGGCAATGTGGTCGAGAAGATCCTCGAGGTGTCACCGCGCGCCCAGGCCGTGGTCGTCGGTTCGAGCGGACGCAACGGTTTCAGCGACAGACTTCTCGGATCCACGGTTCGTTCACTGGCCCACCGCGTCGACTGTCCGTTGATCATCGCCCGCGGGTAGCTCGTCGGGTCCGGCAGTCACGACCACCGCCACTGCCGGATCTCGGGGAGGTCCTCGAAATGCTCTCGGATGTAGGCGTCGTGTCGTGCCAGTTGGTCCTGGCAGTGTTGCCGTAGTGCCTCGGCACCGGTCGACGTGGTGGTTGCCCGGTCGAGTGCCGCGAGGGCGAGATGGTAGCGACTGATCTTGTTGAGCACCACCATGTCGAACGGTGTTGTCGTGGTGCCCTGTTCGATGAATCCGCGCACGTGGAACCGCTGGGCGTCCGGTCGGCCGTGCACCAGTTGGTGCACCGCACGGGGATACCCGTGGAACGCGAAGACCACATCGACCGAGGTGGTGAACAGGTCCACGAACTGCTCGTCGGAGAAACCGTGCGGATGATCGCCGACGGGGAGCAGCGCCATCAGATCGATGACGTTGACCACCCGAACCTTGAGCTCGGGAGTCCACGTACGCAACAACTCTGCGGCAGCGAGGGTTTCCTCGGTCGGCACGTCGCCTGCACACGCCAGAACGATCTCCGGATCCTCCTCGGCGTCGACCGATTCGGTGCCGGCCCAGTCCCAGCGGGACGCACCTGCCGCTGCATGCGCCCGCGCCTCGGGAAGCGTCAGATACTGCGGGTGACTCTGCTTGTCGACCACCAGAACGTTCACGTGACCTCGACTGCGGAAGCAATGATCGGCAACCGCGAGCAGCGTATTGGAATCCGGCGGCAGCCACACGCGCACCACATCCGGTGCCAGAGGAATGACCGCGTCGATCAATCCTGGGCCCTGATGGCTGAATCCGTTGTGGTCGTTGCGCCAACACGTGCTGGTGAGCAGCACGTTGAGCGAGGCGACGGGTGCCCGCCACGCGAGTGTGGCCGCGTGCTGAAGCCACTTGGTGTGCTGGATCAGCATCGACACGCTCACCATGGCGAAGGCCTCGTAGCTGGCGAACAGGCCGTGTCGACCCGACAGCAGGTACGCCTCCAGCCAGCCCTCGCACAGATGCTCGCTGAGCACCTCCATCACGCGACCGTCGGGACCGAGATCGTCGTCGAACTCGGTGGTCGGCAACTGCCAGCATCGATCGGTCACCTCGAACACGGCCTGGAGCCGGTTGCTGGCGGTCTCGTCGGGACAGAACAGGCGAAAGTTGCCGCCGCCGTGGGGTTGTGCGTTGTCGAGGTAGATGTCACGCATCATCTCCCCGAGCACGGTGGTCGTCTCGTGCGAGGTGCGCCCCGGGGACTCCACGGTGAGCGCATAGTTCTCCAGATCGCGAATGACCAAGGGCTGCAGAAGTAGTCCTCCGTTCGCATACGGAGTGGCACCGAGACGTTCGGTGCCCGACGGAGCAAGCTCGCGAATCGAGTCGACGGGAGCGCCGTTGTCGTCGAACAGCGATCGGGGATCGTAGGAGAGCAGCCACTTCTCGAGCTGCGCCAGATGCGACGGGTTCTCGCGGACTCCCGACAGCGGTACCTGGTGCGCCCAGTGCGTGCCCTCGATGAGCTTGCCGTCCACCTCGTGCGGGCCGGTCCAGCCCTTGGGGGTGCGTAGAACGATGGCGGGCCACTCGATGTCGTGCTGTGGTTCTCCGTTGCGGGCGGCGTGCTGGATTGTCTCGATCGCGTCGTGAGCTCGGGTGAGGGCAGCGTGGAGCGCCGGAAACATCTCTCGTGGGTCGTCGCCTTCGACGAAGAGGGGTGCCCACCCCTGGCCGCTGAGATAGTCGGCTACCGATTGATCGGTGCTGCGTCCGAGAACCGTCGGTCCGGAAATCTTTCCGTCGTTCAGATGCAGGATGGGCAAGACGGCGCCGTCGCGAATCGGGTTCAGAAAGGCCGGGATCTTCCACGAACCGGACAGGGGACCGGTTTCGGCCTCACCGTCCCCGACGACACAGGCGACGATCAGATCGGGATTGTCGAACGCGGCACCGGCGGCGTGGACGAGGGCGTAACCCAGCTCGCCGCCCTCGTGAATGCTGCCCGGAGTCTGGACGCTGACATGGCTCGGAATGCCCCCAGGAGTGGAGAATTGACGGCACAGCCGTCGGACGCCCTCGTTGTCGAGTGAAATGTTCGGGTAGATCTCGCTGTAGGTTCCCTCGAGGTAGGTGTTCGCCACCAGCGCCGGACCGCCGTGGCCGGGACCGGTGACGTACAGCCAATCCGTATGGGTTCGACGAATCATCCGATTGAGGAGGGTGTAGATCATCGAGAGTCCGGGACTGGTGCCCCAGTGTCCGAGCAGCCTCGGTTTGATGTGCGCCACCTCCAGAGGAAGGCGCAGCAATACGTTGTCCTGAAGATAGATCTGCGCCACCGTCAGATAGTTCGCCGCAGCCCAGTAGCGCAGGTCCGCGTCCAATTCGTCCGAATTGTAGGAAGACTCGATCGACTCCACGCTCATCGATCGGTGGGAACGACGACGACGGGAACATCCACCGAATGCAACACCGCACGTGAGGTGGAACCGAGAAGCATCGATGCGAATCCACCCCGGCCACGGCTTCCCACGACGATCAACTGCGCTGCCTCGGACGCTCGGACCAGCTCACGAACAGGCCTGTCCTGAACCACCACTCGATGGATGGTGACGTCCGGGTAGTCCTCCGACCAGCCGGCCAGACTCTCCGCCAACGACGTCTTCTCGGCCAGTTCGGAATCGACCCACGGACCCTCGTCGTCGCGCGTCAACACGCTGCCGAGTTCGAGGTCGCTCCAGGCGTGTACAGCGACGAGGTCGACGCCGCGCAGTGACGCTTCCTTCAGAGCGAATCCGATCGCGGGCTGACTGTTGGCGGTGCAATCCACCCCGACGACGACCGGACCATCGCTGACGATGTTCGATTTGATCACCGCAACAGGGCATTTCGCATGCGTGACCACTGCGGTACTGACCGACCCGATCAAGCCGCCGGTGAACTCACCGAGCCCCCTCGAGCCCACGACGATCATGGCGGGAGCGACGTCGAAGTGCGTCAGGTTCCGTGCAGCAGAGCCGTGTTCGAGGCGCGTGTCGAGAATGAGCGAATTGCCGGCGGCAGTCTTGTGCGCAACATCTACCGCTGCGGTCAGCACACGCTTGGCCTCGACGTCCGGGTCCGAGAATGCACCGATCCGGAGACTGATGGCATCCCCGTAGGTTCCCGGCGCGAACAGAGACGACGTGACCAACTCGAGCGGAGCGTGGCGTCGAACGGCCTCGCGCGTTGCCCAGCGGACCGCGTCGAGCGATGTGGCAGATCCGTCGACTCCGACGACTACCCGGCTCGATGCATTCATGACGAATTCCCGTCCATTGACTTACGTGTGCAGATACCCACCGAGCATGGCTCGGATCGGCTCGTCGCCGACAGAGGCGGAAGTCCCTCGGTGCGAGGCGGAAGTCCCTGCCGGCTACCCCTAGGGGGTATGTCTTGCTATCGTCGGAGACATGCACTCAGTGATCCGATGCCGTCGCCCGGGCTTCGCCTCGGCGACCGGATTGCTGATCGCACTGACGATCTTCGGGGTGCTGCTGATGCACTCGGTGACACCGACCGCGTCGGCGAGCACCGACCATGCAGCCATGGCGTCGACGATGCACCACGAGGGGCCGGTGCAGGTGGCGGCCGGTAAGCATGACTGCCCGTCCGCGCATCAGATGATGCATCCGTGCGCGGGAACCACGGTGTCGTGGGCGGCGCTGTCGGTTCCATCGACGAGCGTCGATGTAGTCCACTCGCCGATGTCGGAGGACGGTATCGGTGGGCGCACCGACTCCATCTCGGAGCGTGCTCCGCCGTGGACGCTCTGGGAGCTGGACAGATCGGTGACCTTACGAGTGTGACAGGGAGCCCGGTGAACGTACGACCACCGGCGGATTCACTCATCCCTGTATTTCGCACTCGTTCAAGGAGTTTCACATGCGTACAACACTCGTCGCTTCGCTGGCTGCTGCCACCGTGAGCGCATTTCTCGTCGCAGGCTGCAGCAGCGACACCTCCGACTCGTCGATGGACGGCCATTCGATGGGCTCGTCGAACTCGTCGTCGGCGTCATCGACCCAGTCCGACGCGTCGGCAGAATTCAACGATGCGGACGTGATGTTCGCGCAGATGATGTACCCGCATCATGCGCAGGCGGTCGAGATGGCGGCAATGGTCCAGGGCCGCACCGACAATCCGGACGTCGTGGCGTTGGCGTCGGCGATCGAGGCCGCGCAGCAACCGGAAATGGACCGGATGACCGCCTGGCTTGCCGAATGGGGTCAGCCCGCGCCCTCGTCCGACATGGGTGAGATGAGCGGAATGGACCACAGTTCGGGCATGGGCATGATGACCCAGCAGGACATGGACGCGCTGAGTGCGGCCACCGGTGCCGAGTTCGACCGCCAGTGGCTGACGATGATGATCGAGCACCATGAGGGCGCAATCGAGATGGCGAACATCGAGATCGCCGACGGCTCGAACCCGGACGCGCAGGAGATGGCGCGCACGATCGTGGCCTCGCAGCAGCAGGAAATCGACACCATGCGGACGCTGCTCGGCTGACCCGGATCGACACCGAGGGCCGCACTCCTGACCAGGGGGTGCGGCCCTCGAGTAGGCTGGCCACTCGGAGAGTCCTTCTCTGCGGTCGGTCCGAGGGAGAACGTTCACATGGCACGTCCACGGGTATTGGTCATCGGCGGAGGGTTCGGCGGGCTGCACGCGGCCCGGCGTCTGCGTAACGAGGACGTCGATGTCACCGTGCTCGAGCGCGGCACCTCCCATGTCTTTCAGCCGCTGCTCTACCAGTGCGCCACCGGTCTTGTGTCCGAGGGTTCGATTGCCAGTCCGCTGCGGCACCTGCTGCGTAAGCAGAAGAACGTCTATGTGGCGCTGGGTGAAGCGACCTCGGTGACCGCGGTGGGTGACGGTGGAGTAGTGACGGCCAGTCGGTTCGACGGCTCGACCTTCGAGCTGCCCTACGACTACCTCGTCGTTGCTGTCGGAATGCAGCAGGCCTATCACGGCCACGACGAATACGTGCAGTGGGCACCGGGGATGAAGACCCTCGACGATGCCCTCGCGATCAGGCGAAAGCTGATCTCCGCCTTCGAGATGGCGGAGTCTCTGCCCACCGCCGAGGAACGCCGACCATGGCTCACGTTCGCCGTCGCAGGGGGAGGCCCGACCGGAGTCGAATTAGCCGGTCAGATAAGGGAACTCGCGACTCGGGCGCTGGCGAAGGAGTTCGACACCATTCACCCGTCGGAAGCGCGAGTGCTGCTCTTCCACGGCGGTGACCGCGTCCTCGAATCGTTCCCCGACTCCCTGACGAAGAAAGCGCAACGCACCCTCGACGAGGTAGGCGTGGAAACCCATCTCGGGGTTCACGTCACCGACGTCACGGCCACCGACGTCGAGGTCACGGCCAAGGCCGAACCCAAGACCGTCACTCGCTACGACACCCACACCGTGCTGTGGACCGCAGGCGTCGAAGCCGTTCCGTTCGTGAAACAACTCGCCGACGCGATGGGCGTCGAACAGGATCGCTCCGGACGCATCGCCGTGCAGCCGGATCTCTCGATCCCGGGACACCGCAACGTCTTCGTCGTCGGAGACATCATGTCGCTGAACAAGCTTGCGGGAGTTGCGGAAGTGGCGATGCAGGGCGGACGCGCGGCGGGCGCGGCCATCGCAGCAGACCTGTCCGGTTCTGCTCGTAAGGATTTCAAGTACCGAGATCTCGGCACCGCGGCCTACATCGCCCGCGGTCACGCACTGGTGCAGGCCGGACCGCTGAAGATGTCGGGCTTCGTGGGCTGGGTGTCGTGGGGAGTCATCCACATCGCATTCCTGGCCGGCAACCGCAATCGCGTCGGGACGCTGATCAACTGGGCCGCAACCCTGGCCACCGGTACCCGACGCGAACGCGCCATCACCTACGGCGACCCGGAAACGGCGCGTAAGCCGTACAACTGAGCGAACGCCAGCGTTCAGTACCGTCGCCGATCGGCGGAAATCCGCGATCGGTCGACGATAGTGAACAACCAGGTGCGGGTCAGCCGATGCCGGGAATGAAGCCGGGGTAGACGAAGTGCCCGGGACCTCCGCCGGGCAGCAGCTGACCCGTCGAACCCGGATAGTTCATGTTCAGCAGAATCAGCTTGTGCGGGTTGCCATTCGAATCGGCCTGCCAGCAGGAGCCGAGTACGCCGTGAAATCCGGTGCACACGATGCGGGTGCTGTTGCCGTAGGGCGAGGTCAGTCGATTCTTGCTGACGAACGGATTCCAGTAGTCCGGATCCTGCGGGGTGAGGAATCCGGTGACATCCTGTGGAGCCGACGGACTCGGATACGGCGGCGGAGTGGGCCACTCGTCGGCTGCGGCCGTTCCCGTTCCGAAGGCAGCGGCACCTGCAATGACGCAAGCAATGACAGCGGTGCGACGAAACATCTCGATCGACTCCTTCGCGGGACGGGCACCCAATAGACCACAGACACTCGTCTCGCGGGAACACTTTTGCGTCGCGCCGCCGAGAGCATCACGATCGCGTCTCGGATTCGTCCGGTCCATAACGCTCGGGACGTTTGCTCGAGGTAACGTCACCTCATCTTCGGCCGATGTAGAGACTCGACCGGTGTAACTCGACGAAAAGGTGAAACAGCGTGCCACGATCTCGACGACACGGCTTCCGGCGAATCGGTTCGGCTACGGCCGTCGCCCTCGCAGTGGCGATTCTCCCGACCGCGCTGATGACGCCCGTCGCGTCCGCGGAAGAGCTGCCTGCGGCTACGACGCAGTCGAGCAACGGATCGAGGATCGAGTCGGTGAACACCCTCGAGAACCGCCAGGTCCAGCTCCAGGTGTACTCGGCGTCCATGAACCGCACCATTCCCGTGACGGTGCAGAAGCCGGCCGACGACAGCGTGTCCCGCCCGGTGCTGTACCTGCTCAACGGCGCAGGTGGCGGCGAGGATGCCGCATCGTGGCAGTCGCAAACCGACGCCGAGGCCTTCCTGTCGGACAAGAACGCCTACATCGTGACTCCGCAGAAGGGCAAGTGGTCCTACTACACCGACTGGCTCCAGGACGATCCGAAGCTCGGCAGCAACAAGTGGAGCACCTTCCTCGGTGAAGAGCTGCCCCCGCTGATCGACGCCCAGTTCGACACCAACGGTCGCCAGTCACTCGCAGCGCTGTCCATGACGGGCACCTCGGTTCTCAACATCGCGATCAAGTACCCGGGCAAGTTCACCGGCGTCGCGGCGTACAGCGGCTGCGCTCAGACCTCCGACCCCATCGGTCAGCAGTTCGTCAAGCTCGTCGTCGAGACCTACGGCGGCGGCAACGTCGAGAACATGTGGGGACCGCTCGACGGCCCCGTGTGGCGCGAGAACGACCCGCTGCTCAACGCAGAGAAGCTCCGTGGAACGCAGATCTACATGAGCACCGGCAGCGGCCTGCCCGGTGCCCCGAACGACACCTTTGCCAACCCGCGTCTGAAGAACGACCCGGCGACGCTTGCCAACCAGGTCATCGTCGGCGGTGGCATCGAAGTTGCCACCAACTTCTGCACCTCGAACCTGGCCAAGCGCCTCGATCAGCTCGGTATCCCGGCCACCGTGGACTTCCGCCCGGTCGGAAACCACTCGTGGGGCTACTGGCAGGACGACCTGCACAACTCCTGGCCGTTCCTGGCGGGATCGCTCGGAATCTGATCTTTTCAGCACCGAACAACGGCCACCTGCACCTCGTGTGCGGGTGGCCGTTCTTCGTTGTCCGGGGCGGTGGATCGACGTCCTGATCGAACGTATGATCGAACGATGGCACGGCGCGCACAACCTCGACCGGCGTCTGCCGTGCGCCCGTTCAAGCTGCTCCGACCACCGCTGAAGGTGTGGATCGACCTGAACATCCTCTACCCGCTGCCGCCGCACCACGCCTCGAAGTTCAATCCCGAGGGATTCGATGTGCGACGCGTCGTGCCGGGAGATCTGGTCGAATGGTCCATCACCGTGGACGGAGATTGGCTGGGCCGCGTCACGTACGAGTTGATGTCACGAGACCGCAGCGAAACCGTCACTCACTGGGTACCCAGCCGGGCACTCAAGCCGCTGTAGGACGCAGAAGGCCCCGCCTCGATCGAGGCGGGGCCTTTCGTCATCACCTTCAGAAGCTGTGCTTGCGGGCCTTCTTGGCGAGCTTGCGGGTGGTGCGCTTCGACGGAACGAACAGGTGCGCAGCGCTACGGCGACGGTTGCGTCGTCGAATCAGTACGAACGCGACGGCACCGGCTGCGGCTGCGACGGCTGCGATGATCGGAGTGCCGACCTTCGCCGCCTGGGCGACATCCTCGGAGTCGATGTTGCGAACCGTGTTCTTCACGTCGTCGGCGACGGCGGAGGCCTTGTCGGCTGCCTTGTCGGCGACCTGGGAGGCCTTCTCCTTCACGTCGTCGGCATCGACGTTCGAGAACTTGTCCTTGACGGTGTTCTTGACGTCCTCGGCCACGTCGGACGCCTTGTCGGCGACATCGGCGGCTGCGTGCTTGGCCTCCTTGGCGGCACCGGCTGCGGAGTCGGCGGCGCTTTCGGCGACGTCGGAGACCTCGTCGGCGGCCTGATGAGTGTTGGCCTTCGCCTGATCCTTGGCACCCTCGGCGCGAAGGCTGTCGTCACCGGTGGCCTCGCCGGCCTTCTCCTTCGCAGTCCCGGCCAGTTCCTCTGCCTTGTGCTGAGCCTTGTCGATGAAGTCGGCCATCGGTGCGTACCTCTTTCGTGTAGGTCGTCTCCGGATACCCGGAGCTGGGGGCGTCGCGGACGACGCCGTTAGGTATGAGTCGAAATCGACGCTCCGAAACATACGTCCGACGGGCGTGTTCCGGGTCACTATCGGTGGGGATGCTCGGTGGCGCGCAGTTCGCTGGTGCCGTCGGGCCCCGCATTGTCAGTTCACGTGTTGGAGAATCACCACGATCGAAGCGATGCCGACCAGCAGAGCGATGTTGGGCTTCCGGTAGCGATGCAGGATTGCGACGAACTCGCGCAGGAACGCCGTCGGTGCGTAGAAACGTGCCGTGTCGGCTCCCGTCACATGAGCGTCGAGACCCAGATCGCGAGTGAACGCGGCCGTTCGCAGGACGTGAAAGTTGCTGGTCACCACGATCATCGGCTCCGATCTCAGATCCGACGACTCCAGAAGGTCCCTCGTCATCGTCAAGTTCTCCCGAGTGTTTCGCGAGCGCGCCTCGGCGAGGATCAGTTTTTCGGACACACCCTTGCCGACCAGGTACTTCTTCATCGCCGTGGCCTCCGCAGTCTCCTCGTCGGATCCTTGTCCGCCGGATACGACCAGGGCCGGGCGATGTCCGGACGCCACTTCGGCGTTGTACACATCGAGGGCGCGGTTCAGTCGGCTCTCGAGAAGAGGCGTCACGGTTCCTCCCGAGCCCAGCCCGCATCCCAGAGCAACAACGGCTGAACTTCCTTTCGGTGGCTCCAAGTGTCCGTAGATCAGCGCGTGGACAGAGAACGCGGCGAGCTGGACGCCGAGGCAGACCGAGAACAGCACCCCTGTCCAGACCGCGGCCAGCAACCACAGGGGCAGAGTGTGCGTTTCCAGCACGGCCGCCACTGCGACGAACAGCCCGACGCCCAGCGTCACCGCAACCGCCAGAGCAAGTGGCAGTGCGGTCGAGAGCCGGAGCCCTTCGCGCCTGATCACCACCAGCCCATTGATGGCCGCTGCGCCCACGAGTCCGATCGCCGTCAGCAGGATTGCCGACAGCACCGCAACGACGAGAATCGCCTCGACCCGGGCGTCCAGCCGATGCAGCAGACTCAGCGATCCGATCGCCAGCGCAGCGAGAGCCGCAATGACAGTCAGGCCGTTGGAAAGCCGACGCGGGTCTCGCCGGATACGGACGAACGACGTGAGGACCAAGACGACGGCCAACGCGAGTAGGAGCATGGTTCGAACCTGGTTCCGGTCAGGGCAGTGGTGTCGTCAGTGCAGCGGTGACCAACTCGACGAGCGTGTCGATGTACGGGGTGAATGTGTCATCGGTGGTTCCGACGTCGGAACTGCGGCTCAGGGCCCATTCCTGGGCGAAGATGTTGGCGGCACCGATGATGGCAAGAATGACCAGGCGATAGTTCCTGTACGGCAGTTCTCCTCGTGCTGCGGCGGTGGTTGCAAGGGAGTCGAACATCTCGACGATGACGTCTCGCTGGTTCATGCGCCACAGTTCGATGTCGGTACTGACGCCGACCACTTCGACGTAGCAGACCCGAGCCGACATCCTGGTGCGACACGTGACGCCGAGGTACGCCCGGATTGCGGCGTCGATCGACGCCAACACCGGTTGCCGACCGTCGGCGGTCAGTGCCTCTCGTGCAGCGTGCTCGCCGTCCTCATTCATGGTGGTGACGATCTTCTTGAGCAGCTCCGACCGGCTTCCGATCTCGCGATAGAAGTGACGGGTCGACACGTTCGATTCCGCGCACAACATCCCGATCGTGGTCGCCGCGTACCCGTGGCTGCCGAACAGAGCGATCGCGGTGTCCATGAGACGGGCGATGCGTTCGGAGGATCGCTCCTCGGGCGACCTGCCTGCGTACTTCCGATCGCCCATGGGGTCGAGAGTACTGACCGGGCCCGCTGCCGTTGTCGACGTCACGGAACGGAATGGACCGCTCGCGAGCTCGTTACGTGCGTCGGCGCGTGACCGGTCGCTTCGGCCACTTCGAGCGCGGCGGCTTGTATGCGCCGGACAGGGCACGTCGCTCGAAGTCCAGGCCCGATCCCCTCGACGCCAGGAGGACGAGAGCGATGACTCCTGCGGCCCCGACCGCCACAGCAGTCATCGGATTCTGGTTCCCTGTGCTGTGCGGATGCAGGCAACAGGTGGTGTGTGGTTCATGAGGGGTTCCTGTCTTCGGTGTGCGGTGAACACTGTCATTGACACCGCCACTCGTCAATGACACATTGTGTGATGTAAGTCGCGATCCGCCGCACAGTCGGGCCGATCCGCGAGGTGTTCGGCGAGACAGCGAGGCGCGACGTGACGACAAGCCGAGGACGATGGCCCGAGTTCGACGGCTCCGTCGACAATTTCCAGGACGTTCTCATCATCGGTGCAGGCATATCGGGCGTCGGAGCCGCATATCGCCTGCAGCAGATGGCACCTGAGCTCAGCTACACCATCCTGGAAGGTCGCGAGCGCGCAGGCGGTACCTGGGACCTGTTCCGATACCCCGGAATTCGGTCGGACAGCGACATCTTCACGTTCTCGTTCCCGCACACGCCGTGGCAGGGAGACACTCTGCTCGCGCACGGCGAAGACATCCGCAATTACATCGTCGATACCGCGTACGCGAACGGTATCGACGAACACACCGATTTCTCGACGTCGGTCGAGGCCGCGAACTGGGACTCGTCGACGGACCTGTGGACCGTCGAGACGCTTTCGAGCGGTGTTCCGAAAACCTATCGCAGCCGATTCGTGTTCCTGTGCACCGGATACTTCGACTACTCGGGCGGGTACACCCCCGATCTTCCCGGGGCCGACGAGTTCACCGGGCAGATGGTGCACCCTCAGCAGTGGCCCGAGGATCTGGACCACTCGGGCAAGAGGGTCGTCGTGATCGGAAGTGGAGCAACCGCAATCACTTTGGTGCCCTCACTCGCTGCCGAGGCCGCGTCGGTGACGATGCTGCAGCGATCGCCCACCTACATCGCGTCGCTGCCGATGACCGACCCGTTCACCACGCTCACTCAGCGCGTACTGCCGGACTCTCTGGCGCACAGTGCATTGCGGTGGCGTAATGCGCTGTTGATGGTCGGCTCGTATCAGTTGTGTCGACGCGCACCGAAGACGGCCCGCAGGGTGTTCCGGGCCATGACGAAGGCGCAATTGCCGCGGGGATACGACGTCGACAAGCACTTCGATCCGACGTACGCCCCGTGGGACCAGCGGTTGTGTGTGGTGCCGGACGGCGACCTGTTCAAGGCCATTCGCTCCGGTCGTGCGACCGTGGTGACCGACCGAATCTCCCGCGTGACCGCCGACGGTATCGTCCTGGAATCCGGAGACGAGATCCCGGCCGACATCATCGTCACTGCAACGGGATTGAAGCTCAAAGCTTTCGGCGGCATCGCGCTGTCACTGGACGGACAGCCGTTCGCGGCGCACGACAAGTTCGTCTACAAGGGTCATATGCTCGAGGACGTGCCCAACGTTGCCTGGTGCATCGGGTACACGAATGCATCGTGGACGCTCAAAGCCGACATGACGGCCAAGGCGGTGGCGAAACTGTTGGTGTACATGCAGTCTCACGGCTACACCCACGCGATTCCCGACCGAGCGGGCAAGCCGGTGGAATCTCGACCGGTCGTGGACCTCGCATCGGGATACGTCACGCGATCCTTGGACGAGCTACCCAAATCGGGGACCGAGCGGCCCTGGTCGGTGAGGCAGAACTATATTCTCGACAGAATAGACGCGCGTTTCGACGATCTCACCGAATCGATGACGTTCGGGCGGACCGTGCCTGCACGGGTGGCCGGCCCCGAAGCAGTCGACGCTCGCACCGGATAGACGAGAACAGATCGGACCGCAATGACTTTCGATATCGGGGGCCCCGCGCTCGCGCACACCATCCGCGGCGAGGGACCGACACTGGTGCTGATCCATGGGATAGTTCATCGGCAACACGCCTGGGACAGCGTCATCGAGACACTCGCGCAGCACCGGCGAGTGGTGACGGTCGACCTGCCCGGCCACGGTGATTCACCCGAACTACCCACCGAGGAGTTCGATCTCGGCCCGTGGATCGTCGCCGAACTGGAGCGGTTCCTCGAGCACGTGGCGGTGGACGGCGAGAAGCCGCACGTGGCCGGAAACTCGTTGGGGGGATACTTCGCCCTCGAACTCGCCGCCCGCGGATCGGTTGCCTCGGCCACCGCGCTCTCGCCGGCCGGATTCTTTCGCGGACACTGGGATCAGACGCGTGCGCTGCTCGTGTTCCGATTGCTGCGCGCGTTGTCCCGAGTGATCAGCCCGATCGCACCGGCCGTCATGCGTTCGGTCGTCGGTCGCACGATCGCCAACGGTGTCTTCTACGCCAAGCCGTGGCGAGTTCCCGCCGCGACGGCCACCATCGACGCGCTCAGTATCACCACGAACCGGGCGATCGACGCAGCGGGTAACGCATTGCCGCGCTTCAGTATTCCGGTCGACGAGGATGTTCCTGTCACCGTCGCGTGGGGGCGTCGCGACTGGGTTCTGCCGGTGTATCAGGCACCGCTGGTGCGTCGAACCTTTCCGCAGGCGGACGTGACGACGTACGCGGGGCTCGGGCACGTACCGATGTCGGACGATCCGGAGCTGGTGGCGTCGATTCTGTTGAGGGGATCACGAACCGTCTCGCAGTCGGCGTGAGCGTTCCGGAGAAGGTCGACGGCCGAAGCCACCGGTGGCGCGATCACCGGATCACGCGGCGGCGTGAACTGCTCGACCGCACTCTCGACACGATCCGACAGCAGGGTCACAACATCGGCATGGACGACATCGCCTCTGCGAACGGAGTCTCGAAAACTGTTCTGTACAAGCATTTCACCGACAAACGGGGCCTGACCGACGCTGCCATGGCGCGATACGTCGAGACCGAGCTGGTGCCTCGGATCAAGGACGCGATGTCCGAGGACCTCGACGAGTATCACCTCACCCGGGCAGTGATTTCAGCCTACGTCTCGACGGTCGACACGGATCCCGAGATCTACATCTACGTCCACGCCAACAACGCCGTCTCGGGCAACCAGGACGTCATCACCGCCGCGGAGGGGCTGATCGCCGAGCTCCTGGCCACCGTCATCGCCGACAGATTTCGGAAGCGTGAGTTCTCCACGGCCGGTTCGATACCCATCGCCTTCGCCATGATCGGTGCCGTTCGGCTGGCGTCACACTGGTGGATCTTCGATCGAACCATGACGGCCGACGAGCTCGTCGACTACCTCACCATGATGGTCTGGAGCGGAATTGCGGGCATAGCGCGCGCCGCGGGCTCGGTCGAGCGATTCGCGTCGGAATCTCACCCGTTGATCGACGAGCCGTGAGGGCTCAGTCCGGGAGCGCGATGTTCCTCGCGGCCACCGCTGCGGCCACTTCCTCCGGGAGAATGTTCCTGAACAGGAACAGGTCTCGACCCAACACCCATTCCGGTGCGAGGGCGGCCGAGTAGCGCTCGAAGTAGCCGAGCTGCTTGCCGAACAACACCAGTTCCTCCGGTGTCGCGATACCCCAGCGCCTGCCTGTCTCGACCAGAGACGCGACGAGTTTGCTCAGGTCGACGCGGGCGGCTCCTCTACCCAGAATCGGCTCGAACAACTTCCTCAGCTGCAGACCGATCAGCTTGTCGCCCAGAGTTGTTCCCTCGGTGATGCCGAGCATGCGGATGCGTCGCGCAGCTTCGGTGTAGTTACCGTCGAACAGGGACGCACGGAACATCTCGCGAAGTACCTCGCGCCACTGCTCGGGTAGTTCCCCGACGATTCCGAAGTCCAGGAATCCCACCCGGCCGTCGTCCAGTGCCCACAGATTGCCGGCATGCACATCGCCGTGGAAGGGGCCGTGCAGCACAACTGCTTCCAGCCAGACCTTGACGCCGCGACGCAACTGCAGCTCGGAATCGAGCCCGGCGAGATCGCCCGGCGTGATACGGCCCACCGGGGTTCCTCGAACCCGTTCCATGCAGATCAACCGAGGTCCGCAATGGCTCCAGTAGATGTCCGGAACCATCACGTGAGAATTGTCCCCGAACACATACAGGTTGTCGCGAAAGCGTTTCTGACGCAATGCTTCTGCAGCACTGTCGAGTTCCTCGGCCGTCAACTCGTCGAGGTCACGGACGACGGCCGTCGCGTTGGCGATGCGGAAGACCTCGAAGAACCTCTCCAACAACGACGCACCGGTGAAGGCCACCCGTAGATCGACTCGCATGCGACGACGGATTTCGGGCCGCTGCACTTTGACGACCGCCTCGCGCCCGTCGGGTAGTACGCAGGCGTGGACCTGCGCCACGGATGCGGCCGAGAGCGGCACATCGTCGAACGAGGTGAACAGTTCCGCAATAGTGCCACCCAGGTCGCGTTCGATGACACGGCGAGCCTCGAGGGCAGGGACGGGTGGCACACCGTCGAGCAATCGCAGACACGCATCGGCAAGAACCGGGGGGAACACACCGGGCGACGACGCCATGAGTTGTCCCAGTTTGACGAACGTGGGCCCCAGCGCCTCGAATCCTTTGACCACGCCCTCTGCGAGCGCGACCGTGAAACGACGGCGTTTGGCGAGCCAGGACACCGGCCAGCGAACGACGGCGATCGCTGCGGCAGCCAGGAGTACCACGGTGATCCACGCGGCCCGGCCCAACTCTTCGAGTCCGAAGTGTGTGAGGTCGGGATACGCGATGTCGAGGGCCTCGGTAGGCGCTCCGTCGGAGTCGGTGTCACGGCCCATCGCGTCGGGCATCAGCGGTCGAACACCGCACGGATCGACTGGGATTCGGGCACGGATTGGCATGCCAATCGAACCCCGTGTTCGAGCTCGTGCTCGTCGAGTGTCTCGTTGGCGAGCATGGTCACAGTGCCCTCGGTGAGTGTGTACGCGCATCCGCCGCAGGTCCCTTCGCGGCAGACGTAGGGCGGATCGAGACCGAGTTCGAGGAGTCGGTCGAGAAGCTTGGTGCCGGAATTCCAAGCGAATTCGGTCTCTGTTCCGTCGATCTCGACCTGAGCGGTGACGGACTGTGCGTCCGATTCGTGAGCCGACGCGGTGTTTTCGCTCCGGAACGGATTGGAGTCGAAGGAGGAGAACACCTCTCGATGCGTTCTGTGTGTGACCGTTCCGGTGCGGGCGAGCCACTCCTCGGCGACGTTCATGTACTGCGGCGGGCCGCACAGGAAAGCTTCGCACTCCGCCGGAACGGCCGCGTTCATCGTGGCCAGCCCTGCAGCAGTGGGCAGCCCAGAGTCCGACGCGTACCAGTGATGCACGTCGAGTCGATCGGGAAAACGAGACTGCAGTTCGGTCAGCTGTTCCGCGAAGATCACCGAGTCGCGGTTCTGATTGGCATAGACGAGGGTGATGCGGTTCTCGTGCCGCAACAGTGCGGTTTTGATGATGGACATGATCGGGGTGATGCCGCTACCGGCGGCCAGAAGTACGAAATCGACGCCCCAGTTCTCCGGTCCGAACATGCCCGACGGCTTCAGCGCCTTCAGTCGCATCCCTCGAACTGCGTTGTCGTGCAACCAGTGCGACGCGAGCCCGTCCTGGATTCGTTTCACGGTCACGGTGGGAAACGGGTCGCGTACCGGCGAGCTGGAGAACGAGTAGCAGCGGGCCACCGAGCCGCCGTCGGTGCAGGGGATCTCCAGTGTGAGGAACTGTCCCGGCGCGTATCGAAAGTGTGTCTCCGCGTGCTCGGGGACCGCGAATCCGAGCGAGACGGCGTCCTCGGTCTCGTGGGTCACCTCGGTGATTTCCAGCTCGAAGATTCCCGCCTCGGGATCGCTGGTCGACGTACCGAGGTTCGCCGGTGGTGCGCTCCTGAACATCGTCACTTGTTCCCTCTTTCGGGCTCGTTGCGTGTCGGTCGTCACTGTCGCATACATCGCCACCGATTAATAGGCCATTGACAAATGGCGAATAGCGGGTCATGGTGGCGAGGTGACTTCGACCACAGATCGCGACCACTTGCCTCGTGGCGCATTTGCCGCAGGATCCCGGCGAACTCGTCTGGCGGCCTTGATGACTCGGCTGACACTTCGTCCGATGACCAACCTGCTGCCCACGTCCCGCGGCGGCATCGAGTTCTCCCGACGCCTCGTCGCCACCTCGATGAACCTCTTCGGTCCGGTGCCGAAGGGGACGAGGGTGGACATCGTGGCCGACGTCCCGGTGCGCGGCGAATGGGTGCGCGCACCCGGCCTGGCCCCGGATCCCCGGGTGATTCTCTACATCCACGGCAGCGCGTACGTCATCTGTTCGGCACGGACCCATCGTGGCCTGACCGCGCGATTGTCCAGCGCGACCGGCCTGCCCGTGTTCACGGTCGACTATCGGTTGGCCCCGGAACACCCATTTCCCGCTGCCGCCGACGACCTCGAAGCCGCCTACCGCTGGCTACTCGGCCAGGGGTACAACGCGGCGAACATCGTCATCGCCGGAGACTCCGCCGGCGGCCACCTCGCTGCCGACCTGCTCATCGAGAACGACCGGACCGGGACGCCGCAGCCGGGGGCGATGGTGTTGTTCTCACCGCTGATCGATCTCGACTTCGAGCTGTCGGCCCGGATGGAGCGCACGCGCAAGGACCCGATGATCTCGGCGAAGGCGGCGCGAGGACTGGTGGCGCTGTACACCGAAGGCCACGACACGAACCTTCCGCGATTGCGGCTCGACCTCGCGCTCGTACGCGACCTGCCACCCACCCTGATCCAAGTCGGCGGAGCCGAAATGCTGCGCGGCGACGCGCGACACCTCCACTCCATGATCGACGCGGCAGGCGGACGAAGCGAACTCGAGATCTGGCCCGACCAGATGCACGTGTTCCAAGCTCTCCCCAGATTGATTCCCGAGGCCGGCCACGCGCTCGAGCATGCCGCCGAATTCATCGCGCATGCACTCGACAATCCAGTTGTACAACATGATTCGAAGGAAAAGGTAAGTCGATGATAAGCAAGAACGGAAAACCCTCGTACGGGTCGAGAGCGGTAGTGACCGGCGCGGGCAGCGGCATCGGCCGGGCGTTCGCACTCGAACTGGCTCGTCGCGGAGGAGCCGTCATGTGCGCCGACATCTCTCTGCCGCGAGCGCAGGAGACGGTAGCGATGGTGAACGCCCTCGGTGCCACCGGATACGCCGTCGAGTGCGATGTGTCGATCCGCGAGAACGTCGAGGAGTTGGCGCTACGTGCCGGCATCGAATTCGACGGACCGACGACGGTGCTGATCAACAACGCCGGCGTCGGGATCGGTGGAAAGCCCGTCGGCAACATCGGTTTCGAGGACTGGAACTGGGCCCTGGGAATCAACCTCTGGGGAGTGATCCACGGCTGCGAGGTGTTCACCCCGGCGCTTCGGGTCGCCGGTGAAGGCGGAATCATCAACGTCGCGTCCGCCGCAGGCTTTGCCGCCGCGCCGCTGATGGGTCCGTACAACGTCGGCAAATCCGCGGTGATGTCGCTGTCGGAAACGATGGCGGCGGAACTGTCGGGTACCGGTGTGCGCATCTCGGTTCTGTGCCCCACGTTCGTCAAGACCAACGTGGCCGTCGACGGCCGAATCACCGCGAGTTCGTCCCGGCTGGCCGAGATCGCGATGCGGTGGACCGGACGCTCGCCCGACAAGATTGCTGCTCGCACCCTCGATGCATTCGACAAGGGCCGGCTCTACGTGGTGCCTCAATTCGACGCCAAGGCCGTCTGGCGATTCAAGAGACTGCTGCCCGCTGTGTACGTGCGCTTTCTCGGGTTGCTCAATCGTGTGATGCCCGCCGAGCAGGAGCCGGCGAAGAACGAATCCCGTACAACCACAACCACAGGAGCCTGACATGGCAATGGACTTCGAAGACATGTTGACCAAGATCAAGGACCGTCAGTGGGCGTTGGCGGACATCGATTGGGACGGTCCGGGAGCCGACACCATCAGCCCCGAACTGCACGCCAAACTCAAGCCCTTCATGTCCGACCTGATGTGGATCGAGAACGTGGGCGCTCGCGGCTTCGCCGCCATGGCGCTCAAGGCACCGAACGAGACGCTGGCGGAGATCTACCGCTACTTCCACGCCGAGGAGCAGAAGCACGCCAACGCCGAACTTGCTCTCATGCGGCGGTGGGGCATGCTCGACGGCGACGAGATGCCCGAGCCCAACATCAACGTCAAGCTCGTCATCGACTGGCTGGACAAGCACTCGGACGGGCTGTCACTGGCCGTACTGGGCACCGTCATTCCGATGCTCGAGGTCGCATTGGACGGTGCGCTCGTGAAGTTCATCATGGACGAGATCGACGACCCGGTGTGTCAGGCGGTGTTCAAGAAGATCAACTCCGACGAATCCCGGCACCTTGCAGTCGATTTCGCAGTCATCGAGCTGCTCGGGCATTCGCGGATGCGCAAGATTCTGGTCGACACCGTCGGCGCGTGGATGAACCCGGCCCTCATCGTCGGAACGCTGCGGTACATCCCGCTGCTGAACAAGATGCGCGACAACATCGTCGAGATGGGTGTCGACGAGGAGCGCCTGTACACCGCGATGAAGCGGTTCAAGAGTGTCGGTCAGCGCAACCCCGTTGCGTTGCGGGTTCCCATGTACCGCATCGTGCAATGGCACGGCAGCATCGTGATCAATCGCAAGCACCCGTACCACCTGCTGGCGGACGGCCTGGTGAAGCTCACGCGCCGCTACCCCACGAAGACTCTCAATTCCGAGCCGACCTGGGCCAAGGAACTGACCTACGAGCCCGTCGCATGAGCGAGTTCGATGTGCGCGACGGTGTACTCGATGCGGTGATCGTCGGCGCAGGGTTTGCCGGAATCGGTTCCGCTATCCGACTGCGCAACAAGGGTATCGACAACTTCGTCATCCTCGAACGCGGAAGCGCAGTCGGAGGAACCTGGCGCGACAACACCTATCCGGGCGCTGCGTGCGACATCCCGTCCAGGTTGTACTCGTACAGTTTCGCGCCCAACCCCAACTGGTCGCACACCTACTCCGGCAGCGGTGAGATTCTCGAGTACATCCACACGATGGTGGGGGAGTTCGACATCGAGTCACGTATTCGATTCGGCCACAACGTGGTCGACATCATCTGGAACGAGGCGGCCGGGCATTGGCACCTGAGCATCGACGGGCACGCCGACGTCCGGGCCCGCACGGTGGTGATGGCGTCGGGTCCACTCGCCAATGCCAGCCTGCCGAACATCCGCGGCATCGACACCTACGAGGGACACAAGATTCACAGTGCTCGGTGGGACCACGACTTCGACTTCACAGGCAAGAAGATCGCAGTCGTGGGAACCGGGGCGAGCGCGGTGCAGATCGTTCCCGAACTGGTGAAGATCGCCGACTCGGTCAAGGTGTTCCAGCGCACCCCGGGCTGGACGCTTCCCAGATTGAATCGAAAGGTGCAGGCCGGCACCAAGCGTCGGTATGCTCGGTTCCCACAGACTCAGACCCTGGCGCGTTCGCTGTGGTTCTGGGGCCACGAGTCCGTCGCCCTCGGTGTCGTCTGGAAGACTCCGCTGACGCGCATCGTCGAACTGGTCGGTCGGGCGCATCTGCGACGCCAGGTTCGTGATCCGTGGCTGCGACGCCAGCTGACCCCGCGGTTCCGGGCCGGCTGCAAGAGGTTGTTGATGACCAGCGACTATTACCCGGCCTTGCAGAAGCCGAACTGCACGCTGGTGACGTGGCCGATCGCAACGCTCTCGCCCAAGGGAATTCGGACCGTGGAAGGCGTCGAGCATCGGTTCGACGCCATTGTGTTCGCCACCGGATTCGATGTCTCCAACACCGGAACCCCCATCCCGATCACCGGGCGTGACGGCCGGGTACTGGCCGACGAGTGGAGTGCAGGAGCCAAGGCGTACAAGAGTATTGCGGTCTCGGGCTACCCGAACATGTACTTCACCTTCGGTCCGAACTCCGGGCCCGGGCACAGCTCGGCACTGGTGTACATGGAGGCCCAGATCGACTACCTCGTCGAGGCTATCTCCCTGGTGCTCGACGGCAATCTGCACAGCGCCGATGTGCGCCAGGACGTTCAGGATGCCTACAACGAGGAGATGCAGCGCAAACTCGCCAAGACGACATGGAATTCCGGTTGCAGCAGCTGGTATCTCACCGAGGACGGCTTCAACGCCACCATGTTCCCCGGTTTCGCCACCCAGTACGTCAACCAGCTCAGAAGCGTCGAGCAGGGCGATTTCACCATGACTCCGCGCCGCGTCGAACGGCCGCGAGAACCGCTGCGGATGCACGAGAGCGCGCTGCCGTTGCGATGACGTTCGGCTTCGGGTCCGCCTTCCGCCGCGTGGTCGACGTATATCCTGTGGGTCGACGCGCGGCGGAGGTAGGGAGCTCGGTGGAGTATCGAATCGACGACTTGGCCCGAGAGGCCAAGACGACCACTCGCAATGTGCGGGCGTACCAGGAACGCGGACTGCTTCCGCCGCCCACGCTCCGAGGTCGCGTCGGTATCTACGACGACGATCACCTGACTCGACTCAAGGTGATCGACTCGCTGCTGCAACGAGGGTTCACCTCGGCGCACATCGCGGATTTCCTCTCGGGCTGGGAGCAGGGCAAGGACCTGGAAGAAATCCTCGGCCTGCAGGAAATCGTGACCCGCAAGTGGTCGTCGACCGAAACCACGGTCATCCCCGTCGAACTGATTGCGCAATTTCTCGGTGAGGACAACGACGACATCGTTGCCCGACTCATCGAAGCGAAACTGATCAGAATCGACGGAGATCAGGCCGAGATACTCGATCCCACTCTCCTCGAGGTGTTCGTCGATCTGAGCCAGTACGGCTTCACCCTGGAAGAACTCCTCGACCAGCACGAGAGAACCGCATCGAAGATGAACGCCATCGCCGAATCGATGGTGGGGAGCGTGACCGACCATCTGGCCGCGAAACACGGTCCGGGATGGCTCCCCAAGTCGGGGGAGGTGGCCGAGACCACCGAGATGTTCGAGAAGATGCGCAGCCTGGCGATGAAATCGGCACAGGCGGAGTTGGCGCGTGCCCTCGATCGCGTCCAGGAACAGGCACTGAGTGACTACCTGTCGCAGACACTGTCCAGGCGGAGCGAATGACTGCGGTTTGAACACTGCGACAATCGGACATACGTCACTCTCGACAGCCGAACGGCGGCTGACCGCCTAAGGGGGCACCATGAGATTCGTTACGTTGATCGTTCTCGTCTGGCTGATCATCGGCGCATTCGCGTCGTACCAACGTGGATACTTCGAGAGCGCACCCGAGAACTGCGGCGGAGCGGGCACCATCGCCCTCACTGTCGTCGCAGGACCGCTCAACTACTTCGGCATCAACCCCGAGGTCACCGACTGCAACGTCACCGTGCCTCAGCCCAGTGAGTGATCCGAGTCTCTGACCGCGCGCCCGCGGTGCACCTTCCTTAACCTGGTGAGGTGTTCCGCGGACGTCTGTTGCTGTTTCTGGCCTTCGCGATCCCGGTTGTCCTGGTGTCTGCGATCGGTGTCGGCGGCTACGTCGCGTTCACGAAGGCCCGCGTCGATCCGATGACCACGGCCGACGCCATCGTCGTACTGGGCGGCGAACACGACGGCCGCGAGGCCTACGGCATCTCGCTCGCCGAGCAGGGTCTGGCGAGGACGGTGGTGCTCTCCGATCCCTACGGTTCCCGCGACCCGACCATGAAGAAGTACTGCGCGGCATCGACGACCGAGTTCGAGGTGCTGTGCATTCCGCCGACTCCGTCGACCACACGCGGAGAAGCGATATTCACCGAGGAACTCGCCCGCGAGCGAGGGTGGAATCACGTCATCGTCGTCACGTGGCGCTACCACCTACCCCGCGCCCGGTACATCTTCGACCAGTGCTTCGACGGAACCGTCACGATGCGTCCGACGCCACGTGCCTACGACTTCTCCCTCGTCGAATGGGAGTTCACCTACCTCTACCAAATCGCAGGCTTCGTCAAGGCGGGCGTACAGGGACCGTGCGAGAACTCGGCGGACGACTGATCCGAGCGGGTCAGAAAATCTTGTGATAAAGCGTGATTCCGGACTTCCACGCCAGGAATCCGAACATCACGGCAGCGATTCCGCCCACCACATTGGCAGCGAAAAATAGTGCAGCGCTGCGATATTCCTGGTTTCTGGTGAGCCGAAGCGTAGCCAGCGCCACCGTGGCCAAGGGGGTCACCGACGCCAGAAATCCGATGCCCACCAGCGAACGAAACCGGTCCGGTGGATCGAGAGCGAACACCAACCCCAACGCCGCACACGCCAGCAGATTGAGTGCGGACAACCGTCGCCTGGACCTGATGGCGTACGAGAACACGAACTGCCCGAGCGCAGCCAGCCCACCCCCGACGGCCACCAGAATCATGGTCGTCATCGAATGCTGCTCGGCCTCGGCTTGGTGATCGCCGCGCCGAGTGCCATGGCGATCAACGCGATGATCGGCGTTCCCACCAGGTACACCACCGAATTCCATGCACCGCGATGCGTCACCGCTTGGAACGCGTACAGGCTGAAGGTGGTGAACCCGCACGCCAGCCCGAACAGGGCCGCGCGGGCAACCGGGGCGGGCCGTCCCCACAGGTAGCCCAGGGCAGCGCCGACGACGAGGCACCCGAACACGTTGACGCCGAACGTGCTCATCAACAGCCACCTCGGCGATCCTCGCCACGTCCAGACCTCGTATCGCAACGCCGCACCGACCCCGCCGCCGACGGTCACCGCAAGGTACTCACCGAACGATCGACGACGGTCCGCTCTCTGCAGTGCCTCGATCATCGAAGCGAGCCTAGTGGGAGTCGGGCCACTCGGCCGAGTGGAAGAAGGTCGGCCAGGGTGGGCCGGGGTAAAGTCGGCGTGTGACTGCGGACGACACGGGCCTCGGGCCCCAGCACTTCGATGTGATCGTGGAATGGCGTGACCAGGACGTGGTTCTGGCGGTATCCGGTGAACTGGATCTGGTGACTGCTCCCGATCTGTCCGAGTCGGTCGCTCTCGTACTCGAGAAATCGCCGACGGCTGTGGTGATCGATCTCAGTGATGTGGGATTTCTCGCGTCCGCCGGCATGTCCCTGTTGGCGTCGACGCATCAGCAACTCGGCGGCGCAGCCGGGTTTGCCGTGGTCGCGGACGGTCCGGCCACCGGTCGTCCCCTCACTCTCGTCGGTCTGGACGAGGTATTCGGTATCTATGCAACGGTCGACGAAGCATTCGTTGCACTTCATGCGGGTAGATCCTGAACTTTTGGGTAGACGGGATTCATGATGGCGACTCTCTTCGGAGGTGACGACTCACGTACCGACAGTTCGATCTCGACGGCAGGTGCGCGAATGGAAGAACTGCTGTTCACCGGCGAACCTGCCGACGCCGATCGAGCGTCGGAACTTCGTCGTGAGCTCGGTGACTGGTTGGGCAATGTGGGCGTCGACCCCGATCGTGCGTACGACGTGGTGCTGGCCACGTACGAGGCGATAGCGAACAGCGTCGAGCACGCATATCGAGACCACACCGACCGCGGAACACTCGACATTCGAGTCTCGTGTGCCGCGGAGGGGCGAATAGAAGTGAAAGTCACCGATCGCGGCGACTGGGCATCGCACAACTCCGATCCCAACCGCGGGCGGGGTGTGCCGCTCATGCGGGCGTTGGCCGACAGTGCCGCCGTCACCTCGGATCAGAACGGTACGACCGTGCACATGATCTGGGACGCGACCTAGCCCGACCGCCCTATCCGGCACACTGGTGGGATGGTCGATGTGCAGATCGCTACCGCAGAGAAGAAGAAGATAACGGTCCCGAATCTGCGTGTGCTGTGGCAGTTCGTCCGCCCGCACCGTCGCACCCTGTCGCTCGGCATGACACTCGGCCTCATCGGCACCGGAGCTGCACTGGCGACGCCGATGGTAGCCAAAGGAGTGCTCGACGGCCTCGGCACCGACGCCTCCTTGATCCAGCCGGTGCTGATTCTGGTGGCTCTGCTCGTGGTGGGCTCGCTGGTGCTGTACCTGCAGTGGATCGTGCTGGGGGTCCTTGCCGAACGTGTGGTCCTCGACGCCCGCAAATCCATTGTGCGCAAGTACTTCGGTGCCACGGTGGGAAGTCTGGGCACTCGGCCCACCGGAGAACTCGTCACCCGGGTCACCTCCGATACCGTTCTGCTGCGCGAGGCCACCTCGAATGCCTTGGTGGCCATAGTCAACAGTGTGGTCGGCCTCGTGGGCGCACTGATTCTCATGGCCGTGTTGGATCTGGTGCTGCTCGGCGCGATCGCCTCGGCCATCATTGCGATCGCAGTGTTGTTCGCCCGCCTGATGCCACCTATCGCCGTCGCCCAGCGGCAGTCCCAGGAAGCGGTGGGCCGCCTCGGTGGAATTCTCGACGGCACTCTGCGGGCGATTCGTACCGTCAAGTCCAGCAGGGCCGAGACCCGCGAATCGGAGCGAGTCATCTCCGAGGCGCGAATCTCCGCTCAGCACAGCGTCAGAGCGGTCAAGATCTCCGCGTTGGCCTGGACGTTCGCCGGGGGCGGAGTGCAGTTGGCGATCATCGGAATCCTCGGTCTCGGCGGCTATCGCGTCAGTACCGGGGCATTGGCCGTGTCCAGCCTTATCGCATTTCTGCTCTACGCATTCCAGGTGATGGGCCCGGTGTCCACCCTGGCGACGAACATCACCGCATTGCAGGCCGGAATGGCCGCGGCCGCCCGTATCCGCCAGATCGACGACCTGGTCACCGAAAAGGGTGAGACCGGTCCCGCGAGGTCGGCGAAGACCGAAGCGCCCGCTCCGGCTCTCGAATTCCGCAGCGTCACAGCCCGATACGCACCGGGTAGGGAGCCGGCCGTGCGTGGTATGGACCTCGCGGTGCCTGCGCGTGGACACACCGCGATCGTCGGACCGTCGGGAGCAGGCAAGACCAGCGTCTTCTCGTTGATCCTGCGCTTCCTGACCCCCGAGTCCGGCGAGATCAGGCTCGGCGGAACCCCGTACGACGAGCTGAGCATCGACGAAGTGCGAGCGCGGTTGTCCTACGTGGAGCAGGAGACGCCGGTGCTGCCCGGCTCGATCCGCGAGAACCTCCTGTTCAGCCATCCCGAGGCCAGCGAAGCCGACATCTGGGCGGCGCTCGAGTCCGTGCACCTGGACTCGGCGATCCGCGCCCTGGACGAAGGGCTGGACACCGACCTGATCGGATCGACCGTCTCCGGAGGGCAGCGTCAACGAATCGCGTTGGCCAGAGCCATCGTTCGTCGTCCGGAAATTCTTCTGCTCGACGAGGCCACAGCGCAGGTCGACGGCCGCACCGAGGCGGCAATTCACGAGGTGATCCGATCGATCGCGACCGACTCCGCCGTCGTGACCATCGCGCACAGGTTGTCCACCGTGCTCGACGCCGACACGATCCTGGTGATGGAGGACGGGGTGGTCCGCGCCAGGGGCACGCACTCCGAGCTCATGAACACCGACTCGCTCTACCGAGAGCTGGTGGCCGCGTTGCGAATCGGCGACAACACCGCGCTGACGAAGCCGGGCCGATAACCCGCGGCCGGTGCCCTAGCGCCCGGAGTCGGATTCGGTGGTGCTGCTCTCGTCGTCGGAATCGTCCGAATCGTCCGCGGAGGTGGTGGTGGTCGTCCGATCCGAGGACGAAGTTCGGCGCGGGCTTCGCGTCGTGGTCTCGGACCGATCCGGAGTGGTCGTCGTGGGGCGAGCAGTGGTGGGTACCGCGACCTGCCAGGTGGGCGAGGGCGGCACGATGACGATCGTCGACGTCGGTGTCGTGTCGACCGAACTCAGACTGTCCGACTTCAGAGCGGGCGGACGAACGGTTTGGCTCGTGTCGTCGAACGCGCCACCGAGAGCACCGATGGTCAAGCCGACTGCGACTGCCACTCCGGCGCTCGCCACTGCTGCCGACGCGATGACCTTGTCGCGCATGCACAGACCCTAACGCCGTGGCCGCACCCGGATGGTCGGCAATGATGCGAGAACGTTACCTCAGCGAGCGGGGCGGTGAGAGATGGACGTTCACTGCGTCGACAACCGCAGAACATGGGGCAGCGCCTCCGCGATCGACTCCCCGGCCTGCTCGTACACCGAATGATCACGCCGGTACGGATCGCCGATGTCGAGTGTGTCGACACGGTGCACCGCCCGTGCGTCGGCCAGGGTCGCGATGGACTGCGCGCCCGATGCGGCGGCGAGGCCCGACGCCTCCAGCAGAGTGAAGGTGCGACGCATCTGCCGCGGTGCGAGAGCCAGGACGGCGTCGCGATGTGCCGCCGTCATCGTCAGCACGAGATCTGCGTCGGCAGCGATCGCGGGCGTGAGGCGTCGGGCAACGAAACCGTCCGGATCACCGCCGAGCTGCGTGAGCACCGTCGCCGCCGTCGGATCCATGGCGTGCCCGGTCAAGCCCTGCGTTCCGGCGCTGCTCGCGGTGAGCTCGAAGCCACCTTCTCGCGCGAATGCAGCCGCAAGGCGCTCGGCTGTGGGCGATCGACAGATGTTCCCGGTACAGACGAACAGAACGCGCATGCCCGCAACTGTAGTGCTGTGCTCGGGTGCCGCACTGAGCACCGAGGGACGCGCTACAGTGTGCCATTGGCGGGGGATCGAGACTGGTTCGTGACATCCAGTCTCGGCGTGTGTTCACGGGGAAGTCGACCGAAGGCGGGTAATGACCGAAGTTCTCGGTGTGTCGGTGGGGGCCAGTGCTGTGCGCATGGCTCGTCCCGACGCGCGCCCTCAGGATTCGGGTCGCCTCGATTTCCATCACGACACCGTCGACGCCTACTGGGACCGCGCAGAGGAATTGGCCGCCGAGTCGATCGGAGTCGTGCTCTCGCAGCCGGGCGACGGCGGACCGGTGCAAGCGACAGGTGTCGCATATCGGGACCAGCAACAGTTCGGCGAGATCCAGCAGGCCATGGCGAGCCAGCGGCTCTACAACTATCGACTGGTTCCCGAGGCACGAGCAGCGTTGCAGTACCTGGAGGCCTCCGGCGAGCTGGGCCACTTCGGCACCATCGCCCTCTACGATCTGGGCAGCTCCGGATTGACGATCAGCGTGATCGACCGCGGTACCGGGCAGGTTCTGCTCGCCGAACGCACCATCGACATCAGCGGCGACGACTTCGATCGGCTCATCTCGGACAACCAGCTCGCCAAGCAGGGCGTCGACATTGCCGACAACCAGGAACTGAGCGAGTTCACCGCGCGGTGCCGGGTGGCCAAGGAGCAGCTGTCGACGAGTGGCGCGGTGTGCCTGCCCGGTGACGGCGGCGTCATCCTGATCTCGCGTGAGTCGTTCGAGTCTCTGGTGACCGTCCCGATCGAGTACTCGGCGCGGCTGGTGCGGGACGTGATCGGTCGTTCACCCAAGCACGTCGACGCTCTCTTCCTCATCGGCGGCGGGGCGCGCATTCCTCTGGTGGAATCCATTCTCGGTGCGTGGATCGGCCTCCCCGTGGTGACTCCGGCGGACCCGGAGTCGGTGGCCGCACGCGGTGCAGCTCTGCTCGCGACTCCGGTGGCCGATGCGCCGCGTCGACCGAGCCCACAACCGGGCGTTCGGCAGTCTCCGTCCGATCCCGCGTCGTTGACCGGGGCTCCGGATTGGTTGAGCCCCGAGCCCACCGGAGACAAGCCCGCCGACTCCAAGCGCAAGGTGCGCGGCGCAGTGCTCGTCGCAGGGGGTCTCGTTGCCATCGCCGCACTCGGGTTGTCCCTCGGGTACGGCGGCAGCTCCGCGGAACCGACGAGTTCACCGGTCGAGACCAGCGCGCCTGTCACCGCAGTGCCCACGACGCCGAGGACCACCGCACCGCCCACTACCGCGCCCCCGACGACCACTGTGCCGCCGACCACCGAGGCCGCTCAGGCCCCGGCTCGCACTTATTCCGAGCCGGAATACGTGCCGCCCGCCGCACCTGCGCCTGCTCCCGCGCCGCCGCCACTGATTCCCGGCCTGCCGCAGATTCAGCTGCCGCAGATTCAGTTGCCGCCTGCACCGGTCATCGAGTTGCCGCGGTTCTGACCGGCATCCGCGGCCACCCGGATCAGGGCAGCTGCAACTGCGCGAGAACCGCCAGATGATCGCTGTCCGGGATTGGTAACGGCTCGACCGACCGGGCGCGGACGTTCTCACTCGTCACCACGTGATCCAAGCGCGCCAGTGGACGTTCCGACGGGAACGTGCGGAACAGGCCCGCGCCGGCACCGGCTGCCGCGTCGGAGAACGGGGACGATGCCAACGTGCGGAACTGCCGGTGGTCGTTGGTGGCGTTGAAGTCGCCCGCGACGAGCACGGTGCCCTGGTAGGTCTCCATGATCGACCGCATCCTGGCCAGATCGGCGGCCCACTCGGTGGTGTGGCGCGGTGTGGCAGGCGACATCGCGTGGAAGGAGACGACGGTCAGATCCTGTCCGTCGACGGTGGTTTTCGCCTGTACCGGTACGAATCCGAAGTTGTCGAGGCGGATGCCGTCGGTCAGCGGAGTGCGGCTCCACAACCCGGTGCCATCGGCCACCGGGAGCGCAGCGGTGAAGGCGAACGGCAGAAGGTCGTCGATGCCCGCGGCCTGCAGGTCGTCCACTTCCTCCGGGGTCAATTCCTGGACCGCGAGAATGTCGACGTCGTTGCTCCGCACCGCGTCGACGATGGACGCGGCGTCGGCGTCGCCGTGTGCGACGTTGACCGTCAGGACCGACAGTTGCGGGCCGGTGTTGTCCGGTCCGTCGGGGAGGAACATCGGCACCTGAACGCCGACGACGGCAACGGTGATCAGTACTGCGACGGCCGATCCGATGCGGGAGCGCGCTGCGGCGAACAGGATCACGGCGACGATCGCGGCGACCCCGAGATACGGAGCCCCCACGACGAACGCAACAAAAGTGATCTCGGTCACACCGACTTGGCGAACGAGGAACATTCCGGCGACGCCTGCGAGCAGGGTCCAGCCGATGACCAGCGCTGCGCTGGATGCGAAACGGCGCATCGCGCTCGTGCCTCCTCTTGCCTGCCCGAGTTGGGCATGGATGTGTCAGGTGTTGTCTACACTCGGCATGTGCCCAGCTCAGAGCCATTGTGCAAGTGTCATCACGAACAAGCTGCGCACCGGCATTACCGGCGCGGAACCGACTGCTCGCTCTGCGATTGTCCGCGTTACCGGAGTCGGGTATCGCTGCTGTCGAGATGGTGGCCCTGGAAATAGTTTGCCCGGGCAAAAACAATCTTACCGTCCGATCGAATGCGAAGAACAAACCGATTCGTTAGGATTAGGGGCCTGGATACAGGCAATACGGACAAATGCGGCTCGGGGACCGTCCGACATTCGATCCGGTAGGAGAGGCTTCATGTCGAACGATGCAGTGCTGGACAGGCTCGGTACCAGCCTACGAGTCCTCGAACTCGAACCCATCGGTTACCGACCACACCCGATACACAATCACGACCGCATCTGGACCGAGACCAACTGTTACGTCGACCTGTGGATCGAAGTTCTGCACTCGTTCGGTGCAGATCCCACTCCGGCTCTCGCCTTCGTGCTGAGCGCCGGATGCGACGGTCGACAGTGGGATTTCGTGAAGATCGCCCCCGAGGACCTACGCAGCCTGTACGGCATCGGCGTCGCCGAGATGAACGTGTGGCGTCCCGTACTCGAGCACGTCGTCGAAGGCCTGGAAGACGGCATCCACGTCACCGTGGAGGTCGACGGCTTCTGGCTGCCCGACACGGCGGGAACCAGCTATCGCAACCAGCACACCAAGACCACCATCGTGCCGAATCTCGTCGATCGCGACGCCAAGGTGATGGGGTACTTCCACAACCGCGGCTATTTCGAGCTCACCGGAGCCGACTTCGACGGGATATTCAATCTCGCCCCCGAGCCACACGCGGAGGTGCTGCTGCCCTACGTCGAGCAGATTCGAGTGGATCCCGCAGTACTCGACGCGGGTTTCGGTGATCGAGACCTCGACGTCGCTCGCGCTCATCTGGCGCGTCGAGCTCCTGGCAACCCTGTCGACGCTCTGGCTCGCCGCATCGTCGCCGATATCCCGCTCGTACAGACTGCGGGACCCGACGCATTCCACCTCTGGTCGTTCGGCCTGCTCCGGCAGTTCGGTGCCACGGCGGAACTGGCGGCGAACTACGTGCACTACCTCGAAGGTCGTGGCATCACGGGAGCCGCTGCGGCAGCGCCGCACTTCCTCGATGCCGCCTCCGGCGCCAAGGCCGTTCAATTCCGGATGGCGCGCGCCGCACGTGGCCGGGATGTGGTGCTCGACGAGCCTCTGATCGAGATGAGCAAGAACTGGGCTGCCGCCATGGACATCGTTGCAGGTGCATTGGGCACGTGATCGATCTGCTCGACGGCGCTCGGTGGCGGCTGGCCCGAACCGACGCCGGCTCTGTTCTCGACCCTGCCGACCTAGGAGACGATCTCGACTGGGTCGACGCGGTGGTGCCGGGCACGGTTGCCACTGCGCTCGGACACTCACTCGCAGTGGACCCCGACGAGCACGACTGGTGGTTCGTCACTCACGTCTCCACCGGTGACCATCGCCGGGTGCGAGTGCGCTTCGGCGGCATCGCGACCCGCGCCCGGATCTGGATCGATGGCGTCCATCGCAGAACCGTGACGTCGATGTTCGTTCCCGAGACCCTCGATCTGACGGACTGCGGTGACACCGTCACCATCGCCGTCCACATCGAATCGCTTGCAGCCCAACTGAAGTCCCGACGCCCCCGCGGTCGGTGGCGATCGTCACTGATCGCCGCGCAGGGGCTGCGACACGAGCGAACGACGATGCTCGGTCGCGCACCCGTGTACGGACCCCTTCCGGTACCCGTCGGACCGTGGCGTCCGGTGACGATGACCCCCATCCCCGACGTGCGTCGCGTCCACCTGACGACGGAGGTATCGGGAACCGACGGCATCGTCACACTGCGCGCCGACCTGGGCGCTCCCGGGGTGGCTCGAATCCTGATCGACGACAGGGCCTTCGAGCTCGGCAGGGTCGAGCGCGTCGACACAGCGGTGACGCTGCCCGACGTCGAACTCTGGTGGCCCCATACACACGGCCGACCGCGAACGTATCGCGTGGCGCTCGAGGTCGACGGCACCGTCCATCCCCTGGGCGTCGTCGGTTTTCGTACGGTAGAGCTGGACCGTACGGCAGGCGGCGCAGTACTGACGGTCAACGACGACCCCGTCTTCTGCCGCGGAGGAACGTGGACCCCGCTGGACCCGGTGCGGTTGTGGTCGCCCGAGCCCGAGCTGCGGGCGGCGCTCGTGCAGCTCCGATCGGCGGGTCTGAACATGGTGCGCATCGTCGGCACCCTGGTGTACGAGCAGACCGAATTCTGGTCCCTGTGTGCAGAATTGGGCATCATGGTGTGGCAGGACGTCATGTTCGGCACCGTCGACCCGCCCACCGACGATACGTACACCGCAGCGGTCACCCGCGAGCTCGACGCGTTCGCCGACACGGTCTCGGCCAACCCTGCCCTGATGGTCGTCAGTGGTGGAAGCGAGACGCAGCAGCAGCCCACGATGTTGGGAATCGCAGCCGAGGACCAGCGAATGGTGATGCTGGACAGCGTTGTTCCTGATTTTCTGGCAGATCGCCTGCCCGCTGTGGCGTATGTGACATCTAGCCCGTCCAGCGCTCAGGGGGAATTGCACACGCACGTCGGCGACGGCATCGCGCACTACTTCGGGGTGGGCGGCTATCTCCGACCACTGTCCGATATCCGCACTGCCGGAGTACGTTTCGCGGCGGAGTGCCTGGCCTTCGCAGTTCCCCCGGAACGGGCGCAGGTGGAGAAGTTCTTCGGGTCCGCGGCCGTTGCCGGTCACCACCCCGACTGGAAAGCCGCCGTCCCACGCGACCGCGGCTCGTCCTGGGATTTCGAGGACGTGCGCGATCACTACGTACGCACGATCTTCGGCGTCGACCCACACCTGATCCGGCGCGACGATGCAGAGCTGTATCTCGATTACGGTAGAGCGGCGATCGTCGAAGCGTTCACCGAAGCGTTCGGCCACTGGCGTCGAGCATCCTCGGGGTGCGCCGGAGCCCTCGTGCTGACGCTACGAGACACCGTCCCCGGTGCGGGCTGGGGCATCGTCGACACCGCCGGTGTGCCCAAGGCACCCTTCTACGCGTTGGCGCGGGCCAGTGCCCCGGTGGCACTGCTGTTGTCCGACAACGGACTCGACGGCTATTCGGTGGAACTGGTCAACGACGGACCGGCTCGATCGGGCACTGTTCGAGTGGTGCTGCACGCCTCCCGCGGCAGCCACGAGTTCGAACGCACGGTGAGCGCCCCGGCGAACGGATCCATCGCACTGACGGTGGATTCCATCGTCGGCACGTTCACCGACGTCAACCACGCCTACCGCTTCGGCAGCCGCACCTACTCCGCCGTCACGGTCCTGTTTCTGGACGACAGCGGCGTCGAGGCGGCACGAACCACCGCGCTCGTCGGCGCGCAGAGTCGTCAGAACACGGTGGGCCTCACGGCGAATGTTGTCGAAAAAGATTCTGGAACATGGGAACTGATCGTCCGATCCGACTGGCCGGCGCAGTACGTCTGCGTCGACATCGACGGCTTCGAGGTATCCGACTCGTGGTTCCACCTGGCACCGAACGAACCTCGTACGCTGACGCTCGTCGGTCGCGGCGGGGGTGCACCGCGCGGACACGTGCGCGCTTTGAACTCCGTGGAGCGGGCCTCGGTGGCACCGAAGGTCGTGAGCGGTAACTCGTAGTGGACTACGAATTCAGTCGATGGCCCAAGCTGTGCACGTGCCGCTAGCGGCTCGTGCTGAGTTTTCCTCGGGCATAGCCGATTCCGGCCGCACCGACGCTGGCCACCACGGCCATCGCACCCCACGCGCGCGCGGGATTGCCGCGGGCCGCTGCGCTGGTCTCCCGGCCGACCGCGCGAGGAAGAATCTTGGCGGTGTAGGCCCGCTCGGAGGACAGTGCGTCCTCGGCCCCGATCAACCGGGCGATCGCTGCCTTCGATACGCCCTCGGCGTAGCTGCGCGTGATGAGATAGCGCGGACGAGTGCGATCTGCGCTGACGGTGTGATCGACGACGATCGAGGGATCGAACACGATCTGGGCGTCGGGATGCGTCTGACGCAGACGGATGCACAGCTCCGTCTCCTCGCAACCGAGCGGCACTCGACCGATCCGGCCGATGCCGGAGACGAACCCGCCGAGTGCGACGACGGGCTCACGGCGGAACGACATGTTCGCGCCCATGAGATTGCGGACCTGAGCGGTTTCCGTTGGCTGCCCGCGGTAGGTGCACCCGACGACCCAATCGAGTTCGCCGGGTTCACCCACTACCTCGGCCGGCAAGAAGGCCGGACGCTTGTCCGGCCATACCGGGTATGCAGAGCCCCCAACGGCGTACACGGCATCGTCCGAGTAATGGGACAGAATGGCTCCGAGCCACTCTGTGGTGCGCGGTGAGGCGTCGTCGTCCAAGAAGACGACGATCTCACCGGTCGCGAGGTCGAGCGAGGTGTTGCGCGCTCCGGAGAGGCCACGTGGGTGGTTGTTCTCCACCACGTTCACGGTCCGGTGCAGCGGCGAGAACTCCTCGCGCGCACGTTCGGCCAGTTGCGCATTGTGATCGATGACGATGATCAGTTCGTCCGCCGGAACGACCTGATCGAGGACGGCACGCACGGCAGCCTGTAGTTCGGACCACCGAGCCAGGGTGTACGCGCAGATGACGACCGAGGAAGTCGGCAGACTCACGCCGTCTTCTCGCGGAGTTCGAGAACCTCGTTGTACGACTCCAGGGCCTCGAACTCGAGGTCCATGTCGGTGCGGGCGTCGACCGACTCTCGCAACGGCCGAACGATGGACTTGCGCTTGATCTTGCGGGCACGCATGCGCTCGGTCATCAGGGTGCGCAGCACCCGGAAGCCGTCGGAGAAGGTGCGCAGATTGCTCTGACCGTAGATGCGAGCCGACTCGACGCTCGGCACCTCTTCGATGCGCACGGACGCCTCGGCGAAGCGGCAGTTGATGATGGTCTCGATCTCGAAACCGTCGCCCCAGAGCATCATGCCCTCGGCACCGGGCTGATCGACGACGGGGAGATCCAGCACCGGCACCAGGTCGCGCCAGAAGGCGTTGTAGCCGTAGCAGAGATCCGAGAAGCGAGTCCCGAAGAGGGTGTTGGCCACCAGGTGCAGGCCACCGTTGCCTGCACGGCGCAGCGGGGTGATGTCGTGGCTTCCGCCGCCCTCGCAGAACCGGCTGCCCTTGGCGAAGTCGGCACCGGCGAGCAGGGCGTCGACGAAGCGCGGGATCTCGGCGGCATCGGCCGAACCGTCGGCGTCGAACATGACGATGATGTCCCCGGTCGCGGCCTCGAAGCCGCAGGCGAGAGCGTTGCCCTTGCCCTTGCGGGTCTGCTTGATGATGCGAATGTCACCGCGGATCTCGCGCGCCGCGTCGATGGTGCCGTCGACGGATCCACCGTCGACCAGCACGAGCTCGTAGTCGTGCGAGAGCAAGGGGAGGACGTGACGAAGGTTCGCGGCCTCGTTGAGCGTCGGGATGACGACACTGACGCGGGGATTCTGACGATTCAACATATCCATTCCACATGGGTCGAGTGCGATGGGCAGATGTCTCCGAACTCCGTGAATCGACCCCCGCCGCATCCACAGACAGTGTCATAACGCTCGTTCTCAAGCGTAAGAACCTGTTTCCTTTGACTGAAAGCAAGCTTAAAAGAAGCTACGAGTTTGTCAAGCCGCGAACAAACCAACTGGGAGATTGTTTGGAGATACACGTCATAGTTTGTGACGAGATCAACGTGATCGGTACTGGTAGACGATCGTGTTGGTGTCCTGATACCGCACCGACCACGCCGAGTTGGTGGCGAGCCACTGCCGGAAACGTGCGACCGCATCGTCGGCGACGAACCCGTAGTACTGCATCGCCTCGAGCGACTGACGGGTCAGGACCATGTAGGTGGGTGTGTCGCTGACCGACGCGTTGTAGTCGATCTGGCCGAGCTTCTCCGGCGTCGGGAAGCCTTCCATGTACTCGGGGCCCAGCGCGTAGAGCGGGACGTCCCAGTACTCGTTGGCCTCCGTCAGGCGCCCGTAGTCCGACGTCGACCGGGCCGGGTAGCCCGAGGAGTACAGCATCGTGACTGCGGTGCCGGACGGTGACTGCGCGGCGACCGCGCGGGCGTCGTCGATCTGGTCGCGGTGTTCGAGCACGATCGGCCACAGGCCGAAGTAGCTCTGCAAGCCCAGCACGGCACTGCCGAGTGCCCCGGCCGTGGCGACCGCAACCGATGTCCGGGCGGTGAGCCTGCGGGCCCGGGACGGGCGATCCTGGGAGGGCTTGCGATCGAACAGGGCCAGGAACAGCGGCGTGATCAACAGCACGCAGCCGGGGATCGCGTACAGGTACACCCGGAAGATCGCTTCGCCGCCGTAGCTCTGCCCGGCGAGCAGCATGATCGATCCGAACGCCATCACCATCGGTGCCCAGAACGTCTTCTTGGTACGCCAGGCGTAGATCGCCGAGACGAACGCCAGCACGAACACCCCGCCGGACAGTGCGCGGCAGACCAGGGACGTGATCTGTTTGCCGAGCACGCCCTCCGCCTCGACGTTGCTCGCGGCGTTCTGTACGGGGTCGAACCCCTGGAAGAGTCCGTACGGTGCCACGATCGGCAGTCGCGGATACAGGTATCCGAGCAGGATGATCCCGAGAGGAATCATCAACCACCACGGCTTGGCTCGCCGCGTCACCAGCAGCACGCCGGTGACGGCCATCAGCCAGTACGGCGTCAGCTGGTGCGTCGGGACCAGGGCCGCGAACGGAACGATCGACAGGAACGCCGCGGACCGGGTGAGCGAGGAGGACATCAGCAGCGCCAGGAAGCCCACGGCGAGCAGAACGGCCCACGCCTGCGGTGAGTAGTAGTCCTGGCCCACCCAGTTGATGACCTCGGCGAGCATCGCCGCGGTGATCGCGGCGCGTTTGTCGAACTTCATGACCCGCGCCAGTCCGTAGACGGCCGCCGCGAGCACCACGTGGATCATCGGCGCGAACACGTGCGCCAGAGCCAGCGTGTCGTATCCGGTGACGTGCTGGAACCAGGCCGAGACGAGGAAGAAGCTGGGCCACTCGCTGTAGATGTCGACGCCGCTCGGAGCCAGTCGGTTCAGATCGAGCACGAACTCGGTGACGGCGACGTGCTTGTACGTCCAGTCGTAGATCGGAGCGGAGGTGACGAGGGTGACGGTGAATCGCTGGACCACGATGGCCAGGCCGATGGCGACCAGCATGGTGCGCAGCTGATGACGACGCAGCGCGATCAGGAACGCCGCCATGATCAGCACCATGCACAGCACCAAACCAGGGCCGGTTCCGGCGGTCAGCAGCCCGAACTGCGAGTACGTTGCGCGCTCGAGACCGGGCAACAACGGCAGCCACAGAAAGAACGCCAACGCCAGAATCAGGCCGGCAACATTGCGTCGCAACGTCTCTCGGTCGGTCAGAGCGAATTTCACGGAAGCGAGGGCGGACGTTCGCGACGACGGCGAGACGACCTCACGTGCCTGCGCCACCCAGACCGGCAGGTCGGGACGGCCGTGCTTGCGGTACCAGAGCACCGACGAGCCGATCAGGGCCAGACACAGCCACAACGTCCACATCCGGGGCGACCAGCGGTAGCCCCACATCGCCGCCGACACCATCAGTGTCACCACCGAGATACTCAGAATCGGCAGGGCGGCAGGAACCGCGGTGCGTGGGATGCGCACCCACGACAGGATCGCGGCACCGGGTCCGAAGAACAGCAGGACCGTCAGAAGCACGACGCGAACCAGCGTCGGCAGCGCGATCATCGAGGCCAGGCCGGACAGGGCGGCGAGGACGCTGATGTCCGAGTAGCGCAATCGGCTACCCGCGCGCCGCCGCGTGCCTGCAGCGAAGTCGGTGGTGCCTATGGGCCAGTCGGTCCAGTCGGACGGGACGAACAGCTTGTGCCGCAGATCCGCGATGGACCGGTATCTGGAATCAGTCGAGGACGGGTTCACGGCTCACCCCCGCCAGCGGAGTGCGTTCGCGACCTTCGCGCCTGCTGCGCCGGATGGCCGCGGGGCCCTTGGCGATGGAGAGCAGTTCCATCCGGCCGATGCCGTCGGGCAGGTCGGCAGCGAGATCGTCGGGAGGGGAGGCGACCTTGCTCATCTTGGCCGACAACCGAATTGCACTGCCGAGTCGGCGGGCGGCAACCTTCGCCGCGAGGCTCGCGGATCTGCGGTCGGTGGCGACCGTGTACAGCCACGCGCCGAGCCCGAGCCCGTACCCGCGCGCCTGGACCGCCAACGCCTCGGGATCGGCGCGGTGACGGTGCCACACGATGGCCGCAGGCTCGTACACCAGCTTGTCGCCGGCCATCAGCACCCGGAAGAACATGTCGAGATCCTCACCGCCGTTGGTCGGCGATCCCACTCCCAATGCCTCGTCGAATCCTCCCAGATCGAACATCCGGCCGCGGTCGACCGCGAAATTGGCTCCGGTTCCGTACATTCCGACCTGGAACGGAAACAGCGGCACGTCGGCCGGAGGGTTCTTCAGGTCGTAGACCCGGGGCGTCACCGAACTCGCCCACCCGACGCGGCGATCGAAGTACGCCTGCGCCTGAGTGCGGATCTCCCCACTCGGCACGATGCCGGACACGCACGTGACCCGCTCGGCCCGCCCGAAGCCGCGCGCGATGCTGCGCAACCACCTCGCGTCGACGGCGACGTCGTCGTCGGTGAAGGCGACGATGTCGTGCCGCGCTGCCCGTAAACCCGTGTTCCTGGCCCTCGACAGACCCGCCGTCGGCTCGGACACGACGCGAACACGGGAGTCGTCCAACCCCCGAACGTACTGCTGCGTGGCATCGGTCGGAGACGCATTGTCGACGACGACCACCTCGAAATCCGGGTAGTCCAGAGCGGACACCGACGCGAGCGCGCCCTGCAGATGATCGACTCGGTCACGAGTGCAGATCACCACGGTGATCGGCGGCAACGCTCGATCGGTCTCGGGCACAGCATCGGGCATCGGAACCTGGGCGAGCGACATCGCCGCCCTCCGTGCATCGTCTGCCGCGACCGCGCCGTCGACGACATCGAGTTCGACGAAGCCGAGGGGGTCCGGTCCGCGTCGGATCAGCAACCGGGCACGGTGGTAACCGTCGGAACCGTCGAGGACGAGAGAGTCCGGAAGATCCTGCTCCAGGTCGATGTCACCGATCCACACGGCACCGTCCCATTCGGGAGACTGCAGTCTGGGGAGCGCGGGAGGTAACACGGGGAGGGTCCTTTCGAGTGACACGTACGGGCAGGTGGGGCGGGGTCTCAGTCGGCGCGATACCGCACCCAGTCGACCGCCATGGTCGCCGGGAACGGCGTGGAGTTGTCGGTGGGGCCGGGCCAGTCACCGGCGACGGCGACGTTGAACAGCAGGAAGAACGGCTTGTCGAAGACCCAGTAGTCGTTGCCGCCGGTGAGGTCTGCCGGAGTGATCGTGGCCAAGGTGGTGCCGTCGATGCCGGTGGTCACGCGGCCGGGAGAGCGCTCGACCCAGTAGGTGTGGAAGTTCTCGGACAGTGGCTCGGGCGGAATCCCGCCTGCGTCCACCTTCTGGCTGGTCAACGAATCAGGTTGGGGGGCATGGATTCCGGTGTGGTACTGGTCGGCCTGGTTCAACGTCTCCATGATGTCGATCTCGCCGGACAGCGGCCAGCCGACCGAGTCCAGGTCGGTACCGAGCATCCAGAACGCCGGGTGCAGTCCGGCTCCGGCCGGCATCTTGATCCTGGCCTCGATGCGGCCGTAGGTGAACTCGAACTTGTCCTTGGTGGTCACTCGGGCCGAGGTGTACCCGTCACCGTTGCGCATCGCGTTGATGACCATGTGGCCGTCACCGTCGAGAGACGAGTTCTCGGTCGAATCGGTGTAGTCCTGCTTCTCGTTGTTGCCCCAACCGGTCTGTCCGACATCGTGACTCCAACGGTCGTCCGACATGGCATCACCCGCCGTGCCCGAGAAGTCGTCGTAGACGGTGAATCCGGGCTTGGCGGCTTCGGTATTCGACGCCGACGTCGTGGAGGTGGCGTCGACGGTGCCCTGCGCAGTGGAGTCGGGGTCGGCTCCGTCCGAGCGCTGCGTCAACCCGTACACGGTTCCGGTGACGACCAGACCCAGCACGACGAGGAACGCCAGAACGGAAGGCCAGCGTCGACGTGGAGGCTCGACGATGAGCCCGGTTCCTGGCAGCCGCGAAACCTCGACGGTCCCCGTTCCGGACTCGTGGCTCGATGCGGCATGACGACTCACGCGGTCTCGTCGACGTTCTTCGGAACTCGCGTCGCGTTGAACTGCGAGACCGAGAGCACGACTATGCCCACGAGAAGTGCATAGGTGGCGATGCGTTCCATGCTGCCGATACCGAGACCGAACTCGTGACCGCTCATGTAGGCGAAGTAGCCGGCCAGACCGACGGCACCGAGCGCGGTCACGACGATGCGGATACCACGCGGCAGACTCCGGTGCCCGCCCGCGACGACGAGGCCGAAGTTTCCGAAGATGAAGAACGCGGTGGCTCCGAACGAGTGAATGGGGTAGTTCACGCCCTGGTTGATCACGCCGGCGGTCGTGGCACCTGCGCCGGCCACGAGGAAGAACGACGCGGCCCTGCCGTCGATCCGGCGAACGATGTACCACGATGCGCCCACCGCGGCGATCGCCACACCGAACAGCACCATCGAGGCGTTCAGCAGCACGTAGAGCTGGCTGCACGGCCAGTTACCGGTAGGTCCGCAGAAAGGAACGCCGAGCTCGCTGATGTAGTTGTTCCGGTAGCTGTAGAGACCACGCCACGTGGCCGAGACGATGTACTCGACGAGGACGAACTGCACCACCGACAAGCCCGCCCACCGAGCGACGTGGGCAACGAAGACCGATCGCTTCGTTGCAGGCGCACCGGTGCTCGACGTCGGACTGTTCGCTTCGGGTTCGGTGGGGCGCTTCGCTTCGATGGTCATGCAGTTTTCTCCTGAGGGGCCAGCAATGCGAGGGGGTTCGCTGCTACGAGATCGAGTGCGGCTTGCACTGTGTGGCGATCGAAAACATTGTCGTGGAACGACGCCGAGACGAACACGACCGAACCGATGGTCTCCATCGTGATCATCACCGACTCCGGTAGTCCCGGATCGGCGATCACGAAGAAGGCGCGGTCGGCGGGATCGGCAACCCAGGAGACCTGCTCCAACTGCCTGACCCTACCGAGATCGGAGTACATGAGCTGAACTCTGGGGCGAACCGGAACTTTGTCTCCGAACACCCCGGAGACGGCCTTGTGTTCACGCTTGTACCTGATGGTGCTGATCGTCGCGGATGCGATGGGACGGCCCTTGGCGATGGCACCGGACAGTGCCCCGTGCACCTCCCCGGCCGAGGTGGGATCGATGTCGGAGAAACGGATCCCGGCCGCGAAGTTGCCGAGCACTACCGTCGACGGCGGAAGGTAGCGGCGGCAGTCGAACAGAAACGCCGCGGAACGATCGAGTGACAACGACGTGCGCGCGAACGCCGCAGCCACGGCGGCACACATGACCGCGCTGACACTCGCGCCGGGCAGGTGGGATTCCCGCCACCGCCGGATCGCATCGGTGGTACCCGATTGCGTCACCACGGTGGCCACCGCCGCGGACGGTGCCCACGGCCGAGATGCCGTCGGCGATGCGGTGTCCGGCGCGGCGGTGGTGGCTGCGTATTCCGGGTTCGGACCGGGACGGACGCGGTCGTGGATCGTGTCGAAGACTTTCCTGGGATTTCGAACGATCCAGCGCAACAGTGCTTTTCGGAGAGGGTGACCGTCGATGGCTCTGCTCGCCCACGCCGGAAGCGGGGCGTCGGGACGTGCGTCGGCCAAGTAGGCGAACAGGTCGACCGGCAACAGAGCGTCGCCGATACCGTGATTGAGATCGAGGAACAGGTAGCGACCGGCCAGACGGATCCGCAGAGTGATCTCGGGAACGGACGCGTGCGAGAACTCGGTGAGCTCCTTGGCCAACTGCTCGTGATCGACGGCGGGTCCCTCGACGATGTGCTCGACCACCCGCTCCGGCTCGTAGACCCAGCCGGCCGAAGACTGGTCGGCGCGCAGGCCCAGCCGCGTCGCAGGACCGATCGAGGCCAGTGCGAGTACCCGGCTCCGCACTCGTGCGAGATCACCGAAGTCCGCAGGTCCCAGCACGGTCACGATGCGCGAATCGGACCGAAGCATGTCCAGTGAACTGGCGCGATAGGTCTGAGTCATGGTGCCGTCCTGTGTTGAGCGTGGACAGGGATGCGACGCGGTGACGGTTCGTCGAGCTGCGGCCGGCCGTCCTGTGGCTCGCGGCGAGGCGGTTCCGCGTGGCGGGGTTCGGCGTGGCGTGGCTCGCGATGACGCGATCGAGGTGGGCGGGCATCGCTGTCGTCGATCGGCCCGCGGGGTCCGGGAGAGCCCGACGGGCCCTGGTCGTCACCGGACTCGCCGTTGCTGCCTGCGGACAGCTCACGAATCCATCGGACGAGCGGCACGATCAGAACGACTGCCCCGAACGCCTCCGCGGCGAGGTACGCCCAGCCGACGGCCGCGATGCCCATCGACGACGACAGTGCCACCGAGCCGCCGATGATGATCGAGGTGGCCACCACCTGCACGATCACGGCCAGTCGCATGCGCCGACGGACCCGAGCCAAACCGTCGTACAGGGAACCGACGACGGAGAGCGGGATGGTCAGCGCGGCCAACTGCACGATGATGGTGCCCTGATCGCGATAGCCCTGGCCGATCAGGCCGAGTCCGAACGGTGCAACGAACGCCAGGAAGATCGACCCGCCCACCGCGACGATGCACACGAGGCTCATGAATCGCTTCGTCAGGCGGTGGAACTGTTCGGGGTGGGCGGCGACCTCGGCGACGTACGGTCCGATCAACACGCTGATGAGAATGTACAGAGCACTGACGATCGACCAGGTGAGCGAGAAGTAGGCGTTCTGCTCGGCACCGAGGGTGGCGACGACGATCATCGGCACGAGCAGCGGAGCGAGCGAGCCGAGCGCGGTGATGCCGTACGCCGAACCGAAGTAGGCCCACATCTCACGCCGGGGCGGCAGATCCGGCTTGCCGGCGTACCGCTGTTCGGTGCGGACGTTCTTCAGGATCGCGCGCAGGACGAAGATCGACGCCACGATCGCGGGGACGGCCCAGGCGGAGATGATCGAGGTGCTGCGCTCGGTCGAGAAGAGCGCCAACAACAACACGAACTTGAAGACGGCGTGAAAGACGTTCTTGGCGGCCGCCCATCGGGCGACGCCCAGGCCGGAGGAGGTCTGATCCTGCAGCGCGAACACCGCGAGCACTGCGACGAAGAACGGGAACGAGACGATTTCAGCGGTGTTGGTGAACATCTCATCCACCGGTGCAACCAGCAAAAAGCCGCCGCCGAGCACGAACGCGAACGCGGTGACGGTGAGGTAGCCGCGCACGATGAACGACTTGGCCAACCGGCCCGAGATCGGAAGGAATCGCTCGTACATCGAACCGAGGCTCAGATTGGACAACGTGGAGAGCATCACCGCGGAGGTGATGACCGCCGACGCGCTGCCCACCTCGGCGACGGGGTAGAGCCGACCGGCTGCAGCCCAGAACAGCAGGCCGAGTGCGCCGGTGATGGCCGTCGAGAGCATCAGGGCCATCGAGTTGAGCGCGAGGTTGCGATCGGAGGCCTTCGAACCCGGTCCCGTCTCGGGTGCCGAATGTTCGACGGGGTCGGCGATCGGAGACACATCGACCGACTGCACGGCATCGTGCCGAGGCACGGTCTGCACCGGCATCGTCGGGCTGTTCATCAGACCCAGGTCGAACCGAGCCGGTTCGACCGGATACCACCGAAGTTGTTCGAGCTGTTCGTGCTTGGGCGGCAGGATTCGGGGAGCGCGGTGCTTCACAATCGAACCCGCCCCACTGCGACGGGAGGCGACGGAGCAGTGATCTCGAGGTCGAATGCAGCAGCAGTGACCGCGAGAAGTTCGGCTCGCACGTTCTCGCGCAGGTCGCGGCCGTAGAGCGAGTGATCACCGGACTCGAACGAGGTGACGGTGGGCACCGACGATCGGCGTCGGAGCCGGCGCATTCCCTCCGGGCCACGATTGGTTTCGAACCAGGCGGTGTCGCTGGGGGAGAGCAGAACTCGTGTCTGCACCCGGCGGTCGCTGAGAATGCGCAGCGAGATCTCGGGAACCTGGATCAATCCGCGCCGGCCGAGCCAGATCCACAGGGCATACGGAATTCGCGGCTGCAGTGCATTCTTGGTCCGTACACCCCAGTGGTGCAGACGGTCGAGTGCGCGAGCCTTCAGTCCCGTCTCCTCGATGTGCATCGAGGAACGCTTGACGAATTCGAGTCGACGAGTGGTCCAGTCCAGGGTGTTGAGCAGTACTGCGGCACGAACCCCCAGTTCTCGGGCGGCGAAGCTGGAATACCAGGAGCCCGAGCACATTCCGGCCACCAGGACATTGTCCGGGGTCGACCCCGACTGCCGGACGGCGGTGAGTGCATCCTCGTTGCCCTCGTCGCTGTAGAGCCGGGTCAACTCCGTATCGGACACGATTCCGCTCTCGCCGGTGCCGCGACGATCGAAACGCATCGTGGCCACTCCGAAGCGAGGCAGTAGCCGCGCCAGTTCCACCCACATACGGACCGGGCCGACACGGTGCTCGTTGGCGGTGGGATACAACACCACGGTCGGTCCACCGGGCAGGCACAGATCCGAGGACGACCGAATCGCGAAGAGCCCCTGTGCGCCCAGGTATTCGATGTTCTCGTGGATTCCGTCGACCACGAACCGCGATCGACGCTTCACCGCCACGTCGGCGGTGGGTGTCGCGGGGAACTTCGACGCCGTCCACGTCGCGAGGTAGGAGATGTCGGACGTCGGGATGACGACCTCGAAATCACTCGGCTCGAGAAAGTCGTCGTGCGCGGTCAGAATGTGTTCCTGAGCCGAGAGAGTCTCGACGACCCTGCGTACGGGCTTGGTATCGGCTCGCTCGGCGCGCGTGGCAACCAGCACCGGTGCGTCCGTTCTCGTCTTCGCGGCATCGAGCGCGGAGAAGTCGGCAGCCGAATCGGGATGCAGCACAGCGCCGATGATCGACACCCGCGGATCTGCGTCGGAGTCGGTGGTCACGCTCACCGAATACAGCGCGCGCTGCTCGTGCAGATACGACCGTCCTCTGACCACCGGATCCCACAGCGTCATCGCGGTGAGCGGGCCACACTCGGCGGCGACCGAACACGCCAACAAGGCCCCGACGCGCAGACCGACGAGGCCGACGTCGTTCACCCCGCAACCACGAACGTAGGCGACGGCTTCGACGATGCTGCGCTGCCAGTGCGCCACCGCGTCGGGCTGATCCTGCTCGCCCCACGAATCCCCGGTGCCGTGATAGTCGAACCGCAGCACCAGAAGTCCCTGCGCACACAGCTTCTGCGCGAGCAGGGTCATGCCGCGATACGAATCGACCTGTTCCTTGCCCAATGGTGGGCACAGCACCACACCGCCGCGCGCCCGACCGCCGGACGGCACATGGACGGTGCCGAACAGCGGTGAGTCGGCCGGGCCGAACCACATCGAGTACTTGCCGCCCGCCGTACGCGAAGAGGACTCGGCGAGAACTGAGCCGATGCGCCGGGGAGCGGTGCGGGAACTGTTCACAGGTTTGGTCCTTCGTGTACGTACACGGGTGAAGCGGTATCGATCAGTTGCGCAGTGCGGCAGGCCAGGCCGATCGATCGAGTCCATGGGTGCGGAGCATCGCCAGGGCGATGCGTTCCATGCCGAAGCCGACGCAGGCGCTGTGGGCCGGTTCGCCGTCGACGGTCTCGATGCCGAAGGTGTGCCCGAAGTGATCGCGGTGGCAGTTGCACGAGACGACCGCGGTGCCCTCGTCGAGATCTCCGTAGAGCTTGACGACCAGTTCGGTCTTGAGGTTCTCGTTGCGCTGGTTCGCCGCGAGCATGCGTCCTGCGCGACCGAAGAACGGGTCGTTGGCAATGACCGCCTCGGCTTCCAACCCCAGATCTGCCAGCACCTGAAGACCGCGCGGTACCCAGCGTTCGCGGTGTGCGATCGCGTCGTCGGGGGTGCCGACTCGAACGAACTCGTGCATCCGAAATGCCTGCATCCGAGCCGGATCCACCGCGGGCTCGTGCCGGAAGCAGTAGCCGTAGATGTCCATCAGCGTGCCCTCGTCGGGCAGCGTGCCGGTGAGCATCGAGTACGACGGATGGCAGGCAGCCGAGACCAGCATGGTGCCCGCCGAATGCAGGAAGTGATCCCAGTCCTTACCGTCGGATCTTTCCGCCAACAGCGCCGCGTGTTCCTTGTTGTCGCCCTCGAACGTGTTGATGGCACCGGTGAGGTTGGGGAACGACGCGATGTAGTCGGTGCGCTCGAAGGCTTCCCGCGGGAAGACCGGAGCGAACCGGAATCGAGTGGCCTGACGGCCGTGTTCGGCGACGCCTGCCTCGGTGACGCGGGCATCGACGAACTCGATGATGTCCTCGAATTCGCCACTGCGCCCGTACAATCCGGGGATCGAGCTGGGAACCAGCAAGCCGGCGTCGATGAGCTCGGCGCGGAAAGTGGCTCGGGCCGAGTCGAGTTCGCTGATGTCTGCCTCCGGTGCGGAGTGTGTGGTGGTCATCATTTTCCCTTGTAGACGAGGGAGAGCTGCGAGTTGTGCCCCAGGATGCGTTCGTTGCTGACCATGATCGCGGACCCGTGCGCATCGCGAAGATGACGGCCGATGCTCATCTCGCCGTCCTGGCGGTAGCCGGAGATGCCACAGATTTGCAGTGCCTTGCCGACGATGTCGATGACGAGCGTCGACGCGGTGACCTTGACGTTGTTGATCTTGAGTGCGAAACCGATGGCTCCGAGCTCGGCGGGGCTGTCGGAGACGGCCTCGAACTTGGCTGCGGCACCGAACACCGTGTCCACCAACTGCTCGTGCACCACCATCAGCTCCGCGAGACGCAGCGCGCTCGGCGGCGGCGTTCCCGGAGTCTTGCGTGCGGCCTTCTGCACCGACTTGCGCGCCTTGGTGACCGCCGCGTCGGCGATGCCGAGCCACGCAGATCCCCACAGCACGTGCGCTACCGGAAGCATGGTCTGAGCGGAGATGTCGCCGTAGTTGTCGCCCAGGATGTTCGACGTCGTCGTGCGCGCGTCCAGCATGAAGCCGGGGCTGCAGGTGCCGCGAAAGCCGAGGGTGTCCCAGGTGCCGGTCTTGACGAGCGTCACGTCGGGCTTCTCGCACACCACGAGCACCTGATCGCTCGGCGGGCTGTCGACGCTGCGCCGCGCCGTCGCCAACACGATCTGTGCGTACTCGCCGTAGGAGATGACCGGTGCGTTCTTGCTGAGCGTGATCTGCTCACCGTCGTACTCCACCGCGCAACTGCTCGAGCGGACGTCGCCGCCGATGTTGATCTCGGTGGTGGCCGACGCCACCAGTATGCGATCGGTCACGATCCGACGCTGCAGGTCTGCCATGGCGTCGGACTTGCCGTGGCGGACGATGCTGAGCACCTGTGACTGGTGCATCACGAAGATCATCGCGGTCGATGCGCACTCGGCACCGAGGGCGCGCGAGATCCGGGCTATGTCGGTCAGTGTTGCCCCGCCTCCGCCGAACTCCCGCGGAATTCCGACCCCGAGCAAGCCGGCGTCGCGCAGCGCATCCACCGATTCGGTGGGAAAACGGGCATCGCGATCGACCTCGTCGGCGTAGGTCCGCAGTACGGCCAGCACGTCGGTGATCGACTGGTCGATCGAGCTCTCGTAGACGGTGGTCATGGCCTCAGTCCGTCAGCTGGGCGATGGCCGCGGCGATCGCGTTGATGCTGCCGAAGGTCGACTTCTGCAGCATGGTGTCGGGAAATTCGACGTCGAACTCGTCCTCGAGCGCGATCATCACGTTGACGCTGGCGTGCGAGGTGAGGCCGCTGTCGTAGAGATCGGCAGCTTCGTCGATGCCCTCAACGGGGACCGGCAGCTTTCCGAATTTCTCCAGAACGGTTCGCACTCGAACCACGTCGTGAGCATTGAGCGTCTGCATCGAAACCTCCACCGATCGCGTTAACCACGAGACCGGACGGCCTCGTCGTCGACTCAGGGTCGGCTGGCAGTGCGCCTTTTCGACCCAAAGTCTCCCCAGACCCTCTTAAACAATATCGCAGATTGTTTAGTAGCGTTACCGGGATGCCCGCATCGGGTATCCGAGCCGCCGTACACTTCGAGTGGAGCGGGGGCTCGTACGGGCGCCGGATCGGGCGTCGAAACACAATCTGTGAAGGACTGTCTGGTCTATGGGCGGAGTCTGCGGGGTGTCAGTGGGTACCGGTGCCGTGCGCATCGCGTACATCGCCGACGGCCGCCGCGTCGAGGACTCCATCGACGCAGAGGGCGCACACGACCTGCTGCCCGGCAAGCTCGTCGACCTCGGGCCGTTCGAGGACATCGTGCTCGCAGGATGGGACACCGCAGCCGTGACGGCGCTGCTGGAGACCCTCGGCGACGGCACCGTGCCGAACGCTCGCATGGTCGAGGAGTCCCGCGCCCTGCTCGCCTATGCCCGCACCGTTCCGGAACTGGCCGACAAGGACTACGTCCTGGTCGTGGACCTGGGCAAGAAGGGGTTTTCGGCCACCGCACTCGATGTGGCGGGCGAGTACGTCGAGTGGACCGCACGCACCGTCGACATCAGCGGTGACCGCTTCGACGAGGTGGTCCGCGGCATCGTGATGGCCAAGGGCATTCTGCCGGCTCCGGTCGGCCCCGAGGGCGATCAGGAGTACCAGGCCTTCTTCCGCGAGCTGAAGGAGTTGGTGAGCTCGTCGGTCGGCGTCCGGGCACCCAACCGCGGCCCGATGTTGCTCAGCCGAAAGGAATTCGAGCGAGAGATCACCCCGCTCGTCTCCGACGCCCTGGACTGGGCCTCCAAGCAGGCGCCCGATGCCGTACTGCTGATCGGCGGCGGTGCAGGCATCCCCGCGGTGCGCACCATCATCGAAGACAAGTGGAACGTTCCCGTCCACGTGCCGGACGACCCTGCAATGGCCATCGCCGAGGGTGCGGCACTCGACGAAAGACCCGCCGAAACCCCTTTCGACGGCTCTCTCCATGCCGATGTGGGAATCATCACCGTCCCGGACGACGCGTCGGAGCTGCTCGATGCACCCGAGATGCTCGCCGAGCCGGAGACGCTGGACTTCGACACCGTCGAGGAGTGGATGGTCGACGGCCTCACCGTCGATCAACTCGCGACCGAGGATCTGACGATCCCGTCGACCACCTTCGATACGGCCCCGGCCGACATCGATCTCGACGAACCTGCACTCCTGCAGCCCGAGGTGCTCGAACCCGCGGCACCCGAGCCGGGGGTCGTCGCCGAGCCGGTTCGCCGCGGCCGACGCACCTGGTCGATTCGGGACGCGTCCGTGCTCGCCGCCGTGAGTCTGCTGATCGTCGCGGTGGTGGGACTGGTGTTCACCCGGGGAAACACTCCACCGCCCACTCCGCTGATCGACCAGCAGATTCCCATCGATTCCACGTTCGCCGCTGCGCTTTCTGCCGCCGCGGGTCCGGCCGACGGGGTCGATCCGGGTCCCGCCGAGCTGCCGGTGCTCGGGCCCGTTCGATTGTCCGATGCGGACCTGTACGAGCGGGAGTTCACCTACGCCGGCGAGCTGTACCTACCGACTGTCGATCCGGAGCTGCCGGAATAGACCTCGGGTCCGGTTCGAGCCGGCCGGGTGGGGAGCGCGACCGGTTTCACTGCGCCCGGCTCCGCCCACCGCCGGGGCGCGCGCCCCGCCGATTCGGCCGAAGCGGTAGCCTGGCGCTCTGGACGAGGTGGACCGCGTCCGAAGACAACTGCCGATCGAAATGAGGCCGACAACCGTGACTGTGCTGCTTGGGGTGTCCATGGGGACCCGAGCCGTGCGCACGGCGCAGCCCCGAGCCGAACAGTTCGGGTCACCCGTCGGCGACCCATCCGGCCTGGTCACCGACATCGACCGGCCCTTGTTCTTCCGCAACGAACTCATCGACAGCGTCGGCGGAGACCTTCCGCATCTGGCCGCCGAATCGATCGGTGCCGCAGCCGAGAGCGAGCCCGAACTGGCCACCGGCGTCGCCTACCGCGACCCCCGCCAGGCCGACGCGCTGCATGCTGCCCTCAGCGGTGCGCGCCTGCACAACTACCACCTGGTCCCCGAGGTGGAGGCCGTCGTCGAGTACCTGGCGGCAACGGGCGAAGCCCGCAACTGCAATTCCGTCGCCCTCTTCGACCTCGGAAGTTCCGGACTGACCGTCAGCGTCGTGGACCTGGTCCAGCGCACCGTCATCGCCTCGCAGCGATCCGGTGCGTACAGCGGAGATCTGCTCGACGCCTACGTGCGCAACAATCAGCTCCAACGCCTCGGCAAGCAGCCGACCGACCCCGACATGGCGTTGTTCGAGAAGCGCTGCCGAATTGCCAAGGAACGCTTGTCCACTCAGGACGCGGTATGTCTGCCCGACGCCAGCGGCATGATCCTGCTCTCCCGAGAGAACTTCGAGCTGCTCATCACCGACCTGCTCGACGAGGCCATCGAGTTCGCGCGCGACGTGATGATCGGTGCCAACGTTCCGATCGACGCCGTCGTACTGATCGGCGGTGGAGCTCGCATGCCGATCGTGCAGAAACGCGTCGGACCACTGCTCGAACTCCCGTCGATCGTGCCGACCGAGCCCGAGACCGTCGCTGCACGTGGAGCGGCACTGGCCGCTCGGCCGCATTCACGCACGCGAACCGGAACGAGACGGGCACCGAATCGGCCGGCGACGTCCGCTGCGCCGATGACCACCGAACCCACGTCGCGGGTCCGCTCGGAACCGGCTTCCGTACCGGTGCCGCCGCCGCTACCCGCGCCGGTCCGTCCGGTTCCGGCGAATACCGAGTCCCAGCACGCCGCGCCCGGTGTGCCTGTCCCCGCTCCCTCGCCGGCGCGTCCTGTTCCGGCCCGTCCCTGGATAGCGGCGGGAGCGGTCGGCGCGCACTCGCAGGACACGGTGTCCGAGGTGCCGGTGTCCGAAGTGCCGGTGTCCGAAGGCCCGGCGTCAGAAGGCCCGGCGTCAGAAGTCCCGGCCGATTCCGCCGGTACCTCGGGAGAATTCGCTTCCTCGAGGTTCACCGACTCCGCCGAATCCGGTGCAGTCGATTCGGTTCCGGAGACCTCACCGGTGGTGGAAGATGTTCTCGACGGCCACGTGCAGGGGGCGCGGGTCGACGGGGAGGTCGTTGCGTTGAGCGCGAACACGGGGGATTCGTCTGCCGAGAACTCTGCTGCCAGGCCCGAGGCAGCAGACGACGGCAAGCCGGTTCCGTTCCAGCTGAAGAACGTCTACTGGCTCGACGCCGATTACGACGACGACGACGGCGAGGACGACCGCACCCGGGCTCGGCGCAAGCTCCGCACCGGAGGTGTTCTCGCGCTCGGTCTCGCGTTGGTGGTGGGCGGCTCCGCGTTCATGATCACCCAGCAGAACACACCGCAGGTGGTCGACACCTCGGTCAGTCGGAACCAGACCGAAGCTCCCGTTGCCACCACCACGGTGCCGCCCACGTCGGTGACACCAGCGCCGGTGTTGCCGCCGCCCGCACCTGCACCGGAAACCACGGTCGAACCGACCACCGTGCCACCGGAGACCGAGGTCTACCAGGAGCCGTGGACGCCGGAGCCGACGACGACCACGACCACGGCCGAGCCTGCTCCGCTGCCACCCGTCGAGACCGTTCCTCCGACGACGCAGCAGCCACCACCGCTGATACCAGGCTTCCCGGAGTTCACGCTGCCCGGTTTCCCGCCGATCGCTCCGCCCGCTCCCTGACCCGATTCACTTCTCTCCGTGAGTGTTTCGCGGCCTGATGTGCTCGAAGATCAGGATGGTCTCGGTAGCGGCCACAGCAGGGTCGGCGCTGAGATTCTCGACGACGAAGTCGCGAAGAGTGGCGGTGTCGACGGTTGCCACATGCACCAGGAAGTCGTCCGCACCGGCAATGAAGTAGATGTTCAGCGTCTCCTTCCGTGAGGCGATCTTCGAACCGAATTCGCTGATGCGTCGTCGAGCATCTGCTTGCAGCCGAACCGAGATCATGGCCTGAATGCCCTGGCCGAGTGCCTCGGGGTCTATCTCGGCGTGGAAGCCGCGGATGACGCCGCGTTCGACCAGAGCACGAACCCGCGCCAGTGCGGTCGACGGTGCGATCCCGGCCGCGGCAGCGAGCGCGTTGTTTGGTGTACGGGCGTCGCGGCGGAGCTCGTCGAGCAGGATGTGGTCGATTCGGTCCAGTGGCACCGACCGAACATCGTTCGACCGAGACCCCGCTTCACCCGTCTCGAACGAACTATTGCTCACCATTCTGGGATTGTACAGAATTATATTCACTTCCGTTGCGGGTATTTCGTAGATAATTCATAGTTGGCCTACACGGATGGAGCCCCGGCTTCACATCACCCGCCACCGAGGAGGCCGCCATGAAGATCGGAATTCCACGCGAGATCAAGAACCACGAATACCGGGTGGCCATCACCCCGGCAGGCGTGCACGAACTGGTCTCGCGAGGACACGAAGTGATCATCGAAACCGAGGCAGGAGCCGGTTCGTCGTTCACCGATACCGACTACAAGGCCGCCGGAGCGCAGATTCTCACCGATGTCGCCGAGGTCTGGGAGTCTGCGCACCTGCTGTTGAAGGTCAAAGAACCCATCGCCGAGGAGTATTCACGCCTGAGGAAGGGGCAGGTGCTGTTCACCTACCTGCACCTCGCGGCGTCCAAGCCGTGCACCGATGCGCTGCTCGAGTCGGGTACCACCGCCATCGCCTACGAAACAGTCACTGCTGCAGACGGTTCCCTGCCGTTGCTCGCCCCGATGAGTGAGGTTGCCGGACGCCTCGCGCCGCAGGCCGGTGCCTACCACCTGATGTCCAGTGAAGGCGGGCGCGGAGTTCTGATGGGCGGAGTTCCCGGAGTCCGCCCCGCCAACGTCGTGGTGATCGGAGCCGGCGTGTCCGGAAGGAACGCCACCGCAATCGCTTTCGGCATGCACGCCGACGTCACCGTGCTCGATCTCGATGTGAAGGCGCTGCGCGCCATCGACGATCAGTACCGCGGTGCGGTGAAAACTCTGGTATCCAACGCTTACGAGCTCGAACAGGCCGTTCTCGCAGCGGATCTCGTCATCGGCGCAGTGTTGGTGCCCGGAGCGAAGGCACCGAAGCTCGTGTCCAACAGTCTGGTTCAGCGTATGAAGCCGGGTTCGGTTCTGGTCGACATCGCCATCGATCAGGGCGGCTGCTTCGAGGATTCGCACGCCACCACCCACGCCGATCCCACGTACAAGGTGCACGAGTCGGTGTTCTACTGCGTCGCCAACATGCCCGGTGCCGTACCGCGCACGTCCACCTACGCGCTCACCAACGCCACCCTGCCGTACGTCGTCGCACTCGCCGACAAGGGCTGGGAAGCTGCCTGCGAGGCGGACCCGGGTCTCAAAGCCGGCCTGAGCACGCACAACGGTGCACTGCTGTCGGAGACCGTCGCCGCTGCGTTCGCCTGAGCGGCTGCGCCGCACGTGCACGGAAGTTCGGCTCCTGCTACGAAGTTCTGCTCACATGCGGCGGAGCCGCTCACGCGCTGTGACGGCCGGAGCGCCTGCTCTTGCGGGTGGGTGCCGTCGCCCGGCGCTGCGCTCGGTTGGAGGGCCCGCCCACGTTGATGGGGCGGGCCAACAGCACGGCGATCGCCGTGGTCAGCGGAACCGACAGGGCAAGCGCCACACCGCCGACTGCGGAGCGGACGATCTCGATGGCCACCGAATCGCCGGTGAGCACGTCCTGGATGGACCGGTCGGCGACGCTGAAGAGCAGCAGCAGCGGCAGTGCGCCACCGGCGTAGGCGAGCACGAGGGTGTAGACGGTACTGGCGATGTGATCGCGACCCACCCGCATCGTGGCGGTGAAGATCTCGCGCCGCGACGCCGTCTCGTCCACCGAGGCGAGCTCGAAAGCCGCGGACGCCTGCGTGATCGTCACGTCGTTGAGCACACCGAGCGAGCCGATGATGAAGCCGGCCAACAGTAGACCGGTGACGCTGACGTTGCCGATGTACGTCTGTACGGCGGTGTTCTGTTCCTCGGACAATCCGGTCAGGTGGGTCATGCGGATGGCGACGTACGACAGCACTGCCGCCACCGCCATCGAGGTGAGGGTGCCCAGCAGCGCCGAGCTGGTCCGAAGGTTCACCCCGTGCGCCAGATAGAGCACGGCATACAGAATCACCGCACCGGCGACGAGGGCCACCGGAATGGCGGGTGCACCGTCGAGCAGGGCGGGCAGCATGAACACGACCAGCACGGCGAACGCGATGAGCAGGCCGACCAGTGCGCGGAATCCCCGCCAGCGGGCGACGACGCAGATGACCACGGCGAACACGCCTACGATCAGCGCCAACGGTAGCCCGCGGGAATAGTCGTTGAAGGAGTAGCGGACTCCACCGGCAGGGTCGGTCTGCACGACCAACCGGATGTCCTCGCCGGCACTCAGAGTCGGTTGCCCGGGCCCCGGAGCGATCTCGAGTACCGTGCGCTTGCCCGCGTCCTCGCCCGTGGTGATGTCGACGATGCTGCGCTGGCATTCGTAGGAGTCGTTCACCGCGGGGGTCGGGTCACCGGTGAACGGTCTTCCGGCGTCGGGACTTCCGCAGGGCCCGATGCTCTGCGAGGTGATGGTGCCCGCCTCGGTGGACACTGCGCCACCGCCGGAGGTCTGGAACGGCAACGGGATGTCGACGCTCTGCTGGCTCGGCCACAGAGCGATCGCACCACCGATCACGGCGATGGCAATGGCGACCAACAGTCCGACGACCACCTTGGCCGCCACCGGTCCCAACGGAACCGGAGTATCGCTGTGGCCGTGCCCGTGCCCGTGGCCAGCGTAGGAGTCGAGGCTCGGCTTGGTGCCGTCGGGAGGATTGCCGTGTGGTTCCACCATGCAAGGCTAGTACGGGGCCAGGTTGGTGACAGATGCGAGGAGCTCGGTGGCGGGGAGCAGGGGGGCGTCCCCCGCCACCACCTGACCGACCCGGGGGGGAGGGGACGACCAGGGCTCGCGGGCACCGAAGTGCCGTCCGCCAATGTACAGATCATTCGTCGCCGAGGCGGGATCACGCCGATGTTTTGTGCATCACTTTCAACTACTTTCGAGTAACTTCCGGCGTCACTGCTTGTACGACGCGAGGAAGTTACCGAACCTCTCGATCGCCACCGCCAGGTCTCGCGCCCACGGCAGAGTCACGATGCGGATGTGATCGTGGCCGGGCCAGTTGAATCCGGTGCCTTGAACCACGAGGATTTTCTCCTGCAGCAACAGGTCCTGGACCAGCTTTTCGTCGTCGTAGATTTCGTGTACTTCGGGGTCGAGTCGCGGAAACGCGTACAGCGCACCCCGCGGTTTGACGCACGAGACGCCGTGAATCGCGTTGAGTTTCTCCCATGCGACGTCGCGCTGCTCGAGCAGACGGCCGCCGGGCAGGATCAGATCCTCGATGCTCTGATAGCCACCGAGTGCGACCTGAATGGCATGTTGCGCAGGCACATTGGGGCACAGTCGCGTCGACGCGAGAAGGTCGATACCTTCGATGAATCCTGCGGCGTGCTTCTTCGGTCCGGTGATCGCGAGCCAGCCGGCGCGGTAACCGGCCACTCGATACGCCTTGGACAGTCCGTTGTACGTCAGGCAGAGCAGGTCGGGAGCCAGACTCGCCAGCGAGGTGTGCTGGGCGTCGTCGTAGAGGATCCGGTCGTAGATCTCGTCCGCCAGCAACAGCAGCTGATGCTTGCGCGCCAGATCGACGATGCCCTGCAGCACCTCCTTCGAGTACACCGCGCCCGTCGGGTTGTTGGGGTTGATCACCAGCAGGGCGACGGTCTTCGGGGTGATCTTGGACTCGATGTCGGCCAGATCGGGGTTCCACCCGTTCTCCTCGTCGCACATGTAGTGCACGGCCTTGCCGCCGGACAGTGTCGTCATCGCCGTCCACAGCGGATAGTCCGGGGCCGGGATCAGTACCTCGTCACCGTCGTCGAGCAAGGCCTGCATCGTCATCGTGATGAGCTCGGAGACTCCGTTGCCGAGATAGATGTCGTCGACGTCGAGCTCGGGGAAACCCGGTTCGAGCTCGTATCGGGTGACGATGGCGCGCCGAGCGGACAGAATGCCCTTCGATTCCGAGTATCCCTGTGCCACCGGCAGCGCCGCGATCATGTCCCGCACGATCACATCGGGGGCCTCGAACCCGAACGGGGCAGGGTTACCGATGTTGAGCTTGAGGATGCGGTGCCCCTCCGCCTCGAGCCGGGCGGCATGGGCGTGTACCGGTCCGCGGATCTCGTACAGCACGTTCTGCAGCTTGGTCGACTGCTGCAACGTGCGGTAACGCGGCTGGGAGTGGATCTGCGGAGTGGTCACCCGTCACATCGTGCCAGGTGGGTGCCACGTAATTCCACGAGGTTGTTTCGTCCGACATGTCGGTGGCGGGTGGAACAATCTCGTTCCATGTGCGGACGGTATGCCAGTACCCGGAGTGACAGTGACCTGCAGGCGGTTTTCGACATCGCCGAGACCGTCGGTGCGGAGGTGCCGCCGTCGTACAACGTGGCCCCCACCCAGACGGTCCGGACGGTGATCGAGCGCGCGCCGAAGGACGAACCCGAGGCCGACGCCGTGCGACAACTGCGGTCGGTGCGCTGGGGCCTGATCCCCTCGTGGGCGAAAGACGCCAAAATCGGTTCTCGACTGATCAACGCCAGGTCGGAGACCATCACCGAGAAGCCGTCGTTCAAGAAGGCGGCGAGCCGTCGACGATGCATCGTGCCCGCCGACGGCTACTACGAATGGGAGAAGCGCGACGGCGGCAAAGTGCCGTACTTCCTGCATACGGAAGGCGTGCTCGCGATGGCCGGCCTGTACGAGCTGTGGCGAGACCCCACCAAGGCCGAGGACGACGAGGATCGGTGGGTCTGGTCGGTCACCGTGCTCACCTCGCCTGCAGCCGATGCGCTCGGGCACATTCACGATCGCTCGCCGGTGGTGCTTCCGCCGGAGCTGCGCTCGAGCTGGCTCGACCCCACTGTGACCGATCTCGGCGACGTGCAGGATCTGTTGGCGGCCATCCCCGAGCCGCGGCTCGAGCCCTACGAGGTGAGCACCGCCGTCAACAGCGTGAAGAACAACAGTCCCGAACTGTTGGTGCCGGTGTAGCTGCTCAGCCGAGGCGCAATCGGCAGATGTCGGCGATCGCGGACCGCTCGTCCGGGGACAGGTCCTCGGCGACCGGCGAATCCAGGATGCGACGCAATCGCTGGAAGTAGGTACGCGCGTCGATGCCGAATGCCACGTAGATGTCCTCGTCGCTGCCACCGCCGTATCCCCGCCAGGTTCGGCCGAAGGTCAGAATTTCGTGGTCCACCGAATGGGTAGTGGTCCGGCGCATGGTGTCCCCCTAGTGCTACTCGACTCCCATCATCCGGGTCATGATTGAAGGGCCGGTGAACAACGCGTTACGTGCACGTCAGTTCACTAGGGTGGACGGCGTGACTGCTCTCGCCTTCGGATCCTGGCCCTCGCCCATCACCGCAGCAGATCTGTCGTCGGCGGGCCACCCCGTCGAGGGCGGGCGCTTCGTCGGCAGTGAGATCTGGTGGTCGGAACTGCGGCCCGCCGAACAAGGCCGAACGGCCATCTGCCGGTATGTCGACGGAGAAGTGAAGCCGGTTCTGCCCGCACCGTTCAACGCCCGCACCCGCGTCCACGAATACGGCGGGGGAGCCTGGACTGCGACGGCAGACGGCGACCTGGTGTTCGCCGAGTTCTCCGATCAACGCGTCTACCGACTCACCCCCGGCGGCGCACCCGTGCCGCTGACTCCGAAACCGGCTGTGGCGTCGAGCATTCGGTACGCGGACCTCTCGGTGGTCGGCACCGACGTGATCGCAGTTCGCGAGATGCACGACGCAGGCGCGGTGTCCCGAGACATCGTGGCCATCGATCTCGGCGGCGGCGGGGTGCGCTCGCTGGTGGCGGGTTCGGACTTCCTTGCGTTCCCGAGACTGTCACCCGACGGCACCCGCATCGCCTGGATCGCGTGGAACCACCCGCAGATGCCATGGGACGGAACCGAACTGCGCGTTGCCTCGCTGGCCGATCCGTCGTCCTGGACGGTTCTACTCGGCTCGACAGAGGAATCTGTGCTGCAGCCCGAATGGATCGACGACGAGTCGCTGTACGCCATCGGTGACCGAAGCGGTTGGTGGAACCTGTATTCGGTCACGCTCGACGGGTCGGTCACGCCGCTGCTGACGCTGGACGCGGACTTCGGTGCTCCGCTGTGGCGGTTGGGATCGAGTTGGTACGAGGTACTGGACGACGGGACACTGCTCACCGTGCGGACCGTCGGCACCGACACCCTTGCGGTGCTCGACCCTGCGTCCGGAGTGCTGGACGACATCGCGCTCGACGGTATGACCTCGGTGGGGCTCGGTGGGCGCTCCGGCTCGACCGTGCTGATCAAGGGTGGCGGAGCACACGTGGCAAGCGCGCTGTTCGCACTCAACCTCGAATCTCGTGAACTGACTTCTGTGCGTTCGGGTTTCGAGTCCGTACCCGACAGTGCATACCTGCCCGAGGGGCGTCAGGTGACGTTCCAGGGGCCGAACCGTGAGGTGCACGCCATCGCTTATGCGCCGCGCAACCCCGACTACGAAGGGCTGGACGGTGAACTGCCGCCGTACGTAGCCTTCGTCCACGGCGGCCCCACGGCGCACGTGGCACCCGCTCTGAATCCGTTGTTCGCCTACTTCACCAGCCGCGGCATCGGCGTCGTCGATGTGAACTACGGCGGTTCCAGTGGGTACGGCCGCGAATACCGCAACCGGCTGCGCGGGCAGTGGGGAGTGGTCGACGTCGAAGACACCATCGCCGCGGTGCAGGGGCTGGCCGACAGTGGACTCGCCGACCCGAATCGCTTGGCGATCGAAGGTGGCTCCGCGGGCGGGTGGACGGTCTTGGCTGCGCTGACGTCGTCCGATGTGTTCGCTTGCGGCGCATCGTACTTCGGAGTGGCGGAGCTCGAGCTGTTCGTCGCCGAGACCCACGACTTCGAGTCGCGCTACATCGACGGGCTCATCGGACCGTTGCCGGAGGCCATCGATCTGTACCGAACCCGGGCACCGGTGAACAACGTCGACGGACTCTCTTGCCCAGTGCTGTTGTTGCAGGGGCTCGACGATCCGATCGTGCCGCCGTCGCAGGCCGAACGATTCCGAGATGCCATGGTGAGCAAGGGGATACCGCACGCCTACCTGGCTTATGCGGGCGAGTCACACGGGTTCCGCAAACTGGAAACGCAGGTGAACGCACGCGAATCCGAACTGTCCTTCTACGGCCAGGTCATGGGGTTCACGCCGCCCGGAATCCCCGAGCTGCAGCTGTGGCGTCCCTCTAGCTGAGTGGTGGGTGCGCGCGCTTCGCTTCCAGAAACTCGAGGAGTGCACTGGGGATCGCGCAGTACTTGCTGTTGCCCTCGGACAACTTGCTGCCCACCTCGAACGCTGCCTTCGACGGACCGTCGTTCTCGAGGATGAGTGCACATAGGCGCTCGTCGGTGCGGCCGGATTCGCAACACTGCTCGACGTGCGCTCGGTCGTCCGGCGACAGAGCCGTCCACCACTCGTCGTAGCGGCGAAAGAGCTTGTCCGCGTCGTCGGTCATGCCTGCTCCCTACTTGTCGGTACGCCTTCGCGTCCGACCATACTCACGATGTCCGATTCGGCTACTTCCGAGGGGGGTTCGCGGGAACCTCACACCGCTTGTGCAGGGTGCGCGCCTGCATTTCGATGCGAGGACGGGCGCGCGGTCGGTAGAAAGGTCGCTCGGTGGCGTCGGCCGGCTCTGTCGGCAGCATCGCGGATCATCCGGTCGACGAGCTCGGGACGATCGAGATCCGACCAGGCAATTCGCACCACCTGACGGCCGGTTGCGCGAATGCGATCCTCGCGGCGCTTCTCTTCCCACAACACATCGGCCGCAGATTTACCCTCGGGCACGTAGCGCCCGTACTTCACCTTGCCGTCGAATTCGAGAACAGTCTCGATGTCGGGCAGATCGAAATCCACGCGCCCGACGAAGCCCCGGGAATCCGTGATCGGTACCTGCAGCTGTGGGGTGTAGCCGAGATGATGCAGCACCACACGGGCGCGTGATTCCCCGACACTCTCGGACCGGCCGTCCATGAACTCCGCAACCCGACGCGCCAGCCGATTGCCCGGATGGTTCGGGCACGAATCTAGTGCCGCGACAAAATCTTCGGCAGCGAGTCCGCGTGCTCTCGCCGCGAAGTCCGCGATACAGACAGCCGTCTCGAACGGAAGTGAGCGAGCGCAATCGGCAACTGTGCGCGCCAGAGCGGTGACCCGAACGCCGTCGAAATCCACGACTTCCTCGTCGGTGTACGGCGAGGTGTGCACTGCGCGAACGGCACTGCTCCGACCTCCGCCCCGGGCGCGATTGCGCGTGATGTGCACCCGGCTCAGGTCGGCATTCCACACATCGAGACCGTGGAAGACAGCCGCACTCACATGGCTGACAACGGCATCGGGGGCGATGGTCGCGTCGAACACGGCCTCGGCGATCACTCGATGCTTGTCTTCCCTGGGCAGGGCGTCGAATTCGTCTCTGCTGACGAACCGTCCGGGACGGAGTCGACGCCATGCTCGCGTTCGGCAGTAGCGCTGCAACTCTGCGTCGGAAATTCCGCGGGAGAGTGCGTCGGATCGCGAGACGATGCGGGTCATGAAGAAATGCTTTCGGGCGCAATCGCATTCGACAAGCCCCCAGTGGCCGATTGTGGATAACTCGCTGCCTGTGGATAACTCGTGGGAGTGGACCTCACACCCCTACTGACGAGTGCGCGCCCCTGCTCGGCAGTGAGCAAGGGCGCGCAGTCGGTAAAAGGGGTGTGAGGTTACTTCCGGCGACCCGGAACCTTGGCACCCGGAGCGAATCCGAGTCCACCGGCCTTCGGCTTGGGTGGAGTCCGCTCATCCGAACCACTGGACGTGGTGTCCGACGACTCGGCGGGTGCCTCGGTGCTGGCCGCCTCGGCGGGTGCCTCAGTGCTGGCCGCCTCGGCTGGTGCCTCGGCCGCGGATGCCTCGGCGGGTGCCTCGGTGGTGTCCGACGCCTCGGCGGGTGTTGCCGCTGCCGCACCCGGTGTCCGTGCGCCCGGCTTCTTGAATCCGGACTTCACGGCCAGGCCCTTGGGCTTGACGGTCGGCTTGGATTCGGCGGTAGCCTCGGCGGCGGGTGCTTCCGAAGCCGTAGCCTCGGCAACCGGTGCCTCGGCAGCAGGTGCTTCGGAGACCGGAGCCTCGGCAGCAGGCTTACCCGGTGCCTTGGCTCCCGGCTTCTTGAATCCGGACTTCACGGCCAGACCCTTCGGCTGGACGGTCGGCTTGGATTCGGTTGCAGCAGAAGCCGATTCCGCAGGTGCGTCAGTGGTCGACGGCTCCGTGGCGGGGGCCGCAGTGGCCTCGGCCGGCTTGCCCGGTGCCTTGGCTCCCGGCTTCTTGAAGCCCGACTTCACGGCCAGACCCTTGGGCTTGACGGACGGAGTCGATTCCGAGACCTCGGCGGACGGAGCTTCGGCGGCAGTGTCGGCAGGTGCAGGTGCAGCCGCCTTCGCGCCGGGTGCCTTGTCCTTCATCTGCAGACCCTTGCCACCGGGTGCCTTGCCGCCTGCCAATCCGAGACCCTTGGGCTTGGCCGCGGGTGCAGCCTCCTCCGTAGGCTCTTCGGCCTTGGTGGCAGAACCGGGTGCCTTCGCTCCCGGAGCCTTGGCCAGACCCTTCATCTTCAGACCGCCGCCGGCCTTGGGTGCCGGAGCTGCCGGAGCGGACTTCGCCTCGGCCGGCTCCTCGACGGGGGCGATGCGTTCGGCCTCTTCGACCTCCATCGCCTTTTCGGTCGCGAGCTTCTCCTCCGGAGTGCGCTCGCGGGGGATGACCTTGATGTTCTCGCCCAGCACCGAGGACTCGACGCGGGTGATCGACTCGAGCATCAGCTGCGCGACGTCGACGACCTCGACGCCCTCGTGCGCGCCGCCTTCCTGACGTGCGGTGACACCGTCGGTGAGCATGACGCGGCAGAACGGGCAACCCGTGGCGATCTTCTTCGGATTGGTCGCCAGTGCCTCGTCGACCCGGTCGATGTTGATGCGCTTGCCGATGTTCTCTTCCATCCACATGCGAGCGCCACCGGCACCACAGCACATGGACCGCTCACCGTGGCGCGGCATCTCCTTGAGATTGGAGCCCGACGCGGCCATCAGCTCACGCGGAGCGTCGTACACCTTGTTGTGACGGCCGAGGTAGCACGGGTCGTGGTAGGTGATGTCCTGGCTGACCGAGGCCACCGGGATCAGCTTCTTCTGGCGCACGAGGCGGTTGAGCAGCTGCGTGTGGTGCACAACCTCGTAGTCGCCGCCGACCTGCGGGTACTCGTTGCCGAGCGCGTTGAAGCAGTGCGCGCAGGTGACGACGATCTTGCGCTTGCTCTGCTCGACACCGTCGAACACGCTGTTCAGCGTCTCGATGTTCTGCATCGCGAGCTGCTGGAACAGGAACTCGTTGCCCGCGCGGCGAGCAGAGTCGCCGGTGCAGGTCTCGTCCGCGCCGAGCACCATGAACTTCACGCCTGCGGTGGCGAGCAGCTCGGCGACGGCCTTGGTGGTCTTCTTGGCGCGATCCTCGTAGGCACCGGCACAGCCGACCCAGAACAGGTACTCGTAGTCCTGGAACGAATCGGCGTCCTGGCCGAAGACCGGGATGTCGAAGTCCATCTCGTTGATCCAGTTGAGGCGGTCCTTGGAGTTCTGGCCCCATGGGTTGCCCTTGTTCTCGAGGTTCTTGAACAGACCTGCGAGCTCGGACGGGAACTCCGATTCGATGAGCACCTGGTAGCGACGCATGTCGATGATGTGGTCGACGTGCTCGATGTCCACCGGGCACTGTTCGACGCAGGCACCGCACGTGGTGCAGCTCCACAGCACCTCGGGATCGATGATGCCGCCCTCGATGGCGTCGGCGACGAGCTTGCGATCGGCCTCGTCCCGAGCGTTCTGCGGGATGGCGTCCAGCGCCTTCTGGTCGACGTTGCCCTCGGAGTCGACCAGTCCGACCTCGTCGCCCGCCATGTCCTTCTTGCCGCCGGCCAGCAGGTACGGGGCCTTGGCGTGGCTGTGGTCGCGCAGCGACATGATCAGCAGCTTGGGGGACAGGGGCTTGCCGGTGTTCCAGGCGGGGCACTGCGACTGGCAGCGTCCGCACTCGGTGCAGGTGGTGAAGTCGAGCCAGCCCTTCCAGCTGAAGTCCTCGATCTTGCCTGCGCCGAACGCATCGACGTCGGGGTCGGCCTCTTCCATCTCGAGGACCTTGCCGCCGGACATCATCGGCTTGGCCGGGCCGAGGGCGACTGTACCGTCGTCCATGCGCTTGAAGTAGATGTTGGGGAACGCGGTGAAGCGGTGCCACGCGATACCCCAGTTGATGCGTGAACCGACGATGTAGAGCCAGATCATGCCGGACATCAGCTTGATGAACGCGAACACCGCGACCATGTTCGAGTTGGCGGGCAGCAGCTCGGCCAAGCGGATCGTGAAGAAGTCCGTGTACGGGTTCCCATGCCCGTAGGTGGCGATCTTGCCTGCCTTGACGAACACCATGCCGAGGCCCTCGATGAGCACGACGGCCTCGACGAAGTAGGCGGCTTTGAACCCGGAGCCGGCGAAGCGCGACTGACGCTCGGGCTTACGCGGGTGGTTGAGCTGGCGAATGATGATCAGCGTGGTGATGCCGATGACCGTGCCGAGTCCGAGCAGCTCGTCGATGAGGTGGTAGGCCGCGGTGTCACCGATGATGGGCCAGTGGAACTCGGGGTTGAACGTCTGGCCGTATGCCTCGAACCAGACGATGGCACCGAGCATGAAGCCGATCATGACCAGCCAGTGCGCCCAGCCGACGGTGCGGAACTTGACCATCTTGGTGTGGGCGAGGAACTCGACGACCATCTGCTTGAAGCGAGGGACTATCGGTCGCCAGCGGTCGGGTGCCGGCTGGCCGAGTCGCACGATGTTGAACATCCGCAGGCCACCGCGAATGAAGACGTACCAACACACGAGGCTGAGCAGAGCACCGACTGTGCCCAACGTGATCGTCAGGGCGTTCATGTCGCGGCCTTTCGTTCAGGTGGCAGCTGGGGGCTACCGCGGGTTCGGCCCGTCGAGCCGGCTGACGGACTATGTTACTCGCCAGTAGCAGTTTCGCCGTACTGACGGGTAACTTAGCACCACCGAGTGGAGCGGTGCTGGTGGGTGCGGAAGTGAGGCCGTCCGACGGGTGGGCTGAACTCGTCGGTAGGTTGTCTCGCAGATCACCGTATGCGTAGGCCGTCGAGGTGCTGTCGAGAAGGCAGTCCTTACCTACTCCGTTCGTGTGGCGGGATGTCGCCGACGGGCCGCCTGGGGCCGGTGGGATCACGCGCTCGGTCTTCCTCGATCGGTCGAACGATCGACATCTCCGATCCCAGCATGACGTGACTCGAGTCGCTGTGCTGCGAATATCCAAAATGTTTGTGACAGTGGGTAACTGACAGGTGGAGAACCTGTCACAAAAGGACAACGACCGGTCCGATTCTTACGCTACAATTCGGGCGCACCAAAAGTCGCAAAAGAGTCATCGGGGTGACTTTGCGCTTGACGGCTGCCTAGCGGTACTGCCAAGCACTCAACGCCACAGAAACGGAACTGAACTCCACATGAAACTCAGCAAACTGGTCGTCACGTCGGCCCTCGTCGCAGTCGCGATGGGCCTGGCCAGCGGAACCGCGTACGCACAGCCCGCCGATGAAACGGCCCCCGGTGACACCAACTACACCGTCGATCTCGAAGATCGCACGATCGTCACCACCATCGACGCAGGCGTCTTCAAGGTCGCCGACGACGGCAAGACGGTCGACGTCCTCGACGCCGCCGACAACACCCTGGTGACTCTCCCGCTGTCGTTCAATCTCGGCGGACTCAACTTCCCGTACGAGCAGAACGTCGACGACAACGGCAAGACCCTCCGTCTGATCCCGAACCTCGACTTCACGAAGGCTTCGGCGAACTCGCGCAGCATCGGCGCCACGACCGTCGCCTCGCCCGAGGAGAACCTCAAGGCGCAGCAGAACTTCTCCTCGCAGCTGGGCATCGCGACCGCGATCGGTGGATTCACCGGAACTGCCATCGGTGTAGGCGTCGGCTTCTTGCTCGGTCTCCCCTTGGCGGGTGTCGGCGGGGTTGTAACCATTCCCATCGCTGCCACCGTCGGAGGCATCCTCGGCACCATCGCTGCCGGCGGACCCACCCTCGTTGTTGCAGGCATCGACTTGATCAACACGCTGAACGCGGCACCGGGCACCACGGTCTGGGCCAAGTAAGCAAGTCTTCACCGAAAACCCGCACTCTCGTCGAGGGTGCGGGTTTTCTGCGTTCTGGGTGGGTCGGCGTCGAGTTCGGGCGACCGCCGCACCCGTACGAGCACCGTTGGATCGAGTGCAACGAAGAAGTGCTTTCACACGCTTATTAAACTTTCCGTAAAGTAAATAGCATGGAAACCGACTACGAACCCATTATTGGAGCCGTGGACAGAACGCTGTCCGACGAACTTCGCGACGAGTGGGACGCACTGGCCGAGCGAGTCGGAACGGTCTTCTCTTCTCGCCGCAGTTATGCGTTGAATGCACCGCGACCTGCGGGCAGTGAGCTGGTCTTCGTACACGTGCGTCGAGGTACGCGTCTGGTGGCCCTGGCCCCGATGTTCGTGACGCGACTCGGTCCGCTGAAGGTGGCGAAGATTCTCGGGGCCGGGCAGGGCGTTCCGACGGAACTGCTCAGCGAGGACGACGCGTCGTCTCGTGTCCTGTGGGATGCCGTCGACCGCTGCGGTCTGATCTTCTACGCGGATTCGATGATCGGCGATCGAAACGCCGTCGAGGCGCTCGGTGCGCATCAGCGGTGGCGTTCGGAGTCGATCGTGCGGGAGCGAGTTCCGGTGATCGACGTGCCGGAGGGAAGTACCGCTCGGGACGTGCGTGGGCACAGTTCGCTGAAGCGGCTCGGCAAGTACAGACGTCAGGCCGAGCGGGCCGGGAGTCCCCTCACGATGGAGACCATCCGGGATGCGAAGCACTTCGAACGACGCTGGGCGGACATATCCCGCTTGGCGGCCGCGTCGACGCTCCACAGTGATCGCACCGACTACCTTGCAGAGGAATCGCCCGCCGACCCGTCGGCGTCGGCCAAGGACTTCCTGGCTCGCGAAGCAGCGGCCGGGAGATTGACCCTCTCCGGGGTGAGCGTCGAGGGGCGATGGCGTGCGCATCAGATCTGTGTTCGGACCGGAGCTCGACTCGAAGCCTGGTTGACGCATTACGATCCCGAGGTCGCGAAGTATCAACCCGGGCATCAGATGATGGAATGGTTCGTCCAGAGCCACGACGAGCTCGACGTGACCGTGCTGGACCTGGGCGTCGGTGTCAACGACATCAAGAAGTCCTGGTCCACCTCGGGCTACGACGTGCTGGCCGTGGTGGGCGTCCCCACACGCATGGTCGGGTCTCGGATTCTGGTCGGCCTGGTGCGTCGATGGGAGCTGTCGCCCGGGTTCGCGCATGCGCGAAGAGTCGGCTACGCGGCGCTGTCACGTCTGCGACGGTCCACGCACTAGGACGTTCGGATCGTCAGGCCCGGGTTCTCCGCGAGTACGTCGTTGATGGGGGTGGCGAACAGCTCGGGCCGCTGACCCTGCAGCATGCTGACGACGGTCGCGACCTCGCAGGACGGCTGATCGCCCACGTTCGATGCACTGGCGATGCCGACCGCGAGGGTGCCGCTGACGACAGGGCCACCACTGTCTCCGCGTAGCGCGCAGATGGAGGTGGAGAAGCCACGGTCCAGAACGTTGTCGCCCAGCGCGACGTGCTGGCCCGTGGAAAGAATTGTGCCGCAACTGAATCCGGTTCTGGATCCGGATTTGCAGACCGGTGCTCCCACGATCGGGTCCACCGTCCCGGTGACGTGCAGTGGCCCTGCTCCGGGGACTCGCACGGCGTTGCTCTCGAATTCGGCGGCATTGGCGTCGTCGATGTCGATCAATGCGTAATCGTTGCGCGACTGGCTCGTTCGATAGAACGTTCCGAATTTCGAGCCCACGAGACTGCCGTACATCGGATACGCGCCCGTCAGTGCCGCGGAGCCGGTGTCGGTGGTGTTCGGATTGCAGTGGCCCGCAGTGATGTTGACCGATCCGCGCGTCGGGTCGACGGCATTGAATCCGAGGGAGCACCGCTGACCGAGGCCGGCCGGTGTACCCGCGAGAAAGCTGTCACCGCCGAGATACGAACTCGCACGGATCGGGCCTGCCGTCGGTGACGGATCGAACGGGAGCAGGTCCAACAGCGGCTGGACGGCATCGACAATGGCCGGCGGTAGCTCGATGGGCGACGCGTCGATCCCGAAACCGTTGGCCGACGCGGCATCTGCGACGTCGGCGTGGGCCGGTCCGTCCGCCACCGCGACGACGGGACGTCCGTCCTCGTCCAGCCATGCCCTCGCTACGCCTTCGGAACCGGCGGTGTCGGTGAACTCGGCCAGTCGGCGGGCTGCGTCCGCTCGGTCGAGAAATTGCTGCGGAGACAGCCCGAGGTCGCGGGCAACCGCGTCGGCCAACGCCTCAGGCAGCATCGTGTCGGCAACCGGATCTGCCCCAGCGGTGGGCGCGAACACGGCCGCCATCACCGCAATCGGCACAGCGAACATCGACAGCCGGAACGCTCGGCGACGCATAGAAACCTCTCCCCCCGGGCATCTGCAGATGTGATGCCGTTCACCCGTCGTACGACTATAGGCGGTGGAGGGCTCCCGCCGTACCCACTACTCGGTGCGGAGTGTGCTTCCGGTCGCGCGCGTGACCTGATCGATGGGAATGCCCAGGCTTGCCGTGCCACCGTATTGCGCCAGCGCGAGGTTGGCCTCGTTGCAATCGGGTGCGCCGCCGCTGTTGGATCCGCTGGTGATTCCCAACGCGAGCGTTCCGGTCACGATGGCACCGCCACTGTCACCCGCGAGAGTGCATGCTGTGCTGGCGAATCCGCGAACGGTGCGGGACGTGCCGTCCTCCATGTAGAGCTGTGTCTCGACGCGATCGGCCGCAACCACTCCACAGGTGAACGACGACGACTGCCCGGACTTGCAGACCGGTGCTCCGATGACCGGCGATGCGGTTCCGGTGACGGTGACGGTGCTGCCGTTCGCTCCACGGACGGTGGGGCGGTCGAGTCCCGACGCGATGCCGGTGTCGTTCAGGGCGATGACCGACCAGTCGAGGCCGTCCTCTGCGCCCAGGCTGGACCGATCGAACGACCCGATCTGCGTACTGCGCGAGATGTCGGCCGGATCGGGCAGGTAGACCGGTGCGCCGCCGGATCCGGTGGCCTTGGCGGGGTTGCAGTGGCCTGCGCTGAGATTGACGGCCGAACCGGAGGAGTCGACGGCGTTGAAGCCGAACGAGCAGATGCTGATGTCGGTGGCCGGAGCGTCGGCGATGGGTCCCGAGGTGGTGACGTAGGTGTCGCCGCCCATCGGAGTCGGGTCGACCGGCTTGTTTCCGCCGGGGGAGAGAATGACCTTGATGTTCGCCAGCAGGGTGGGCAGGTTCAGCGCGCTACCGATCGGGCTGTTCACCAGATCGATGACGATCTGGTTGTCGATGAAGTCGATGGCCGTCCCGTTGATCTGCTCGGAGATCTCGCGAGGGAGGCCGGCAATCCAACTGTTGAGGTCTGCCAGCGACTTCTCGAGTCCGTCTGCCGACACCGGCGACTGCGCGGTGGCGTATCCGTCCTTGGCGACGGCCTGCGCCGCAGCAGGTGAGGTGACGGCGACGACGGCATTGCCGTCGGGTCCGATCCAGGCACCGGCGAAATCTGCCGGACGGCTGGCCCGGAAGTCCGATGCGTATTCGGAGAGTTCCTGCGCGCGGGCCGCCCGATCGAGATACTCCTGCGGAGAGATCTTCAGATCTCGCTGCACGGCTTCGACGAGCTCGCGGGGAAGCTGATCGGCGGGTGACTGGACGACGGGTTCTGCTGCTGCTGTCCCGGAGAACGAAGCAAGAAGTACAAAAGCCGTCGAACACAGCACTGCAGCACGCAGCGCCCCGGTGTTACGCATGAAATCCCTTCATCGGGTGCTTGTCATCAGCGCCCCACCCTAGGGCATCGGGCTCGGAATCCGTGATCGCGCAGCTCAGGGTTCTTCGAGCTCTTCGGATGGGGTGGTGGCCGTATCCGAGGTCGTGGTGGTCTCAGCCGGAGTCGTCGTCTCGACCGGGGTGGTCGTCACCGGAGTCGTGGTGACCGCAGGCGTCGTGGTGGGCACCACGGGCGCGGGGGCGGGCACCGGCGCGGGCGCGGGAGCAGGCAGGGGAGCAGGTTCGGGTGCCACGTACGGCTCTTCCGGCTGTTCGACGACCTCGGGTACGAAGACGGGCTCGACGGAGGTGGCGGTGGTGGTCGAGGGTGCGCGCGTCGAGGTGACGATCGGCGAGCCGGCATCGGTGACGGTCGGGGGTGTCGCGGCGGGAGCGTCACCGAACACTCCGCTCAGTGCTGCGATCGCGAGGACGATGACCACGCCTGCTGCTGCACCGGCAACGATGGTGGCGATCGTCCGCGAACGCTCGCTGCGTTCCTTCTTCGCCGCTACCGGCGCCGCGGCGACGGCCGGAGAGTGATCGGTGGTCGAGGTGTTCTCGTCGACCGGAACGATCGGCTCGGATCGAAATTCCGAGGGAGCGAACACCGGAGCGACCGCAGGGATCGCCTCGGAGAACGCGAGGGACGGTGCGGGCGCGACGACCGGGATGGCGTCGGTGTCGAGGGACTCCGTGCCGTCGTTTCGGGTGACGACCGGCGCGGCGCCGGTCACCATGGAGTTGCCGTCGACATCCTCGACCTCGGCCAGCAGCAGGGCACCGCGGGTTGCTGCGAGCGGCTCGACGAGCACCGGGCCCGACGAGCGTTCGGTGATGTCGCTTGCCACCGACGGAAGTGTTGCGCTGCCGCCGGCGAGTATCACGGTGCCGGTCCCCGGCACGTCGAGCCGGCGGAGCAACGGCGCGACGAGGTCTGCGAACTCGGCTCGGGTGACCGTCGTGGACTGCGAGACACCGGGGAGTTCGACCGAGATCGTGGCGACGTCGGCCGTGCTCAAGGTCTGCTTGGCGGCCTCGCACGAGGCGACGACGCCGGCAAGGGCTGCCAGGACGGCCGCGTCGGACAGGTCGATGTGCTCGCGATCGGTCACCACGTGATCGAAGAGAGCGTCGGTGAACGCGTCTCCGCCGACGGCGGTGGTGCGTACCGTCCCACCGCCGGGAAAGGTGGAGATATCGGTGCCGGTGGCCCCCATGTCGACCACGGTGACCGCTGCTCCCGGGCTCGGCTGCGCGAACGCGCTGGCGGCTTTCGCGTCGGGAACCAGGGCGACATCGGTGAGGCCGGTGTGATCGAGGGCGTCACGAAGCAGTGCGACGGCGGCGCGGGTCCACCGCGTCGGGTACGTCATGGTCGTGACGGGCATGTCGCTGGATACGCCGGCCTTCGTGGACACCATCGTGACGAGGCAGTTGGCGGCGTTGGCCATCAAGTCCTCGGCGCGGTAGGCGTCGGCGTCGGGCTCGAGATTTTCCTGCTGACCGACCAGATCGACGAACCGAGTGAACGGTGCCGACTCAGCAGGTTCACCGAGGTGGGCGCGGCCGTCCTCGTCGAATCTCAGAGTCGTCGGGAGGACGACGATCGTCGGTTCGTCCTCGGTCGATGCGCGATAGGCCGCGACGGACCTGGTGTTGCCCACGGTTATTCCGAGATGACCGGCATCGCTCATGGGGTCTCCGCCGATCGGTCGTTCGGTGCGATCTGTTCGGTTACGGACTGCCCGTCGTCCGGGTCGGTGTCGGGGGTGTCAGGGGTGTCGGGGGTTGTTTCGACCGGAAGTTCTGGTCCGACCGGATCGACCGGTTCGACGACGATGGGAGGCTTCTCGCGGTCGTCGTCCTCGGGTGCCTCGAACGCTGGGCGCGTCTCGATCTCGATCCCGGGTTCGATCTCGGTCGGTTCGCTCCGCGGGAGGTCGGAGGTTTCGGTGGGGGTCGTCTCGTCCGTGGTGGTGGTCGCCGTCGACGGGGGGACAGGAACGATCTCGGCGGCCGGTTCGGCGACGACGGTGGGGAAGTCGATCGGGCCACCCGACCCGGTGCCGCTCGACGACGTGCGCGGCACCAGCTGGGCGTTGTCGATGGTGGGGACGTCGGTGTCGGTGGGCGTACCGAGTTGCAGCGCGAAGAGCGCGGCACCGACGGTCAACGCGGCGGCGAACGCTGCCGCAGCGAACAGTGGTCGCCGGTCGGATCTCGCCGGGCTCACCACCGCGAACTGCTCGGTGACGGCGTCGACGGGGAACTGCGCAGCCAGAATCGCAGCACCTCGGGCCGCGGCGATTGCGGTGTCCTTCTTCTGCAGGGTCGGCAGGAGCGATGCGTTCCACGCGGCGAGCGCTTCTTCCTCGGCGACCAGCGCGACGTGTGCGAGCCCGTGCGCGTTCATGGCCGAACGCAGCGCGAACACCTGCTCGGCAGTCCACCGGGCGGGATAGGTTGCCGCCGCGGCAAGATCACCCGGCCGCAGACCGATGGACGACGCCACCTCGGTGAGCAGGCACAACAGGGCCATCGACGTCAGTTGCTCGGCAGGAAAGACGGTTCCCTTGCTGCCGGTGACACCCACGCCGTCGGCGAGGGAGTCGAGAAAGTGTGTGTAGGCCTCGGAGTCGTCGTCGGTCGCATCTCCGAGCGAGACGGTGCCTTCGGGATGGGTGTTGAGCACGGTCGGGTGCAGTGACGCCAGGTGCAGCGACGGTCCGGGCGCGATCGGATGGGACACGGCGGCGACGGCGCGCTCGTCGTCCAGGTAGAGGCCGACGTCCGGTGTGCCGACACTCGCACTGCCGGGCTGCTCGGTCATGGGGCTGCTACCTGTTCTCGATCGGGGAGTGGTGCTCGGCCGTTATGTCGCTCCCGGTCCCCGCACAGTTACAGTGTCCACACTTGTGCTGGTCGAGGCCCCGTACCCCATGGCGCGCAGCATCGAGATCAGCTCCGACCGCGACTGCGCCCCGAGCCTGCGCCGAATGCGAGCCACATGGTGCTCGACGGTCTTCGGGGAGATGTAGAGCCGGCTGCCGACCTCGCGATACGTGACGCCGAGTACCAGCAGTTCGGCTACCTCGGCTTCGCGTTCGCTCAACGAGCCCGTCGGCTGCGGGGTCGATCTGGGGCTGTCGCGACCCGTCGAGCTGGGTTGGCGCAACGACCTGGCGATGTGCAGCAGCGAGGTTGCCGTCGCAGTATCGGTGACGGTCAGGGCGGCCTCGCTCGCCAGGCGGGCACCGTCCCACGGCAGTCCGAAGGCGGTGAGCGTGCGTGCTGAACTCTCCACCTCGGCCGCGTCGGGCCTGCCCTGCAACACGCCGAGCCACGCGCGACCGGCAGCGGCGAGTGCTGCGCTGTACGGATGGGTCGGAGCGGCGGCGGCCAGAGCCTTGGCGTGCGGGACCAACGCGTCGGGAGTCTGTGCCACGATGGCCGCCTGAACCTGATACCAATGCAGCGCCGACGCCCACACGGGTGGATCGCCGAGCGCTGCGAGCAGGTCGGTGGCCTGCGCCACCAGATGCTCGACGCGGTCCACCTGGCCGAGTCGAGTTGCGGCCAAGAGCAATTCGCCCAGGGGCAGCAGCGCGAACAGGTCGGTCGAGTATTCGGCGATCACGTTCTGGGCCTGGGTCCATGCCGTGATCAATGACCCTGCGTCACCGGACCTACGAGCCAGGCCCACTCGAATCGCGTGCAGGAACAATTGGTTGCGCACGTGTGACACCGGAATCCGGAGTGCCTCGATCGCGATGCCTGCTTCGGCGGTATCCCCTCGCAGCATCGACGCCCAGGCCCCGACGAGGCTCAACCTGGTGTGCGCTTCCGATCCCGCACGGTGCTCGGGAAGTGCTCGCGCCACGATGGAATCGACACGAGGTAGGTCGCCGCAGTGGACCGCGTGCAGCGCCGAGACGGCAGCGGCAGTATCCGGGGTGCACGAACGATCGGAAGTAGTGCCCGTCAACGTCACTGCCCGCATCAGCGCGTTGGCGGCGGCACTCGACGCTGCTGCGCTCCGCGAATCGATCGACCCGATCACTCCGGTGACGAGCAGAGTGCCCGACGCGATACTCGACGTCGGTGCGAGGGCAGTCACGGCAGCCATCGAACGGTCGGCGGCGCTGCGATCACCGGCCGCCGCGGCCGAGAGGGCAGCCCACACGGCGTCGGGTCCGAGCCGATCCTCGCCGAGCCACGCGAACAATTGCGCACTGCGCGAGGCCATTCCACGTTGCGCGGCAACAGACGCCGACACCCGCACCGCCGTACGCAGATCCGTCGCATCGAACCCGGCAGCGCCGTCGAGAACCACATCGGCGAATCTCGCCGCTTCGTCCGGATTCCCGGTGGCAGCCGCGACCTCGGACCGTCTCGCAGCCAGTACCGCCGAGTCGAAGCCCGCGTCGACCGCCGCGTCGTACAGGGCACCTGCGGCATCGACAGCAGCCGAATCGGCTTGCTGCACAAGGAAATCTGCGAGACCCGGATGGACGACGCCTCGCTCTGCCAACGCACGTGCCGCGGTGGCGTCGAGCAGGCGGGATCGGGTGGCGATGTCGGTGACGGACGAGAGCAGGGCTCGGCAGCGCGCCTCTCCGATCATTTCGATCAGCGGGGCCTCCGCGGACGGAATCAACGTGCCCGTGGTGTCGAGCAGGCCGGAGCTGCAGGCCAGGTCGACGATCGACTCGACATCGGTCGCGCGTGCCACGATCTGCGCAGCCGACGCAGGGTCGGGTGTGATGCCGAATCGGGCTGCGAGCAGCAGTGCCCGCGTGTCGTCGGTGGTCTCGATCAGCATCCGACGGTGTTGTTCGGCAACGGATTCGGCGACCGCGCGCAGTGGAGCCGGATCGGAACGGTCGCCGCCGAGCGCGCCGATTGCCGCATCGACGGCGGCGAGAATTCCGCCGGTCGCCTTGGCGACGGCACCGGCGAGTGACGCCGAGATCGGTCGAACGGTCGCTGCTGCTCGCGCCGCGATGGCCACCTTGTCCAGCGGAACCAGAGTCAACCGGTTGGAACCGGCGGACGCGACGAGCTTCTCGATGCGGGAATCGAAGCTCCGCGGCGCGGTGGCGACGATCAGGGTGATGTCCGAGCGTGTTGCCGCCGCTGCGATCTCGTCGAGACGCTGCTCCGACAGCAGGTGCGCGTCGTCGACGAGAACCGTCGAGCCGGACGGCGCGTCGGCGATGGTGCCCGTGTACACGTCCACCGTCGACGCCACGGAATCGAGAACCGCGGATCGGCCGGAGCCGTCGACTCCGACGACGATATGAAATCCATTGGCGACGAGCGCATCACGGACGAAGCGATCGGCGCGCTCGATGCCGACGAGCGATGATCGAGTGCTGGTCACCGTCGACCTATCGGCCGGTCAAGCCGCCGAGGGCTCCGCCGAGCCCGTCACCCACGCCGCCGACGACACCGCCGAGCCCGTCACCGACGCCGCCGACCACTCCGCCGAGTCCGTCACCGACACCCTGTCCGACATCGCCGAGGGTGGGACCCTGGTAGCTGGGAACCTGCACGCTCGGTGCTTGCGGAACCTGCACCGCCGGAGGCTGGTAGTTGGGAACGGTCGGAGCGGCGACCGACGGGATGGTCGGCACCGTGGCCGCGCCGTTGTCGGCCGGGGCAGGCGATCCCGCGACCGGAGCACCGGTGGCCGGATCGATCTGCGTCACCGTTCCGTCGGCGTTGACCACCGTGGTCGGCGCACCCTCGGAACCGGGTGCGGCAACACCGTTCTCACCGGTCGCCGGCGTCGTCGTCGCGGCATCGGCCACCGCAGCGCTGGTTCCCGGTGTCTCGGTGCTCGAGATCGAGGTTTCCGCGTTCGATTCGGCCGGAGTGGTGTTGTCGGAAGTCAATGCCGTGCCCACCGACAATCCTCCGCCGGCGAGAAGCGCGAGAGCGAGGACGGATCCGGCCACGACACCGGCTTTCTTGCGACCGGACATTCCTGCGTCGGAGTCGACGGCGGTGGGCGTCGGTGCGGGCCGGGGAGTGGGGCGAGGCATCGGGGCGGCCGCCGCAGCGGACGCCACGGCCGTGGTGGGTGCCGCAGCCAGTGCTGCGGCGTTGTCGGAGGCGGTCGCGTCGGCGATGTCGCTGCCGAGTATCGCGGCACCGACTGCGACGGTCAGTTCGGGTCGCGGTCCGGCCACCACGGGTGCTCGCAGCTCGGACGACATGAGCTCGGCGACCAGTGGGATGGCCGAACTGCCACCGACGAGTACCACCTGGTCGATGTCGGAGACGTCGAGGCCCGCGGCCGTGACGGCGTCGCGTACCACCCCGATCGACGCCAGCAGTGATGCTCGCACCAGTTCTTCGACCTCGGAGCGCACCAGGCGTACCTCGGTGTGCAGGCCCGGGAGGTCGACCGTCAGTGACGTGGACGTGTCGTAGGACAGCTGTTCCTTCGCCTCGCCGCAGCGGGCCCGCAGTTCCACGAGTGCGCCGACAGTATCGGGGTCGAAGGGATCGAACTCGAAGGATTGGCTTCCCGAGACGGTGTCGAGGACGTACTGCATGATCGCGTGATCGAACTGCGCTCCGCCGAACTCCTCCGAATGCACTCCGGTTCCGACGGTGCCTGCCTCGGAGCCGGTGCGCATCAGCGTGACGTCGAGTGCGGTCGCGCCCAGGTCGTAGACCACGGCCAGGCCGTCGGCCTGTGGGCCGCGCGTCACTTCGAGCCACCGCATCGTGGCGACGGACTCCGGTACCAGCGTGACGTCGGTGAGTCCCGCGCGCTCGAGCGCTTCACCGAGAACCTCGGCGGTGTACGCCGTCCAGCGAGTGGGGTGGGTGACGACGACGGTAGGAGCGGCATCGGTCCCGGCGGAGACCTCGGCGACGAGTGCGCGAGCAGCGGTGGCGTACAGGTCCTCGGCTCGGTGACTGCGGCCGTCGTCGTCGATCAGTTCCACCGGATCGCCCACCCGGTCGGCAAATCCGCTGATCAGATTGCGCGTCGAACGGTCCCAGAGCTCTGCCAGACGCGGGGCCTCGCCCGGACGGAGGTCGAGTGCCGAACGCTTGACCACCGAGGTGACGGGTTCGGTGTCCAGAGCAGCCACAGCCGTCACCGAACCGATACGTATGCCGAGCCCTGCGTTCATCGTGGTGTCGCCGCCTTCGTCTCGCACTGCCGTCAGTACTACTGCCGTCACACGCACTGTCGGCAGTGGCCGATTATTCGTTACGTCTCACAGCAGGTTAGAGCGCACAACGAGTGAAATCCCCTAAAGCGCCTAGATCCCCTAACCGAAGTCCCCTGGCAACCCCCGAGGGAGTGGGGGGATCCGCCCCGTTGGGCGGGGGCTCTTCGGTGCCTAGCGTTGTGATCAACCACGAAGCACCACTCGTCAAGGAGACCCACGATGGCTACCAACGCCGTACTCGATTTCATTCTCGGCCTGCTGCGCGACGACCAGGCTGCAGCCGCCTACTGCGCCAACCCCGAGATGACGCTGGCCGCCGCGGGACTCGGCGACGTCACCCACGCCGACATCGTCGCCGTGGCACCCCTGGTCGCCGAGTCGGGACTGTTCGCCGGCGCAGGCAGCCAGCTCTCGGCCATCCTGGGCGCAGGCGGATCCGCCGGCCTCGACGGTGCACTCGCCGGCGGCGCGAGCCTCGGCGGCGGATTGTCGGCCGGGCTCGGACTTGCAGCAGGCGCAGTGGCAGGCGGCGGACTCGCAGCAGGTGGCAGCCTGACCGGCGGAATCGATGTCGCGGGTGAGATCGAGGCATCCCTGCAGGCAGCACTGGCCGCAGCATTGGCAGTCGGAGGCCAGATCGGTCTCGAGCTCGGAACCGCGTTCGGCGGCGCATTCGACGCCCTGCTCGGCGCAGGCGCAGGTATCGGTGGCGGTCTGGATCTGGACCTCGACGGTCTGCTCGGCGGAACCGTCGGGCTCGGCGCTGCACTCACCGGACTGATCGGAGCAGGCGCAGGCATCGGCGGCGAGATCAGCGGAGACATCGCCGCACAGCTGCAGGCAGCACTCGACGCCGCCATCGGCGCGACCGGTGCCGTCGACCTCGGCGCACTGGCCGACATCCAGGGCGGCCTGGCCGGCGCTCTCGGTGCGGCCTTCGGAGTCGGCGGAAGCGTCGGAGCCGATCTCGGTGCCGCTCTCGGCGGAGTCTTCGACGCGGTACTCGGTGCCGGAGCCGGACTGGACATCGCAGGTGACCTCGGTGCCGCTCTGACCGCGGGAATCGGCGGCGCCCTCGGCGGACTGGGAACCATCGGAGCCGATCTGACCACCGACATCGGAGCTGCACTGGACGGCGCACTGGGAGCCGGTGGCTCGTTGGTCGGCGACATCGCCGGTGGAGTCGGCGCGAGCCTCGGCGGGCTCTTCGCGGCAGACGGTGCCATCGCAGGCTCGATCGGTAGCGCACTCGGAGCCGTCCTCGACGCCGGAGTCCTCGCTGACCTCGACGTCGACGCCCTGCTCGCCGCAGGCGGCAGCGTCGGCGCAGTGGTCGGCGGCGCACTGGGAACCGCACTCGACCTCGACACCAGCGCAGTCGGCAGCCTCACCGCCGCTCTCGACGCAGCACTCGAGGGCACCGTCGGAGCAGCAGCAGGCATCGGCGGCGAACTGGCCGGCGGACTCGAAGGCGGAGTGGCAGGCGGCCTCGAGGGCATCCTCGGCACGGCATTCGGCGTCGGCGGCGCAGCCGGAGCTCAGCTCGGAACCGCACTCGAATCGGTACTCGACACCAGCGCCGCACTCGACCTCGGAGCCGCACTCGGAGCCGGAGCGGATGTCAGCGCAGGACTCGTCGGCGCGATCGACACAGCGGTCGCAGCCGGAGCAGACCTCTCGGGAACCGTCGAAGCAGCACTCGCCGGAGTCGGCGGAGTGGGCGCAGACCTGTCGGGCGGCCTGGCCGGACTCGGCGGAGTGGGCGCGGGCCTCACCGGAGGACTCGCAGGCCTCGGAAACGTCGGTGCTGATCTGACCGGTGGCCTGGCGGCCGTCGGAAACGTCGGTGCTGATCTGACCGGTGGCCTGGCGGCCGTCGGGAACGTCGGTGCAGATGTGGCCGGCGGGCTCGCCGGTGTGGGTGATGCAGGTGCAGGCCTGACCGGTGGTCTGGCCGGACTCGGCAGCCTCGGCGGCGGAATCGCAGGCGGAGTTGCGGGCGGCGTCGCAGGCGGCGTGGATGCTGCGGCTTCGGCCGGTGCAGGCCTCGAAGGAGCCGTCTCCGGTGGCATCAGCACCGGACTCGACGCAGCAGCATCCGCAGGTGCGGGCCTCGAAGGTGCCGCGGGAGCTGCAGGCTCGGTTGCCGGTGGCCTCGAAGGTGCCGCGGGCGGAGTCGTCGATGCCGGAACCTCGGTGGGTGGCGAGATCGCATCGAACGTCGGAGCGGGACTCGACACCGGTGCCTCGATCGGAGGCGACTTCGCGTCCACTGTGGGTGCGGGTTTGGATGCTGGTGCGGACGCTGCGGCTTCCGCGGGCGGCGGGTTTGATTCCGCTGCCGACATCGGTGGCCAGGCCGCTGGCAGCCTCACCGGTGGCCTGCAGTCGGGTGTCGAGGGACTGGCAGACGCCGGCGGCAGCCTCTCCTCGGCGGCGTCGGGATCGTTCGATTCCTCCAGCTCGTTCGATTCCTCGGCTACCGCGACCGGCACCGGCTGGTCGAGCGTCGACTCGGACGTCTTCGGACAGGGCGAGACCGAGTCGAGCTTGTTCAGCGAGTCCGGCCTGCACGGTTCGGTGGATTCGGCAGCCGACTCTCTGGGACATGTGACCGTCGATCACGACATCGACCCGATGCAGCCCTGATCGTTCGCCTGCGGGTAGACAACGACATGACTCGGCCCCGAGTGTTCGCCAGCACTCGGGGCCGAGTCGTCGCTAGAGTTCGTTCGGGGCGCGCAGGAGTTTTTCGAGCCTGCGGGATGACCTGGTACTGCGGAAGTCGACGAGAACGGTTGTGAACACGAGCGTATGGACGGGCAATCTACGGAGCTGGCCGAGCTACTGAGCCGTACCGCGGCGGTGGCGACATCGGCGGGAAGATCCGACCTGGTGGATCGAGTCCAGGCGGCGCGCTCGAGAGTGTTGGATCCACGTCGACGCATCATCGTGGTCGGACCGCTCAAGCAGGGCAAGAGCCAGTTCGTGAACTCACTGCTCAACCTGACGGTGTGCTCGGTCGGAGACGACGAGACCACCGCCATCCCGACGGTGGTGTCCAACGCCGAGAGCCTTTCCGCGCAGCTCGTACTCGCCGATCCCGGCAACGAACCGATCCGAGTGGACGTTCCTCCCGAGGAGATCACGACGGTCACCCCGGCAAGTCCGCTGGCCCAGGGCCGGGAAGTGTTGCGTCTGGACATCGGGGTGGCGAGCCCACTGCTCGCCGACGGTCTGGTGCTGGTCGACACCCCCGGCGTCGGTGGCCACGGAAATCCGCACGCTGCAGGCACATTGGGGCTCATTCCGTCGTCCGACGCGGTGCTCGTCGTGTCCGACGCCTCCCGGGAATTCACCGAGCCGGAACTGTCGTTTCTGCGTCAGGTGCAGGGCCTGTGCCCGGCCGTGGCGGTGCTGATCACCAAGATCGATCTCTATCCGCACTGGCGGCAGATCGTCGAGGCCAATCGTGGACACCTGGACCGCGCGGGCATCGACGTGCAGATGCTGCCGGTGTCGTCTCTGTTGCGTTCGCACGCACTGCGTTTGAACGACGAGGAGCTCAACGCCGAGTCCGGCTTCCAGCAGCTCTACGCGTTCCTGCGTGACGACGTGGTGGCCCGGGCCGATGTGCTGGCACGCTCGTCGGTCTCGCTCGACGTCCGTTCGGTCACCGAGCACCTGACGCTGTCGCTCGGCAGTGAGCTTGCGGCACTGAAGGATCCGGAGCGCGCTGCCGCGGCCGTCGCCGGGCTGCAGCGCGCCAAGGCCGCTGCCGAGGAGCTGCACAAGCGCTCGTCCCAGTGGCAGCAGACACTCGGGGACGGTATCGCCGATCTCGCCTCCGACATCGATCACGACCTGCGCGACCGGTTGCGCCGCGTCACCAGGGAAGCCGAGGAAACCGTCGACGAGGGGGATCCGGGCAAGGACTGGCCGCAGCTCGGCGAGTGGCTCGAGGAACAGATCGCTGCGTCGGTGGGCGACAACTTCGTCTGGGCTCACGAACGGGCACTGTGGCTTTCGGAGCTGGTGGCCGAACACTTCGCGTCCTCCGGGGCGGCAGCCCTACCCGATCTCGACGTCGGCGATCTGGACAACGTCCTCGATCCCGTCTCGTCGTTGGCCGATCTGGAATCCGGTCGTATCGGAATCACGCAGAAGGTTCTGGTGGGAATGCGCGGATCCTACGGCGGTGTGCTGATGTTCGGCCTGATCACCACCTTCGTCGGGTTGAGTCTGCTCAATCCGATCTCCATCGGCGCGGGTGTGCTGCTCGGCACCAAGGCGTACAAGGAGGACAAGGAGAACCGCGTCAAACAACGGCGTTCCGAGGCCAAGATCGCGATCAGACGTTTCACCGACGACGTCAGCTTCCAGGTGGGCAAGGAGTCCAAGGACCGACTGCGGCAGATTCAGCGAGTGCTGCGTGATCACTTCACGTCCATCGCCGAGCAGACGCTGCGGTCGCTCAACGAGTCGCTGCGCTCGGCGCAGGAAGCCGCAGCCGCCGACAACACCGACCGCGCTGCTCGCATCGCTGCGCTGGAGAACGACATGCGCGTGGTGGCCGAACTGAATGCTCGGGCAGTGGGACTCGTCAAGGACGTCGCGGTATGAGTGTGGCGGCTCTGGCCAGGGCACGCGACCTCATCTCGGCGGCACGATCGACGTACTCCGGTGATGCCGAGGCATCCTGGATGCTCGACGAATGCCTGTACCGCCTGGACGAGCCGCTGCGGGTGGCACTGGCGGGATCGCTCAAGGCCGGCAAGTCCACACTGCTCAATTCGCTTGTCGGGCAGGATATTGCTCCCACCGACGCAACGGAATGCACGAAGGTCGTCACGTGGTACCGCAACGGTGTCGCTCCCGCCGTCACGGCCTGGTACGACGGTGACCGGGCTGCGAACGTGCCGGTGCAACGGCGGGACGGACGATTGACCTTCGATCTCGGGTCGTTGACGGCCGCGCAGGTCGACCGACTGGACGTCGAATGGCCTGCGAGCGCACTGGCGCAGACGACGATCATCGACACCCCCGGTACCTCGTCGCTCTCGCGCGACGTGTCGGCGCGTACGTTGGCGATGCTCACGCCCGAGAACTCGTCCTCGGGTGCCGACGCCGTTGTCTATCTGCTGCGCACGCTCAATGCGACCGACGTGTCGTTTCTGGGGCAGATCGGTGCGCACGTGGGCGGTGATTCGGGACCGCTCGGTGTGATCGGTGTCGTCTCGCGCGCCGACGAGGTGGGGTCGGGGCGGATGGACGCGATGATGTCGGCCAAGGAAGTCGCTGCGCGATTCGCGTCCGAACTCGAGGCCACCGGCCTGTGCCAGGCGGTGGTTCCGGTCGCGGGTCTGCTGGCGCTCGGTGCGGAAACGTTGCGGCAGAACGAGTTCTCGGCATTCGAGATGTTGGCCACGGTGCCGACCGAGGATCTGCAGTTGGCGATGCTCTCGGCCGATCGATTCGTCCGTGCAGAAAGCACGCTACCGGTCGACGCGGCGCTGCGAGCCAGCATCGTCGACCGTTTCGGGCTGTTCGGCATTCGGATGGCCGTGACGTTGATTCGGCTCGGGGTACGCGATTCACCCACGCTGGCCGCCGATCTGGTCGAGCGCAGCGGGCTGACCGAACTTCGGTCGGTGATCGACGTGCAATTCGGTCAACGCGCCGACCAACTGAAGTTGCACTCGGCTCTGGTTGCCCTGCAACGGATTCTGGAGTTCCGTCCGGAATCGCATGCACTGCGCACCGAAGCCGGGCGAATGCTCGCCGATGTGCACGGCTTCGCCGAATTGCGTCTGCTCGGCCGATTGCGCTCCACCACACCGAAACTGCCCGACGGCGGACTGCTCGAGCTGCAGCGCATCATCGGCGGCTTCGGCATCGCCGCCACCGAACGCCTCGACCTGCCTCCCGATGCCGGTCACGCCCAACAGCGAGACACCGCGCTGGCGGCGGTACACAAGTGGCGAGCACTGTCCTCGCATCCACTGTTGGACCGATTCACCTCGACCTCGTGTGCCACGGCGGCCCGGAGCGCGGAAGGAATACTGGCCTCACTGGCGTGAGGATCCCCGGGGCAGGAGGGCCACGATCGTCGCAGCGACAGCCGTGCCCGCCACGACGAACGGCCCCCACTGCAGAACGCCGCCGAGCAGCGCGGAGGCGTCGGACACGAAGGTCGAGAACGTGACTGCCGCTCCGATGGTCAGGATTCCGACCGCTCCCATCAGGACCTTCGACGACACCGCCGCGTTGCGCAGCAGATTCAGTGCGACGAATCCCAGCAGCACGAGCACCGCTGCTGCGGCACCACTGGACAGCAGCGTGGCCGAGGCGGTGTTGCGGACGTCGGCGGCACTTGCCGTCGAATCCTGCTGTGACACTGCAGTTTCGACGCCGGAGAGCACGGACTCCCAATTCAGCGCGATGACGGCGGCCAACGCGAGGATCAGAGCCGCTGTCAGAGTCCACAGCGCGCTCGCGACCTTGGGTAGGGCCGACCGAGATGGCTCCTGCCGTGGCCGCAGCGGTTCGACGGCAACATCGGGCCGCGGTGGTTGCGGACGGGGAGGCATGGGCCTCCGCGATGTCGGGTCGTTCTGTTCTTCGGCCACGGCAGGAGTCTATCCGTCGGTGGGGAGCCCTGCGGTCTCAGCGCAGCACCACCGGCACACCCTCGTACGGGCGCAGCGTCATCGGGAAACTGTTCAGTTCGTCCACCGTGGCGATCTCGTTGTCGTCCGATACGTCGACGGCCGTGGTGCCGGGCACCAGGTGCTTCGACTGGATGGTCGCGCTGATCTCCTCGGACGAGAAGTTGAGCACCGTCGCCTGGATGGTTCCCTGCCCGAGTTCGTGCACCATCACCAGTAGACCCTTGTGCGAGACGGTCGGGATGTCGATCTGCTGGGCGGTGGCGATACCGAACTTCTTGCGCAACTCGATGATTCGCGCCAACTGGCGGGCGAACGACTGTGGATCCGCCAGCTGCTCCGGGAGCGAACCGTACAGGCTGCGCCCGCGGGGGATGCCGGATTCGGAGCGCACGGCCTCGGGGAAGTACCCCATCAGATCGTGTGCGCCGCGGTTGATCCAGCGGGTGTCGCCTTCGCGGATGAGGTCGTCGACCTCCTCGGCATCGATCGGCAGGATGCCCAGAAGATCCCAGCCGGACAGTGCGAACACGCCCGGTTGCAACGCGTTGTACATCGCGAGCAGCAGATGGGCCCGCTTGACCGTCTCGATGTCTCGCTCGTCCATCCGGTCCAAATCGCGGATCCCGAGCGATGCGGTGATCACACTTGCTGTGGTGCAGGCGATTCCGTTGGTGGTGAACGTCCGGTTGTACGGTGCCCAGCGCCCGGTGAGTCGATCGGTCAGCTCACCGCGGATCCGGTCGCCCAGATCGCTGCCCTTGACCGCCTCGCCGCCGTAGGTGAACTCGTCCTCGGCGTGCAGGGTGGCGAAGTGGATGAGCTCGAACGTCATCTCGTCGTGGTTCTGCAACGCGTGCACCAGAGATGCCGTGTCGACGCCGTGATCGCGCGCCAGAGTCATGGTGAGCCTGAGAAACTCGGTGTTTCCCATGACGAGCGCGTGCTGATAGGCCGGGCGATTGATGAAGTCGTACGACAGGTCGGCACCGTTTTCACCCATGGCCTTGATGTCGTCGATCGTCAGGTTCAACTCCTGGAAGGTGAACCCGCCCATCTTGCGCACCACGCTGGCGATCAGGTGGTTCGCCGCCTCGGACAAGGGGTGGCCCTCGGACCAGCCCGGGCCTTCGGCTCGACGCTCGACACCGAGAAAACCGTTGGCGTCCAACCGCAATGCGCCTGCACCCAGATCGGCGATGGAGTGGCACGCGTCGCCGATCACCAGTCGCATTCCGGCGAAGGAGGGATCGAGCCAGTTGATCGACGGCTGACCGGCCTTGAAGTAGTGCAGGTACACCCAGCGACGCTCGACGCCGTCGATGCCGACGACGGGAGGTGTTGCGCTCCAGTTGGTTTCCTTCACACCGAGCTCGTAGAAGATCACGCGCTGCAGCTGGCCGATGATGTATCCGGCACGGGCGAGATTGGCCTCGGCCTCGGCGTCGATGTTCTGCGAATCGGCTCCGGCCCGCACTCGTGGCAACAGATGCCAGTCCTGCGGTTCGATCTCGACCATGTGGTAGATGCCGGGGTAGTCGGCCACGGCCATCTCGGCGAGCCGGAAGTCCGCACCTTTACCGGTGTGTCCGGGCACGATGTCGTCGATCACGATGCCGTCGTACGCCGACGCCACCACGCAGAGGCGTCGGAACTCCTCTTCCGATCCGAACGCGGGGTCGATCTGCATGCCGATGCGGTCGAAGTGGCCGTCGACCGAGGGAGTCGGACGCCAACCGTGGATGCCGCCGGCCACCTTCACCGGGCCGGTATGCACTGCGGTGACACCGATTTCGGAAAAGGCCTGCCACAGCTTCTCGTCACCGAGTGTGCTCAGGAAGCTCGTCTGCGGGGCGTTGATCACCGAGATGGGATACGCGGTGAACCACACCGGTGCGCGCTCGACGGCGGCGCGAGGATCGGGGTCGGCATACGGGTTCTGCCACATGCTGCCCTTGCCCGAGAGTTGCTCGGCAATGAGCTTGGCGTCGCGCAGCATCGACTGTTCGGTGAGCCAGTCCACGTACTCGGGATTCGAGGCCACCGGTTCGCTGTCGGGTGTGGGGCTGCTGCTCCTGTTGGCGCGTCGCACCGAAGGTCGAAGTGGTTTCGGCCGAGCCGGATAGAACTTCTCGTCGTAGGTGATCTCGCTCGGTTCGTGCTGCACTTCGGGATCCATGTGCCTCCGTAGCCTCGCTTTTCCTCAACCCTACGTAGGGCGCGGCCGATCCGCAGGGTTGTGGTTCCCCTGATCGGCAACCGGTGAAACCTGGCTCACCGACCGGTGAAACCTACTCCGAACTACATGGATGTGATTCGTCAGGGGCGTTTTCCTTCGATATGCGAACGTCATCGAATCGAGACCGCCTGGTGTGGAATGTCGGAATCCGATAGGACATAGTGAGTTGAGTACCAACTGACCCATCTGTCACATCAGACTCATGAGTCACATCCCCTTCAGCTACAGGAGTTGTTCATGCGACGTCTTGCCCGCACATCGATCCTGGCCTCGACGGCCGCTCTGGCCGCCGCCATCGGTGCGGTTGCCCTCGCACCGGCCGCATCGGCCGAACCTGCCCCCGAACCCGTCGGCCCGCTCGGCTCGGTGGTTCTCGAAAGCCCCGACCTGGTGGTGACCATGGCCGCCGTCTGCGACACCACGGTCAAGGACGCACCCGAGGGCGGCGTCGTCGCACTTCAGGTCAAGGTGGACAACGTCGGTGCGGACGACGCGTCGAACGTCAACGTCAACTACGGCGCACTGCCGGGCGTGCAGGGTCAGAACACCGAGACGACCATCGAGGCAGGCGAAGCCGCCACGTACACCGTGCCGTCGGTCGATCGTGAATGGATGGCCCGCCCCGCCGGTGCCGCGGCCTTCGCCAGTGCACTCGACGCGAACTTCCTCGACAACATCACCGGTGGGCTGCTCACTCACAGCTGCATCCCCGCCCCGGTCGAGGAGCCTGCCGAGTAATTCCCCCCGCAACACTTTCTCCCCGCTGCGCCGCGACGATCCTCGTGATCGTCGCGGCGTACTGCTGTGGAGGGGCTTCGCCCCACGTGCGCGAAACCTCGTAGCAGGGGTCGAGTTTTCGCTCACATGCGGCGCACCCGCTCCCACGGGAACAAAGTCGCCACACCCTCCGTTGTGCAGGTCAGCAGCCTTGAGTGGATGAGGCTCAAGTTGGAAGTTGACGCGACAAGACGCGTTGTGCAAACTTGAGCGGAGTTCGCTCACCCAGGGACTGAACCCCAGCACTAACAGGAGGAAACATTATGGCTCGTGCGGTCGGTATCGACCTCGGGACCACCAACTCGGTCGTGTCCGTCCTCGAGGGCGGCGAACCGGTTGTCGTCGCCAACTCCGAGGGATCACGCACCACCCCGTCGATCGTCGCTTTCGCCAAGAACGGTGAAGTGCTGGTCGGCCAGCCCGCGAAGAACCAGGCGGTCACCAACGTCGACCGCACGATTCGCTCCGTGAAGCGCCACGTCGGCACGGACTGGACCGTGGAGATCGACGGCAAGAAGTACACCCCGCAGGAGATCTCCGCGCGCACGCTGCAGAAGCTCAAGCGCGACGCCGAGGCCTACCTGGGCGAGGAAATCACCGACGCGGTCATCACCGTTCCCGCGTACTTCGAGGACGCACAGCGCCAGGCCACGAAGGAAGCCGGCCAGATCGCCGGCCTCAACGTCCTGCGCATCGTCAACGAGCCCACCGCGGCAGCTCTCGCATACGGCCTGGACAAGGGCGACAGCGAGCAGACCATTCTCGTGTTCGACCTCGGTGGCGGCACGTTCGACGTCTCGCTGCTGGAAATCGGCGACGGCGTCGTCGAGGTCCGCGCGACGTCCGGCGACAACCACCTCGGTGGCGACGACTGGGACGAGCGCATCGTGACCTGGCTCGTCGACAAGTTCAAGGCTCAGAACGGCATCGATCTGACCAAGGACAAGATGGCGCTGCAGCGTCTGCGTGAGGCTGCCGAGAAGGCGAAGATCGAACTGTCCTCCGGGCAGAGCACCTCGATCAACCTCCCGTACATCACGGTCGACGGCGACAAGAACCCGCTGTTCCTCGACGAGCAGCTCAGCCGCTCGGAGTTCCAGAAGATCACCTCCGACCTGCTCGACCGCACCCGTGCGCCGTTCCAGGCAGTGGTCAAGGACTCCGGCATCGCCGTCAAGGACATCGACCACGTCGTGCTCGTCGGTGGTTCGACGCGTATGCCCGCCGTCTCCGAGCTGGTCAAGGAACTCTCCGGTGGACGCGAGCCCAACAAGGGCGTCAACCCGGACGAGGTCGTGGCCGTCGGTGCTGCACTGCAGGCCGGTGTGCTCAAGGGTGAGGTCAAGGACGTTCTGCTCCTCGACGTCACGCCGCTGTCCCTCGGTATCGAGACCAAGGGTGGCGTGATGACCAAGCTCATCGAGCGCAACACCACCATCCCGACGAAGCGGTCCGAGACCTTCACCACCGCTGACGACAATCAGCCTTCGGTGCAGATCCAGGTCTTCCAGGGTGAGCGCGAGATCGCCTCGCACAACAAGCTTCTCGGCTCCTTCGAGCTGACCGAGCTGCCCCCGGCTCCTCGCGGCGTCCCGCAGATCGAGGTCACCTTCGACATCGACGCCAACGGCATCGTGCACGTCACGGCCAAGGACAAGGGCACCGGCAAGGAAAACACGATCAAGATCCAGGACGGCTCCGGTCTGTCCAAGGAAGAGATCGACCGCATGGTCGCCGACGCGGAAGCTCACGCAGACGAGGACAAGGCTCGTCGCGAAGAGGCCGAGGTCCGCAACCAGGCCGAGTCCCTCGTCCACCAGACGGAGAAGTTCGTCAAGGACAACGAGGACAAGGTCGACGCCGAGCTCAAGGGACGCGTCGAAACCGCCATCGCCGACGCCAAGTCGGCTCTCGCGGGCAGCGACATCTCGGCAGTCAAGACCGCCGTGGAGAAGCTCTCGACCGAGTCGCAGGCTCTCGGCACCGCCATCTACGAGGCTCAGGCCAAGGAGCAGGGCGGCGCAGAGGGTGGCGCGCAGGCCGCTGACGACGGTGTCGTCGACGCAGAGGTTGTCGACGAGCCCGCCGACGACACGGACAAGAAGTGACGTCGGACAACACCGAGCAGGAACCGGTCACTTTCGTGGACAAGCGAAAGATCGATCCCGAGACCGGTGAAGTACGGGAAGGTGACGCAGTTCCGGAGCCCCTGGTGGGCACCGGGGCTGCGCCCCAGCCCGACTCGGTGGACGAAGGGACCGTCGACGGCGACGTAGTGGAAGACCCGCGTGACACGCAGGTTGCAGAGCTCACCGCAGATCTGCAGCGCGTCTCGGCGGAGTACGCCAACTACCGGCGTCGCACCGATCGTGAGAAGCAGACCGGAGCGGAGAACGCGAAGGCGTCCGTCGTCTCGCAGCTTCTTCCGGTTCTGGACGACCTCGAGCGAGCCCGCCAGCACGGCGACCTCGAAACCGGACCGCTCAAGGCAGTGGCAGACAAGTTGGCAGGGGTGTTCTCGAACATCGGCCTGACCACTTTCGGAGCCGAGGGCGACGCCTTCGACCCGGCCATCCACGAGGCCGTCTCCCATGAGGGCGACGGCAGCAGTCCGGTCGTCGGAACGCTGATGCGTCCGGGCTACAAGCTCGGTGAGCGCGTCCTGCGGACCGCGATGGTCGGCGTCGTGGACAGTGCAACACAAGAATCGGATGCACCCGCGTCCGACGAGCAGTAGAGAAATAGCGCGAGAGGAGGAAACGCCCGGTGAGCCAGCGGGAGTGGATCGAGAAGGACTTCTACAAGGAGCTGGGCGTTTCCTCCAGCGCGACTGCAGAAGAGATCAAGAAGGCGTACCGAAAGTTGGCCCGGGACAACCATCCCGACGCCAACCCCGGTAACGCCTCGGCCGAGAACAAGTTCAAGGCGGTCAGTGAGGCGCACGCCGTCCTCGCCGACCCGGCCAAGCGCAAGGAATACGACGAAGCACGAAAGCTGTTCGCCTCCGGTGGTTTCGGTAACCGTGGCGGAGGTGGATTCTCGCCCGGCGCAGGCGGATTCGGCGGCGGTGGACAGACCTTCGACGTCGGCGACATCTTCGGCCAGGGCGGCGGCGACGGCGGAATCGGTGACCTGTTCGGTGGCCTGTTCAACCGCGGCGCGCAGCAGCGTCCGCAGAACAATCGACCCCGACGCGGTAGTGACGTCGAAACCGAGACCTCGCTGCAGTTCCGTGAAGCGGCACAGGGCGTCACGGTCCCCCTGCGATTGACCAGCCCGTCCTCGTGCACCACCTGCCACGGCAGCGGTGCGAAGCCCGGAACCAGCCCGCGGGTGTGCCCCAAATGCAACGGCCAGGGTGTCGTCAACAGAAACCAAGGCGCGTTCGGCTTCAGTGAGCCGTGCGACGACTGCCGCGGTACCGGATCCATCATCGACGACCCGTGCGTCGACTGCCGCGGCACCGGAGTGCAGAACCGCACCCGCACCATCACCGTGCGCGTCCCGGCCGGCATCAGCGACGGCCAGAAGGTCCGGCTCGCCGGTCAGGGCGAAGCCGGCTTGCGCGGAGCACCGTCCGGCGACCTGTTCGTCACCGTTCGGGTCAAGCCCGACAAGGTGTTCGGCCGAACAGGCGACGACCTGACGGTGACCGTTCCGGTGAGCTACGGAGAACTGGTGCTCGGCACCACGCTGTCGGTGCCCACCCTCGAAGGGCGAGTCGGAGTGAAGGTGCCACCGGGCACCGTCGACGGCCGAGTGCTACGTGTGCGTGGCCGCGGTATCCCGAAGAAGTCCGGCACCGGCGACCTGATGGTGACCGTCAAAGTTGCCGTCCCGCAGAAACTGGACGATGCTGCTACCGACGCTCTGAAGAACTATCTGGAAGCCGAGAAGGCCAGCGGATTCGACCCGCGGGCCGGGTGGGCAGGTGTGTGATGTCGGTCCCTCCCGAGGGCGGATCCGCGAAAGCCGGTGGCGGGCAAGCTGATCCCGATGCCCAGGTCTTCGTGATCTCCGTCGCGGCACAGTTGGCAGGTATGCACGCGCAGACGCTGCGTACCTACGACCGGCTCGGGCTCGTCACCCCGCATCGCACCACCGGCGGCGGTCGACGCTACTCACCTCGTGACGTCGCGCTGCTTCGTGAAGTGCAGCGACTCTCGCAGGACGAGGGCGTCAACCTCGCCGGCATCAAGCGCATCATCGAACTGACCAATCAGGTCGAGGCACTGCAGGCCCGGGTCTCCGAGCTGGCTCAGGATCTGGCCAACGTGCACGCCAGCTATCGCCGCGACCTGGTGCCGATTCAACGCAACGCCCTGGTGGTCTGGAAACCGCGCCACCAGCGCTGAATTCGAGGGTTCGCCCTTCACCGTTCACCCCCAACTGTTCGCAAAAGCGCGCGCGTTCGTCAGGTGCGCGCGGATTCGCCGGCGATCGGTCGCTATTTCGCGCGCGTTCGGCAAACGCGCGCGCTTTTGCGGCGTCGACCGGGGGCGCCCGGCGTCGACCGGCCTCCCACCGGCGTCGGCGGCGAACCTCCCGCACCTCGACCGGCCTCGACCGGGGCGACGGCATCGACCCCCGCGCGTGTGTGCGAGGTATTTCGCGTCGGCCCCTATCCTGGTTCACATGCAGGCGTGGAGTTCGACGGTTGTTCAGTATCATCGCCTTCGGAACGATCTTGCGGTGATCAGACTCGAAGGCGATGCTGTGCCGTTTCAGGCAGGCCAGTCGGTGTCGGTCACGGTTCCCCAGAACGCTGCTCTGACGCGGCGATACTCACCGGCGCTGCCGCCTTCGCGAGACGGGAAGCTGGAATTCCATGTTCGAGCCGTTCCGGCCGGTTGGGTGAGCGGTTCGATCGTCAACGAGACGCGGCCCGGTCATGTGTGGCAGATCAGCGATCCGCGGGGCAGTCTGCATGTCGACGATTCGGGGCGCGACGTCGTGATGATCGCGGGCGGCACCGGCCTCGCTCCGTTGCGCGCGATTCTGCTCGACCTCACTCGCCGCCCACAGCCGCCGAACGTGACGCTGTTCGTGGGCGGCAAGTCGCCACGTGATCTGTATGCCGGTGACATGCTGTGGTTGATGGCGGCGGAGTTGCGGTGGTTGACGGTGGTACCTGTCGTCGACCAACTGCACGAGCCGTGGGCGTCGGATCGATGGAACGACCGCATCCATGCCGAGATCGGTTCCAGTGCAAAGTTCTTCGAGCCCGAGCATTGCTGGGAGGGCAGTGTGGCCGACGTCGTCGCCACGCAGGGGCCGTTCCCGGATCGCCAGATCCTGGTCTGTGGCTCACCGGGAATGGAAGCGGCGACCGTGCGCGCGCTCGTCGAGATCGGCACACCACTCGACGCCATCCGCCGCTGAAGCGGGAAGCCCAGAAATCAGGGCAGCTGCAGAATCCGTCGTAGATGCGCCAGGTCTTCGGCGGATACCGTCGTGAATTCCGGCGGCGGGGCGTCGGCGATCGCTCGCGCCTTCTCGGCGAGGCGGCGTCCGACATCGGTGAGTCCGATGATGCGGCGTCGGCGATCGTCGGGATCCTCGGTGCGCATCACCAAGTCGCGTTTCTCCAGCTCGCGGATGTTGAGCGAGACGTACGGCGCATCGGACGCGAGAATCTCGGCCAATTCGGTCACCGTCCGATCGCCCGTGAGCAACTTGGTGAGCAGCTTGGCTCGCAGGAAGCTCATCCCGGTGGCGTCGGCGACGGCTCGGCGGGTGTCGTGCTTCTCGAGCATCAACGCGCGCATCTCGCGCCAGACGAGGGCTGCCTCCGAGTCGGTCATACGAGCACCGGTTGGTCGATTCGGTCGGCGGTCGAGCGGGCCCACCTGCCGGTGGTGACCACTGCGAGCACGGTGACGACCACGCCCGCGCCCGCGATGACGAACCACGCCGGAACTGCTGCGGCGGTGAAGCCGTCGGAGATCTCGCCGACGATGCTCGCCGTGACGATGGATCCGACGACGGCCACGCCGAGCGATTGACCCACCTGCCTGCTCGTCGACGCGATGGCGGATGCCACTCCGGCCTGACTGCGCGGCATTCCGGACACAGCGGTGTTGGTGATCGGGGCGTTGACCATGCCGAAGGATATTCCGAAAATCACGTACGCCACCGCAAGCCACGCGAACGACGTCGTCGGAGTCAGTCGGGTGAGCATCAGCGCCGAGGCCACGAAGCCGATTCCGGCGATGAGCAGCGGGATACGCGCTCCGAGGGTGCCGACGATGCGACCGGAGATCGGCGCGAAGATCAGCGTCATCAACGCCATCGGCAGCGTGTACAGACCGGCGTGCAGTGGTGAGTACCCGCGCACGTCCTGCAGGTAGAGGGTGTTGAGGAACAGGAATCCGCCGAGAGAAGCGAACGCGCACACCGCGATCACCGTCGCTCCGCTGAACGGCGCGCTCCGGAAGAACTTCAGTTGGATGAGCGGTTCCTCGATTCGCGACTCGACCACCAGCAGCCCGACGAGAGAGCCGACGGCGACGGCACCGGTGAACACGATCAGCGGCGATCCCCACCCCTTCGCGGGACCTTCGATGATGGTGAACACCAGGGACACGAGGAACGCGAAGATGAGGAATTGGCCGGCCGGATCGAACTTGCGTGAGTGCTCGGCCTTCGATTCCGGGACGAATTTCAGTGTCATCGCCAGAGCGAAGATCCCGACGGGGACGTTGATCCAGAAGATGGACTGCCAGCCGGCACCGGTGACGAGGATGCCGCCCAGCGCCGGGCCCGCCGACATCGAGATTCCGACGACGGCACCCCACATTCCGATGGCTCCGGCACGTTCTTTCGGATCGGTGAAGGTGTTGGTGATGATCGACATCGCGACAGGATTCATCATCGAGCCGCCGACGGCCTGCAGCATGCGGAAGGCGATGAGCCAGCCCAGTGACGGTGCGATGCTGCACAGCAGGGAGCCGAGGACGAACGTTCCGGTGCCGATCAGAAAGAAGCGCTTGCGGCCGTATTTGTCGGCCATCGAGCCGCCGAGCATCAGCAGTGATGCCACGACCAGCGTGTATGCGTCGATGATCCACTGCAGACCCGATACCGACGCGTTCAGATCTGCGCGCATCGACGGCAGCGCGACGTTGACGATCGTGTTGTCGGTGCTGACGAGAAACAGACTCAGGCAGCAGATGCCGAGCACGAGATACCGGTGTCGTCGAGTCAACTCGGCCACGTTCACCTCCGCGATAATGCTTGTATATCTACAACTATTACATGAGTACTCCTAAATTGTTCGACGAGCAAGTGAGATGCACGCAGAGCACGCCCGATAGGGTGTGTGTCACAGACTTGCTCGACCCCGAAACGCTTGCTCGGTGAATGGAGAACAACAGTGGCTTCCGAGATCGCACCAGGCGACCTGGTTCAAGCGTCCGGGCATGCAGGCCCGTGGAAGGTGCTCGAGATCCGTCAGGGTCTGGCGTTGCTCGAGCATCACGACGGTCATCGGTTGTCGGTACGTACCACCACGGTCGAGGTGGTGCGGAAGGCGTCGAACATTGAGGGTTCGGCCCGGCAGGCCGAGGCGGAGACCGACAGTCCCTCACTGTTCGACGAGAGCTGACCTACCGCTTTCTGCCGTCGACGGCGTACTTGACGCGCAGCGACTTCGAGATCTGCTTGTACTCCCGCAACTTCTGGCTGCGAGCACGGGCGTCCTGCCTCGACATCGCCCAGGCATTCTCGCGCAACAGTTTTCGGTAGTTGCCCAGTCGTCGTTCGGTGAGCTCACCCGCGTCGACGGCGGCAAGCACCGCACAGCCGGGTTCGTGTTCGTGCGCGCAGTCACCGAACCGGCACAGTGCGGCGAGTTCGTCGACGTCGGAGAAGGCGCTCGCCACAGCGTCTTCCGATCCTTGCACGCCCACCGAACGCAAGCCTGGGGTGTCCAGCAGCACCAGGGCAGAGGACGGGATCGGCACCAATTCTCGACGCACCGTCGTGTGCCTGCCTTTGCCGTCGGCCGACCGAGTGGCACCGGTTTCCAGAACCGAACCACCCAGCAGCGCGTTACCGAGCGTCGACTTTCCGGATCCCGACGGCCCGATCAACGCGACCGTTCCGCGCAGATGTGCTGTCAGTGAGTCGATTCCGCTGCCGTCGACCGCGCTGGTGGTGCACACCTCCACACCCGGCGCGGCGGCCAGCACCAACTCCTCGGCGACGCTACCGCTGTCGGTCTTGGTGATCGCGACCACGGGAACGGCGCCGCTGCCCCAGACCAGGGTGATGTAGCGCTCGACGCGACCGAGATCGAGGGCGGTGTCCGACGCCACCGTGACGACGACGGTGTCGACGTTGGCTCCGAGAACCTGTGTGTCGGAGGTGGATCCGGCGGAGGCGCGTTCGATGGCTGTGCGGCGAGGGAGGGTAGCGGCGAGCCTGAACGAGTCCAGTGTCACCCAATCTCCGGTGCAGATACCGGTGCCGGTGCAGCGGACGATGCCGCTGTCGGTGACGGCGTCGAATTCACCTCGGTCGACGCGAACGACGCGGGCGAGAGTTGTTTTCTGGGAGAGCTTTTCGAATTCGGTCAGCCAGTGCTGATCGAGGCCGTAGTGGTCGAGTGGAGACATGCGAGGTCCTTGGGGGAGGAGGAACGGGGGCTCGGGTCCGTCGATGTCCGGGTGGCCACGATGCCACCTCCTCACTGTCTCGATGCACGAAAAAACCGTCGACGGCAAAGTAGCAGCCGTCGACGGTATCGGGAAAGCGATTTATCGGCTGAGGTTGGTGCCCTCCGCCGGCGCTGCGAGTGCGGTCAGGAAGGAGCGGGCCCAGCGATCGACGTCGTGCGCGAGCACCTGCCTGCGCATGGCACGCATGTGGCGTTTGCCTGCCTCGGGTTCCTGCTCCAGTGCGCCGATGATCGCGTCCTTCACGCTGTCCAGGTCGTGTGGGTTGCACAGGTACGCCTGGCGCAGTTCTGCTGCGGCACCGGTGAATTCGCTGAGCACCAGCGCGCCACCGAGGTCGCTGCGGCAGGCCACGTACTCCTTGGCGACGAGGTTCATGCCGTCACGCAGCGGAGTGACCAGCATGACGTCGGCAGCGACGAAGTAGGCCAGCAGGTCGTCGCGGGGGATCGGCCGGTGCAGATAGTGCACCACGGGATGACCCACCTGGCCGTACTCGCCGTTGATCCGGCCCACTTGCTGCTCGATTTCGCCGCGCATGGCGACGTAGCTCTCGACGCGTTCCCGGCTGGGTGTCGCCAACTGCACGATGACGTTCTCGGCGGGATCGACGCGGCCCTCTTCGAGCAATTCGCGGAACGCGTTGAGCCGAACGTCGATTCCCTTGGTGTAATCGAGTCGATCGACGCCGAGCATGATGCGCTTCGGGTTGCCCAGATCCTTGCGCAGTTGCTTCGCGCGATCACGGACGGCCTTGGAGCGAGACTTGGTGTCGAGGTCACCGGAATCGATGGAGATCGGGAACGCGCCGACTCGCACGGTTCGGAAGCCGACCTGCACGACGCCCAACTTGGACCGCACTCCGACGGTTCCGCGGGACGTGGTTCCCCCGGCGAGGCGTCGGGCAAGGTAGAGGAAGTTCTGCGCGCCGCCGGACAGATGGAAACCGATGAGGTCGGCACCGAGCAGCCCTTCGACGATCTCGGTGCGCCACGGCATCTGCATGAACAGCTCGATCGGCGGGAACGGGATGTGCAGGAAGAACCCGATGGTCAGGTCGGGGCGCAGCATCCGCAGCATCTTCGGAACGAGCTGAAGCTGGTAGTCCTGGATCCACACCGTCGCGCCCTGTGCTGCAGCCTCGGAGGTCTTCTCGGCGAAGCGGCGGTTGACTTCGACGTAGGCGTTCCACCAGTCGCGGTCGTACTCCGGCTTGACGATCACGTCGTGATAGAGCGGCCACAGCGTCGCGTTGGAGAAGCCCTCGTAGTACTGGGTGTATTCCTTCTCGCTGATCGTGACCGGACGCAGTTGCAGGCCGTCCTCGACGAACGGCTCGACGTCGACGTCCGAGACACCGACCCACCCCACCCAGGCACCCTTGTTGGCGCGCAGGATCGGTTCGAGAGCGGTGACCAACCCGCCGGGGCTTCGCTTCCATCGGGTGCTTCCGTCCGGAAGCTTTTCCAGATCGACCGGCAACCGGTTGGCTACGACGACAAAATCCGAACCCTGCGAGGCGTCAGCCACAACTGTCCAATCCGCTTGTAGATCTCTGGGGGAGCCAGTCCTGCGAAGGTGCTACTCGCTTTCGCCCTTCACAACAGGATCTATACCCAACATCGACAGCAACATGCGGCATTCGTCGGCATCGGTTGCGTAGGCCGCGACGACGCGCTGAGCCTGGCTGGCCGTCTCGTACTCGAGTGGGACGATGTCTTCGTCGGCGATGTCGTTGTCGGTCGAAGTCTTGGCAGGCATGGTGTTCTCCGTACTCTCTGCTGGGCTTACACGGTGTTCGTTGGTCCCGACTCTATGTAAATGTGGCGTCCCATCGCCACTTCCCGATGCCATAGGCTGCAGCAAATGACCGATTCTGTGCCGCTCCGCCATGCTCGGACAGTGGTGGAAGAGCCTTCTCCGGCCACCGGCTCCGCGATTCTGCGACGCACCGTCCGACGCCATCGCACCCGACTGATCGTCTCGTCGCTGCTGTTCGGAGTGCATCAACTGTGCGAAACGATGGTCCCGGTGGCGATCGGACTCATCGTCTCGCGGGCCATCGACACCGGTGATGTGACGGCGATGATCGTCTCGCTGGTCGGTCTGGCGGCCTTGTTCGTCACCCTGTCGTATGCGTGGCGGATCGGTGCCCGCATCATCGTCGTCGCCATCGAGCGGGAGGCGCATCTGGTGCGCGTGGAGGTCGCCGGTCGTGTCCTCGATCCGCGGGGTGTACGTACCGAGCTGTCGGCGGGGGAGTTGCTGACGGTCTCGACGTCCGACGCCGAGAAGGAGTCGTGGATCCTCGATCTGATCGCCCGGGTCTTCGCGTCGGCCGTCGCGGTCGTCGCATCGGCTGTGGCGTTGTTGATCATCGACGTTCCCCTGGGCCTTGCCGTCGTGATCGGGACCCCGGTCATCTTGATCGCGCTGCAGCGCCTCGCTCCACTGCTCACCCGCGCAGCCACCGCCCAGCAGGCCCGGATCGCCGGTGTGTCGGGTATGGCCACCGATCTGGTCAGCGGTGTCCGGCCGCTGCGTGGCATCGGTGCCGAGAACGCCGCGACCGAGCGATTCGTGACGTCGAGCCGAACGGCATTGGCGGCGACTCTGAAGCTGGCTCGCGCGAACAACGTCTATCAGGGCTTGTCGGCAACGGTCAACGCATTGCTGGCCGTCGGGATCGCCGGTACCGCCGGCTGGTTCGCGCTGCAGGGCCGAATTTCGGTCGGTGAGTTGATCACCGTCATCGGCCTTGCCCAGTTCGTCATCGAACCCCTGACCGGGTTGGCGAGGATCCCCGGCGTCGTGGCGATGGTGCGCGGATCGGCCGATCGGTTGGCCCTGGTGCTCGGTGCGGAACACGTTCTACCGCAGTCGAAATCCGCGGTGCCCGCGCGGACCGATCTCGGTGTCGACAGCGTTCGATTCCGATCGCTCGACGGCCTCACCTTCCGGGCAGAACCAGGCGAGATGCTCGGCGTGGTCGCCTACCGACCGCAGGACGGAGAGGCGCTCGCCGCGCTGCTGTCCGGTCAGATCTCCGACGCCGACTACACCGGATCTCTTCGCGTCGGCGGCATTCCGGCGGGAGAGATCGATCTTCGACGCTCCCGCGAGACCGTTCTCGTCGAGCCGCACCTCACCGACCTGTTCGCCGGAACCGTCCGCAGCAACGTCACCGCCGGGCGGGAGCGGCCCGACGCCGAACTCGACCGAGTGCTCCAGGCATCCGCGGCCACCGACGTCGTCGAATTGCACGAGGCGGGTCTCGATCACGCCGTCACCGACCGCGGAGCCAGCCTGTCCGGCGGCCAACGCCAGCGAGTGGCGTTGGCGCGAGCGCTGTCGGTCGACGCCCCGGTCCTGGTACTGCACGACCCCACCACCGCCGTCGACGCCGTCACCGAGCACGCCATCGCCCGCGGCATCGCCGAGCTCCGGCACACCGAAAGAAGCTCGCAGACAACGATCCTCATCACCACCAGCCCTGCGCTGCTGTCGGTGACCCATCGCGTTCTCGTCGTCGACGACGGCCGCGTCGTCGCCGAGGGAACGCACCACGATCTCGCGTCCTCGGACGCGCAGTACAAGGACGCGGTGCTGCGATGACCACCCCCGAACTTCTTCCGATCGCCACCGGAGCCCGATCCGGTCGCTGGTTGCTGGAACAGCTGAAACTACGACGGGTGCGTACGGCGGTCACGCTGCTCCTCGGCGCACTTGCGGCGGCGATGTCGCTGGTGCCGGTCTACGTCTTCGGGGTCCTGGTCGACCGCGTCCGCGACGGGGCCGACTCGTCGACGATCATCGGGGTCGTCGTCGTGATCTCGGTGGCCGCGGTGATCGGCGGCATCGTCACCGGTTTCAGCGGCTACCTCATCAGCACGTTGGGTGAGGGCATTCTGGCGTCGCTGCGCGAGGTCGTCGTGCGCCGCGCGCTGCATCTGCCGGTGGCCACGCTCGAGCGAGTGGGCAAGGGCGACTTGCTCTCCCGGGTGGGCGACGACGTCGCGGTGATGGCCAAGTCGATCGGTGAGGTGATCCCGCAGCTCGTCGGTGCGTTCCTGCTCGTGTGCCTGAGCATGATCACGATGCTCGGCATCGACTGGCGACTCGGCCTGGCGGGGCTCGTCGCGCTGCCGATGTACGTCCTCGCGCTGCGCTGGTATCTGCCCCGCTCGGCACCGAAGTACGCGGCCGAACGCGTGGCGATGGGCGAGCGAGCGCAGTCGTTCGTCAGCAGCATGCAGGGCGCAAAAACCGTTCGTGCGTACGGACTCGAGTCGGCGCACCTGAGCGAGATCGACAGAGCGTCGGCGAAGGCCCGCGACATCGGCGTCGATGTGTTCCGCTTGTTCACCCGATTCGGATCTCGAAGCAATCGCGCCGAATGCGTCGGACTCTCGGTGATCCTGTTGGCCGGATTCTTGCTGGTGCGAGGCGATCACGTCACCGTCGGTGAGACGACCGCTGCGGCGCTGCTGTTCCACCGACTGTTCAATCCGATCGGCACCCTGCTGTTCACGTTCGACGACATCCAGTCCGCGGGAGCCTCGTTGGCCCGGCTCGTCGGCGTCATCGACATCCCCGACGACCGACCCGTCGGCGACGGTTCCGTGCCGTCCGACGCCACCTTGGACGTCACCGATCTGCGGCACGAGTACGAGTCCGGCCACGAGGTTCTGCACGGAGTGAACCTGCGGGTCGGCGCAGGGGAGACCGTCGCTCTCGTCGGATCCACCGGCGCAGGCAAATCCACGATTGCAGCGATCGCGGCAGGCTCGATGGCGTCGACGTCTGGGACGGTTCGGGTCGGCGGCGCATCACTGGATGCGCTGGGCAGTGAGGGCCTGCGGCGACACGTCGCGATCGTCAGCCAGGAAGTGCACGTGTTCGCCGGCCGATTGATCGACGACGTGTTGCTTGCCGCCCCTGATGCCGGTCGTGACGACGTCGAAGCCGCACTACGCACCGTCGGTGCCTGGTCGTGGGTCGAGGCGCTCGAGAACGGCCTCGATACCGCCGTCGGCGAGGGCGGACGCCAGTTGACCGCGGCTCAGTCGCAGCAATTGGCCTTGGCGCGACTGGTTCTCGCCGACCCGGCCGTCGCGGTGTTGGACGAGGCCACCGCGGAGGCGGGCAGTTCCGGTGCGCGAGATCTCGAAGCTGCGGCCGAGGCAGCGACCAGGGGGCGCAGCACGTTGATCGTCGCGCATCGGCTGACTCAGGCTGCTGCCGCCGACCGCGTGGTGGTCCTCGAACACGGCAGAATTCTGGAACAGGGTCCGCACGAGGAGCTGGTCGCGGCCGGTGGACGATACGCACAGCTATGGGAGGCGTGGCAGGGTCGCTGATTGCTTTAGCAATTTGCCTAAAGCTATTAGGTTTGGTTACGGTGTCCTCGAAAGAACGAGGAGGCCGGTATGGCACGCGCAGGATTGACCGCGCAGCGCATCGTGGCGGCAGGAGCGGATCTGGCCGATGAGGTCGGCTTCGATCGCGTCACCGCCAGTGAGCTGGCCAGACGCTTCGATGTCAAGGTGGCGAGCCTGTATTCGCACCTGAAGAACGCGCACGAGTTGAACGTCGGGATAGCGCTGCTGGCGTTGGAGGAACTGGCCGATCGGGTGTCCGAGGCGCTGGCAGGCCGAGCGGGCAAGGACGCATTGGTGGCCGTCGCCAACGCGTATCTCGGTTATTCGCGGGAGCACCCCGGTCGCTATGCGGCGACGCAGTTTCCACTCGATCACGAGACTGCTCTTGCAAGTGCGGGAGTGCGTCACTCGGCAATGATGAAAGCGATCCTCCGGGGGTACGACCTCGGCGAAGAGGATCAGGTACACGCAGTTCGATTGCTCGGCAGCGTGTTTCACGGCTATGCCAGCCTCGATGCGTCGGGCTCGTTCGGTCACAGTGCGCCCGATTCGCAGCAGTCCTGGGCCCGCATCCTCGACGGAATCGACACACTCTTACAGCACTGGAGGCAGTGACATGGAACCGATCTCCGAGCGCGACATCAGGTCGTCGTTCGTCAACTCGTCCAAGGGGGACGCCGGAAGGCTCTCCCTTCCCGAGATGTTCGACGCGGTGCCGTGGAGCGATCTCGACTTCTTCGGTTGGGTCGACCCCAAGCTTGCCGGGAGGAGCTACATCGTCGTTCCTTCCGTGGATCGACTGTGTGGAATCTCGTTGCGCTACAAAGTCGGTGGGCCACGCACAGCGCAGATGTGCAGCATCTGCCTCACCACACACGCGAACGGTGGCGTCTCGCTGATGGCTGCCGCGAAGGCAGGCGAATCCGGCAGGCGCGGAAACACGGTGGGTACCTACATCTGCTCGGACCTCGCGTGCTCGCTCTACGCGCGAAAGAAGAAGACCCCGGCGTTGGGCCGTCAATTCAAGGAAGACTTCGATGTCGAGACCCGCACCGCGGCAGTCGAAGACAACATTGCTGCGTTTCTCGCCCGCGTCCTCGATTGATCAAGTGGTGGGCGGCGAGCGCGCGCCCCAATTGACGACTGCGCGCCCATACTCTGATGCGAGTAGGGGCGCGCAGTCGGCAAAAAGGGTGTGAGGTCCTGCCGGAGATCGGTAATTCGCCGACAGTACCGAAGTCAGTCCTTGTTCTTCTCTGCGATGAACAGCTTCTCGATGCGCTCTGCCTCGTCCTTCTTGGCGGCGGCCTCGTCGGAACGCTCGGCGGCCTCGGCCAGTTCGGCCTCGGACGGCGCGGCGGCCAGCTTCTCCTGCTTGTCGACCTGAGCCTGCTGCGCCTTCTTGCGATCCTCTGCGGCCTTCGCGGTGGCAGCGGCCTGCTCGTCGGCCTTCTTCTTCTTGGCGGCGGCTTCACGCTCGGCATCCTGAGCGGCCTCGCGCTTGCGTTGCTCGGCCTCCTGGCGGGCGTCACGTGCGGATTCCTGGGCGGCGGCGTCGGCTGCGCGGCGATCCTTCTCGGCGGTCTCGCGAGCCACCTTCAGTTCGTCGTTGGCTGCGGCCTTCTTGGCCCGAGCCTCGGCGTCGAGGCGCGCTGCTTCGGCACGGTTCTCGGTGCTGTCGACCAGGGTTTCGCCGCGATCGGCGAGTCCCTTGTCTCCCAACAGGTTTCCGACGGCACGGTCCAGTGAACCGAGCGTGTGCTCGTACACCAGGCGCGCGGGTGATTCCGCATTCATCTTCTCGACCACGTTGGTCTCGATGAGCTGCAACGGAATTCGAGCGATCTTGTACTGGATGCGAAGAATGGTCATCGGTATGGCTAGGACACTCATGAAACGAAACTCCTGTTTTGCAGTAGTGGTTCAGGCCTGGTTGCGGAGCTCTTCGGCCTTCTTGCGATCGGCCTCGGCCTGACGAAGCGCCTCCTGGTGCTTCTGTGCGGCCACCATTTCGTCGGAGTCCGCGGCAGCCTGCTCGATGCGCCGGTCCTCTTCGGCCTCGATCTGCTCGGCGGTCGCGTCGACCTCAGCGGCAGCGCGCTCCTGCGCTATGGTCTCGCGCTTGTTCTGCTCGGCCGCGACCACCTGCGTCTCACGCACCCGATCTGCCTGCGCCTCGGTGACCGCGGCGTTCTCCTCTGCGGCCTCTCGGCGGCTTTCGGCTGACGTGCGAACGTCGGCCAGTTCCTCGGCGGCTTCGGTGGCCTGCGCTTCGGCGACCCGCTCCGTGGCCTGGGCCTCCTTGTGTTCACGAGCCTGAGCAGCCTGTAATTGGCCCTCGGCCGTCAACGAGTCGTTGCCGGTCACCGCGCCCACGACCTCTTTGGCCTTGCCCTTGATTCCGTCGAGCAATCCCTTGCGTGCTTCGCCCGCTACGTTCTCGTCAGTCATGTAACACCAGGTACCCACTGGCTGTTCGAGTAACCCCGTGTCGGTGTCGGACGATACGATCCCGGACGGACGAATCAGCAGTAAGGAGACGTATGCCTATCGCCAAGATCAACGGCATCGACCTGAACTACCAGGTCAAGGGCAGTGGAGACCTGGTAGTTCTGATCATGGGCACCGGTAGCCCGGGCCGTGTGTGGGAGCTGCATCAGGTGCCCGCTCTCACAGCAGCGGGATACCGGGTGTGCACTTTCGACAATCGCGGCATCGCGCCGTCGTCGGAGAGCACGCACGGCATCACCATGGAGGACATGGTCGCCGATACCGCCGGCCTGATCGAACTTGTTCGCAACGGCGACGAGAAGGCCTACGTCGTCGGAACCTCGATGGGCTCACGCGTCGCGCAGGAGCTCGCTCTGAGTAGGCCCGACCTGGTTCGTAAAGCGGTCTTCCTCGCCGGCCACGCCCGAGTCGACGAATTTCAGAAGACTCTCGCCAACGGCGAGCGAGCCTTGTACGACAAGCGCGTCGAGCTCCCGGGAACCTATTCGGCTGCGGTGACAGCGGTGATGAACCTGTCGCCTGCGACGTTGCGTGATTCTCGCGGGGCACGCGACTGGCTCGACCTGTTCGAGTTCTCCGCCTCCTCGCCGTCCGCCGGCGTGCGCGCTCAGCTGGGCATGGAGGACGATTTCGATCGAACTGCGGCCTACCGCGGCGTGTCGGTGCCGTGCCTGTCGGTCGGATTCGCCGACGATCGGATGATCCCGCCGTACCTTGGCAAGGAACTGGCCGACGCCATTCCCGGTGCGCGGTACGTCGAAATAGCGGACGCCGGGCACTACGGATATCTCGAGCGTCCCGAGGCCGTCAATGCGGAAATGCTCGGCTTCTTGAAGGCCTGACGGCACCACGGCTCGACCTGCGTTGCTAGGGTCGTGTGGCACCTCACGGTGCAGACTTACCAACCAAACGTTCGCGACGAGTGAGGCGAGATGAGTACCAACCCGTTCGATGACGAAGACGGACGCTTCTTCGTGCTGGTCAACGACGAAGACCAGCATTCGCTGTGGCCGACGTTCTCCGAGGTCCCTCAGGGATGGCGTGTCGTCTTCGGTGAAGACACCCGCGCCGCGTGCTTGGAGTACGTCGAGAAGAACTGGACCGACATGCGTCCGCGCAGCCTGCGTGAGGCCATGGAGGCCGACGCTGCTGCACGCGCATCCGCTGAGGGAACCCCCAGCACAGAGGCCTGAGCTCCGCCTCTTACGAAGGACTCGTACCGCGCCGCCGACGAACAGTCGGTCGGCGCGGTTCTTCTGTGCGGCGAAGCGTCGGGCGCAGTAGTTCTTCCGTGCGCGCGATGATGCGTGGTCGACGCAGGGTGCGGGCACCCCACTCACCCAAAGTCACACCGGCGGCCAGGCCGCAGCCGACGCCGAACGCGGCGAACAACGAGCTGATGCCGAGCAGTAGCTGGTCGTTGAGGATCGCGTACAGACCGCGGTACAGCGCCAGGCCGGGGAGCAGGGGAGTGATGCCCGCGACGGCGACGATCAACGGTGGAATCAGCGCACGACGAGCCAACAGACCACCCGCGAATCCGACGACGGTGGCAGCGATGGCCGAGGCGATGATCGGCCCCACGTTGAGCGTTTGCGAGAGCAGATACACCAGCGAGCCCGCGAAGCCGCCCATGAAGGCAGCCGTCAACGCACGACGCTCGGCGTAGCAGGCCAGTGCATAGAACAGCGACGCTGCTGCGCCGGCGATCACCTTGGTGGGGACCTGCAGGATGTCCGGTGGGGCCAGGTTGCTGATCTGCGGCAGATCGCTGCCGATCAGCGCGGCCAACCGCAGAGACGTCGCGACGCCGGCGATGATGCCGCCGGTCATCATCAACACTTCGAAGAATCTCGACACCGCCGTGATCGGGGCACCGGTGATCGCATCCTGCACCGAACCGACGAGCGAGAGCCCCGAGAGCAGCACGATCACCCCGGCCGCGATGATCTGCGACGGCGAGATACTGATGTTCAGCTGGTCCTGGAAGTTGTAGAGCGTGATCGCCGGTGTCGCCGCCACGAAGCCGCCGACAACCTGTTGGAAGAAGAACGGCAGGCCCGCACGGTTGAGGACGCGTCCGATGCGGTCGATCACCATCGTCGTCAGAAAGCTGACCACAGCCACCAACGCGCCACCGCCGAGCAACACACTGATGGCAGCGGCCATGCCCGACCACGCCAGCGTCGCAATCCACCGGTTGTACGGGTGCGGAGCCTTGGTGATCTCGTCGAGCCGCTCGAGCGCCGCGCTCGGCGGCACCATCTTGACGCGCACGGCGCGAATGAGGCGGTCGACCTCGGCCAGCCGCGTGAAGTCCATCGAGCGGTAATGCACGATGCGCATCGTCGACGCCGGAGGACGCGTCGGGCCCCGGTGAGCACTGAGGGTGATCGAGTTGTACGTGACATCGACATCGCATCGCGCGAGGCCGTACGTCGCGGCGATGTACTGCACCTGAGTCGCCGTATCCATCGCTGCCGTGCCCGAGGCCAACAGCACTTCGCCGACGCGAACCGCGAGGTCCAGCACCTCCGCAACCGACGCATCGTCGGTCAGATCGATCGGACGTAGGGGCGACGGTGCTGCGGTCGGCGTATCGATGGTGGCCCGACGCTCACCGGTGAGACGGCTCAGCGAAGCCGTCAGGTCTTGCAGGAAAGTCATGACCGTCTTTACACGTTGCTGGGGTGATCCACGGACAAGGTACCTGTTGTTACTGAGCGTCCGATGAACGGATATGCTGGCTTCGCTTCACTGCCTCCTTAGCTCAGCGGTAGAGCACTCGCCTTGTAAGCGAGCGGTCAACGGTTCAATCCCGTTAGGAGGCTCCACTGAAAAAGGGTTCTGAACTGGCTTTTTGAGCTACTAGTAATGAGATTCATTGCCGATTAGGCGAGCTCAGTGTCACAGAATGTCACAAGTGCCGCAGAACTCGCCGGAACAGCGCCTGGTGAGACCGCCTGCTCCTATGTGGACGGTTGCGGACAAACGCCGGTCAACGCGCATCGTCGGATGGCTCGTCGCGACGCTGGACGAGTGACTGCAAAGTGTCGGCTGCGCCCAGTAGCGCATGGTTCTGGGAATGGACGTAGGTGCGCATTGTGAATGCGTTGTCCGAGTGCCCAAGCCATGCCGAGATGACGGCAATCGGCACACCCTGAAGGTGCAGCAGAGTCCCACACGTGTGGCGGGCGTCGTGGAGGCGGATGTCGGACACCTTGCTGTTGGTGCATAGCCTGCGCCAATAGTCGCTGACCGTATCGGGATGGAAAGGTCGCCCAACAGCGTCGGACACGACGTAGGTGCCAGGGCCGACGTAGGTCGAGCTCTTTCGTTCCACACCCTGCAAGCGGTGTGCAGTTTCGAGTGCGGATTTTAGGGCTGGTGTGAGGGGAAGCGTGCGCTTGGACTTTTCTGTCTTCGGAGGGCCCTCTACGACACGTCCATTGACCGAGACTCGCGTGTTGTTGATTGTCAGGCTGCCGGCGTGAAGATCGACATCGTTCCATCGAAGCCCGCACAGCTCACCGCGTCGGAGGCCGCTCAGAGCAAGCAGCCAAGCGTGGCCGTTCCGATCGCACGTCGATGCTTCCAGGAGGCGTTGCACTTCGTCCTCCGTGAATGTCTGCATCTCGACGTGCACACGGGGCGCGCGGTCGACGAGCGCGGCAACGTCTCGTACCAATCGCCCTTCTCGCATCAGCCCGGTGAGGACTGCGCTTACAAGGTTGAGCATCGGATTGATCGAAGTGGCCTTCCACGGACGTCGCAGTTGGCCATCGGGCTTGACCGAGCGGCCGGCCAACAGATCGTTCACCAGAGCGTCCAAGTGACCTTTGGTCAACTTCTGCACCGCTAGCGCGCCGTAAGTATCGCGCAGCGGTTGAATGGCATGGGTGTACGCGGCTTTAGTGGACTCTCGTACGCGTCGTCCGGCAAGCCACTCAGCGCAAGCCTCCTCGACCGTGGTGGTCGAGGAGGGAACGAATGTCCCCTTCGAGACTTCCTCGAGCACCTTGGATAGGGCTGCGCGAGCGTCCTTCTCCGTAAGAAATCGACGACGCAACTGCGTTCGCTTCGACGCCCGGGTGCCGGTGGCGTCGGCACCACCAGCGTCGACGGTCATTTGATACCGCAACTCGGTACTGCCTGTAGACCGATTGGTGACGTAGATCTTCTTGATCTGTGGCGGCAGTTGCTGCCTAGCCATCCTCTTCGTCCTGCGTGTTCATGCCCAGTTCGGTCATCCGTCTAAAGAGCTCTTCCGAACGCCGTCGAGCATCCTCGTACAGATATTGCATCGACTCGATGTGCTCAGCTGATTCATTCTTGGAAAGGCCGCTTCGGAGCTGCACCCGAGCACGCCGCATCGCCTTCAACGCATCAAGCCATTCACGAGTGATCCCAACGCGATCGTTCTTCGGGTCGAAGGTGTCACGTACCCACATTTCGAAAGGAGCGTCGGATTCCTCCTCGGTCCACTCGGAGCTCGGCCGCATCAGCCCAGCCTCCCCGCTGAACCAGCGGAGGGCATCGTGAGACTCCTGCTGGAGCCCTGGGAGTACTTCGACTCTTCCCTTGGGGAGGTCCGGATAGACCAGTTGTGCTGGTGAGACTCCCAGTGCCGCAGCCAAAATCAAGAGTTCCGAGACGTCCAAGCTCTTCTTTCGTCCGGTCTCCAAGTCCGCGACTACAGATCGCGAGATCCCCCACCCGAAGTCAACCGTCCTGTCGGCAAGCTTTGCTGCGGACAGAGCGGAGTGGTCTTTACCTCGAAGTCGGCGCACTTCCGAGGCGACCCGGGCAACGATCGATTCCGCCCACGACTGCGTCATGGTTACGCAGTCTAGCGGAGAATGTCTCCCCGTTGTGGGATGGCTACGTACTTGGTACTCTGTGGTGGAACCACGTGGACTGACCAGAAATGTCCTGCAGAATGTGGCTCTACTACACAATTCAGTGGAGGTGCTGAAGATGCCCAGACGGTTGTTGTCTGTCCCGGAGGCTATGGCTTGCACGGGACTTGGACGTTCCAACTTCTTCAACAAGATCGCGTCCGGAGAAATCCGGAGCGTGAAGGTCGGCAAGCGCCGGCTGATCCCGGATACGGCCATCGATGAGTACATCGAAGGTCTCGAGGCGCAATCCGACGCCAGCTCAGGCGTCGCGTGAGGCCGAGAGCCAACTGTCCCTCAGGAAACTGAAACGCCCCCGGAAAATCTCAGTGTTACCAGCACCGAGGCCGAGGGCGTCGAAACCACAACCCGTGAGGAAGGAGCTTCGCCACCGATCATAGAGCGTCTTGATAAGTCATTCAAGACATTTCGCCGAGTCACCGTTCTCCGCCCTCGATTTAGGTCAGGGGCCGAGCGGGCGATGACGCATGTTTTGACCCGCGACAGCGCGGTCGAGTTCTTCTGCTCGTGCCGCACAAGCCTTGGCTACGGGACTTCCTAGCAAGGCCTGATGTGCCGCAGCAGCGTCGTTTTCTGGCAGAGCCCGACGTAACACCAGCCTGCCGCCGGCCTGTGCACCCTTTGTAAATCCTCGGAGACCGGCCCCGAGGCACCACCAGCTCGACTGATCATCGAACCGGTGGCGATACCGATTAGCCGCGCGCCCACTGAGGCGCGGGGCTATCGGGCGTGGAGCGGACAACGTGGGTGCGGAAATTGGCTCAGGGGCCATGGGGGGTCCGGAGGGAACGAACGAAGTCCCTTGTCTTTCATACGTCACCACTATGGAGGTACCAATTGAGTTCTCGACCCATCTGCAATGCTGACATGACCAAGTTATCCTGCATGACGAACCGTCATGCAGGCCTCGATCTTTCAGTCCACGCCGCTCGCTTACTCATATCCGTTGTGAACGTCGATTCCGTGAAGATCCAAGCAGAGCAACATATTTGGCTGCTTCAGCTCGAGCGCGGCAGTTCGCCGGTGCAGGCCGCTCCCGCTAGCGGTGCGGCGGCGTTCCGCAAAACTGACGTACCTGAATTACCCGCAAAGAGTGCCTCAGATGACTCGCTGGCGACGGGCGTCATACATCCCGCAGTGGCCATACCTCCAATGCCTGCAAAGGTAGAGAGTCAAGCTCGGGATGTGTTGTTGGTAAATGCTTCTCATGCCACTATGGCGCGTCTTTCGCCTATGGCACGCGACTCACGCATCGCGCCCCTCACCTGTAATTCACCCGACCCTTTTACAGGGTGCGACTCATCCCTCGGTTCCAAGGCGTGCATGACGTCCCATACCCGCAATACCGCCAGTTCGTCCCATTCATCCATGGAAAGTGAGACCCACCATGCCCGCTGACATCTTTGCGTTCTGCAACCAGAAGGGCGGCGTGGGTAAGACCACCACCGTCTTTCACCTCGCCTACGCCGTTGCCCAAGCGGGGAAGCGAGCACTCGTTATCGACGTGGATCCGCAAGGCAACGCCAGCACAGTCCTGACCAGGACCGAGCTCGAGAGCGACGATGTCGGTGTTGCCGACGTACTCGCCGAGTCGTCGAACGCGACCATCGCCGATGCTGTTGTCCCCACCATCTGGCCTGGCGTAGACCTGGTACCCACGTCGCCGGGAAACGAGTCCCTGGCCTATGTCCGCGATCAATTGGTCGTCGCCGGTGCCGGCCGAGAGCGGCGGCTTCGCGACGCAATCGACGTCGTGCGAGGCGTCTACGACGTGGTCCTGATCGACTGCCCACCTAGCCTCGATCTGCTGACCATCAACGCCCTTGTGGCAGCGCGCGCCGCCGTCGTCGTGACTCAGTCCGCGCTGTTCTCAGCGAATGGACTCGCGCGGCTACTGCGCACCATCGACGCAGTCAAGCGCAGCTACAACCCGGACCTCGACATGCTCGGGGCGATCGTCAACCTTCACGAGATCGCGACAATCAGCGGTCGAGAACAACTGATCGAGATCGCCGCGAGCATCAACGTTCTCGGCGATGCCGTACCCAAACGTGTTGTCATCAAGGACTCGATGGAGGCCCAAACCAGCCTGATCGACTGGGGGACAACACAATCTCGCAGCCTGTCGACGATCTACCGCGACACACTTTCGCTGCTCACGAGGGGACACCTGTGATGGGCCGCCCCGAACGTATGAAGAGCGCACTCGCCGGGTCGAGCCCGGTCGACCCGCCGGAGCACACGCAGCACGCACCCGACACCGTTTCGGCGGCCGAGACCGGTGCGCAACCGTCACCGGACAACGCAAAACAGAAGCGTTCGTACTACCTCTACCAGTCCACCGTCGACGATCTTCTCAACGCAGCCGAAGCACTGTCCGCAACACCCGGCGCGCCGCGGGGCCCGTCGGATCTCGTCAATGCGGCGATCGAAGAGTATTTGGAGTTGTTGCGCCACAGATTCAACGACGGTGCGCCCTTCCCGCAACGAACCGGCCCTCTCGCACGAGGACCGAGAATCCGATGAGCCGATCACATTCAGCGGCAATCCCGTTGACAACGAAGCCGTCGGATGTCGTTGCGCTGCATCCAGCGATTTTGCAGTGGGCCCTGGCAACAGCCATTGCGTTGACAGTTGGCATCGCCGGGGCGTCCTTCTGGCTCAGTTTCGCTGTGTTGCGGGATCTCGCGGTGAGGGCTGGGATAGGTCCCGGCGAAGCGTGGGTGATTCCAGTCGTGTTGGACGGGGCGATCGTCTCGACAACCGTGACAGCCATAGCGCTGTCCAACCACACGGACAACCGCACGATCAAGGGCCGTCGCTTCGTCGTCACGATCTTGCGTGTTGCCGCATCGGCGTCGATTGCGGGTAACCCGTACCACGCAGTGTTGAGTGCGACCTTGCTTCCGGCCGTCGTCTCGGCGGGTATTGCCACCATCGCACCTATTGCGCTCCTTGCGATGACCGAAGTGCTGGCCGTCATACTTCGTGCGCCTCGCGGAGCCGTCAGAGTGGAATTCGCTCCAAGTGCTGCCACAGCGGAGCGGGACTGGACAGACACCGACTTCAGCCACGAAGGCCCCAGCCCAAGCCGGGATCACTCAGAGGGCGAAGACGGCACGTGGGGAGAACACGTCGACACGGCGGACTCGCCTCGACTGCAAGTAGACGACCTCACACCGGAAGTTGCGGAAACAGCGCGGCTCCGACACGCACACCGCGAATGGTCGTGGGCACGAATCGGTAAAGAAACGGACGGCTCCGTTGCATCGACCGCGATGCGCCGATATCGGAAGTGGGAAGAAGTCACCGCGGGGATCCGCGAGGGCCACCCGGATGGGCAAGCCGAATTCGATGACACGCCAGCCAGCGAGCGTGACCGCATGTCCGCAGAATAGAAGGGCTGCCGCGATATCGAGCTTTGTTGCTCTCCGTCGCTCCCGCGCAATCGCCCCAGGCTGTCGATGGCTGGGAGGTGGTCGCCTCGGGTGGCTCAGTCTGCGTCGAAACGTGTGCTGCCCCGGGACCACCTCCGGCGGTCTCCGGATAGAGCTCCGCTGCGCTTCGCACTGCGAAAGAACAATTTCCTTCGCACATCTGGCTCCGGTCGAGCATGCAACACCCTGACCCGTCTTACCTAATCCTGACTCCGCCTTGCTCCGGCCCGATGGGCTCCGAAAACTTTTCAAAGCGCCTGCGGCTGAAAACTTTCCGGATCAGGGCCAGGACGCCGGTCCAGTGCGCCGCCTTCTCTTCTTCGAGCCAGATGACGGCAAAAGAAATTGGCAGAGCGAAAGGGCCGGGGGAGCCGGTCCCGCAACAGAAAGAGAGCCCGACATGCCGCAGAGTACTTCCAGCACAGGACGACGGACCACCGCCGCACACAACGCCCGAACCACCGGAATTGTCACCCACACAACCGTCCTGGTCACAGGACCCCAACAGGCCACTATCACCGCCACCTCCGCAGCAACCGACGAAGCGCAGATGATCGTCGCACTAGGTCACGTCATGATGACCTTCCGCAGCGCCGAAACAGTATCCGCAGTCATCACCGGATTTGCCACCGTCCGGGCCGCACTTGCCGGAGCCGATGGACAAGCCCCCCACCCCGCCCAACCAGGCGCAGAATTCGGGGCCGCTGCGATCTCCGTCTTGTGGCTCGACAGCCCCGAACACACAGCAGTGCCGCACCACCGCTACAGCTCCGAACAACGTCGCACCATCCACTGGGTAGACCTGCACATGGGACCTGTCACGTGGCGCATCACCGACCGCATCGGGTACGACACCCTGATGGCCGAACTCCGACGCGTTCACCGTGCTGCCGTCGGAGTATTTCTCGACGGCAGCCGCTACCGTCGCGACCCCGCCAAACTCCTCGATGTCTTCGACGACGTCTAGTACCACACGTTCGGCCCCAACCCCGGGGCCGAACGTCGTTTATCCACAGGCTGACTCGACACCACAGTTATCCACACCCTCGCCTGACCGCCTCCGCAGCGAACGCTTTGTTACGGACCTCGTGTGACGCTCGATTAGAAGCAGCTGGCCGGCACGAGCGACGAGGAACCAAACGATGATCACCTGGACCGTCACCACACACCCCGAGGACAACCCCGAAATTCTTACCGCAACCGGAGCAGAACCCAATCTCCAAGGTGCGAAACGCGCCGCCGCCGATGCCGTCCGTGTCGCCCTCCTCGACGCACGCGAGCACGCATCGTCCGACAACGGAACGCCGCCGTCCTACCTCGTCACACTCGACGGAACCTGTGCCCTCATCATCGGACTCGGAAGCTGCAGGCCCGAGAACTACAACGCCGTCCTCGACAGCCTCGAGCAGTTCGACGGCACCGCACCACCGAACCTTCTCTACATCTGACCCACACCTCCGCAATGACGACCAACGCGGCATAACCAAGCACAGCGCCACCGGAGTACCGAATCCAGTTCTCCCGCAACAGACCCGCAAAGAGAAACGAGGCGAACAGATGACCCCGTTGAGAGCAGTCGAACCCACCGACGACGATCACGCTGATCTGACGGACCATCCGGAGACGGCATCGGAAGCACTGGTCATCTGCGCACTGATGTGGTTGCAGGACACCGACGAGGCCGCCCGCATTGCAGCGTCATTGCAGGCCAACGATTTCCACGATCCCGTTTATCGCGAGCTGTATGGCATCGTGCAGGGGCTGATCATCGACAACCTCCCACACGACCCCGCGAGTGTTCTGGGCGTTCTTGTCCGGTCAGGTGCCAGTGGACACCGCGGTGCACGGCTGCGTCGAACACTGACCGACGTCACCGCAGCGAACGCATGCGGAGCATCGGCAACCGACTACGCCGGCATGGTCCTGTCGGAAAGTTACCGACGCAGCTTCTTCGAGGCAGGGATCAGAATTCAGCAGATCGCCGAGGAAGCGCCGGAAGAATTCCTCTTCGACCAGCTCGTCGAAATCGGAAGGGCGCAACGTGAAGCGACAAACCGCCTGAACGCCTTCCGCAGCGGTAGCACACTGTGACGGCGCGGGAAGAGACAGAGCCGGGCCGTGAGCGGCGTCGAGCTGCCCTCGCTTCTGTCCGGTTGGCCGCCGCAGACGTCGCACATCGAGATACGGACGAAGTTGAAAACCTCGCTGCCGGGCATGAGATAGATGAAGCCCTGGCCGCCGGCAACACACTGAACGAAGTTGCGCGGTCCATCTGTTACACCGAGGCAGTCGCCTCAGACCTTCTAAGCAAGTTCCAAGAGTTCCGCGACAGTCTCGCGGCGCGCAGCCAAATTCCCCTGTTCTGAGCAACTTTCCACGCACACCTCGCATTGCCGCTATGACTCGAAGAGGCCGAAGCCATGAATTTCATCCGCATCGACACCGACCGAGGGACCCTCTACGGGCCATCCTTCGCCGAGACGCTGACACACTTCTTCGGACAGAACCAGCACGTCGAGTGGGAATTCCACCAGCTCACCGCCGGATACTCTGATGGGCGGTGCACCGTGTCGACCGCGATCCGAGTGCATCACCGCGGACAGTGGATCGTCGCTGCTCGATCCTTCGGCTCCCGCACCGTCGACGCGATCCCCGACTGCGTAGTTCGCGTCGAATCGAATTTCGCCGCCGCACCGTTCGACGCACCTGCGTTACCTCGCTGGGTGTACGAGTGGGCGTATGACCTGCTGGTCTAATTCACGGTATAGGTCGACTGGTACAGATCGAAAGCGAAGAACTTCTCGAGTTCGTAGATGCAGAAATGCCGGAGTGCGACCAATAGTTTTCAGCGCGCGACGATCCCAAGAGGGTCACCCCGCAGAAGCGACTTCCCATTGTGAATGAGTCAGCGAACATCGCACCGAACGACGACCGGGTTTGTGTCGAAAGTTCGCACGCGGCTTCACGGTCTCTTGGTACGGGGTGGTCGTGTCGCTGGTCCTCGTCTCGTGGTGCGCTTCCGATCCACTGCATCGATGTCTTCGTTGATGGTTCGGCGAAGTTTCCTGAGGGTCAGTGCCGACAGCGGCAGGCTTGCTGCGAGTGCGATGAGAAGAACCAACACGAAGGGGATGTCGAGACTGGTCAGCGCGTCGACGGCCAAAAGCACTCCTGCGGCCACGCACACGAGGAGCAGGCGCACGACGTTGTAAGCCAGCACATGTAGGGCAAGCCGTCCTCGAGCAGTTGAGGGTGTGCGGATCAGTGGCATCTGCTGTCCTGTCGTGCGTCGTGGCTCATCGTGCTTTCCATTCAGGCCGGTAAGAGTGTCTGGCGTCATCGTCCGGTGCGGGACCGGGTTTCGGTGCCGATCTGTTTGAGGAAGTCGTTGTAAGCGTTCAGTTCGCTGTATCCGTCCTCTTCGGCTTGGCGATCCGCGACGGCCGATTCCTCTTTTTCGTCCCGGTTCCATTGAATGCAGAAGATGAGCACGACCAGTAGGGCGACCGGTTCGCCGTAGGACCACGCCAACGCTCCGGCGAGCTTCTGATCGGATACCGGATCGATGCCCCATTCCGGGGGTGGGAAGGCGAAGGTCGCCAGCATTGGGGTGCTCGACATCATCAAGATGACACCGAAGAACACGTGCAGCGGCATCTCGACGAACAGGTCGAACAACCGGCCCAGATTGCTCTGCCGAACGGGGAGGGGGCCGACGGCGAGCACAGGGATGATGAACAGCAGCCCGCTGGCGAAGAAGAAGATCTCCATCGATACGTGCCCGATGACTGTGATGGCGAGAACATCGAAGATCGACGACAGATACAGCCCGTAATAGCTGAAAAGGAACAACGGGATCGTCAGCCCGGGATGGAGAGCGATGCGTCCGGCGCGGCTACGCAACCCCGTCAGCGCCGCGATCAGTACCCACCTACCGGCTCCGTGATGCGCGGTGGCTCGCAGGAGAAGTCGTCCGGGCGAACCCACCACCAACAACGGTGGGATGGTCATCGACAACGTCAGATGCTGGAACATGAAGACGCTGAACAGGCTGTAGCCGTAGCGTTCGATCTGCAGTCCGGTCACCAGGACCAGCGCCGCGCAACCGAGCAGAAAACTCGCACTCCGCCACCGCGACCATGCGATACCTCGACCGCGGACCCGGTAGAGCCCCCAGCAGTACAGCCCGGCCATGACGACACCGGCGATCGGCAGGATCGGTAGGGGAGGAAGATCCCAGCTCAACAACGCTGCCAGCGTCGGCGGCCCTTCCGGGGGAGCAACGGCAGCGATGATCATCGGCACCCTGTCATTGCTTGTTCTTGCCTCGGATCACCAGGGTCAGGGCGATGGCACCGAGACCGAGCACAGCCAGGCCCACGATCGAGAGCAGCATCATGGTGTTCTGTTTCGGTGGCCGGTCTTCGCTGGCGGACGGATTGTTGGGATCGTAGGGCTGCGTTGCCGTGGTAGCAGGAGTCGGCGAGGTCGAGGTCGCACCGCTCTGCGACTGCTGTGCAGCGGCGTCCTGAGGGGTGGCGGTCGCCGCAACGTCGACGGAGAAACCGTACGATCCGGTGATCGGGTGCCCGTCCGCGGAGGTGACCCGGTAGCCGACGGTGTACTCCCCGTTGGGGAGTCCGTCCTCGAGCAGGACCGATACGTCGGGGCCCTCGACCGTGGCCGTTCCCTGTGCCCACTGAGTGTCGCCAGGACCCACGACGCTGATGGTCGCGAACGATTCGTTGATGTCCTGGTTGAACACCAGACCGACACCGATCGGCGCGAAGTCGAGTGTGGCATCGGCGGGCGGGTCGGAGCTGACCAGTTCGCTGTGCGCCGACGCCGGCGCCGCAGCGAACAATGCTGTCCCGCAGATCATCACGGCAATCAGCATCAGACGTTTCACGTGGGGTACTCCTCTGTATCGAGCCCGACCCAACAACTACGGGTCATAGTAGTAGGGAGGGCGGTTTAGCGGTGGGTCACTTCTGCGGCGATGGTTATTTCACCGGGTCCGGAGGATCGGATCGTTCATGGCCGGCGATGGCTTCGGTGATCACTTCCGAGGGCGCGATCGAATCCGAGTGCGGGCCACCGACGTGCTGCTCGGCGCGGATGCGTTCGACCATGTGCGGATAGTGAAGCTCGAACGCCGGCCGCTCGGAGCGGATTCGGGGCATCTCGGTGAAGTTGTGCCGCGGCGGTGGGCAACTGGTCGCCCACTCGAGGGAGTTACCGAACCCCCACGGGTCGTCGACAGTGACCACTTCGCCGTAGCGGTAGCTCTTGAAGACGTTCCAGATGAACGGCAGCGTCGAGGCTCCGAGAACGAACGATCCCACGGTCGAGACCTGGTTGAGGGTGGTGAACCCGTCGGACGGAAGATAGTCGGCGTACCGGCGCGGCATTCCTTGCGCTCCGAGCCAGTGCTGGACGAGGAAGGTGGCGTGGAATCCGAGGAACGTCATCCAGAAGTGCCACTTGCCCAGTCGTTCGTCGAGCATGCGGCCGGTCATCTTCGGAAACCAGAAGTAGATCCCCGCATAGGTCGCGAAGACGACCGTTCCGAACACGACGTAGTGGAAGTGCGCGACGACGAAGTAGGTGTCGGTGACGTTGAAATCGATGGGCGGGCTCGCCAGGAGCACTCCGGACAGCCCGCCGAAGACGAACGTGACGAGGAATCCGATGGAGAAGAGCATGGGGGATTCGAGGGTGACCTGGCCGCGCCACATGGTGCCGATCCAGTTGAAGATCTTCACCCCGGTCGGCACAGCGATGAGGAAGGTCATGAACGAGAAGAACGGCAGCAGCACGGCGCCGGTGGCATACATGTGGTGCGCCCACACCGCGATGGACAGGGCTGCGATGCCGACGGTGGCGTAGATCAGACCTTTGTACCCGAAGATGGGTTTGCGGGAGAAGACCGGGAAGATCTCCGAGACGATTCCGAAGAACGGTAGCGCGATGATGTAGACCTCGGGGTGACCGAAGAACCAGAACAGGTGCTGCCAGAGCAACGCCCCGCCGTTGGCGGGATCGAAGATGTGGGTGCCGAGTTTCCGGTCGGCGAGCAGGCCCATCAGCGCTGCGGTCAGCAGTGGGAACGCCAGCAAGATCAGGATCGAGGTCACCAGGATGTTCCAGGTGAAGATCGGCATGCGGAACATCGTCATTCCCGGTGCGCGCAGGCACACCACGGTGGTGACCATGTTGACCCCGCCCAGGATGGTGCCCAGGCCTGCGATGAGCAGGCCCACGATCCACAGGTCGGATCCGATACCGGGGGAGTAGACGGCGCTGCTCAACGGGGTGTATGCGGTCCAGCCGAAGTCGGCGGCACCGCCGGGGCTGATGAACCCGGCGGTGGTGACCAGTGCGCCGAACAGATAGAGCCAGTAGGAGAAGGCATTGAGCCGGGGGAAGGCGACATCGGGTGCGCCGATCTGCAGCGGCAGGATGTAGTTGCCGAAGCCGAAGACGATCGGGGTGGCGTAGAGCAGCAGCATGATCGTGCCGTGCATGGTGAAGAGCTGGTTGTACTGCTCGTTGGAGAGGAACTGCATTCCCGGAACGGCAAGTTCGGAGCGCATGATCAAGGCCATGAGGCCGCCGACGAGGAAGAATCCGAACGAGGTCACCAGGTACATCAGTCCGATGACCTTCGGATCGGTGGTGGTGACCATCGTGTGCAGGAACGACCCCTTGCGGGCCCCGCGGGGTGGATAGGGGCGAACCGCCGGCGCAGCCGGAGGAGATGTCAGCGCCGTCATGGAACCACCTTCGAATCGCACGCGAATTACAGGACGCGTCCGACAGCCTAACTCAAATACTATGCTGCATAGTATTTGGGTGGGTCAGGTCAGTACGGCCGCACACGCTGCGGCGGAGATCGCACTGAGGGTGAGGATTGCCATGGCGGCCGGCACCACGAGCGGCAGTACGGCGGCGGCAGCGTATGCGCCGGGCACTGTCCGGGTCGGCATCTGCGCGCTCGTATCGAGGTGGCGGAGTCGTTCGGTGGTCGATTCGCCGATCAGGCCCAGTGCCCACAGTGGACGTGCAGAATGCGCCTGCGAGACCGTCGACAGTGCCGAACGTACAGTGTCGGCGCTGGTGACCGCGGCCGCGGACCGGTCCGCGGCGACCTCGACCAGAACCCGCACCGCTGCAGGTGCTGCGGCGAACAGGGGAACGCGAGGGAACGCCGCTGCCAGGATCTCGCAGATGTTGACGATGCGGTGGTGGCGCCCGCGCAGGTGGGCTCGTTCGTGTGCGATCACAGCTCGCTGTTGATCGGGATCGAGATGGGCGAGCAGGCCTTCGGTGGCCACGACGTAGCCGGGGCGACCGTCGATGCTGTAGGCCAGCGGGAGCGGGTGGTCGAGCCACATGATCGGTTCTGGTCCGGGGTCCGTGCGAGCGACGACGGCGATGACATCGCGGTGATAGTCGCGGACTTTGGACCGGGCTCGAAGTTGACGGCGAGTCGAGCGCAGGACGCGCGCCGACGCCGACGCCGCGAGGACGACCGATGCTCCGGCGACCGCTTCGCCGATCCACGGCTGGGCCGCGTGTTGCAGTGAGCCCAGACAGCGGACGGCGAGTTCGACCATGCCCTCGGCGGGCGCATGGCCGGGCCAGAGCAACACGGTCACCGCGGATCCCACGAGAAACAGCACCCCGGCGATGCTGCCGATCCATGCGGTCAAGGCGAGAGTGGGGCTCACGGTGCGGGTGAGAGAGGTCAGCGGCCGCGGCAGGGCGACGGCCGCGATGATCGCCGCGAGGAGCAACACCAGCGCGACGATCACCGGTTCACGTCCGGCAGGTTCCCCCGCAGAGCGTCGAGCTCGTCGTCGGTGACGGTTTTCGCGAAATGCATCAGGACGGCGGCCGAGTCGGTGCTGGTGTCGAGGATTTCGCGCAGAGCTTGCGAGGTGGCCTCCGCGCGCGACTGCACCGGGGAGTACAGGTACGCGCGTGACTGCTTGGTCCGCTCGACCCACCCCTTCTCGTGGAGATGGGTCACGACGGTCAGGATCGTGGTGTAGGCGGGGTTTCTGTCGGCCATGAGTTCACGCAGGTCGTGGACCGACTGCGGTCGATCGCATTCCCAGAGCACGTTCATCACCTCCGCTTCGAGATCACCGAGCCTTTTCATCGCCAGTTCTTCTTTCCTTGTCGTGTCAGCTGATATCGACTCCGCGTGCCGACAGCCACGCCGTCGGGTCGGACTTGGCACCGTCGGGTTGCCACACTTCGTAATGCAGGTGGGGTCCGGTGGATTGGCCTCGGTTGCCTACCGTAGCAATGAGCTCGCCGGCTTTCACACGTTGACCGGCGGTGACGAGCGCCTGGTCTATGTGCCCGTACACCCCGATCGTGCCGTCGTCCTGACGAATTCGCACCCACAGGCCGAACCCTTGCGCCGGCCCTGATTCGATGACCTCGCCGTCGGTCACCGATACGATCGGCGTCCCGATCGTGTTGGCGATGTCGAGTCCGTAATGCGTTGTCCCCCAACGTGGCCCAGAACCGGAGGTCAATGTGCCAGACACCGGCACCACCGAGAGCGGGCGGCGCGCCTCGGCATCGCGTGCAGCGCGCTCCGCCGCCCGAACTCCCCCCTCGGCGAGTTGCTCGGTCATGCGCTGCGCGAGTCGGCCGACATCGAGATCGGGCAACTGCAACACCTGCGGGGGTGAGGCAACGACCGGGCTCGGCGGCAGGACGCCGGCGGGAGGTCGATCGATACTCGCGGCGCTGAGCGCCACACTGTCCTGCGACCCGGTGTTCGGAGCCGTCGCTGCCGCGGAAAGAAAGGCACCGACCGCGACCGACGCAGCGATGGCGCGGCCACCCGGCTTCGGCACCCGGCGGCGATGAAGTCCGCGGCGAGCACTTCGCGACACGGGCTGGACTACGCCGCGGTCGACCTCGCCGTGTGTCGTCTCGTCCGGACCGGCCACGTGCGCCGCCCACATCGACGCGGTAGTGTCCGCGGCCGCGGTGTCCCAGGCGTCGCTGACCGCGTGAACGGTTCCATCCGGTGCGGGCGTCAGCGCCGAGGGCGTGTGCTCGTCCTCCGGCAGAGTGTCGGAGTACCCGGCATCGGCGGGCGACTCGGTCACAAAACGTGAGGGTGCGAACTCGGCCCGTCGATGACGGGGGCGATCGGTGAGCGCCGTCGGCCTGGTGCCGACGGGCATCGAGATCACGCCGCCGCGCGCCGGCGCTGCGCAGTCGTCGTCGATCGGATCGGGTGTGCGGTGTCGGGCCAAGATCACAATCCTTGGTGGCTACGAGGCCGAGGCCTCGCTCGAGATAACGAAATGGTGACGGTCAGGCCACAGGTTACTACTATCGAGCATAGTTTTTCCATCCCACTCGACCCGGATTCGCCCATACCGCTGGTCACGGTCCTCGGAGGACATCCCGCGGGCTACGGCGTCCCTGACCGAGAACGGATTCTTCGGGTATCAGGGGTGATCGCGCCGAGAGGACAGGCCACCGAGCATGGTGTTGTACGCCTCGAGTTCGGTATCACCTTGATCGTCGATTCGGCGATCTCGTTGCCGTGCCGCGCTCTCGTCGGCCGCCGACCACCGGACCGCGGCGAGAACCGCGGCAGCGAGCAACGGCAACTCGCCGATGCCCCACGCAAGAGTGCCGCCGCGCCGCTGGTCGGCCAGCAGGTCTGCGTTCCAATCCAGACGCAGTCCGCTGTAGAAGCTCGCTCCGAGCGCGGTCTCGAGATCGATCGTCACGACGAGGAAGAATGCGAACCCGGCCAACGCGGTGATACTCGCGAGCAACTTCGTCAGTCCCGCGATCGGTCTCGGTACCGGGTCTTCGCCGACCGTGCCCCAGAACATCACCATCCCGACGGTCAGGAACCAGCCCTTCATCACCATGTGTGCCACATGCGAGTCGGCGACGGTGTCGAACACTCCGCCGGGGTAGATCAGGTAGAAGCTGCTCAGGAACACCGTGGTGCTGACCCACGGGTGGATCGCGATCCGGGCTGCTCGGCTGTGCCATGCAGCCCGGAGCCATTCGCGCGAGCCCGGTGCGTCGGCTGCCGGCGCGGTCGGCAGGACCGAGGCGAACAAGGTGGCCGGTCGGCCGAGGACCAACAGCAACGGCACGGCGATGGCGACCGCGGTCAGTCCCGCCATGTGCACGCTGAACATCGCCGGGCTGTAGAGCCCGACCCCGGACGAGGTCGCCACGAGCAGCACCGCAGTGCCCATCAACCAGCTCGCTGTCCACCGCCTCTGCCATGGCAGGCCTACCCGCCGGCGGCGCCGCACGGCCACCAGGTACAGGACGGCCGCGATCACCGCAGCGGAGCCGAACACCAGGTCGAAACGCCACTCGAACGCCAACCGCGCAGCGGTGGGCGGGCCGTCCAACACGTAGCCCAAGGCCTCTTCGTGCGCCTGAGGTAGCGAGGCGTCCTGCGGCGGGGGCGGGGGAGTGCGACCGAGTGCAACCGCCAGGCCCACTGTGGTGACGAGAACGAGGGTCTCGATCATCGACAACGTGATCAGGGATCTGCGGTTCTCGGGATTGTGAGCCAGAGCGCCGACCGTTCGTCGTCGCTGTATCCACCCGAGGGTCCCCACGATCGCCAGGGCTGCGATCTTCGCCAGTATCAGAGCGCCGTACGTCGAATCCCACAGCGACGTCACGGGTACACGCACGGCAGCGTTGACCACTCCGGAGACCGCCATGATCACGAACGCAACCAGAGCGAGCGTCGAATAGCGGCGGGTCGCGACGGCAAGGTGTCCACCCCCGCGCAGCGCATGAGCGAGAAGTGCGAGGAGTCCGCCCACCCACAGAGCGGCAGCGAGGATGTGCAGAATCAACGAGTTCGTCGCGATGTCGTGATTGCCGCCGGTCGAGGAGTGGCCGGTGACCGCGCGCGGGATCAACGCGAGCATCGACAGGGCGAACAAGGCGGGGGTCCACCGATGCCGCAACACCGCCGCGCATGCTGCGGCGGTGATCGCCGCGACCGCAGAGGTGATGGCCCATGCAGTGGAGGCCTCGACATCGCCGATCGCACCGAGGAACTGCACCGGTTGCGCCGCAACGGATCCGACAGGTTGACCCGACGCGTCCGAGAGCGTCAGCGGCACCAACGCCGCCGCGCACACCGCCCACACTGCGGAGGCCTTCGCCGCGGTGCGGACGGCGATGTACCCGTCGATGGCGAGCACACCCGACATTTGGGGAGGAACGAGGAACGCTGCGAGAAGCAACGACCCCACCGCCACGACCGCGGCTACCTCTCCGAGCGCGGTCAGCGCCGGAATACCGTAGGTCGTGATCGGTCCCGGATCGGGAAGCCCGAGCAGAATCAGCGCCTGCGACGTCGACAACGCCGCGAGCACAGCGGCCACCACTGCCGCGATCGCGGCCCACAGCAGCATCACCTGCGAACCGGAGCGTCGATTCACCGGACCGCGGGTCGAGAGTGCGGCTTCGGTGGCCATGTCGTCGGTGGCCATGACGCGGCACCCCTTACGTGGATGATGTGTGGCGGGAAAACTGTCGGCCGGCAATATCGGCACGGCTGCGCCACCAAGTCGCGCAACCGAGATCGAACTACTACGAATCATAGTTCTGCGCCGACGCAGTGCGGCCGCGCGGGCAGCAGCTTCCAGCGAACACGACACTTGCATATATGCGCATATCGCAATATGTTGTGTTCCTGCTATCGAACCACGCCGAGAAGGGGTACCCACGATGGGACACGGACATGGCCACGGGATAGAGCCGGGATCGCCGGCGAGCGCATCCGGTAAGCACCTCGGGCGACTGTGGATCGCTGTCGGTCTCGGGGCGGTTACGTTGGTGACGCAGGTGGTAGTGGGTCTGTCCACCTCGTCGCTGGCGTTGTTGTCCGATTCCGCGCACGTGTTCACCGACGTGTTCGGGGTCTTGATGGCGATCGTGGCAATCACACTCGCACAGCGGCAGTCTCGCAAGACCGGCCGCACGTTCGGACTGTATCGAGCCGAAGTGTTCGCGGCTCTGTTCAATGCAGTGCTGCTCTTCGGTGTCGCTGGGTGGATTCTCTACGAAGCCGCGCAACGCATCACGAACCCACCGGAGGTGCCCGGGATTCCGGTCATGTTGGTGGCACTGCTCGGTCTGGCCATGAACCTCATCGCGTTCCTCCTTCTGCGTAGTGGTGCGAAAGAGAGCCTCAATGTTCGGGGTGCGTATCTGGAGGTGATGGCGGACATGCTCGGCTCGATCGGAGTGCTCGTCAGCGGACTGGTCACCGTCGTGTTCGGGTGGCGGTACGCCGACCCGGTCATCGCGGTCGCCATCGGGTTGTTCGTTTTGCCGCGTGCATTCACTCTGGGGCGTCATGCCGTACGAATTCTGCTGCAACACGCTCCGTCGGGCATCGATGTCGCCGCCGTGGAAAAGGCCCTGACCGGTGTCGACGATGTCGAAGAGGTACACGATCTGCACATCTGGACACTGACGTCGGGGATGGAGGTCGCTTCGGCGCATCTGACGGTCGCCCCGGAGGCCGAGACACCCCGGGTGCTCGCTGCAGCGCAGCAGGTTCTCCGCGACGAGTTCGGTCTCGAGCACGCCACTGTGCAGGTCGAACCCCAGGAAGGCGAAGGCCGTTGCCGAGAGGTCAATTGGTAGGCAGGTCTCGACCCGGTGCGAGATCGGCACGCCGTGCTGTCGTCGACACGGCAGCGATGTACCGGAACCGGCACCAGTCGGGTGGGGGCACAGAGTGGGTCCTCGATTGCCGCACATCGGCCCGGTCGACACCGTTCACCCCGAACCCGTCCACCTCGCATGTTCGGCCGCCCGGTGATGGATCAGTCGACTGTGAGGGTATCTACGGTTCTGGTCACGGCGCGGTTCGGCAGTGGCTCGGTAGCGGGGCTGCGCACGACCACCCCGTCGGTGATCGAGAAGGCACTGTTGTGGCAGGGGCACTCGATCGTGCCGTTGCGGACTCGGTTCACTGTGCACCCTTGGTGAGAACAGATAGCCGAGAAGGCCCGGAAGGTACCGGGTTCCGGTTGGGTGACGACGACCTGCCGGTCGGCGAGCACGATTCCACCGCCGACAGGAACATCGTTCACCGACAAGGTGATGGGACCGTCGGAAGCGGTGTCCTCACCGGACGGGGCTTCGCCGACGCTGCATCCGGCGGCAGCCAGGCACGCTGTAGCGCAGCTCGTAGCGAGAAAAATACGGCGCGGTAGCGCCGGGATGTTGTCGCTCATGCAGCAGGTTCCCCTCGGTGCGCCTCGGTGCGCCTCGGTGAGCGAGAGGCGACGATCGCTTGTCGGTGGTTGTGGTCGAATATGTTTCGAGCCGTTCCGGTGTCGATCACTCTCACTGTTCGAGCGAATCAGCATGATTGTCCTGTCGCGAATGTGTCTGCACTGCAGGGCATTCGATTCGAGCACCGAGGTATCTCATGCAAGTTCACGATTCGGCGCTGTCGGGCACTGCGGGCCGAGGGGTAATCTTTGTGGCCTCTCGCGTGAACAGTGCCGCCCCGATCATCAGCACCACCCCGCAGGTGATGTAGATGTCGGCGAGGTTGAATGTCGGCCACCAACCGGTGTGAAAGTAATCGGTGACCGCGCCGTCGAGGAGCCGGTCGAGGACATTCGAGAGTGCACCGGCGAGGACCAACGACAGCGCTGCCGTGGTGACCGGACCCGCGTGAGGCGCGGTACGCCACCCGTAGATCGCCAACCCGGTGGTGATCGACGCCGTCACGGCGACGACGACCCACACGGGCAGAGAATCACCCAGGCTGAACGCCATTCCGCGATTGAAGGCCAGTCGCAGCTCGAGTATCCGCAGCGGAATCGTCGAGCCGGGCAACGCCGCCTGCGCCCAGTAGTCGACCAGTAGAGCGGCAGCGACCAGAGCCAGGACAAGGGCGGTTGCGGCGGCGCGGAGCCGAGCGGTGGCGATGGGGGAGCGGGTCACTGGTCCTCGTTCTCGGGTGTACACCGTGCGTACGTCCGGGTGCACCGCAGACGGTGCAGGTGACCCCGGATTTGCCAACACTTGAAATACTATGCACCATAGTAGTTGATGAATACCGTCGATTTCTCCGCCACCCGATGCGTCGTGTCGCCGTGAGGGCGGCGGCACCCTCGTCATGAGGGCGATGCCCGATGCCGAACCCGGGCCCGGACCGTCCTGCGTCGACCGAGGTCGAGTGTGGCGGCTGTATCGGACAAGTCGAGGTGAAGGGCCCCGAACCTGGGCACGTCTGACCGCAGCGGCAACTTCGGGGCTGGCGATGTACGCCACGTTCCCGCCCCTAGATCTGTGGTTTCTCGCTCCGGTAGCAATTGCAATGCTGCTGTTGGCTGTGTGCGGGCGAGGGGCGCGTGCGGGGGCCGGCTACGGCTTCGTTGCCGGCTCGGCGTTCTTCGTGCCTCTGCTGCCGTGGGTGGGGGAGTATGTCGGATCGGTGCCGTGGCTGGCGCTGGCTGTCGTTCAAGCCCTCTTCGTGGCGATGTTCGGCGCAGTGGCGGATCGGATGTCGCGACTGCCGTGGGGGCCGGTCTGGGTGGCGAGCGCCTGGGTGGCGATTGAAGCGGCACGATCTCGGATCCCGTTCGGCGGATTCCCCTGGGGCCGCATCGCATTCGGTCAATCCGACGGTCCGCTGCTGCCTCTGGCTGCGTTGATCGGCGCGCCGGGGTTGTCGTTCGTCGTGGTGCTGATCGGGTCCGCTCTGGCCGGTGCCATCGCTTCCGATCGCATCACCCGCAGAACTGCAGCAGCGTCGTGCATCGGTGCGGCCACTGCTGTAGGGGCGCTCACGGTGGTGGCCCCACTGTTCGCTCCGCCGCCGCAGGACAGGGTCACCGTCGCCTTGGTGCAAGGCAACGTGCCGCGGCTCGGTCTCGACTTCAACGCCCAACGACGAGCAGTGCTCGACAACCACGTTCAGCGCACCATCGAGCTCGCCGACGACATCGACTCCGGCCGCGTACGCGCACCCGATCTGGTCATCTGGCCGGAGAACTCCTCCGACATCGATCCCCTGCGCAACCCCGATGCCGCCGCACGAATCGACGCCGCAGCCCGCGCCGTCGGTGTGCCCATTCTCGTCGGCACAGTACTACGCCAGGGCGACGGCACCACGAGCAACACCTCGATCGTGTGGGATCCCGCCACCGGGCCCGGACAGATGCACGACAAGCGGCAACTGGTGCCGTTCGGGGAGTACCTGCCGCTCCGCACGATCGTCACCGCACTCTCTCCCTACGCCGCCCAAGCAGGACGCTTCGTTCCGGGTCAGGGTGACGGTGTCGTCGACGTCGCCGGAGTGCCCGTGGCGGTGGCCACCTGCTACGAGGTCGCCTTCGACTCGTTGCTCACCGACTCCGTTCGCGCCGGTGCCCAGCTGATCGCAGTGCCCACCAACAACGCCACCTTCGGTCGGACGAACATGACCTATCAACAACTCGCCATGTCGCGGGTACGAGCGGTCGAACACGGGCGCAGCGTCGTCGTTTCGGCCACCAGCGGAGTCAGCGCCGTCATCGATGCACGCGGGGAGGTCGTCGAGCGCACGGAGCTGTTCACCCCCGCAGCTGTCGTCACCGAGGTCTCGCTGAGTACCACGCTCACCCCGGCGACGATCACCGGCAGCGTTCCGGAATGGATTGCCGCCACCGGCGTTGTTGCGGCACTGGCGTTCTCGCTGCTGCGCCGACCACGCTCCACCACACCGAACCCCCAAACTACTATGTCGCGTAGTATTTAGATGGTGGTCGGTGAAGGGCGTGCGGAGATGACGATCGACGAACACCCCCGTGCCCACTCGCCGGGACTGGTGCGCAGAACAGTGGCGATGCTGCGCAACCGGTGGCGACAACTGACGTCGATGCGTACAGCGCTGGTGCTGCTGTTCCTCCTCGCCGCCGCAGCAATCCCCGGCGCTTTGCTGCCGCAGCGCAATCTCAATACCCAGGCCGTCGATGCCTACATCGCCGCGCGCCCGGCTCTCGGGCCGGTGATGGACACGCTGGAACTGTTCGACGTGTTCGCAAGTTCCTGGTTCACCGCGATCTACGTCCTGCTGTTCGTGTCCCTGATCGGCTGTCTGACTCCCCGGTTGATCGAGCACGGCAAAGCTCTTCGCGCACAACCTGTTCGAGTGCCTCGAAACCTCACCCGACTACCGTTGCATCATTCGGGCACCCTCGCCGGCGACCCCGAGAAGGTGATCGCCGACATCGCGCCGCACTTGAAAGGGTGGCGCACCGTCGTTCGACCCGAGCCCGATGGCGCACTGACTCTCTCGGCCGAGAAGGGCTACACCCGCGAAGCCGGGAACTTGCTCTTCCACTTCTCGCTGATCGGCCTGCTCGCCGCTATCGCCATCGGCAAACTGTTCGGCTACGAAGGCTCGGTCATCGTCATCGCCGACAACGGACCCGGTTTCTGCAACACCTCTCCCGCCGTCTACGACTCCTTCCGCGCCGGCAACAGCACCGACGGCACCGGACTCGAGCCGTTCTGTATCCGGGTCAAGGACTTCACCGCCGACTACCTCGAGAACGGTCAGGCCGAGATGTTCACCTCGAACATCTCCTACCAGAGCGCCGACGACATCGCCGCCGACACCTGGCGCGACTATCAACTCAAAGTCAACGAACCCCTCCGGCTCGGCGACGAACGCATATACCTCACCGGACACGGCTACGCCCCCGAATTCACCGTCACCTTCCCCGACGGCCAGACCCGCACCGAAGCCCTGCAGTTCCGCCCCGACGACGCCACCACGTTCCTCAGCAGCGGCGCGCTGCGATTCGACCCACCCGGGGGGACCTACGCCACCGCCGACGAACGCCGCCGAGGCCAGATCGCCATCGAAGGACTCTTCGCGCCCACCGCGCAATTCAACGGAAATCTGCTCTCCTCCCGCTTCCCGGAATTGGTCGATCCCGCTGTGGCAGTGGACATCTACAAGGGCGACACCGGTCTCGACACCGGCATCCCGCAGTCGATCTTCTCCCTGGACCAGGAGATGATCAACCAGGGCCGGCTGGTCAAGCAGGACCGGGTCAACCTGCGGCCCGGAGAATCGACAACCCTCTCCGACGGCACCCTCGTCCGGTTCGACGGTGCCAAGGAATTCGCGAATCTCCAGGTCGGATACGACCCCGCGCAGCGGTGGGTCCTCGTGTTCGCGGTCACGATGATGACCGGACTGCTGGTGTCCCTGGTCATCACACGCCGGCGCGTCTGGTTCCGGGCCCACCTTGGCGAACACGGACTCTCGCGAGTGGACATGGGCGGCCTGGCTCGCACCGATCACGCCGGCTGGGGACCCGAATTCCAGACCCTCCGGTCACAGATCTGGCCGCAGACAACCCCGAGCGACTCCGAGACCCACGACAGAGAAACGGTGTAGCACCATGCCGATCGACGACACCCTCGCTCGTTGGAGCGACATCAGCTTCGAGACCGCCTTCGTGGTCTATCTCCTCGCAGCAATCGCATTCCTCGGCCAGCTCGCGTCGACCCGTAGCGCGGAGCTGCACAATATGGAGCGACTGCGCACGCGGGTGATCGCAGTGACATCGACGACGCCCGGACGCATTCCCGACGCACCCCGGCGGGTTCCGTCCGAACGCATGGGCCGTACCGGACTCGGGCTGGTGATGGTGGCGCTGACGTTGCATGTCGGGTCGATCGTTCTTCGCGGGATCGCCGCCAGCAGGCCGCCGTGGGGCAACATGTACGAATTCGTCTCGGTCACCTGCGCGGCCGGTGTACTGGCTGCACTGGTGGTGCTGCGCTCCAAGCAACTGCGCACCCTGTGGTTGTTCGTCCTGGTGCCGACGTTGATCCTCCTGTTCGTCGCCGGCACCGTGCTGTACGCCGACGCAGCACCGGTGGTACCGGCACTGCAGTCGTACTGGCTGCCGGTGCACGTCTCGATCGTCTCGCTCGGCAGCGGGGTGTTCTTGATCTCCGGGGTTGCGAGCGCGCTGTTCCTGATCCGCATGAAGCATCCCGAGGCCTCGGGGAGCAGAATGAGCCGAATCGTCGCCCGTCTGCCTTCCGCGCAGACACTGGACATCCTGGCGTACAAGACCACGATCTTCGCATTTCCACTCTTCGGCGTCGGCGTCATCCTCGGTGCCATTTGGGCCGAAGCCGCATGGGGCCGATTCTGGGGCTGGGACCCGAAAGAAACGGTCTCCTTCATCACCTGGATCGTCTACGCCTCCTACCTGCACGCCCGCGCCACCAGCGGATGGCGCAACACCCGCGCAGCATGGATCAACATCGCCGGATTCGTGGCGATGCTGTTCAACCTGTTCATCATCAACATGGTCGTCTCCGGCCTGCACTCCTACGCAGGCCTGAACTGATGACTCCCGCTACGTGCCCCCCAGCGCGTCCGCAAGGTCCTGCGGAATGGGCATCGGCGACATCAGTCCCGCCTCGACCCGGCCGGTGTTACCGGCCGGGTATCGCCCCGACCACGATCCTGGAGCAGCGACCACGATCCGAATCAACTGGCCCCAGGATTCGCGCCGATCATGTTCTGTCACCGCAGCTTTCAACATCGCGGCGTGGTTGCGAGTATGCAACCACGGATAGGGCTGCGAGAGGATGTGTGCTCGTTCGAGGTGGTACCAGCGCACCTCTGTTGTCGATGCCCCTGCTGCTGCGGTCATTTCGATCTCGTAGAGCCTGCGTGCAGTTCGATCACCTCTCACAGGTCTCTACCGCTGTCCGCGGAAGAGTTCGCCGTGCGCGGGGGTCGATGTGCAGCAGGTACATCCATCCGAGCACCCGGAGCTGCCATCGTCTGCTCCGATCGCCGATGGTGACGTTGTGGTGGTGGAGGCCAGTGGGTTCCCAGATGCGAGAGGTGCGGTGTTCCTCGGCGTCGGAGCCGGAGCGCAGCAGGCATCCTCGAAGGCCGCTGCGGGTGCGATCGTGACGTTGAGGGCACCGGACGCCGCGGGCGGGGGCACGAAACCGTCCAAGGGGGTGGTGCGGGCGGCGCGAATCGCATTGGCTATGACCAGGACTTCGGCGAGTTCGTGGACGAGCACCACGGTGGCCAAGCCCAGGACACCGGTAGCAGCCAGTGGGACGAGCACGCCGATGATGGCAATCGACAAGGCGATGTTCTCGATCATGATGCGCCGGGCGCGTCGAGCGTGGGCCAGCACCTGCGGTAGATGCCGGAGGTCCTCACCCATGAGGGCAACATCGGCGGTCTCGATGGCAACGTCGGTTCCCATCGCGCCCATGGCGATCCCGACATCTGCGGTCGCCAAGGCAGGAGCGTCGTTGATGCCGTCGCCGACCATGGCAATCTTGCGTCCGGCCGCGATGTCGGTCAGCAGGGCCGCTTTGTCCTCGGGCAGTAGTTCGGCGTGGACGGCGGTGATGCCCGCCTGGGTCGCCAGGGCCTGCGCAGTGAGCGCGTTGTCGCCGGTGAGCATCGCAGTGTCGATACCGAGCGCGGTGAGTTGGCGGACAGCCTCGGCGGCCTCGGGCCGCAGTTCGTCGCGGACGGCGATCGCAGCGATCAGAACTCCGGCGCGTTCGACGAGAACGACTGTGGCACCGCTGCTTTGGAGACGAGCGACGTCGGCGTGGAACTCCTCGGAGCTGGGGTGTGTGTCGAACCAGCTCGGTTTCCCGAGCCTGATCGGGGCTCCGTCGAGGGTGCCGGTCAGGCCGTGCCCGGCGATGGCAGTGACATCATCGGCTGCCGCGACGGTTGATACGGAGGCCAGTACGGCGCGGGCGAGTGGATGCTCGCTGCGCGCTTCGAGCGCAGCAGCAACGGCCAGCGCGTCGTCGCGGCTGATTCCCGCAGCGGTGACGACGTCGACGACCTCCGGTCGTCCTGCGGTGAGGGTGCCGGTCTTGTCCAAGGCGACGACGCGAATGCGGCCCAGCTCTTCCACTGCTGCACCGCCTTTGATCAATGCCCCGTTGCGGCTCGCAGCCCCGATCGCCGCCACCACCGACAGCGGCACCGAGATGGCCAACGCGCACGGTGATGCCGCGACCAGGACCACCAGTGCGCGTTCGAGCCACAACATGGGGTCACCGAGCACCGCACCGACGCCAGCGACGAGTACGGCGAGAATCATGATCGAGGGCACGAGCGGACGTGCGATACGGTCCGCCAGCCGTTGGCCGGCCCCTTTGCGGTCCTGGGCCTGTTCGACGATGCGGACGATGCGAGCAAGCGAACTCTCCGATGCCGGCGCGGTGACGGTGACCTCGATGGCCCCGCCGCCGTTGATGGCACCGGCATGCACCTCGTCACCGACACCGGCTTCGATGGGCACGGACTCGCCGGTGATCGCAGACACGTCCAGATTCGTCGAACCGCGAGCGATGGTGCCGTCCGTGGCAGCTCGCTCACCCGGCCGCAGCACCATGATGTCCCCGATCACGACCTCGTCGGGGGACAGGGCCTGCTCGGTTCCACCGCGCAGGACAGATACCGTCGGCGGCACCAACGACAGGAGTGCGCGCAGTCCGCGGCGGGTCTTGGTGACCGCGTATTCCTCGAGTCCCTCGGCGACGGAGAACAAGATACCGAGCATCGCGGCCTCGGGGATCTGGCCCAATGCGATGGCACCGAGGAGCGCGATCGTCATCAGCGTGCCGACACCGATGCGTCCGTGGCGCAGATTTCTCACCGTCGCGGGAACGAAGGTGACGGCGGCGATCGCGGCAGCGATCAGAGCGCCGACGGTCGCAACCGCATCGGCACCCGTTCGACCGAGCAACCACGATGCGCCCAGGATGATCGCGGCGGCCGACGCGAGTTGCAGCTCGCGGACCTGCCACAACCTCGGGAGTGCATCGGTCGGAGCCGGACCTCCCGTGCCCGCACCGTCAGCAGTGGATTCGGTGGTCGGCGCTGCCGGGGTAGGTCCGCAGCACGCGTCAACCATGATCTACCCCGGTGAGATCAGTGGCGGTCGAGGCGGTGGGCAGTACCTCGGTCAGTGTCGCGAGCAGTCGGGTGCCGCGGTCGGTGAGCGCATACATGACCAACTTTCCCTCTCTGTTCGATGTGACGGCGTCCGCGGCTTTGAGTTTGCGGAGATGGTGGGAGACCAGCTTCTGGCTCTGTCCCACGATCCACGCGATGTCGCAGCCGCACATCTGCCCGCCGGCGTTCAACGCGAGCGCGATGGTCAGTCGGGTGGGGTCGCCGAATGCTCGGGCAGCGTCGGCGACGGGTTCGATATCGCCGAGCGCGGGCAGAGTAGCGCGAACCCTCTCGGCGTGAGGGAGGTCCATACACAACAGATCGCACGAGTCCAGAGGTTCCAAGGCCATGGTCACAATCTAACAATCATGCGATCGTTAGGGAAGGGCTTTGGTCAACGTTCGTACGATTGTTAGTGTCATAACGAGTCGAAACGCCCATATCGGGCCCATTGATCAGTCCGAACGAATCGAGAAGGTAGTTGTATGAGCCGAGCGTTGAAGATTTCCTTGTCCCTGGTGATCGTGTTCGCCGCCGCGTTGGCTGTATTTCTGATGGTGGATCGATCGGGGTCCCCCGATGCTGCCGCCGCCGAGCAGGCCGCGACCGACCCTGCCTCGATTGCGGTGCGCGAGAACAGTCATCGGTTGAACTCGGTGCCCGACGGCCGGGTCACGTTCGTGGAGTTCCTCGACTTCGAGTGCGAGGCCTGCCGATCGGCCTACCCGGCGATCGAGCAATTGCGTGAAGAGTACGGCGACCGGGTGAGCTTCGTGGCCCGCTACTTTCCCATCGCCTCCCACTTCAATGCCGAACGAGCCGCACGCGCAGTCGAAGCCGCGGCCCAGCAGGGCGGATTCGAGGCCATGTATCAACGCATGTACGAAACGCAGGCGCAGTGGGGCGAACAGCAGGTTCCGCAGGACGAGTTGTTCCGCAGCTTCGCCGTCGAGCAAGGGCTCGACATGAGCGCCTTCGATGCCGCCTACACCGACCCTGCGACGCTCGCGCGCATCGAGGCCGACGTCGCGGACGGGATCGCGCTCGGCGTGCAGGGCACACCGACGTTCTTCCTCAACGGCACCAAGATCGAACCCACCACGTACGGAGACCTCGCCGATGCCCTCGACGCTGCACTCGGCTGACCCCGCAGCCGCTCTCACCCGACGCAGCGGACCGTTCGCTCGAAGCCTGCCCTGGCTGCTGTTGGTGGGCGGCCTGATCGGACTGACCGCCGCGTTCGTGCTCACAGTGGAGAAGTTCGCTCTGGCGCTCGATCCCGCCTACGCCCCGACCTGCAGCATCAACCCGGTGCTCAACTGCGGATCGGTGATGGACACCCCGCAGGCGTCTGCGTTCGGATTTCCCAATTCCCTTCTCGGGATCGCAGGCTTCGCCGTCGTGGCGGCAGTGGGTGCCGGCCTTCTCGCCGGTGCGGTGTTCGCACAGTGGTTCTGGGGTGCGATGCAGGTCGGTGTCACTGCTGCCGCAGTCTTCGTGCACTGGCTGATCGCGCAGAGCCTGTACGACATCGGCGCCCTGTGCCCGTACTGCATGGCGGTGTGGGCGGTCACCGTACCGATCTTCTGGTACGTCACGCTGCGCAACCTCGACCGCGGGGCTCCGAGTGCGGGCCGGCGGCAGTGGGTGGGAGTGTTGATGCGCAATCACTCGATTCCACTGACCGTGTGGTACCTGACGGTGATTGCTCTTATCGCACAGCGCTTCTGGTCGTATTGGTCGACACTGCTATGACCGGCGACATGTGTTCGCCTCGTGCGCGGTGCCCGCGGTGCGGACAGTCGAAGCGATGAGAGGCAGCGGAACGGTGGTGATGCTCGTGCTTATGGTCGCAATGATCGCGGCACTGTGGCCACGATCCGGTGGCATCGAGCGCGGCCCGTCAGAGGCCATCGCCGACAATGCCGCGCCGGTCGTATCCGAACCCGCACGGTCCCGCCCACCAGGTGACGCGGCACGAGCAACAGCGCTACCGCTGTGTCCGCCGCCGGTACCGCGCGAAGGCGGTCCGCTGGCGGGAGTGATAGCGCGCTGCATCGGCAGCGACAGCGACAGCGATGCCGATCTCGCCGACGTTCTCGGCAGTGAGGTGACGTTGATCAACCTGTGGGCATCCTGGTGCGGCCCGTGCCGCACCGAGATGCCCGTAGTCGATGCCTACGCCGCAGAACCCGACGCGATCCCAGTCATCGGAATCAACGTCGAGGACCGGCCCGCGGACGCGGCCGCGCTGGTCACGCAACTGGGCGTCCGCTATCCGAACTACATCGACGGCGGCAGCGTCCTGGACGCGCTCTCGGCACCGCCGGTCCTTCCCTTGAGCTTTCTCCTCCGCCCGGACGGAACGATCGAGCGCGTCACCGACCCGACGGTGTTCGAGATGACAGACCAGATCCGCACTGCAGTAAAGGATTTCACCTCATGACACGTCTCCCACCAGTGTGGGTCGGTGCGCGCCGTCAAGGCACCACGCCCACCGCGGCAATCGGATCGATTCTTGCCGTCGTACTACTGATCTCCGGATGCTCCGACGGCGCACAGGCTGCATCCACGGGAGGTAGCTTCGACTTCGTCGCCCCCGGCGGTCGAACCGACATCGTCTACGATCCCCCCGAAACACGCGGTACCATAGGCGAACTCGCCGGCCCCGATCTGATGGAGGAAGGCAAGACGACCGCTCTGTCGGACTACGACGGCAAGGTGGTGGTGATCAATCTCTGGGGTCAGTGGTGTGGCCCCTGCCGCGGCGAAGCCGACGACCTCGAAGAGGTCTACGAGACCACCCGCGAGCGCGGCGTGCAGTTCCTCGGTCTCAACGTCAGAGATCCACAGAAGGACAAAGCGCAGGACTTCGTCGTCGACAACGACGTCTCCTACCCCTCGATCTACGACCCTTCGATGCGGACACTGGTCGCCCTCGGCGGGAACTACCCGACCAGCGTGATCCCCTCGACGCTGGTACTCGACCGTCAGCACCGCGTGGCCGCGGTCTTCATGCGCGCCCTGCTCACCGACGATCTCCTTCCCGTCGTCGAACGGATAGCCGCGGAATGACGACTCTTCTCGCCCAGGACATCGGGTCGGCCTTCCAGAACGCGGCATCGAGCGGGCCACTGCTGCTCGCGATCGCGGCATGCACGCTCGCCGGGTTGGTCTCGTTCGCCTCACCCTGCGTGGTGCCGCTGGTGCCGGGATACCTGTCCTACCTGGCAGGAATCGCCGGTGCCGACGCCCAATCAGCCGATACCCGATCGCCCGGCACCTCGACCATCGGCACCTCGTCGACGGAGCTGGCGAATCGCTGGCGTGTGGCCGGCGCAGCGTCGTTGTTCGTTGCCGGGTTCACGATCGTCTTCGTCCTCGCCACAGCCTCGATCTTCGGAGTCATCGGCACCTTGCGCATCAACGAGCAAGTACTCCAACGAGTCGGCGGCGTCATCACGATCATCATGGGTGCGGCGTTCATCGGATTGATACCCGTTCTGCAACGCGACACCCGATTCGCACCTCAGCAGATCTCGTCCCTCGCTGGAGCGCCGCTGCTCGGCGGTGTGTTCGCGCTCGGCTGGACACCGTGTCTGGGTCCCACCCTCGCCGGCGTTCTGTCTGTTGCGGCAGGAACCGAAGGTGCAACCGCAGCTCGCGGGGTCACTCTCATCGTCGCGTACTGCATGGGGCTCGGCCTACCGTTCGTCGTCCTCGCGTTCGGTTCGAGTTCGGCGATGCGCGGGGTGGGGTGGCTTCGGAGGAACTCACAGAAGATCAAGGTCGCGGGCGGTGTCATCATGATCGCCGTCGGCATCGCTCTGCTGACCGGAGTATGGGGATTGTTCATCGCCTGGATCCGCAACGAATTCGTCAGTGCAGTGATCCTGCCCATCTGATCGAGATGTCGCCGAACCACCACGCCGCATTGCATTGTTCGGGTAGCCGAACTATATTTTCAGGGTCCTGACATACTGTTGGTGCCGGAGGGTGTGGTCATGTCTGTGCTGCAGCGCCGATCGTCTCGGCCGCCCTCGAGGTTTCGGTCGGGCCTCGTTCTGCTCGGACCCGCTTTCGTCGCAGCGATCGCCTACGTCGACCCCGGCAATGTCGCCTCCAACGTCAGCGCCGGGGCGCAGTTCGGATACCTGCTGGTCTGGGTGATCGTTGCCGCGAACGTGATGGCCGGTCTCGTCCAGTTCCTCTCCGCCAAACTCGGCATCGTCACCGGAATGACACTGCCCGAAGTCGTTCGCGAGAAGTCGAGCAGGACTGTGCGACTGGCATATTGGGGGCAAGCAGAAGTGGTCGCCATGGCGACCGACCTCGCCGAAATCGTCGGCGGTGCGATCGCCCTCTACCTGCTCTTCGACCTGCCGCTCCTGATCGGCGGCCTCATCACCGGGGCCGTATCGATGATCTTGCTGATGGTCCAGGATCGCCGGGGCCAACGGCCCTTCGAGTTCGTGATTCTCGGGCTACTCGGTGTCATCGCCGTCGGATTTCTTGCCAGCGTCGTCGTGGAACCGCCATCGTTCACCGAGGCCGCGGCCGGTCTGATTCCGCGGTTCGACGGCGCGGAAAGCGTGTTGATCGCCGCCGCGATGCTCGGTGCGACGATCATGCCGCACGCGGTGTACCTGCACTCCGGTTTAGCACGTGACCGGCACGGACACCCCGAGGCAGGGCCTGTCCGTCAGCGGTTGTTGCGGATCACCCGGATCGATGTCGGGTTGGCGATGCTGCTGGCCGGTGCAGTGAACATGTCGATGCTGCTGTTGGCGGCATCGACATTGGGGGGCCGCGAGGGCGTCGATTCCATCGAAGGAGCCCACGCAGCAGTAGGGGACACTCTGGGGCCGGTGGTAGCACTGCTGTTCGCGGTGGGCCTGCTGGCCTCGGGCCTTGCATCGACATCGGTCGGGGCGTACGCCGGCGCGATGATCATGGATGGGCTACTACGTAAGCGCATTCCGATTCTGGTGCGACGACTGGTGACACTTGTTCCCGCACTGGCAATTCTGGCAGCAGGAGTCGACCCCAGTCGGGCACTGGTCGTCTCGCAGGTCGTGCTGTCGTTCGGTATTCCGTTTGCGTTGATTCCCTTGGTGCGGTTCACCTCGGACCGCATCCTGATGGGCGGCGATGTCAATCACCGGATCACGGCATACGCGGCATGGCTCATCGCGGGAATCGTCGTCGCACTCAACATTGCACTGATCTATCTGACCGTGGCCTGACTGCGCGCGGGTGGACGTGTCGAGCATGCGCTTATTTCACACGCGTAGCGCATCGACGGGCGTCCGGGTCATCGAGTTTCTGCTCGAGGGTGGGGTCAGGGTGCGCCGTTGCTTGCCGTGGCGGGCTCGTGTTGGCTTTTTTCATTGGTATGGAAAGTGATCAGATTGCCGTCGGTGTCGACAGTTGCGAACTCCGTCGTTCCCCAGTCCGTCGAGACGGGACGACCCGCGTCTGCGGGATGGAGAACTCCCGCGCGGGACATCTCGGCGTAAAGGTCGTTGATCTCGTCCACGGCGATGCGGCAGCTGGCTGTGCCGGCAAGGAACGTCTCGGCTCCGCTGCATACCGGCCATGCCGCAGGGTCTGAACGGGTATTCCAGCTGTCGTCGTCGGCGGCCCACAAGTGGATCTCGACGTCGTCGCGGGTAAGCCTCGCGAAAGTCGGGTCGGTGTACCGGGTCGTGAAGCCGAACGCGCGGACGTATATCTCTACAGCGGTGTCGATGTCTCGTACCGGCAGCGCAGGTACCACTTTCGACATGCTCATAGGCAACACTAACGCCGACGGGCCGGAGGAGAGGAGCCGAACCCACCTCAATTGCTGGCGCTCAGTGCATTCGACTTCTGACACAGTGAACGCGACTCCTGAAACTGACAGGATTACCCATGTCAGTTTCAGAAGTGGGCGTCATAAATTCCTGGGGTTTTACCTCCGATTGCAGTCGTCTTCTGACATTCTGAGTGCAGAAGTGGACTGCACAATCGGTCGGTCACGCAGGCCGGGCGTTCGGAGGCTGCGATGGACGCGGACAAGTTCGATGTCGCCGAGACTGGTGTGCTGACCGCGTCGGCGGAGCAGTGGGAGCAGGCACGGTCACGGTTCGCAGTGCTCAGCGAACTAGTGGATCGATCCTCGATCGGTACCGCAGTGGTGGAGGATGCAGCGCAGCAGTTGGGGGTCTCGCCGCGGCGTGTGTACGTGCTGCTGTCCAGGCTCCGGAATGGGGGAGGGTCGGTCACAGATCTGTTGGTCTCCGCTCCTGTAGGCGGGCGCGGCCGCTCTCGGATGCCGACCGAGGTGGAAGAAGTGATCGCCGAGCACATCAACCGCGAGTTTCTGGCTCGCCAGAAGCTCAGTGTCGCAGCACTGCATCGACGTATCGCGCTCGCCTGTCACCGTGCGGGATTCCCTATCCCAGCCCGCAACACAGTCACCGCGCGGATCGCAGCGATGCACCCGGGCCGCGTCGCACGGTCACGTGGCGGACCGGACGCCGCCCGATCGCGGCAGTCCGCGGGCGATGTCCCGCCGCCGGTGACGGCGGTTCTCCAGCAAGTCCAGATTGATCACACCGTGGTCGATCTGATGATCGTCGATGAATACGACCGGGTGCCGATCGGACGTCCATATCTCACGATTGCTATCGATGTCTTCAGCCGCTGCGTGCCGGGCTTCGTCGTCACACTCGATCCGCCGTCCGCAGTGTCGGTCGGATTGTGTCTGGGCAGGGTGTGCTCGGACAAGAGCGTATGGATCGACGCACTGGGCCTCGGCGCGGATGTGCGGTGGCCGATGGCCGGAAAGCCGCGCGCCTTGTACGTCGACAACGCCTCCGAGTTCAAAAGCGAAGCGCTACGGCGCGGTTGCGAGCAGCACGGCATCGACCTCGGCTACCGCCCACCCGGCAGGCCGCATTACGGCGGGATCGTCGAACGCATCATCGGCACCGTCATGACCCAGGTCCACGAACTACCCGGCACCACGTTTTCGAACCCGACGCAGCGGGGCAGCTACGATTCGGAGGGCACAGCAGCGCTGACGTTGCGAGAATTGGAACGCTGGCTGATTCTCGCGATCGCGGCGTATCACGCGGACGTGCACACCGGCCTGAGCCGGAGCCCGGCTGCGCAGTGGGCCAGCAGCACCGACGCCGACACTGCTCTGTCGAAGTCGACGGTGGTGGACGAGACCGCATTCCTGGTGGACTTCCTTCCGGTCATGCGGCGCCGCCTGACTCGGACGGGGTTCGTCATCGACCACATCCAGTACTTCTCCAATGCCTTGAAACCATGGATCGCTCGACGAGAGAAGTTGGGTCAGTTCGTGATCCGACGTGATCCACGAGATCTGAGCAGGGTGTGGGTCCTGGACCCCGACAGCGGCAGCGGGTATGTCGAGGTGCCGTACCGGACGATGTCGCATCCGGCGGTGACATCGTGGGAACACCGAGCAGCGGTCACGCGCCTTCGAGAACACGGCCGAGCGAGCATTGATGAACACTCGCTGTTCGCGATGATCGAGCAGATGCGTCAGATAGCCACCTCTGCACAGAGGGACACCAAGCGAGCCCGACGTAATCGCACTCGCCGTTCTCATCTGAGCAGCGTCACCACACCACCGGCCGCGCAGAGCCCGCCCGAGCACGATCCAGGCACCGACGACGTGTCGGTTCCACTATTCGACGACATCGAAGAGTGGTGAAACGGTGAACAACGACCCCCGAAGCGCTCCCGAAGGCCACGGCACCGACCGTATCGGCAAAGACATCGACCCCGGTAGTGCAGACCTCACCCACCTACGAAGTTCGGTCAGATCGATCGCGATTCTGCCTGCAGCGCAACGCATCAGGCACATTCGCACCGAACGGTGGATCGGGTATCCGCGTGCACAGTCGGTCATCGAGCACCTCGAGACGCTGCTGGGGTGGCCGGATCGACAACGAATGCCGAACATGCTTCTGATCGGACCGACGAACAACGGCAAGTCGATGATCGTTGAGAAGTTCCGCCGTGCACACCCCACTGTCAGCTTGCCCGATCGCGAACAGATACCGATGTTGTGTATGCAGATGCCTCCGGACTCAGCACCCGCACGGTTCTACCTGGCGATGCTCGCCGCACTCGGAACGCCGATCCGCCCACGGAACCGAGTCCACGAACTCGAACAGCAAGCGATCACGCTGCTGCGAGCGACAGGAGTTCGGATGCTGATCATCGACGAGCTCCACAACGTCCTCGCCGGCCGCGACAACGTACGCCGAGAATTCCTGAACCTGTTGCGGTTTCTGGGCAACGAACTGCGGATCCCTCTCGTCGGAGTCGGCACCCGAGAGGCGTACCTCGCGATCCGCAGCGATCCACAGCTGGAGAACCGATTTCACCCCATGACGCTGCCGATCTGGACCAACGACACCGACACCCGCTCCCTGCTGGCGAGCTTCACCGCCAGCTTCCCGTTGCGTGCGCCCTCTCACCTGACATCGACGGAGATGACCGACTACCTCCTCACCCGGTGTGAGGGCACCATCGGCGAACTGGCCACGCTGTTGACCGCGGCCGCAGTGACCGCAATAGAAGCCGGGAAGGAATCAATCACCTCACAGGTGTTGACCCAAACCGCCTACTCCGGGCCCACCGAACGCCGCCGCCACTTCGAACGGCACCTGGCATGACACCAGCCGATGCCCCCGCAGCACGCACAGCGCTCGACCACAGTGCGCATCCGCCGTGGCCGCTGCACCCGCAACCACTACCTGGCGAGACTCTGACGTCGTGGCTGGCCCGGACCACCGCACTGTATTCGTCGATCACCGCCGCGGACCTCCTCGACGGGCTCGGTGTCGACACCTCGGGCGTGGACCTGGACCGCTACACACCCGAGCCGATATTGAACGCGCTCGCCCAGAGGAGCACCTCTACTGCGGAACGGCTGCGGGAGATGACGTTGGCGGGCTGCACGCCCTGGCTGCTCGACAGCACCGACCCCAGTGAATGCGACTTCGACACCTACGTCCACCAGTTCTCTGTCCTACTGCCACCGGGTCTGGCAATGGCAGATCGGCGTCGACGCACACCGGCAGCCGGCACATGGCTTCCCTGGGTGAGCAAGCTCGATACGCGGGCATGCCCCTTGTGCATCGACGCCCTCGACACCGACGCCGATATCGCGGTCATGATGGCTCATCAGTACCCGATGCTGACCAGCTGCACCAAGCATCTCTGCCGGCTCGAATTCTGCGCTGTGATACCCGGGAGACTGGTGTTCTGGGACAGAACACCAGCAGGCTCGGACGAACACGCACCACCGATACCGGTACCAGCAGTCGTCGCAGAAATCGACCGGCGCACAGCCGCCGCCATGACGAGCGGGTCGGTCGAGCTCGTCGCGGGCCGTGTTCAGGCAGCAGTGTGGTTCAGGCTGCTGCGCACCGTCGTCGATGAGGTATCGACACCGCTGGTCCGCACTGGATGGTGGGCGAAGCCACTGAGCGCGATCTGGAAGTCCACCGGTTGTTCCCGCCCGCTGCGGACATCGTGGGTTCCGTTCGAGCAACTGCCGTGGGACGAGCAAGCGAACGTTTTGTTTGCTGCCGCGACCGCGATCATCGCGGTGGAGAACGATGAGATAACCGCGAGCGGAGCTGACGCCTGCCTGCTGCGCCCGCGACGGTACGAGCCGGTCGATCCGGGGACCCCTCCGACGGGGTCTCGCAGTCCGGTACCCACCCGCAGCGCTTGGGACGGTGTGATTGCGGCGATCGATGCCGCTGTCGCCGCCGCCCGCGTCGACAGCGACGCCGCCCGATCTCTGTTCGGATTCGCTCGAACGGGGTGCCGCACCGAAGAAGACGTCGACGAGCTGGCCTATGCCTTCGTCGAGCTCGGCATTCGATTGGACTGGGACTGAAGCGCGCTAGATCACCACACGTTTCTCTACGCCGACTTACGCGGAAATCAATCGCCTCCTGTAGTCACCCACGGTTTGTGTGCGGTGACCGACGAGAATTTTCCTTCCCGCACCGTCTCGAACGAAACACCTGGTGAGCGTGTTTCCAGTCCGAGAACCGTGTCGGAGGTGCCCGATACAGTCCTGCCCATGATGAAACGCCAGCTCGTAGACGGCTCGAACATTGTTCCGGTCGTTTTGCCGGGTGCCGCGGCGGTGTTTCCAGACCTGTCGCCTGAGGTTGCTGCTCGGATCGAGCGGTCGGTGGCGGCATCGCGCTCGACCGGTACCCGTAGGGCTTACTCCTCGGCGTGGCGACGCTTCGAGACCTGGTGCACCGTCGCCGGGCACCACGCGTTGCCGGCGCATCCCGCGACAGTGGCGGCCTACCTCGTCGCTGCGGCGGACACGCTCACCGTCGACGGGACGCGGGCGTACGCGGCCGCGACGTTCGGCAAGTGGATTGCGGCGATCGCCGACCGGCATCGCCAGGTCGGCCACGACAACCCCTGCGGTCACGAGATGGTGCGGGCCACGCTAGCCGGTATTCGTCGCGACTATGCCGCGGCGGGGGATCGGCCACGCAATCCCCGTGCCCCGCTGCTGACGTCCGATATTACCACGATCGTCGCTCTCGCTCGCGCCGGTGTAGCCGGGTGGGCCAGCGAAGTACTCGAACGCCGCGACACCGCGTTGCTGCTGATGGGGTACGCCGGGGCGTTTCGGCGCAGCGAGCTCGTGGGGCTCGAATGTCGGGACGTGCGCCGCGACCGGCTCGACGGTGCGCACGTGCACCTGCGACAATCCAAGACCGACCAGGACGGTACCGGGGCAGTGAAAGCGTTGCCGTACACCGCCAATCACGATTCATGCCCAGTCTGCGCGTGGATCCGATGGATCCAGGTGGTCGCTGCGTTCGACAGCGGAGGCCGGGTCGCCGTGATCCGTACACTTGCCCGTTCCGTGCCGTTCGATCAGCACGTCTGCCGCGGACCGGTTCCAGTTGCGCACATCGGATGCCGTTGTTTCGGGCGATCCGGAAGAACGGCAACCTGTCCGAGACGGCACTGTCCGGTGCTGCGGTGCACGCCGCGATTCGCCGCAGGGCCGGTCAGGCTGGATACGCCGCGGATCTCGTTACTCAGTTGGGCGGGCACTCGTTGCGGTCCGGCTTCGTCACCCAAGCGTTCCGTAATGGGTCCGACGCGCACGCGATCATGCGTCAGACCGGACACAGCACGCCGGGGATGGTCGAAATCTACGCCCGCGAGAACGCGCCGTTGATCGGTAACGCCGTGAACGACCTCGGGCTGTGACCAGTCCATTCGGCGTCGATCCGAGTCACAGCGGCCGCGCGGAACGCGGCGAAGGCGCTCGACGCGATGACTCCGGTGCTTCGTCGGTGCAGAAGGGCGGAGTCGGTGCCGGAGCGACCCGACCCATAGCTGCTTCGCCGAGCGGTTACCGCTACGAGTGGGCGCTGTTCGAGGACTGGTGCATTGCAACCGAGGTCGAGCCACTGCCTGCCTCGCCGATCACACTGGTGAACTTTCTGACTGCGAACCCCGCGAGTGACGCTGTGCAGCTCCGCAGGGTCGCCGCGATCAACCGCCGACATCTCGATTCTGGACATACTCCGCCCGGGCGTACGACAGCACTGCGAATGGCGCTCGATTCCGGGCGGTCCGCACGAACGGCACGCCGCGCCGAACACTACTGGGGACTGGCCTCGGCGCTACCCTCGGCGGGATCGATGCAGGCGTTGTTCGGTCGTAGGGACGCGGTTCTGCTTGTGTTGTCGGGAGCCGGGCTCTCGCACCGAGCAATATCGGCGCTCGATCGGTCGGACGTCACCAGCGCGGGCCCCGACGTGCGCATCGGTGGCCGGCACGGTATCCGGATTGCAGCAAATCAGTCGACACAGTTTCGCCCGGCCGAGATCTGGGAACGGTGGCGCACCGTACTGCGATTTTCGGATCGATACCCCTCGACTACATTGCTCGCAGAGCATCTGCAGGCGAACGCTTTTCCCGATATGTCTGGGTGGCCGCGGAGTGTGGGTCCGGTCGCTGTACCGATCGACCGGTGGGGCCACATGCCGTTACCGGCCGATCCGATGACGCCAGCTGCGGTCGGGACGGTGATCGATGCCCACCGCTCCGGGGAGCCGCCCCGACACGTTCTACGGTGTGCACTTCCGCACCCGCGGGGGCGCGGCGAGATGGACTCGAAGGTGACTGTCCCAGTATCGGAACCCGTTTCAGCAGTACTGAATTCGGATTACTATCGCATCGGTCTCGACGCCCGGCGTCGCGCGCATTTCGCTTTGGCCGATGTGCCCGGCATCACCGACGATCTCGAGGACCGGATCGAGCATCTGCTGCAACGCACCGCGGAGCTGCTCGAGGTCGGCGATCGTTCAGGTTGGTGACGTTGCTGCACCTTTTCCTCGATCTACGGCGTCGACGGTGTCGGAGGACGATGACGCGCAAGATATTGGAACTGACTGCAGCGGTGCGTCGTTCGATGCGCGGGATCAAAGTTGTAAGGTGGCCGGACACGGCAAGTTCACCGTTGGCACGGGAGTGCAGGCCTACTTCTGCGACCCGCACTCCCGTGGCTGCGGGGCGCGCCAGCGAGAACACCAATGGATTGCTACGTCAGTATTTTCCCCAGGGCACCGACTTTTTCCAATGCAGCGTCGAGCGGCTCGACGAGGTCGCCGACCTCCTGAACAACCGACCCGAAGACTCTCGACTGGCATAATCGGCGGCAGGCGTTCCCTCTGTCGTAGAGGACCACGCCGACTTGTCAACGACCACGATGCGGCCGCGCTCCTTCCTTCTCGGAGCTCCCGAATTGCCGAGGATGCCGACAGCTCCAAGAACCTCTCTGTTTCCGGTGTCCGGACTGACCGAGTGAATCAGTCGGCAATCAAGTGATAGTCGCCCGCTTCGTCGAGCGCGGCCGTGACTTGTTCTCGAGTGAGTGTCGTCTCGGAGTCGACCGATACCGTCGACTCACCGCCTGCGACGAGATCGACCCTGACGTGGTGGACACCGTCGATCGCTTCGAGTTCGGTGGTGACTGCGTCGGCGCAGTGACCGCAGGTGAGGCCGGTAACGGTGTATTGCGTGCTGGTCGTACTCATGGGAGCCTCCTTCGATTCTGTGGTCGTCGTGGACTGCGGTGAACTGCAGCCGCAGCCACTGCTCGGTGAAAGGTCGGTCAACGACAAATCTGACACGTTGTTCATCGGGTTCCGTTCATTGTTCATGGGCTCTGTAGTACCCTAAGGGGGTATCTAGACAAGGCAAACTATACCCCCTATGGGTATGTCTACGCCAAGTATTTCGGTTGTCCTCATTCCTGGATATCTCGGAGTCGGACCCCGGTGTCATCGCGGGATCTCGTGGCGGGCCGAACCCCAGGGGAGGAAGAGGGAGTAAGCCGCTCAACAGCGGCAAGCGCCCGCATCAGCCGCGCGGGTGACCGCCTGCGGTCGCGTCGAAATGTCGCTATCTGTTGTCGGGCTGGTCTCGACCGGGCCGAGTTACGTCAGTGTGTACAACGCCTGGGGGCTGGCTGCGTAGGCGGTGTCGTAGTCGACCGCGGTCAATGCCTCGACGGACCCGGTTGCGGAACGCTTCTGCCAATCGGCGCCGTTGCGACTACGCCAGGCGTATCCGTCGGTGTCGATCCCCCACAGTGCATCGCCGGCACCGGCGAGCAATACCAAGTTCGGTGCGTCGAGGACAGGAGAGAATGTTCGGGCCGTGTCGGTGCTGTGCTGAAGTCCCTCAGGTGTCACCGCCCATACTCCGGAGCTCGTAATCGCCAACGACGCCGCGGGCGCAGCGGCGCCGGGAGTCCAGGTGGAGCCGCTGTCGGCGGAGACGAGTAGACCGGTACTGCCATCGAATCCGACGAGGATGCGTCCATCGGCAGCCAGCGCGTGGAAGTCGACTTGTCCCTCCAGTGACCGATCCGACCACGACATTCCGCCGTCATTGCTGCTACGCAGTCCCAGTGGGTTCGCCGCCGTGCTGGATTCGCCGGGATGACCGGAGGTGAAGAGGGTATCGGTGGCCGGTACACCCGACAAACCCATGAAGTCATCGTCGGAAGAGCCGACCCTGGTCAGGTTTCCGGACGAACCGATGGCGAAGAGTCCTGTGTGGCTACCAGCGAGGACGGTGCCATCGGCGTTGACGTGCAATCCGTGCACATGAGCCAGTGAGGAGGTGAAGTCGACCACTGCCGGATCGGCCGCGCCGTCAGTCGCTGCCGGAGCGGAACATCCAACGAGGGACAGAGCTGCGATCAGAGACGGCAGCAGGATGCGGGAAAGCGAGATGGACATAAAGTGCGGTTCTCGTTCTGTCGATGAGGGCTCGGTGATGTAATCGCTTGAGCGTCAACGCCAAGTGATCTCCCGGTCAGGCGCGGTGAACATGACCGGATACGGCGGCTGAGGTGGACGTGACTGCTCGGGCGGTATGTGCGGGACGACGTAGACGCATCGACCTTCATCTCCATTCACTTAATCTCCAATCACTGAGGCGATGTACGAGCGCGGATCGTTCGGCGGCGAACAGCCGTGGCAGCGACATCGCACCGACGATCGGTATCGGCTGAGTGCGAACAATTCCGACACCTTCACCCGCCTCGCCGTGGCGAGCACTCAACTACTAACCAGCATAGTATTTCGGGCAGGTCAGGCCGAAGTGCCCATCCGGTTCGGTGTCATCGCAGATGCGCCGGTGCGTCGCCCGGGGTGATGCCGACGTGGACGTGGTCGCTGTGCACGTCGTCGGTGAAGAATCCTGGACGGTCACCGTTGAGGTCGGTCGGACCTCCGACCTCGGTTGCGCCCAGTAGGGCTGCCGCAGTGACGAATTCGGAGATCGTTGGGTTGTTGAAGGGATCGTCGACAACGCGCCGACCGTTGATTTCTCGGATGTCCACCGCTCGTCCCACTGCGTGGTTGGACAAGCGCGGGTGCGGGAAGACGGTCTGGATGTGACCGGTGTGCATCACCTGCACTGCGTAGGTGAATCGATCGGCAAGTCCGAGCATGATCTGGAGCACATTGTTGTTGATGCGTCCGGTTCCGATGTCGAGTCGTGCAGGCTCGGAGAGCGTGATGCGAGGGTTGCTCAGCACCGACGACGCAGCGGCGGTCAGTGGTACTGGGGACCCAAGAGAGGTCAAAGGGTTGATCTTTTCCACCGTCCAGGCCGCGCCAGCGGCGATGTCGCGCTTGAGCCGGATATCGAGTGCCATCTGCCGGGTCGTCTCAGCCGGCTGCGCGAGCGTGGGGCGTTGTAGGAGTTGGTCGAACAGCACGATCACTGCAGCACTCTCTGGACCGATTCCGGCGTACTGCGGATACACCACTCGCAGGGTGCTGGCGAGGGCCTCGTCGGGTTGAAGCAGTGCTGCCGTCGCCGCGACTTCGAGCGATACCCCTGCGGTGCGCAAGCTGTCGAGTACTCCTCCTCCCTCGCTCCAGCTGCCACCTGCTTCGAGGAAGCTCGTCGCTGCGCGTTTGATCTCGGGCATCACTTCGCCAGCTGTCGGCATCCACCGCCCCGGATTCACCGGGGCCGATGATCGACTGCTCGGTGCGCTCACGGCCGGGGACCGTGCGGGAGATGCGTTACTGCTCGGTGCGAGGCTGGGGGATTGTCTGTCGGCGGTGTTGATGGTGCAGCTGACTGTGAGCGGCAAAACCGCTGCGGCTGTGAGCAGTTGTCGACGGCTGACTGTGATGGCGTTTCCTTTCGTGCGCGGGGGTCTCAAGGGTGAGTGTCGTGGGTGATCACCGCGGCGGCGGTAGCGGCAGGCCGGGAATGTCGATACTGGGCGGCGCTGGCGTGGGCGTGCGGTCGGGGGCGGGGGAGCCGTCACTGATGTACAGCGTGATCAGCGATCCCGGGATCGCCGCGCCGGATGGGGATGTGCCGGTAGCGGTACCGCGAGCGCCCTGACCGGTGGTGGTGACGACGGTCACCTAGAATCCTGCTGCTTCCAATCTCGATGTGGCCGACGACTGGCTCATGCCGCTGACCTCAGGTACTTGGCCGTTGGCGGAGCCGCGGACGTATTTGTCGTCGACCGGTGGCAGCTCGATGGGGCCGAAGTTCGTGGCGATTGGGTCCATCGCGTCGTACCAGGTTCGTGCGGGTTCGTTACCGCCGTAGAGGTTCCCGGAGCTGCAGGGCCGCAGTGGGAAGGAGCAGATCTGGCCCGGTGTCGGTGAGTCACCGTAGGTGTAGACGGCGGCGGCGTAGCGGTTGGTGAAGCCGAGGAAGCCCGAGGATCGGTTGGATTCGGTAGTGCCGGTTTTCCCGGACATCGGCAGCGTCCAGCCCACGGACCCGGCCGCCGATGCCGAGGTTCCTCCGGGTTGGTCGTCCTTGCTCATCGCGTTGGCGAGTGTGTTGGCCAGGCCGGGTTCGACGACCTGCTCGCACGCTTGTTGTGTGACCGGTACAGCTACACCCTCGCGGTCGGAGATGGAGTCGATCGGGTTCGGCGGGCACCAAGTACCTCCCGAGGCGAGGGTAGCTGCGACGTTGGACAGCTCGAGCGGGTTGACCCAGGTAGGTCCGAGTGTGAACGAGCCGAGGCTTTGCTCTTTCTGGAGGTCGGCCATGCTCTGCTCGTCGAATCCAGACGAGCCGGGGAGGGTGTAGGAGCGAAGCCCTAGCCGCACTGCCATGTCGACTGTCGGTGTGACACCGACGGACTCGAGCAACTTCACGAACGCCGTGTTCGGTGATTGCGCCAGTGCGTCGGTGACCGTCAGCGCCGGTGGGTAGTTTCCGACGTTCTCCACGCAGTAAGCGCCCGCCGGGCAGTTACGCGCGCCGCCGTCGCCCAACCCCCTGACCTCGACGCGCCGGGGAACCTGCAGTGTGGCGTTGGTGCCGAGTCCGCGTTCCATCGCGGCGGCAGTGGTGAATATCTTGAAGATCGACCCGGCGCCGTTGCCTACGAGTGAATACGGTTGCGGCTGAACCGTTTCGTCGGCGTCGGCATCGAGTCCGTAGGTGCGACTACTGCCCATGGCGAGGATGCGGTGTTCGTCCTGTCCGGGTGCGACGACATTCATCACGGTGGCGACACCGTCGAGGTCGGGATCTGTGTTCGCGGTCAGTGCGGCCTGGGTCGAGTTCTGCACCGCCGGGTCGAGAGTCGTTTTGATCAGATAACCGCCCTCGTCGATCTGCTCGCGGCTGATACCGGCGTCCTCAAGATATTGGAGTGCGTAGTCGCAGAAGAACCCTCGATCACCGGCGGCGATGCATCCACGTGGGAGGGTGTTGGGCTCGGCCAGCACCCCCAATGGCTCGGATTTGGCGGCCTCGAATTCTGCGGCTCGGTTCGGGATGGTTTCGATCATGTTGTCCAAGACAAGGTTTCGGCGGCTTGTGACTCCCTCGACGTTGGTGTACGGGTTCAGTGCCGAACTGGACTGAACCATCCCTGCCAGCATCGCTGATTGCGTCGCCGTTAACTCGCTGGCATCGACACCGAAGTAGGTTTGCGCGGCGTCTTGGATGCCGAACGAGGCATTGCCGAACGGAACCAGGTTCAGATAGCGGGTCAATGTCTCGTCTTTGGTCAATTCTCTGTCCAAGGACAACGCCATTCGGATCTCGCGGATCTTGCGAGCCGGCGTGGTCTCGATCGCGGCACGCCGCTCGGCGTCGGTGTCAGCGACGACCAGTAATTGATAGTTCTTCACGTACTGCTGATCGAGTGTCGATGCGCCCTGCTCGACCTGCCCGCTGGTGGTGTTGGTCAAGAACGCTCGCAACGTTCCCTGCCAGTCCACGCCCTGGTGTTCTGCGAAGCGCCGGTCCTCGACGGAGACGATCGCAAGCTTCATCTCGTTGGAGATCTTCGCGCTCGGCACTTCGGAACGGCGTTGCTCGTATAGCCACGCGATCGGGTTGCCTGCCACGTCCGTCATCGTCGAGATGGCAGGAACTACGCCCTCGGCGAGTTCGCCGGAAACGTTGTCGTCGGTGTCAGCGGCGCGGTTCGAGACGTATCCCAGGCCACCGACGATGGGGAACAACACTCCTGCAAGCAGCACGCCTGCGAGCGCAGTGCATCCCACGAGTTCGAACACCGTTCGTCGGGTGCTTGACATCATCGTCTCGTTTCTGTCGACGGGGCAGTGCTCGCGGTCGTCCGGGTTGGTGGGACCGACAAGGGGAGCGGAGCACGGCCGCAGCGGCCGTCTAGCTCTCGCCGGTAGGTCTGCATGGTCCGGCCATCTCGATCGAGACGGTTTCCGCTTTTCTGCCATCCGAGGCGCTCGTAGAAGCCGCCTGCATTGTCGGCCACCCCGAGATCGGTGGACAGCTCGGCGCAACGTGCACCTGCCCGCGCAGAGTCGGATTCGAACCAGTCGAGCAACTGTGCACCCACTCCGATCCCTCGCACCCGTGGGCTCACCGCTATCGCAACGACGACGGCGACACTGTCGGCCGGGGGAGTCTCGGGTTCGCCGTTCGGCAGTGGGATGGGCCGAGCGCGCGCCACCGCTCTGCACCAGGGGCGAAGACGCGTACGAACGAACCGCATGGCGGTGCGCGGGCGGACTGCCATCGCCGCACCGGCGTGTGCAGCCAACGGCAGCACGGTCATCTTCTCGCGCAGTAGATCACCGATATGGGCATGGTGATCGAGGGTGCCGAGGAGGAATCCGACGACGGCGCCTTCGCTATCGGTTGCGACAAGAGCGATGGCGTGTCGTCGGTTGACGAAGCTGCGGTGCCACCGGCGCAGGAACCGTGCTCCCAGCTCGGGGAACAGGCCAATCGGTAGCTCGTCGAGGTGCAACTGCGCGCTCTGCGGTAGATCGTGCGGCCCGGCCTCGCGAAGGACGATCGCGACTCCGGGAGGAGGCGCGGCGGGGTTGGGATGAGGGAAACAAAGGTGCGGCGTAGACGATGAAACGTTGAAGAAGATATGCATGGCGTTGTCCTCGACGAGGCAGGCTCGCGCCCTCACCGCGGAGGCGGCGCGCGAGAAGAAAGGTGGACCGATCTGCGCAAACGCAGACCTCTCACACCCTCAGAAGGCATGCCGCGTCGAGCACGGACATCGGCGCAGGGGGAGAGACCGACCTCTCAGTTGGCGACGATCTCGATGCCTGTAGACCTCGAAGCTGGTGCAGTAGCACTGTCCATCCGGTCCGGCGCAGCAACATTGCCAGCCCTAGCGCAAGGATCGCCACCGCTATGTGGACGGACCCGATCAGGGATCCGTGATTGTCGTGATGACTGGACGCGCTACCGCCGATCCCCTCGTCCTGCTCCGGCGCCGACGTGTGCTCGATTTCCGGGACGCTCTCGATGACCGCAGCCAGCGGAGCGTGGCCGGGCTCTGCGGTGGTGTGTGCGACCTGCGACATCATCAGCACCGCCACTGCCGTGGCCGCCATGATGGACCAGAGCAGAATTCGGCGAATACACTCGCTCAACCGAATCGGACACACACGACGAAAATAGCAGATCCATGTCGCCGTCTACCCGCGCTAGCGACGAATACCGTGTGCGGTGACGCCTCCAGCGTTCCATGCGGGCCGCACCCTCAACTGCCAGGCATTGTTGGGTTCGACGTTGGCGCAGGGCCGTGGTGACCCAGAGGGCGGCGGGCCCGTCATCGAGCAGGTGCGCGGCGGCGCGATCCACGGTGACCAGTACATCCTCGTAGGCCAGTCGTAGTGGCGCTCGCTCATCGAGTTGGGACATCGCGACATCCTCGATCAACTGCAGAGGGAACCGCGCCGCTTCGTACTCGGCACGCAAAACAGCTAGTGCAAGTGTGCCTGATCTCACCGCACAGGTATTACTCCGCGGGATGAAACGCGTTTGGACGGCATGAGTAGAAGAACCGATCCGCGCCTACCGTGGGGCCGAAAGCGGCCTAAACCGAACCGCAGCCCGGCAGCGTTCCGGATGGACCAAATACCACGTTTGTGGTTGCAGCACTTACCCTCTCGCCCAGGCGACTACCGCGCACAACTGCACACGGCCCATCAACTACTATGTTGCATAGTAATTGAGATGCAATCGTCGAAAGGGTGTGGCGGTGTGACAGCTGATCAAACCCCGGCGCTCACATCGCAGGGACGGTTACGCAGAGCAATCGCTGCGGTGCGCAACAGGTGGCGGCAACTGACCTCGATGCGAACGGCACTGGTGCTGCTGTTTTTGCTCGCTATCGCAGCAATCCCAGGCGCCCTGCTGCCACAGCGCAATCTCAACACCCAGGCGGTTGATTCCTACATCGCAGCGCGCCCGGCTCTCGGGGCCGTCATGGACACGCTGGAATTGTTCGACGTATTCGGAAGCTTCTGGTTCACCGCCATCTACGTCCTACTGTTTGTGTCGTTGATCGGCTGCCTGACTCCCCGAATGATCGAACACGGTAAAGCCCTTCGCGCACAGCCAGTTCGCGTACCCCGAAACCTTTCGCGACTACCGCTTCATCATTCGGGCGCTCTCGCCGGTAGCCCGAAAACCGTCATCGACGACATCGCGCCCCACTTGAGAGGGTGGCGTACTGCCGTTAGGCCCGAGCCCGATGGGGCGCTCACCCTCTCCGCCGAGAAGGGCTATACCCGCGAAGCGGGAAACCTACTTTTTCATTTCTCGCTGATCGGTCTGCTCGCGGCCATCGCCATCGGCAAGCTCTTCGGTTACGAAGGATCGGTCATCGTCATCGCCGACAACGGGCCCGGTTTCTGCAACACCTCGCCCGCCATCTACGACTCCTTCCGGGCCGGCAACAGCACCGACGGAACCGGGCTGGAGCCGTTCTGCATCAGAGTCAAGGACTTCAACGCCGACTACCTTGAGAACGGCCAGGCAGAGATGTTCACCTCGAACATCTCCTACCAGTCCGCCGACGACATCGCCGCAGACACCTGGCGCGACTATCAACTCAAAGTCAACGAACCCCTCCGGCTCGGAGATGAACGCATCTACCTCACCGGCCACGGATACGCCCCGGAATTCACCGTGACCTTCCCCGACGGTCAGAGTCGAACCGAGGCCCTGCAGTTCCGGCCCGACGACGCCACCACGTTCCTGAGTAGCGGGGCGTTGCGTTTCGATCCACCCGGCGGGACCTATGCCACCGCCGATGAGCGACGCCGCGGCCAGATCGCCATCGAAGGCCTCTTCGCTCCCACTGCGCAATTCAACGGAACCCTGCTCTCCTCCCGCTTCCCGGACTTGGTCGATCCTGCTGTGGCAGTGGATATCTACAAAGGAGATACCGGCCTCGACACCGGCATACCCCAGTCGATCTTCTCCCTGGACCAGGAGATGATCAACCAGGGCCGACTTGTCAAGCAGGATCGGGTGAACCTGCGTCCCGGTGAATCGACGACCCTCACCGACGGCACCAACATTCGATTCAACGGCGCCAAGGAGTTCGCCAACCTGCAGGTCGGATACGACCCCGCACAGTTGTGGGTGCTCGTGTTCGCGATCACGATGATGACCGGACTGTTGGTCTCGCTGGTGATCAAGCGACGTCGAGTCTGGTTCCGTGTACTCCCGGCCGAAACAGGCCGATCGAGCGTGGAGATGGGCGGGCTCGCCCGTACCGATCACGCCGGATGGGGACCCGAATTCGAGACCCTCCGCACCGAAATCTGGACGCCGCGGACAAAGAACCACTCCGAGACCCTCGATACAGAAACGGTGTAGCGCCATGCCGATCGACGACAACCTCGCCCGCTGGAGCGACATCAGTTTCGAGACCGCCTTCGTGGTCTACCTTCTCGCCGCGATCCTGTTCATCGCACAACTCGCAACGACACGAACAGCGACTCTGAGCCGGGCCTCGAGTCTGCATCCGCAACTGATCGCAGCGACATCATCGACACCGGGATACGTGCCGGTCCCCGAGCGAAGAGCCCCGTCCGAACGCCTGGGCCGCACGGGACTCGCCCTGGTAATGCTCGCACTCACTTTGCATATCGGGTCGATCGTCCTGCGCGGGATCGCCACTGGCCGCCCGCCGTGGGGAAACATGTACGAATTCGTCTCCGTCACATGCGCGGCCGGCATACTTGCCGGACTGATCGTGCTGCGCTCGGAGCAACTGCGCACACTATGGTTGTTCGTCCTCGTGCCGACCTTGATCCTGCTCTTCATTGCCGGAACTGTGCTCTATGCCAACGCGGCGCCCGTCGTACCAGCCTTGCAGTCGTATTGGCTCCCCGTGCACGTCTCCGTCGTCTCGCTCGGCAGCGGGGTGTTCCTGATCTCCGGTGCAGCCAGCACATTGTTCCTGATCCGGATCCGATATCCCAACAACAACGCCGTCCCCGACAGCAGAGTGGGCCGGATCGTCGCTCGTCTCCCCTCGGCGCACTCGCTCGACGTGCTGGCGTACAAGACCACCATCTTCGCGTTTCCCCTGTTCGGAATCGGTGTCATCCTCGGCGCGATCTGGGCCGAGGCCGCGTGGGGTCGGTTCTGGGGCTGGGACCCGAAAGAGACGGTCTCATTCATCGCGTGGATCATCTACGCCGCGTACCTGCACGCCCGGGCCACCAGCGGGTGGCGTGACACCCGGGCCGCGTGGATCAACATCGCCGGATTCGTGGCCATGCTGTTCAACCTGTTCATCATCAACATGGTGGTCTCCGGACTGCATTCGTACGCGGGTTTGAACTGATGTCGCCTGCTAGCCGCCGCCCTGTGCTTCGGCGAGGTCATGCGGCACCGGTCGCGTCAATCCCGCGTCGACCCGGCCGGTGTTGCCGACCGGGTATCGACCGGACCAGGATCCAGGAGCCACGACCACGATCCGAATCAACTGACTGCCTCGTGTCCGTAGTGCATTCCGGAGAGGGAAGTCACAGTGCCCCGAGCTTCGTCACCGGCCAAGACTGGGGCATCGACCGCGTCACCGATCCCACGATGTTCGAGACATCGGCGCAGATCCGTACTGCAGCAAAGGCGTCGACTTCATGAGACTCGGCCGCCCTACGGGGGCTCGCACACGCGAACAGAGCAGTCTGCCCGCCACGGCAACGGCATCCATCCTTGCCGTTGTACTCCTGGTCTCCGGATGTTCCGCAGGCGCCGACGCCGTGCCCTCCGGAGGTAGCTTCGATTTCGTTGCACCCGGTGGTCAAACCGACATCGTCTACGATCCCCCCGAAACGCGCGGAACCATCGGTGAACTCGCCGGACCCGATCTGATGGAGGAAGGTAAGAACACCGCTCTGTCGGACTATGACGGCGAGGTGGTCGTGATCAATCTCTGGGGTCAGTGGTGCGGCCCCTGCCGCGGCGAAGCCGACGACCTCGAAGAGGTCTACGAAGCAACCCGCGAGCGCGGTGTGCAGTTCCTCGGTATCAATGTTCGAGATCCGCAGAAGGACAAAGCGCAGGACTTCGTTGTCGACAACAATGTCTCCTACGCCTCGATCTACGACCCCTCGATGCGGACGCTGATCGCCCTCGGCGGGAACTACCCGACCAGCGTGATTCCCTCGACGCTGGTACTCGATCGAGAGCACCGGGTGGCGGCAGTGTTCATGCGTGCCCTCCTCGCCGAAGACCTGCTCCCTGTCGTCGAACGGATAGCAGACGAATGACTGTTCTTCTTGCCCAAGGCGGCGTTGGCTCGACGTTCCAAAATCTGGCATCGAGCGGACCTCTGGTACTGGCGATCGCCGCATGTATGCTCGCCGGGCTGGTCTCGTTCGCGTCACCGTGCGTGGTGCCCCTGGTGCCGGGCTACCTGTCGTACCTGGCGGGCATCGCAGGTGCCGACGTGCCGTCGCTCGCCGCCGCCTCGACTGGTGAAGCACCGCCGAAGCTGGCAAGCCGCTGGCGCGTGGCAGGTGCAGCGGGGTTGTTCGTCGCCGGCTTCACCATCGTCTTCGTCCTCGCCACCGCCTCGATTTTCGGGGTCATCGGCACCCTGCGCATCAACGAACAGGTGCTTCAGCAGGTCGGCGGTGCCATCACGATCATCATGGGCTTGACGTTCATCGGGTTCATTCCCGCATTCCAACGCGACACTCGATTCGCGCCGCAAACCATCTCGTCTCTTGCTGGAGCGCCGCTGCTCGGTGGCGTGTTCGCGCTCGGCTGGACGCCGTGCCTTGGCCCCACGCTCGCCGGGGTGTTGTCCGTTGCCGCTGGCACTGAAGGCGCAACCGCAGCGCGCGGCGTCACTCTCATCGTCGCCTACTGTCTGGGACTCGGTCTACCGTTCGTGGTCCTCGCGTTCGGCTCGAGTTCGGCGATGCGCGGTGTCGGCTGGCTACGGCGGAACTCGCAGAGAATCAAAGTGGCAGGCGGAGTGATCATGATCGCCGTCGGTGTCGCCCTGCTGACGGGGGTGTGGGGTCTGTTCATTGCCTGGATACGCAATGAATTCGTCAGTTCGGTTGTATTACCCATCTGAGAAGGAAACCGAGCAGCCGCACGTGCAAGACCACGCCTCCCCAACTGCCAGTGCCGGTGGTATCGAACCCACTCTCTGTCGACGGCGCGCCCCCGCCGGGCCGCGATGACCCGATCCGAGAGCCGCCCCCTGTCCCTACCGCGGATCTGCGTGTCCCAAGGACCCCGCAGGCGGGTGCATCAGCAGGGGAGGGCATGTTTCCGGGGCCGTGTTGATCGGTGTGGCAGCTAAAAGGGCCAGGTCCTTCGAGACCGAAGGGCGGGGCTCGGTATTAGCCGAGCCCCGCCCTACGGTTGATAGTTCCCAGAATTGAGAGTTACTGGGCGAGCAAACTTTCCATTGTGGAGATTTCGCTCTGCTGCGCATCGATGATTGTGGAGGCAAGCTCCTTGGCATCAGCATTGGAGCCGTCGGCCAACTCGATCTGAGCCATCTCGATTGCCCCCTTGTGGTGCTCGATCATCATGGTGAGCCACATGGAGTCGAACTCCGCTCCGTTAGCGGCCGACAACATGTCCATGTCTTCCTGGCTCATCATGCCGGTCATGCCACCGCTCCCCATGTCCATACCGCCCATGTCCATTCCGCCCATGTCCATTCCGCCCATGTCGGCGGACGCTGCGGGCTGTCCCCATGCGGTGAGCAGGGCATTCATCTGCTCCATCTCCGGTGCTTGAGCTGCTTCGATGGCCTGGGCCAGCTCGATGACCTGAGCATTCTCGGTTCGGCCGTCGACAAGTGAAGCCATCTCCACCGCTTGTGCATGGTGGGGGTACATCCCTTCGACGAACGTGACATCGGCATCGTTGAATTCGGCCGATGCTTCGGCGGAATTCTCGGAGGACGACGAGGCCGGTGTATCGCTGCTCGACATGCCGGGCATGTTCATTTCGCCGTCGTTACTGCTGCAGCCAGCGAGAACTGCGGCGGCGACAGCGGAAGCCGCCGTTATCGCGATCGTGAAACGGGTAGATCGATTCGAACGCATAACAAACTCCTGAAATTATGGTGGGGTGGTTCGGATCGACAGGCACACTGACCCGTCGACATCTGTGTCTCACACAACGGTGAGTCACCTGTCAGATCCGAAGCACAGACAATTCGGAGAGAGTGAAAATGGTCCAGGGCGGCGGGTGCCCGGTTCGACGACGAACTGCCGACAGCCGCGCAGCGTGGACGAGAGAACCGGCGAAGCCCACAACGATTGCCCGTAAGACGGCCAACGCCGCGACAGCACCGATGATAGCCAGACACAGATGCATGACCGAGCTGTGATCGCCACAGCCGTTCCCGCAGTGTGCTGCGGAACCACTCTCCGATGCTGTCGCAGATGATGCTCCCGAATGCTCGTCGACGGCAGGTGGAGCGCTCACCGTCGAGGTCATCGAGTGTTCGCCGATACTCGTCGCCGTTGCGAACGACATCGGCGCAGAATGCATGAGAAGGACTCCGAACAGCACTATCGAAGCGCAAACAGCACCTAGGAGCCACTTCTGGTTCATGGGTTCCGTGGCTGAAGTCCTCACCGGTTCGATCTTACCGGTCTGCCACACGGGCATCCGGTCTCCTCGCAGTCGCGGCGTCCGGACCGTGGACATCGAATCAGGTGGCGATGGGCCGGTTGATTGCGGTCACTTCATCCCAGGGAACGGGCGCGACTTTGACGACGTCGCCGCCGGTGGGGGCGTTGACGTATTTCCCGTCGCCGATGTAGATCCCGATGTGTCCGATCGGTGAGTAGAGAGAGATGAAGTCACCCGGTTGCACTGATTCGCGGGAGACAGGTGTGCCCGCTCGTGCTTGGTCTGCGGCCACGCGTGGAACGGTCAGTCCCAGTTGTTTGTAGGCGAAGTAGATCAGTCCGGAGCAATCGAAGGACCCCGGCCCGGTAGCTCCCCAGGAATAGGGTTTGCCGAGTTGGTCGAGGGCGATGCGCATCGCCTCCGCTGATGTTCCACTCGCAGCCGAGACGGCGGCGGGTAGCTCGGAAGGATTCGTGGTGCCGGGGCTGACGATGGCAGCTCGATCCGCATCGGTGAGGGCGGCGAATTGGTCGGTGATTTTGGCGATCTGATCGGCCAGGTCGGTCTGGCGTTGCTCGAGGTCGCGTTGTGTACGTGCGGCGTCCGCCTCGGCTACCGCAGCGGACGCCTGTGCTTGCCGGGCTTGTTCGAGCTGGTCTCGCGCTTCGTCGTCGATCTGTGTCGAGTCGGCGAGTGCAGCGGCTCGATCGGCGAGGATCCGGTCCAACAACACCATCTGATCGAGTAGTTGCTGTGGGCTGTCCGCGACCAGAACGGCCCCGAGAGGGGATTGCGGTACACCTTTGTACGCGGCGTCGACAGCTGTGGCCAGTGCTCGACGGTTGGCAGATGCGGCCACTTCGGCTTCCCGAGCCGCCGCCGAGGTCTCGTGGGCGAATTGAACTGCGGTACTCAGTTCGCCGCGGCGACGATCGAGGGTGTCCTGCGCGGCGTACATGCTCTCGGTGAGAGTGAAGGCGGTCGCATTGAGTTCAGCGAGTTGTCGTACGGCTTCGGATGCGTTCACCGGGGGTGCAGCAGGGTCCGCCGAAGCTGGAGCATTTACCGAAAATGCCGCGGCAACAACGATGATCGAGGCGATCAGGGTAGCGCGGACACGCCGCGTCGGGCCTGAAAAAGAATGCACAGAAGAAATCCTCTGGGGTCGGTGTGGGTTCCCTGCGTCACCAGCGAAGGAAACGGAGCGCGGCGAGAGCCGCATGGGACTGTGTCCGGCCTCGCCGGTCACCATTGTCGGGTATCGGCAGTCGTAGACGGTTCCTCACGGTCGGCTGAGGCTCGCGTCGACGCTCGACGCCTGTGCCGTATGGGCGGCGAGTCGGCGTCGATTGACGCCGACTCACCGCACCTGCAAACTACTATCATTCATAGTAGATGGTGGGGTGGTATCCGCTGACCGGGAGAGGGATGACGACTGTGACGATGCGTGACTGGCCGGCGCGGCGTTGGGTGGCCGCGTTACTGGGCGCGACGGTGGCCGCGCTGGTCGTGGCGATCCCCACCGGGATCATCCACACTGCGTTCTACGTTCGAATGACCCCGGTGTTGTGGTGGAACTATCCGGTGTGGATTGCCACCGCAGTTCTCAGTGGCCTCATTCTTGCGACATACGTGAGCACTGGGCTGGCGTCGTCGGTTTCTTCCCGTGTAGGGGTCAGTGCGAATGCGTTGTCGTTGTTGGCAGTCGGATGTCCGATATGCAACAAACTGGTAGTGGTGGCGGTCGGGGTGAGCGGTGCTCTGGATCTATGGGCACCCGTGCAGCCCGTAATCGGAGTGATGTCGGTGGGGGTGATGGTGTGGGCTCTTCGACTGCGAATCCGCGGGGAACGCGCGTGCCCTACTTCTCGCGTAGGTCAGGAGTTCGGCAACTCCGCTGGCTTTGGCGGTGCAGGCGCAGCAAAATTGTAGGATTTCTCGCCACGTCCTATCCGCGGTCCGGCAGCAACAGACGACGAAGGCGACCGCTTCTCGATGCGCCATCTGCGGTGTTGGGCTGTGCCTGCGACATCGGCAGGCGGGCGTCGGCCAGCAATCCTGCCACCCCGGCGGCCACGCAGGCCGACGTCACCACTATCAATGCCGGATTCGTTCGCCCGGTCAAAGCGTCCCCGAACAGCACCGCGGCGATCGTACCGGGCAGAATCCCCACGACAGTGGCCGTCGTGTAGGGCAGCAGGCGCACCGCGGAGAGTCCGGAGCAGTAGTTGACCAGGGCGAACGGTGCCGGGGCAATGAGCCGCAAGGACCCGACGGCCAGCCACCCCCGCCGAGCCAACCGGGCATCGATGGACTTGACCGCAGGATTCGTCAGCCGCTCCTGCACCGCGGTGCGCCCGAGCGCGCGCACCAGCAGCAACGCCAGCACAGCGCTGACAGTTGTGGCGGCGATCGTGACGGCGACCCCGGTGGCGGGACCGAACAACAGTCCGGCGCTGAGGGTGAACACCGTGCGCGGTACCGGGGCAATCGTCAACACCGCCTGGGTCAGAAAGAACACCACCACGAACGACGGGCCCATCGACTCCGCCCACTCGCGCACCACAATGATCGACGGGCGGGGTACGAGGGCGGCAGCCACTGCCAGTATTGCCAGCGCTGCCACGGTGGCGAGGACTCGGCGATCGCGCAGAATCGCCGATACGGTTTCGGTCATGACGGTCTCTGCCTGCGCCGCCTCGCCGAGGTTTCCGACAAGCACGCGGGAGTGGACGGCGAGGAATGGCTTCGCACTGCCGGTGCTCAGGAGCGGACGAGCCGTGAGATCGCGTCGGTGGCCTCTTTGATCTTCGCGTCGGCTTGGGGACCGCCGGCGATGGCGGCGTCGACCACGCAGTGGCTGATGTGAGCTTCGAGCAGGCCCATGGCCACCGCCTGCAAGGCTTTGGTCATCGCCGAGACCTGGGTGAGGATGTCGATGCAGTACTTGTCTTCCTCGACCATGCGCTGCAGTCCTCGGGCCTGGCCTTCGATGCGCTTGAGGCGTTTGAGGTAGGCGTCCTTTTCGGTGATGTAGCCGTGCGCGGCGTGATCATGGCCGTCGGTCTCGGCGGGTGCCTGCGCGGCCGCGGGAGTGGCCATGGTGTCCTCCTGGAATCCGAGTGTCATGCCGAGCATCCTCGATTATGCCCGCCCGGGGTATGGCGCGAGAGGGTCGGTCCGTCGAGTCGTCGCTGGGCCGCCGCCGCAGCGCACATCACCGCGCAGCGGGCCACCGCTCGGGTCGCCGGGTGCCGGGTGATCTGCACCAAGGTCGTTGTCACGAAGGACATGGCCCTCTCCTTTCGTAGGCTGCATCGGGGTTGTAGCGGTGGGGTGGGGTGGCGCGCCTGCATGCCACGCCCACCCCAGCCTTTTGGGTGCTTGTTCTACCCGCGCGGTTATCCGGTGAGGGACTTGAACCGGCGCAACCGCAAGCTGTTGCTGACCACGAACACCGACGAGAACGCCATCGCTGCACCGGCCAGCATCGGATTGAGCAGCCCGGCCGCAGCCAAGGGGAGGGCGGCCACGTTGTAGGCGAACGCCCAGAACAAGTTGCCCTTGATGGTGCCCAACGTTCGGCGGGACAGGCGGATAGCATCCGCTGCTGCGCGCAGATCACCGCGCACCAACGTCAGATCGCTGGCTTCGATCGCAACGTCGGTACCGGTGCCCATCGCCAGACCGAGGTCGGCCTGCGCCAACGCGGCGGCGTCGTTCACGCCGTCGCCGACCATCGCCACTACCTTGCCCTGCTCCTGCAGCCTTTTGACGACGTCCACCTTGTCTGCGGGCAGCACCTCCGCGATCACTTCGTGGATGCCGACCTGGTCGGCGATGGCACGCGCGGCGGCTGCGTTGTCGCCGGTGAGCATGATCGGCGTCAAACCCAGGCCCCGCAGCTGCTCGATCGCCTCGGCGGAGGTGGGTTTGACCGCGTCGGCGACGACCAGTACTCCGCGAGCCCGACCGTCCCAACCGACTGCGACGGCGGTCTTGCCCTCGGATTCGGCTGCACGCATCGCACTTTCGAGTTCGTCCGGCAGCTGCTGCGCCCGGTCGGCGAGGAGGCGGGCCCGTCCGACGATCATTGCGTGGTCGTCGACTATGCCCTGCACCCCGAGGCCTTCGATATTTATAAACTGCTCCACCGGTGGCAGGGCTCCGACCTTCTCGCGGGCACCTTTGGCGATGGCCTGGGCGATGGGGTGCTCGGACGAATCTTCGAGTGCACCGGCCAGGCGCAGCACCTGCGCGGTGTCCTCGCCGTCGGCGGTGATCACGTCGAGCAGAGTCATCTTGCCGGTGGTGACGGTGCCGGTCTTGTCGAGTACCACGGTGTCGACACGGCGGGTCGATTCGAGCACTTCGGGACCCTTGATCAGGATGCCGAGCTGAGCGCCGCGGCCGGTGCCGACCATCAGCGCGGTCGGGGTGGCCAGGCCGAGGGCACACGGGCAGGCGATGATCAGGACGGCGACGGCTGCGGTGAACGCGGCCGCGATCCCACCGCCGGTGCCGATCCAGAAGCCGAGTGTCGCCGCGGCAAGGGCGATCACGATCGGGACGAAGACTCCGGAGATCTTGTCGGCCAGACGCTGAGCTTGGGCTTTACCGGTCTGAGCGTCTTCGACGAGTTTCGCCATCTGTGCGAGCTGGGTGTCCGAGCCGATGCGGGTCGCCCGGACCACGATTCGGCCACCGACGTTGACCGTCGCGCCGACGACCAGATCATCGGGTCCTACCTCGACGGGCACGGATTCGCCGGTCAACATCGAATTGTCGACCGCGGAAGAGCCGTCGGCGACCACGCCGTCGGTGGCGATCTTCTCCCCGGGGCGGACGACGAACTCGTCACCGACGATGAGTTGATCGGTGGGGATGCGCTGTTCGACACCCTCGCGCAGGACGGAGACTTCCTTGGCACCGAGCTCGAGCAGGGCACGCAGGGCGGCACCGGCGCGTCGCTTGGAGCGTGCTTCGAAGTAGCGGCCGGCGAGGATGAAGGTGGTGACTCCGGCTGCGGCCTCGAGGTAGATGTTGCCGGCCCCGTCGGAGCGGGAGATGGTCAGCTCGAACGGGTGTGTCATGCCGGCCGTTCCGGCGGTGCCCCAGAACAGGGCATACAACGACCACCCCAGTGCTGCGATGGTGCCCATCGAGATCAGGGTGTCCATCGTTGAGGTGGCGTGCCGCAGATTGGTGAAGGCGGCCTTGTGGAACGGCCATGCCCCCCACACCACCACGGGTGCGGCGAGGGTCAGGGAAAGCCACTGCCAGTTGGTGAACTGCAGTACCGGAACCATGGCCATCGCGATCACCGGCACGCTGAGCACCAGCGATATGAGCAGGCGTTGGCGCAGCGAGGCGGTGGGGTCGATCTCGGCTGGCCCGGCCGCGTCGGGGTCGGTGGAGGAGGCGGCGGGCGCGGGGACCGTGGCGGTGTAGCCGGCCTGCTCGACGGTGCCCACGAGATCCTCGGTCGAGACATCACCGACGTAGTCGACGCGTGCTTTTTCGGTGGCGTAGTTCACCGTCGCGGTGACACCGTCGAGCTTGTTGAGCTTTTTCTCGATCCGGTTCGCGCAGGAGGCGCAGGTCATACCACTGATGTCGAGTTCGACCCGGCCGTCGGCGGTGGGGTGGTGCGTGACGGGATTCATCGTCGCTCCTCTCGGGGTGTGGTGGTGTGTCAGTGTCCGTGCCCGGCGGGCATCGGCTCCGAGGCGGCGGGCACCGCGGCGTATCTGCTGTCGGTGACCATCAATCCTCCAGGTCTCTGATTGGCGACGGGCCCGCCCGCAGTGGACACCGCGGCGGCGTCGTGAGTCGAGGTGTCGTGTGTGTCGGGTGGTGCGGCACCTTCGGGGCCGAAGGCGTCCCCGGCTCCGAAGGCGAGCCCGAAGACCGCGGCTAGGGCGATGGTGAATCCGACGAACTTCGATGATGCGTTCATCGTGCGAATCTCCTGTCCGGGTCTGGTGTCGATCAGGAGGCGAGCTGGTAGCCGGCCTCGTCGACTGCGTGGGCGATGGCCGTCTGCTCGATCGGGGTGTCCGAGTCGATATCGACTCGGCCGCTCGCGAGGTCGACATTCACGGCGGTCACACCGGGGATGCCGCTGATCTCCTCTCGGACCGAGGAGACGCAGTGCCCGCAGGTCATTCCGGTGACGGTGACGGTGGTGTTCATCGATGCCCTTCTTTCTTCGATTCGGAATGTGATCGAGGTCGTCGCGACCCACTTACAGATTTACCATACCCCCCTACGGTATGCAACGAGATGTGCCGCACCGGTGCTACGGCATGACCCTGGGCACTGACCGGAACACCGCCCTCGGATGCGGGAGCGGCACCCAGAATCGAACGTCGCACCAGAGCCTGCATCGGCGGGCGTCCTCGACTCCGGCTACTACGAACGCGGATTACGCGCGCGCAGAGATGCCCACAATCTTCTCGATGATGTCGCTTCCGTCCTTGCCGACGTCGAATCTCGTGCGGACAGAGTGTTCTTTGGGTGATGATCATCGTCATCGCCATACTGGCCACGATCATGCTCTTCGTATACGAGCGTTCGGCCATCACACCGGTAGTCGGTACGCAGGCAATCCATTCGGCGTTCTGTCCTGGCTGCGCTCGGCGTCGCTGCACTGACCGTACTGGCGTTCGACCTCGGGATGGGTGGCTGGATGCTGCTGCTGTACTACACCGAGACCATGCCACCGGCCACCGACGCTGCGTTCTGGATGCTCATGCAAATCGGTATCGTCCTCGGGGTGGTCACGGGTTACCCCGTCGTCCGTCGCCTCCAACGTCACCGCAACACCCCCGCCTGAGGCGTGGGTGGCCCGCATTCGTGTGAATGCGGGCCACCGGTCGGTGGATAGTCGTGAACGGTGCCGCGTCGATACCCTCGTGTTCGGCAATCATCGTCGAGGTCTCGGGTGTGGGCAATGCAGGCCACTTCTCGGCGTGCACTGCCGCTAGCCGGTGGCCGGTACCTCGCCGCTTTCGGTCACCGTGGTCTCGGTGGGGGGTGGGGTGAGCCGGTCGGATCGATCGAGCGCATAGAGAGCGGCCACAGATGCCGCCCCGACCAGGGTCAGTATCGCCCAGATCAGTGCACCCAGATGCGCGTCGCTGAGAAGCCCGAAGACGGCTCCTGTACCCAGGTTGCCGAGCAGGATGCCGACCCCGACGATGGTGTTGTAGAACCCGTAATGGGTGGCCACCAGCTTCCCGCCCGACAGGGTCACCACCGTGTCCATCTCGAACGGAAACACCGCGGCGGTGCCGACCGCCAACAGTGCAGCGGTGAACACCAGGGCACCGGCGGCGGCCCACCCGCCCAGCGCGGCCGGGCTCGGCAGCACGATCAGCGGGAGGAACGCCAGCGCCATGATTGCCATACCGACCACCACGCTTCGCCCCGAACCCCACCTGCGGGACAACCAGGACGTGATCCGGAACTGCCCGGCGATCGCGACCACGCCGGAGACCACGAACAACGAGGTCACCAGAGCGGTGTCGGACCTGCCGTTACCGACTACCACCGCAGCCTGCAGCGGCAGCGCAAGATAGATCTGGAACGAAAGCACGTAGGATCCGATCATCGCCAGCGCGAACAGCACGAAGGGTCGGTTGGCCATCACCACCCGCCAGTCCTCGAGTACCGATGTCGTGGCCCCGGTCGTCTCGGCCCGGTGCGCGGGGAGCGTCCAAATCTGCACGATCGTCAGAACAGCAAAAATCGCGGCCGCTGCCAGTGAGGTGACTCGGAAGTCGAGGGTGGTCAGAGCGAGACCGATCAACGGGCCCAGCAGAATCCCGGCCTGATAGAACACGTTGAACACCGCGAACGCCTCGACCCGCCGTGGCCCTGCGTCGGCGGCCAGATACGCCCGCACGGCCGGGTTGAACAGCGCACCGGCGAACCCGGTCGCGGCCGAGGCGAGCAGGATCGCCGGCAGCGATTCCACGGCCGCGAGCAGTACGAAACCGGCAACTCGCAGCAGGCAGCCGGCGACGATCAGGGGTTTGTATCCGAGGCGGTCGGCGAGGGTGCCGCCGAGCAGGAACATCCCTTGCTGGGAGAAGTTCCGCATCCCCAGCACCAGCCCGACCGCCCACGCCGCCAGGCCCAGGGAACCGGCCAGATACCCGGCCAGGTACGGCATCAGCATGTAGAAACCGACGTTGATGGAGAACTGGTTGACCATCAACACCTGGCTGGGCCGGTCGAAGCTACGGAACTTGGTCAGAAAAGTTTTCATCGAACGCTCTCGGTGGGATCGACGACGGTGGGATCGACGACGGTGGCGCACCGCGTCCACGACGTCACAGTCTCATCGGTGGGGTGGGCGATGGTCGTCGGCTCGGTCGGCGGGTCAACGTCGAGCAGGCCGTGCTCGGTGCAGTAGTCGTCGTTGTAGATGGTGTCGAAGTAGCGCTGCGGTCCGTCGGGGAAGACGGCCGCGACCCGGGTCTCCGGCGGGCTGGTGCGAGCGATCCAGCCGGCCGCGAGGGCGACGGCCCCGACGCTCCAGCCGCCGCTGGCGTGGTGCGTCGCCGCCAGGGTGCGGCACGACCACACCGCTTCGTGCGGGGCCACCCAGTGCACCTCGTCGAAGGCGGGATAGTCGATGTTGTCGGGATAGATGCTCGAACCCAACCCGCGCATGAGCCGAGTGCTGGCGGGTTGCCCGAAGATCGTCGATCCGATGGTGTCGACACCGACCAGTTTCAGGTCGGGGCAGAACTGCCGGAGCACCCGGGCCACCCCGGCGGAGTGCCCTCCGGTGCCCACCGAGCAAACCAAGGTGTCGACGCGTCCGAGCTGGGCGATGAGTTCGTGAGCGAGCGACTCGTACGCCTCGACATTGTCCGGGTTGGTGTACTGATCCGGGCACCACGACCCTGGATGTGTATCGAGGAGCTCACGGACCTTCTCACGCCGGGCCTGCTGCCAGCCGCCGTCGGGGTGCGGTGTGGTGACCAGTTCGACGCGGGCACCGTACGCGGCGAGCATCCGGTGCACGATCGGTTCCAGTCCCGGGTCGGCGACGAGGGTGACGGGGTGGTGATGGGTGATCCCGGCCAGGGCCAGACCCAGGCCGAGGGTTCCGCTGGTGGATTCGATGATCATCGCGCCGGGAGCGAGGTCGCCGCGGGCCTTGGCTTTTTCGACCATGTGCAGCGCGGGGCGGTCTTTCATCCCACCGGGATTGCTGCCTTCGAGTTTCGCCCAGAAGCCGCGGCCGGAGTCCGCGAACGGTTCACCGATCCACAGAACGGGCGTGTTGCCGACCATTGTGCTCGGTTCCGGGCAGTTCTTGGCGGTCGCCAACATGTGGCCGGCGGAGGACGGTGGCACGAGTGTGGAGCGAACAGCACTGTTCATGATGAGTAGTCCCTGTATGTGATCTGCGAGGAGCGCAGTAAGTGAGTGATGGGCAGCACGAACTGGGCCATGAGAGGAGAAGTCCTCGGATGGCCCGCGGGCTGCTGATCAGCACCTGTTGATACAGAGTTCGTTCAAGACGGTTCGGCCGTGCCGGATCGGAATGGGTAGATCCGGTGGGGCTCGCGAAATGCGCGGGGCAGACATCGCCACCAACACCACAGCGAAGGCCATCGCTGCGACCGCGGCGATGGTCGATGGGCGGGGCGGGTTGTCGGATCGGGGCATTGCGATGACGGTGTTCGTATCGTGCGCCATGTGGGGCGATCCGTCGTCGATGTGCGCGTGGTTGGGGGAGAGTTCCGCGGCGGCCTGAGACGAGGACGAAACGATGTGTACGCCGTCGCTGTGATGGTCCTGTTCCCAGGCGATGCCGCATTGAGCGATGGTGTGAGCCAACAAATACAGGACAGCGGCGACTGCGATAACCGTCCGCAGGCGCGGCGGGCCCAGCGCAGAGATTCTCACAACGCCTCGACGGTAGCAGCCGGAAACTGGGTTGGCCCAAACCCATTCAGGGTGCCCCTGATGTGCCGCCGCCGAATCGGGCGGTCACACCGCCCGCCCGCAGGCACCACATGTTTCTGGTCACGTCGAACACGGCCAGGACGATCGGGGCGGTGATCATGATGGCCGCCAGAGCAGATGCACCCGCATATGTCGGCGTGCTGCGGCGCGGTAGAAGCCAGTCTCCATCCCGGGGTCCAGCACGCATCTTGTGCGAGCCGAGGGTGGTCCGTGCACCGGTCGATGCCCGGCCACGAAGGGCACCGCGAAGGACAAAGGGCACAGCGAAGGTGCGCGGTCGATATCCCGGGGTATGCATCGACGTCGCAGAGGCGCGGTGTCGGCGGGGGAGCCGGTCCGGGCTCACCGCTGTTACTACTATCGTGCATAGTAGTAACCGAGGGTGGTCAGGTGGCGCTATGCCGTACATGAGAAAAGAGCCATGCAGGCATGCTCGATATCGAGTCCAGCGCAACAACAGTGAACCGTCACCGACGAACCCGACGTCGCCGTGTGTTCACCGCGATAGCAGGCAGGTCATCGTGTGCGGTATCTGCTGGTGTGCTGTTGTACGCGGGCTTTCCACCTCGGTCGCTGTGGTTCCTCGCGCCGTTGGGTGTCGGGGTTCTTGTTCTCGTCATCCGCGGCCGTTCCATCCGGGCGGCGTTCTTCTACGGGTATCTGTCGGGATTGGCGTTCTTTCTGCCTCTGCTGCCCTGGGTGGGTGTCTACGTCGGTGCCCCGCCGTGGCTGGCGCTCGCGGCGATCCAAGCGATAGCAGTGGCACTGTTCTGCGCTGCAGCGGCCGCAGTGTCCGGGTTGCGCTTCGAACCGCTGTGGATCGCCGCGATCTGGACCGCCACCGAAGGTCTGCGCGCACGGATTCCGTTCGGGGGATTTCCGTGGGGGAAACTAGCTTTCGCCCAAGCAGACGGCCCTCTGCTCTCGCTTGCCGCGTTCGCCGGTGCGCCCGGTGTATCTTTTGCAGTCGCAGTGATCGGCGCGGCACTGGCCAGTGTGGTCCGCCAGGTACGCCCGCCGACGCCGCGATTCGCAGTCGGGTCGGTGGCCACTGTGGTGATCGTGCCGGCTCTGGCTTTCGCGCTCACTCCCGCTGACGATGCAGGCGCAGCGCGTGCGACGGTCGCCGTTGTTCAAGGCAACGTTCCGCGGTCGGGTCTGGACTTCAACTCGCAACGTCGAGCAGTTCTCGACAATCACATCGAGCGAACAATGCAGCTCGGGGACGACATCACCGCCGGCAGGGTGCCCGCTCCCGACCTGGTGATCTGGCCGGAGAATGCATCCGATATCGACCCACTGCGCAACGCCGACGCCACTGCCGGGATCGACGCTGCAGCGCGGTCGGTCGGGGTGCCGATTCTGGTCGGAGCTGTGCTCGGTAACGACGACGGCACCTCGATGAATACCTCGATCGTGTGGGATCCGGTACTCGGACCGGGGGAGCGACACGACAAACGCAAACTTGTTCCTTTCGGAGAGTATCTCCCGATGCGATCTGTGATGACGAGGTTGTCCTCCTACGCCTCGCAGGCCGGTAACTTCGTTCCCGGGTCGGGCGACGGTGTCGTCGATATCGCCGGAATTCCGACGGCCGTCGCCACCTGTTACGAGGTCGCGTTCGACGAGCTGGTCACCGACTCCGTGCGTGCGGGGGCGCAGCTGATCACGGTCCCCACCAACAATGCGACGTTCGGGCGCACCGATATGACCTACCAGCAGTTGGCGATGTCGCGGCTGCGGGCGGTCGAGCACAACAGGACTGTTCTCGTTGCGGCGACCAGTGGGGTCAGTGCCGTCATCGACCCACAGGGGAAGGTCGCAGATCGTTCGGGCTTGTTCGCTGCGCAGACGTTGGTCGCTGATGTTGCCCTGGAAACGAGATCGACGTGGGCGACAAAGCTGGGACCGCTTCCGGAGTACGCCGCGGTCGTTCTTGCTGTCGTGGGGTGTGCTCTCGCATGGAGAAGGCAGCGTTCGCCGGCCGATGGTCTCCGACCGTCGACGTCCGGTGCTACCGCGCTGTGAGGCACGAAACCACTGCGGGGGACATCGAACTACTAACCATGATAGTAATTACCCCACTCGTCGTGTATCTTTTCGTTATCGCGTCGTGATCCGTTCGATACATCAGTGAGGTGCGCACGTCGATGACTTCGCCTCGCTCCATTCGATTACCGAGGACTCTGCTGTGGCACAACACCGTATGACCCGCATGACCGACCGACGTCGACAGTTGATGGACTGTGACGTGCCGGGAGTGGCGGTGACGCCGAGAGGGCGGCATCGCGCTCGGGCGCGCGCCACCGAGCGCCGCGGCAGTGTCGCTGTCGGTATTGCGGTGGCAGCGGGCGCTCTGGTCACGGCGGGTGCCCAATATGCGAGTCCCGCCCAGGCGCAGGCAGTCCCCGTGCACGAAGCGACACCGATGCAGGACCCGGTGGCCGAATACTTGCCTCAGATCCTCGCCATACCGGAGATCTCCAATATCAACGATGCGATCGAGCAGTTGGCGAAGGGGCAACGAAGGGCAGAGGAGAGCGCTGCGCGTGATGCAGCGGCGCTGCGACCACTCGTCGTTCGTCCGGTCGCCGGGACCCTGACCTCGGATTTCGGTCCACGATGGGGGACTACGCACACCGGGCTCGACATCGCCAACGCTATCGGAACTCCCGTCTACGCGGCAGCCGACGCTACCGTGCTCGACTCCGGTCCTGCAGACGGATTCGGCCTCTGGGTACGTCTTCAACATGACGATGGAACGACAACGGTCTACGGGCACATCGATCAAACCTTGGTGACCGTGGGGCAACGAGTACAAGCCGGTGAGCAGATCGCCACCGTCGGCAATCGTGGCCAATCGACCGGGCCTCACCTGCATTTCGAGGTCGTCGACGCGGCGGGGAGCAAGGTCGATCCTCAGGAGTGGCTCGCCTCTCGGGGTGTCGCGCTGTCCGACGCGGCTGTTCGGTCGTAGGCCCCCGTTTCACCTCTCGGGCTCGCAGTAGGTACGGCGAACTTACCGGAATGCGGGCGATCGTACTGCGCGCCCGCTGAACATGTCGAGGCACCGAGGGTTCAGGTCTGATGGTGAAAACGAGACCGCAGAGACGCATCCGAAGTCAGTGCAACAGTGCGGAATTCGTTCCCATCGGCGGGCCGTGCGGTCGAGGCTCGACTACGAGTCACGATCCGAACCGGTGATGGTGGCTCCGCGTTCCGCGAGCCAAAGTCTGGGGTCGACCTTGTTGCCGGCGGGTGTGTCGACCTCGAAGTGCAGATGTGGACCGGTGGAGATACCCCGGTTTCCTACCGTCGCAATTTCTTCACCAGCAGTGACGCGTTGACCTACGGTCACGAGGTTGTCGTTGTTGTGCCCGTAGGTCGTTACGGTGCCGTCATCGTGGCGTATACGCACCCAGAGTCCGAAGCCCTGGGCCGGTCCCGCGCTGATCACCTCGCCGTCCGCAACGGCGACGATCGGTGTACCGGTGGAGTTGGCGATGTCGATTCCTTGATGGGCGCGGCCGTCGCCGAAGGTCGAGGTCAACGTTCCTGTTGTCGGCGCACGATACTTTCCGTTGCTCGACCCTGTTGTGCCGGTAGGGGATTGCGGGGCGGCCGACGAATGATCGCCCGCCTCGGGTGTCGTGGTTTCGGGTGTCGTTGTTTCAGATGACGTGCCGGGTGCCGACGTTTCAGGCACAGTGGCGTCGGGTTCGAGCGCGGGCAGTTCGGGCGTCGCCGAGTCGGCCGACTCGGCGGCCGACTCGGGGTCCTGAGTGTCCTGGGTGCCTTGGGCGGTCGGTTGTTCGGTCGAGGGCTCGGCGTTCGACCTGCCGGGTGGGACCGCCGCATGTCCGCGCGACGAGGTGTGCGGGGTGGCCGGATCGTGGGGAGTCTCGGCGGCCGCGAGTGTGGATGCAAGTGTGGCGACGTCCATCGACGACACCAGTCGGGGGAGAACTGTGGGGTCGATGTCGTCGATCGGCGCGAGACAGGGGATCAGTCGCGAAAGGGCTCCCGTTGGTCCGTCAGCTGTATCGGTGGCTCCGATCGTGCCCACGAGGCAGGAGACGATGCGGCTCTGTGGGCCGGCCAGGTCGTCGAGAGCACCGTTGGCGCGAATCTCGCGTAGTGCGCCGACGACGAGATCGAGGACCTCCTGTTGGACGTGCGGGTCCGATTGGGCCTGCGCGGGGAAGGCAGGCGGCGGCGCAGCCGGATCGGCGTCCGGGGCTGCAGACGCCGTGGGTGCCAGCGCGAGGATGCCTCCCACGAACGCGGTACCGACGAGGATGCGAGTACCCCACCGAGTTCGGTGCGCCATGTACGAGGACGAGGGCAGAGGTCTCATGTCGGTGGTCCTCCTGGACGGCAACTGCATACCTGGCAGTAATTCAGGTCGCCTTCGAGTCAAGGCGACACGCCGCATCACTATTACACCCTTTCCGCACAAGCACCATCAGTCACAGTGAATTACATCGGTAACATTCGCACCCTGCGACCCATTTCGATCGTCGGGTTGTTTCTCGGGAGCCGAAGTTCATGTACGTAATATCTTCTGCGCCAGAAGGACTCGGCGTCGCTGGACGGCCTTCATCGTGCGCCTCGATGGGGACGGTCGTCTTCGGCGAACGGCCGGAGAGCTGTGTGCTGGCACTGTGAGGCCCGAGGGTGAAGGGGCCGCGAAAGCGTTGACGGCGTGCAGGATCCACGTTGCTACTATCGAAGATAGTAGATCGTGTAGTATGACGCTGACAGACCGGAAGACATCGTCGAGGTGAACGAGACAGAGGTGCAGGGTGCAGCGGGTGACGACACGCTGGTCCCTACTTGCGATCATCGTCATCGTGACAGTTGTTGGAGCGCTGGCATTGTGGTCTCGAGATCCCTCGACCCAGTCGGTGGGGTCCGCAGGATCGGCACCTCACGTCGAGGACGAGGATCTCCCGTCGGCAGTGATCGCTACCCGTGCTGCCCTCGAGCCGTGCCCGACCTCGTCGCCGGTTCCGTCCCCCGTAACTGGCGAGCTCGTCGGTACGTCCGCACGATGCTTGGGAACGTCGGACTTATCCGATCTGGGGACCTCCCTGGCTGGGCAACCCACATTGCTCAATGTCTGGGCGTCGTGGTGCGGTCCGTGTAGACAGGAGATTCCGGTTCTGGCCCAGTACGCCGCAGAACCGGATGCGGTTCGGGTCGTCGGTCTCAACGTCCAAGACGATGCCGATGCGGCATTGAGCCTGCTCACCGAGCTGGGAGTGCACTATCCCTCGTTCGATCAGGCCGACGCGGCGTTGCAGACACTTGACGCGCCCCCTGTCCTGCCCCTGAGTTTCTTGGTCCAGAGCGATGGAACGATCGAGCGCATCACCTCGACGCCGGTGTTCTACGACCCGAGTCAGGTGCGGGAGGCGGTAACAGCGCTTGTGCGCTGATCTCAGCACGAGCACGAGCACGAGCACCAGCACCAGCAACGCGGCGAGGATCGAACGCCCGCCGGCGGACGGACTTCTACAGAATTGGGAGATGTGTATGACCAGGCAGCGGGCAGGTGCGTTCTCGCTCACGCGCCGCAACTTTCTCGCGCTGAGCGCGGCCGGAACGAGTGCCGTCGTGTTGGCGGCATGCGGCAATGGTTCGTCCGCAGCGACAGTTGTCGGACCGGACTCCGATGTGGTGGGACAGGCCGAGGACGCGCGGCGCTCGGCCGTCGGCAGACAAGTCGATATTTCCTTGAGAGCTCAGTCGAGCACGATCGACCTCGGCGGAGTGCAGGTACAGACCTGGACTTTCGGCGACAGACTCCCCGGTGCCGAGATTCGCCTGAGCCGAGGTGATGTGTTGCGCGCACAGCTCGACAACCGCCTCGAGCAGGAGACGACGATCCATTGGCACGGAATCGCCTTGCGCAACGACATGGACGGAGTGCCGGGCCTGACTCAGCCGGCTGTGGCTTCCGGTGACTCGTTCGGCTACGACTTCACCGTGCCCGACGCGGGCACGTACTTCTTTCACCCTCACGTCGGTACCCAACTCGACAGAGGACTGTATGCACCGCTGATCGTCGAGGACCCCGCCGACGGCTCGGACTACGACCTCGAAGCCGTCCTGGTCCTGGACGACTGGCTCGACGGGGTAGCCGGCGACCCCGATCGAGAACTCGAACGGCTGCGCAGCGAGGGCATGTCGATGGGCGGCATGTCGATGAGCGCGCCCACCGCCCAGTCGCCTCTCGGTGGCGACACCGGCGACGTGAGCTACCCGTACTACCTGATCAACGGCAAGATCGCCGCCGACCCCATCGTGCTCGGCGGACGGCCGGGCCAGCGGCTGCGCCTGCGCATCATCAACGCAGCTGCCGACACGGCCTTCCGTTTCGCAGTGGGGGGGCATCCTCTCACTGTTACTCACAGCGACGGATTTCCGGTTCAGCCCGAGCAGGCGCAATGCTTGTTGATAGGGATGGGAGAGCGTTACGACGCAATCATCACCTTGCAGGACGGGGCGTTTCCGATTGTCGCCGCCGCGGAAGGTAAGGACGGGAGCGGGTTCGCTGTGTTGCGTACCGGGCCAGGCGCCGCGCCGCAGTCCTCAGTCCGGCCTGCCGAACTCTCTGCAGCCCCGGTGATGGCTGATCAACTGATGTCGCTCGATACGGTCCGCTTGTCCGCACGCGAGCCGGATCGCACGTACGACATCGCTCTCGGGATGGAGATGGGCGGGTACACCTGGACGCTCAACGGTGAGACGTACGAGCAGCACACCCCCCTCGACGTTCGCGAAGGCGAAAGAGTACGACTTCGCTTCGTCAACGCCACCACGATGTTTCATCCCATGCATCTGCACGGACACACCTTCGAGGTTGTCAACGGTGCCGGATCAGGCCCCCGGAAGGACACCTCGCTGGTCTTGCCGAACCAAACTGTCGAAGTCGACTTCGACACCGACAATCCCGGCCAGTGGCTTCTGCACTGCCACAACCTCTATCACGGGGAAGCGGGAATGATGACATCGGTGTCCTACCTGGCGTGAGCCTACGGCCGCATTCGTATTCGAGGCATGCAAACCTCTCGGACCAGGGTGCTCGCTACCGAAGGATCACGTAGCTGGCTCGTTCGACGGGATAGAGTGAACACGCGCCTAGGAGGCACTCATGCAGGGTTTGGGAGAGCTCGAAGCTCTGGTGATGGACGTGGTGTGGAATACCAGCGCCGCAGTCCGGGTTCGTGATGTCATCGATCAACTCGAGGACGGTCGAGAACCGGCGTACACCACGATTCAGACGGTGCTCGACAATTTGCACCGTAAAGGCTGGGTACACCGACAACGCAACGGACGGGCATATTGGTACGAAGCCACCCGAAGCAGGGAAGAAGCCGCCTCCGACGCCTTGCGAATACTTCTCGAATCGACCGGCGACCCGACGAGCGTGCTGCTGCACTTCGCCCGCGGCGCTTCCGATGACGAATCGAAGGTGCTCACCCGCGGTCTGAAAGAGCGTCAGAGGTGACTGCCGTACTCCTGTGGGCCCTCGGTGGGCTGTTGGTTGCGGCTGCCGCGCCATTGCTGATGAGGTCGATGATCGACAGAGGTATCGATGCGCACGTCACGCTCTTGACGTGGTCGGCGCTCGTTGTGGGCACCTTGGTCAGCATTGCGGTACCGGTCGTGCTCAGTGCGATCCCCAGTCATGGGGGCGTGACGACCCTGGTCGACATCGCACACCAATGCTGGCTCGCCCTTCAGGGCGACATACCTGCCCGCGTCGAGGCCATCGTCGGGGTTGTCGGGATTGCGATGTTGGGCTGCGGCGCAGTCCGCTGGATCGTCCACCTGAGGCGCGCAGTGTGTGAGCGACGGCGAGTGTACGAGCGGCACATCGATCTGCTGCGCATCATCGCTGGAGGCGTCGGGTTTTCCGGTTCGAATCAACCCGCGTCGACCTTGTGGCTTCCGTTGGACAGTCCTCTCGCGTACAGCGTCGCGGGACGACCGGCGATGGTCGTGGCCAGCGAGGGGCTGCGTACGCAGTTGACGCCTGCTGAAGTCGAGGCGGTCCTCGCACACGAACGTGCACACATCGATGGCCGGCATCATCTGCTCGTAGGCATTGCCGAGTCGGTGGCCTATGCGTTTCCGTGGCTACCGATCATGCGAGCGTCACCTTCGCTCGTGCGCGCTCTGGTCGAACTCGACGCGGACGCCCGCGCAGCCCGCTCGCACGGACGAGACCCCGTGCGGCGCGCTCTGACTTCGCTGCGCCCGCACCCTGTTCCTCTGCCCGCCCTCGGTATGGTTTCCGATGCCACCGTTGTGCGGCTCGATCGTCTCGCCGTGGACCGAGTGATCCCGCATGCTCCCCTCCGGTGGGCGCGGGCGTTCGTAGCGTGCACCGCCGTTGCCCTGCCTGCGTTACCAGTAGTGGCCCTGCTGGGGGCCATGACGTTGGCATCCTGCGCGGTGGGATGAAATGCCCCGCGCGGCACTACAGATCACGGGAGCGAGTCCGCAATACTCGCCCCTCGGCTTTCGGGTGCGGGAAGCGATCATCATGAGACCGACGAGCGCGAGGACCATCGCCATCGGATAGCCGACCGCGAGATCCTGCCATCCGGCGCTCGGAAGAAACCGAAGCTGCCCGAGATGAATTACGACGTGGGTCGCACCGATCACGACACCCGCCATCAGGACCACCCAACCCCGACCTTGACGGCGGCGCTCACGCTTGTACGCCTCGGTGTAGGGGCCGCCCGCGTCTTCCGACGACCGGCCGTCTCGTTCTTCGCCTGACATCGCGCGCTGCCAGCACGTCCATACGTTGTCGATCGTGAGCGAGTCGGCCGACGGAGCCGAACCACCGCCGAGGAGAAGGCAACCTGGGGCGAGGGCACGCCTGCGCTGGTAGCACTGAGGGTGACAGCGGGCGAGGTTCTGATTCGCCGGTACAGGCCGGGGCCCGTTCGACGTCGTTTGCGCCCGCTGGCAAACCGATAGGTTCACTTCCCGGCAGTAGCGGGACCATCGGCGAAGTGTCCGGTCCCGACCTGGTAAACCCTGACCAAGACGATCTCGGCATTCGATTTCACCGGATCGGTTCTGGTGCTCGACCTTCGGGGGCGGTGGTGCGGAACGTGCGTGATCATTCTCCGATGGTTCGTCCGGTGTTTCGCCACGCGAGCATGCCGCCTTGTAGTTCGACGACATCGGTGTAGCCGAGAGAGGCCAGTTCTTTCGCAGCGGTGGCGCTCATTGTCCCGGTACGGCAGTAGATCGCCAGCGGCGTGGTCCGGTCGGGCGGCAACGTCGCGGCCTGTTGTCGGATCTGGTCGAAGGGAAGGCTCGAGTCGGTTCCCGGGAGCTGGCCCTCGTCGGGGGTATGGACGTTGATCGTGACTCGGGCGGGATCGGCGATTGCGGCGGCGAAGTCAGCGGGATCGAGCAGTTCCGCCCGTGTAGCAACGGGCATCGACGCGGTGGGCTCAGAGACCTCGCCGCCGGTACATCCAGCGAGTGCAAGGACGAGGACAGTCAGTATCGATGCCGGACTACGGAGCGTCGATCGGGACACCGAATGCGGTGCCATCGCATCGAGGTGATCACCGAAAGGCACACGCATAAAAATACGTTCGGTGATCACGAGAGCACCTGCGACGCTGCGAGGACGCCGATGAGGACCGCGCAGCAGATGAGCGAGACAGTGAGTCGGCCTCGACGAGTGTGCGCGTCCACTCGAAACAGAAACAGGCCTTGCCGGACCAATGTGTATGCGGCAATACTCCCCAGGAAGACCAGCCCTCCGACGGGAAGGTCGACCTGAAGTACCGCGGCGAGCGCAACTCCCGCGATCAACAGGGCTGCAGCGGCCTCGTAGAGCTGAACCGGAATCCTCCTCGTCGCCAGGGTGCGATCGGACGAAAACAGGCCCCACCGAGATCGAGTCGGACGCCCCGAACAGCAGCCCGCCAAGAAGCATCCCGGACGACCGATCGCCATGCCGAGAAACAATCCCGGGGTGGTTGCATCCAGGACTGCGCCGACGTCCATACCCCCGAGTGCTCCGCCGATGACCAAGGTGCCGAGCGAAACGAGGAGGAAGCCTTGTATGCACGCTCCTGCGCGGATGAAAGTAGATATCGGTCGACGGTGCAAGATCAAGTACCAAACCTTGGCACCGATATATCCCAGAACGCAACTCAGAGCTGAAATTGCAACAGCAGCAGCAACATTGGCATCCATGCGTGAGAGCAGGAATCCCTGAACAATCAATGCAACCACCGCTCCCGCGGCTACCAACGCCGGCCAACTCCACACCCGCACAGCGGGACCGTATGTCAGTAGCGCAGTGCGCGCGGTGAGCACAGAGTTCTGCTGCCGTTCGCTACTGTCTGCGCCCCCGTCGATGCGTCGCGCACTCACCTCCCACTCCCCGCTGGCAATGCCCTGAATACGGGTGGTCGCGGCGAACCGGCCTCCAGCGGCAGGACGTGATTTCACGACCAGAGTCCGATCGAAACCGACCTTCTCGGTCGATGCATGGCCCTCGACTTCCACCCGCGATCCAGTGAAGCGAATCGCCACGTCGTGGCTGGGCTCGGCATCGGCCCCGCCGACACCCCAGTACGTCACCGCAAGCCCCAGCGGCTCGACCTGGGAAATCTCATCGGTACAACTGGTGGCTGGTGAGCGCTTGGGTGCGTAACTCTGCGGTGCGGGCGCAACAGCTTCAGGCGTGCGGGCACGTGGGCGCTCCGGCGGCGCTGCAGTATCGATCGTCGGTTCTGCGGCCTGGGCCGACGCTCGCGGTGGGGTAGTGGAGTCCGGCGCGAAAGCCCGGGCGACAGTGGGATGGAGTGCACCGCTGCCGGGCGAGTGGCCCCTGCTTCGAAGATAATCGGCGGCGGCGACGCTGACCGCAGAATGTGGGGCCACCGCTGAGAGGGGATGCCTTGGCTGGGGCTCAGTACGTATGGCACCGGGGTGGGGAGCCGGTGGGCCGCCCCCGGATCGTGTCGCCGTGGTTCGTCGTTTGTGCGCTTTCGATCGCGACTTGCTGGATTTCTTTCCCACAGGTTGCCTCCATCATCGCCTGTCCGGGCGACGGCGTCTCGACAGCAGTCAACTACTATGCTCGATAGTAGCTGAACTACTAAGCGTTATAGTAGGAGCTGCGGGATGACCACACTCCGCAGGTCAGCAGGTGGCTGGTGCGAGAGTGAGGAGCAGCAATGATGAATATGGGCACCATGAGTGGCGGATGGACGATGATGGCAGGAATGGCCGCGTTCTGGCTGGTCGTGATCGCTCTGTTGATCTGGGGTGCGGTTCGGCTGATGTCCGCTCGCCCGCAATCGGGGGAGGACGCGCAGGAAATCCTCGATCGTAGATTCGCGGCCGGGGAGATAGATCGAGATTTCTATCGCGCAGCGGTCGCAGAATTGGCGACCGCTGCGCTGCGCAAGCGTGCCGACACTCGGTAAAGAGCAACTGCGGTGTGACGGGCAGGCATTTTCACCGCATGTGACCGAGTTTGCGGACTGGATATGTCGGTGCGCGCCGGCTGGCCGGTAGGGCAGGGCTCGCCCGGGGCCGGTGAGCGGCAACTGTCGGCGCGTTCGAAGGCGCACCGAAACGATCAGATCGAAAGTGGAACCGAACGTGAGTGATACACCCATCTACGACTTACTCAACGCTACATCGGCGGCGCCGCAGCCCCATGGTGAACGAGACAGTATCGCTCCACCGTCCGATCTGCGGCGTCAGCGATCGACCGAACGAGCAGTTCCGCGATCTTCGAGAGTCGACACGCGGGCTCGCCATGCGCGCCGTGACACGGCGTAATTCGCCCTGCCCTGCCTCCAGTCGGTGAGAAGACTCGTAACGGAAATCGCAGCGAACGCCGATGATCCACGCGCGTGTGCAGGTACGCCCGTCGCTGTAAGGCTCAGCTGTGCCGCGGATGCATGCGCCCCTTGACCGAATCGGTATCGACATCCATGCCCGTCCGTGAGCATGACAGCGACCGCGGGTGCACCTGGTGGCCAGCCGACTGGCGCTCACGCGTTGACAACACCCTGACGGTTCTTCCCAAGGGGATCAGGAAGGGGTATGGTTCGACTTGATCAACATATACCCCTATGGGGTATATGTTGTCCGAGATGTCGAAAGCTACGCATGATCATCACGCACTGTCAGTTACGCCGGTATTGATGTACGGCCACTGTGAGCCGTCGGTCCGCAACGACGTCAACGCCGTGATCGGAATGGACACTGTCGCGTTATCGGCGGCGGCAGGGACATTCACGGTCACCAGTGCAGCCGCGCTCGTCCAGGCGCAGATCATTGTCGCCCTCGACGCCGAATACACAGCCGAACCAGAACCCACGAGTTCATGGGATGAATGGATATCGAACTCGATGGATGAGAGGACTGCACGATGAACGATCACACACACTCCGACGTCGACTCCGCGCGGACGGATCCGCCGAACAGACTGCAGCACAGCGGGCATGAAGAAGGACCCGAAATGCACACGGACGGGGCAGAGAAGGCGACTCCGCAGTCGGACCACGACACCGGCGGGCACAACGCAGAGCACGGCGGGCACACCGGTCACGGTGATCACGTCGGTATGTTTCGTCGCCTGTTCTGGGTCATGCTGGTCCTTGCCGTTCCGGTGATCGTTGCCTCGAACATGTTCGCGATGCTCCTCGGCTACTCATTGCCCGACGCAGCGTGGATTGCCTGGGTCTCTCCGGTGTTCGGAACGGTGATGTACGCCTGGGGCGGGTCTCCGTTCCTCTCCGGAGCAGTCAGCGAAATCCGTTCCCGTGCACCGGGAATGATGCTGCTCATCGCCCTGGCGATTACCGTCGCATTCATTGCGTCGATGGGAGCGAGCCTCGGCCTGCTCGATCATCAGCTCGACTTCTGGTGGGAACTGGCCCTGCTGATCGTGATCATGCTGCTCGGGCACTGGATCGAGATGAGATCACTCGCCCAGACCACCTCCGCTCTGGACTCGTTGGCGGCGTTGCTCCCGGATGTCGCCGAACGCGTCGAGGGCGACGATGTGGTGCCGGTGCCCCCGTCCGAGCTGCAGCTCGGTGATGTCGTTGTCGTCCGCCCCGGCGGCCGCGTACCGGCGGACGGCACCATCGTCTCCGGATCGGCGAGCATGGACGAATCGATGATCACCGGGGAATCACGCACCGTCCGCCGCAGCGACGGCGATCAAGTCGTCGCCGGCACTGTCGCCACCGACTCAGGTCTGCGCGTCCAGGTCACTGCAGTAGGGGAGGACACCGCCCTCGCCGGCATCGGCCGCTTGGTCGCCGACGCCCAGAACTCGACCTCGCGCGCTCAGCGCATCGCGGACACCGCCGCTGGCTGGCTGTTCTGGTTCGCTCTCGGTGCCGCGATCATCACCGCTGCGGTGTGGACTCTGGTCGGGATGCCCGACGACGCCGTCATCCGCACCATCACCGTGCTGGTCATCGCCTGCCCGCACGCACTCGGACTGGCGATTCCGCTGGTGGTCTCCATCGCCACCGAACGCGCCGCCCGCGGCGGTGTTCTGGTCAAGGACCGGCTCGCACTCGAAACCATGCGCACGGTGGACACCGTGCTGTTCGACAAGACCGGGACCCTCACCAAGGGTGAACCCACCGTCACCGCAGTCGAGGTGACCGGCGGGCGCACCGCCGACAACGTTCTCGCGCTGGCCGCTGCCGCAGAAGCAGATTCCGAACATCCACTCGCCCGTGCCATCGTCGAGGCCGCACGCGCGCGGAACCTGACGGTCCCGGCTGCAGCCGGCTTTCAGTCGTCCCCCGCCGTCGGGGTCGCAGCCGACGTCGACGGCGTCCGGATCCAGGTCGGCGGGCCGGCACTGCTCGAGCAGGAACACGGATCCGAACTCGCTGTCGCCGACCGGTGGCGCGGGGACGGGGCGATCATCCTGCACGTCCTCGCCGACGGGGCCGTGATCGGTGCCCTCGCGCTCGCCGATGAGATCCGGTCCGAGTCACGCACTGCGGTAGACGCGCTGCACGCGCGAGGAATCGCGGTCGTGATGATCACCGGTGATGCCGACGCCGTCGCGAAGTCCGTCGCCACCGAGCTCGGTGTGGACCGCTACTTCGCCGGGGTGAAACCGGAAGACAAGTCGCACAACGTCGCTGAACTCCAGAGCGAAGGCCGTACGGTGGCGATGGTCGGCGACGGAGTCAACGACGCCCCGGCTCTGGCGCAGGCCGATGTCGGTATCGCGATCGGGGCCGGCACCGACGTCGCAATCGCATCGGCCGGAGTGATCCTCGCCAGCGACGACCCGAGGTCGGTGTTGTCGGTGATCGAACTCTCGCGCGCCTCGTACCGAAAGATGAAGCAAAACCTCTGGTGGGCAGCGGGATACAACCTCATCTCGGTTCCGCTCGCGGCAGGAGTGCTCGCGCCGGTCGGGTTCGTGCTGCCGATGTCGATCGGCGCGATCCTGATGTCGCTGTCGACGATCATCGTCGCTGCGAACGCACAATTACTGCGTCGACTCGACCTCACACCCGACACCATCACCGGAGCGGTGAACGAGGGGAGTTCCAACCCTCCGTCGCAGCGCACACCGTCACTGTGAGAGCTGATCTCGTACCGGGAACGCAGCCCTGACAATTGTGGAACGTTGATGGCCGCACCTTCTCCGCCGGAGAGGATGCGGCCATCGTTGTCTATAGCGGGCCGGGTCAGCCGAGCAGCCGCTGCATGGTGTCGATTTCCTGCTGCTGGGTGGCGACGATGGTGCGGGCCATCTCCAGGGCGTCAGGATTGGAACCGTCTGCGATTTCGGTGTTGGCCATCTCGATGGCGCCGGTGTGGTGGGCGATCATCATCGTCAACCACTGGCGGTCGAATTCCGGTCCCGACGCTGCCATCAACGCGTCCATGTCCTGAGCGGTCATCATGCCGCTGCCGGAGCTGTGGTCCATCCCGCCCATGTCACCCATGTCACCCATGTCACCCCTGTCCATGTCGGGCATGGGCTGGCCCCACTCGGTGAGCCAGGTGGTCATCTGGTCCATCTCGGGCTGTTGCGCGGCGGCGATCGCCGATGCCAGCGACAGCACCTCCGGGTTGTCGGTGCGGCCGTTCGCCATGTCGGCCATCTCGACTGCTTGGGCGTGATGCGGGTACATCATCTGCGCGAACATCACGTCGGCATCGTTGAACTCTGCGGACGCGCTTGCTTGGGCCGAGGACATCGGTGCCGAGGACATCGATCCCATCGCATGGCCGTCCATCGACGAATCGGCCGCGTTGTCGCTACAGCCGACGACGAGGAACGCGCTCGCGGCGGCAGCAGCGATCGAGGCAATGACTTTGGTACGCATGAGGAAACTCCTTGCAAGAGTGGGTAGTGCAGAGAATTGGATGTCGTTCGATCCGCCGACAGACACGCGTCTGCCGGGCTCCCTGTCACACTCGCAAGGTCACCGATCTGTCCAACTCCCATAACGTCCACGGCGGCGCACGCTCAAGCGTGGAGTCGGCCCGTCCAATGATCCGGTTCACCGATGTCGGCGCCAGGTCGAGGGCTGCGCTCATCGCCGGGACCGTCAGCGCGGGCCACGACACCGTCGTGCCGACGCAGGGATGCATCATCTGGTGCCCCGACGGGCAGTCATGTTCCCCGGTCATCACCGGAACCGTGGCGTCCGTGTGGGACGGTGCTGCGAACGAGGCATGGCCGCCGCTCATCGATGTGGACATCGAGCCGGTCACGGGCATCGACATCGGTGTCACCGAATGCATCAACAGGACACCGAACACCGTCAGTGCAATCAGTAAAGCTGCCGTCGGAGCTGTGCCCCGTCGACCGTGCCGATTCACTGAGTGCATGCGGCCGATGATACCAACATATACCCCCTGGGGGTACGCCTGTCTCGTCGCGTTCGGTCGTCGAAGCATTTCGTCATGTCTTCGAGGTGTCGAGTCCGAGATCTGTTGCGCGGTTGTAGTCGTCGTCGATGAGCACCACGCTGCGATGTTCCCGGTCGAGTAGTGAGGCCGCGATCGAGGCGCGATAGCCGGAGGCGCAGTGCACCCACACTTTGCCGTCGGGAACTTCTGCGAGTCGGTGCGGCAGTTCGTGGAGGGGAATGTTGATCGCACCGGGGATGTGGCCGTCCGCGTATTCGGACTGTTGACGGGTGTCGAGCACTGCAATGTCCGAGTCCTCTGCGGCGAGTCCGGCGAAGTCGGACACTTCGTAGGACCGTACGCGCCCGTCGCTGGCGAGCGAATGAATCTCTCCGACAGCGGAGCCGGAGGGGTGGTCGATGCCGATACGTGCCAACTCCCTTGTGGCCTCGTCGATTTGATCGGATGTGTCGCCGATCAAGGTCAGCGGCGCACCCCACTGGTAGAGCCAGCCGAGGTAGGTGACGAATGTCGTCGACAGCTCGAAGCCGAGGGAACCGTCGAGATGTCCGGCAGCGAAGGCGGTGCGTGCGCGGAGGTCGACGACCCATTGTCCGTCGTCGATGCGGCGGCGTAGTTCGTCGGGGTCGACGGGTTCTGGGGTGGACAGGTCGATCGGTGCGGGGCCTTCGGTGTTGATGACGCCCATGTGGGCGTAGTACGCGGGGTAGGCCGACAGTCCTGCGATCAACTCGTCGACGTAGGTTTGTTCGTCCTGGGTCAGCGCGGGATTGGACTGTTGCTGTTCACCGATGGTCGACGAGTCGCCGCTGGTGGGGGTCGCGGAGCAGAAGCTACCGAATCCGTGGGTGGGGTAGACCTCGACGTCGGCGGGGAGTTCGGCGGCGATTCGACGGACCGAGTGGAACTGGGCATGGGTGAGCTCGTCGGTGTGTTCGGAGCCGAGTAGGTCGGTGCGGCCGGTGGATCCGTAGAGCATCGAGCCGCCGGTGAAGATCGCGATCGGTTCGTCTCCGAGTTGCAGTACGTAGCTGACGTGATGATGTGTATGGCCCGGGGTGTGCATGACCTGAAACGTCGCCGATCCCGCGTCGACGACATCGCCGTCCCCCACTGCCCGTCGCTCGAATTCGACCGGGTCACCCTCGGGCACAACGTATTCGGCTCCGGTGGCGCGTGCGAGTTCGAGGCCGCCGGTGACGTAGTCGTTGTGGATGTGGGTTTCGAGTACGTGGGTGATGGTGGCGTTCTTCTCCGCTGCCAATGCCAGGACGCGGTCGATGTCACGTTGGGGATCGATCACAACGGCGATGCCGTCGTGGCTGACCAGGTAACTGCGGTCGCCCAGGCTCGAGGTTTCGATGATGGCGATATCTGGATCGGTCGTGCTCATGGGGTACTCCTACGGTGTTGTCGGGTCGGCCTCGTTTCTGACGTGAAATGTGTCGTTCAGGCCAGTGCGAGGAAGAGTTTTTCCAGTTCCGCTTCGGTCATGGGTTCTTTGTTGTCGGCGGTCTCGCCGGTCATGCATTCGCGGAGGCCGGTGGCGACGATCTTGAAGCCGGCTTTGTCGAGGGCGCGGGACACTGCGGCGAGTTAGGTGACGACGTCTTTGCAGTCGCGTCCGTTCTCGATCATGCCGATCACTCCGGCGAGCTGGCCGTGTGCGCGGCGCAGACGGTTGAGTACCAATGCGATGCTGTCTTCGTCGCCGACCATTGCGATCTCCTGATGGTGTGAGGGTGGTAGTCGTTCCAGATTACCCCTGGGGGCATCGGGTCGGTGTGTGCGTCCGGTCATGAAAGAAAGAGTGTGTCGACAAGTACGTAGCCTGCGACGGCGAACACCAGGTAGGCGAACCACGTGCGCAGCTTGTCGGTGTCGATGCGTGTGCTCAGTCGCCCGGCGACCAGCGAGCCTGCGATCGCCGCACCGGCGAACGCGGCTGTCAGCGGCCAGTTCCCGCCGAGCCCGTCGGCCTGAGCGATCAGTCCGGCGGCGGAGTTGGCGACGATGACCACCAGCGATGTTCCGACGGCGACACTCATCTCGATTCCCAACAGCAGCACGAGTGCGGGGATGATCAGGAATCCTCCGCCGACGCCGAACAGTCCGGTGAGGACTCCGACGCCGAACCCGGTCGGGATGGACCGTGGTGCGCACCGCCGCCAGTCGATCCCGGAATTCCCTGTTTTGCAGGCAGTTCCGACATCGTCGGTGCTTCCCAGCATCCGCGCCCCGGCGATGATCATGACGATCGCGAAGCCGATCATCACGGCGGCCTCGGGCAGATGTCTTCCCAGGGCGCTGCCGACCAGGGTGCCGACGATACCGGTGGCCGCGAAGATCGCCGCCAGTCGCCACTCGACGAGCTTCGCCCGCACCTTGGGGATGGCCCCGGTCGCCGAGGCGACACCGATCACCAGCAACGAGGTCGGTATCGCCTCCGCCAGGGGCAGGTCGAGGGCGTAGACCAGAACCGGGACGGCGACGATCGACCCACCGCCGCCGAGGAGACCGAGCAGGATGCCGACGGCGACGCCGAGAACCAGGGCCAGCGTCAGGGTCATCAGCTGTGTGCTGTGTCCTGGCCACCGAGTGCGTCGATAGCGGCCTGGAGCTTGGTGGTGGCCTCGGCGGCGACGTCGGAGAGTGCTGGTTCGCCTGTCGCTTGTACCATGATGTCGGGGTTCATGGCTTCGACGATGATCGATCCGGGTGCGCTCGTGTCGGCGCGGACGACGACATTGCACGGCAGCAGCAACCCGATCTGGCGCATGACTCCGACGGCGCGGTGCGCGAGGGTGGGATTGCAGGCACCGAGGATCAGATACTGCTCCATGTCCTCGTCGAGTTTGGCCTTCAACGTGGCCTGCATGTCGATTTCGGTGAGAACACCGAATCCCTGATCGGACAGGGCTGCTTTGACGGAGTCGACTGCGGTGGCGAAGTCGGTGTCGGTCAGGGTGGTCGAGAGTGCGATGTTCATGAGGGAAATTCCTTTCGATTATCAAACTGCGGTGATGTAGGTCTACCCGTTCAGGGGCCGACGAATACTCGGCACGCCGACCCGGCTGAGGAGTGCGCTCGCCGGACACCAGCCGACCGCTGCGTAGAGGGCGAGGTTCGCGGCAGCGAACGCGCTCAGTAGTCGCCACTGCGGTGCGTGTAATTCGCCGAGTGCCAGACCGGTGGCGGTGACACCGGCAGCAAGGGCGGGGACGATACGTTCGATCGGCCATCCTGTGAATGCCGCCGAGTGGGTTGTGTTCGGATCGATCATCAGTGCTCCGTTCGGTGTGGTGAGGGTGTCAGTGAGAGAAGCTGATCGACGGCAGCACCTTGCGCAGCCAAGCCGGTGACCACCATGCGGCGTGACCGGTCAGACGCAGCAAGACCGGCAGCAGGATCAGCCTGATCAGGAAGGCATCGAGCAGTACCGCGACACCGAGAATGATGCCCATCTCTTTCGGTGGGAGCGGATCGGACAGTGCGAAGGTGAAGAACACGGCGACCATCACCGCGGCGGCGGCGAAGATGACCCGGCCGGAGTGCGCGAGCCCGTCGACCTGAGCTGCCTTCGGGTCCCCGGCCCGTCGCCTCGCTCGACCCCGAGAACGCGGGCGTGGTGATGGATCTGCTGCAGCGGGTGTGCAGCGAGGAGAAGCTGACCGTGGTGTGCACCCTGCATCAGGTCGATCTCGCGCTCGGCTGGGCGCATCGGCTCGTGGGTCTGCGGGACGGTCGGGTGGTGCTCGATCGCCCGGCCGCCGGTCTCCGACGCGAGGACATCATGCCGATCTATCAGCGGATCGCGCCCGACCCCGGAAACATGACCACGGTGGCACCGATATGACCGTCACGGTCGAACCGAAGCCCACGAACACTGCTGCACAGAACGATCCGCGGCGACGTCGATGGCTGTTCCCGGCGCTGGGCGTCGCCGCGCTCGTCCTGACCGTGCTCTCGGCGGGGTACATCGACTTCGCGCCGACGACCCTGATCGACGGTCTCGAAGACGTCGGCAACCTGCTCGAGCGGATGCTGCCGCCCCGCGTGGACGACACCGGCAGGATCGTCTCCCTCGCACTCGACACATTGCTCATGGCAGTACTGGGCACCGTGCTCGCAGCGATCGTCTCGGTGCCGTTGGCGTTTCTCGCGGCGCGCAACACCTCGCCGCATCCGGTCCTCTACAGCGTTGCTCGCGCCGTCATCACGTTCTGCCGGGCGATGCCGGATCTGCTGTTCGCGGTGCTGTTCGTCAGGGCGCTGGGGATCGGAGTGTTGCCCGGCATCCTCGCCCTCGCACTGCATTCCATCGGCATGCTCGGCAAGCTGTTCGCCGACGCCATCGAACAGACCGATGTGGGACCGCGAGAGGCGATCCGTGCCGCCGGAGCCGGCTACTACCGGGAGATGATCAATGCCGTTGTTCCGCAGGTCGTTCCGGCGTGGATCGGAGCCTTCGTGTATCGAATCGACATCAATCTGCGCATGTCGGTGGTCCTCGGCTTCGTCGGGGCAGGCGGTATCGGGTTCGCCCTGCAGGACGCTCTGCGGGGCCTGATCTACCCGCGTGCTCTCGGCATCGTACTGGTGATCCTGGTGATCATCGCCGCGATGGAATTGGCGGCGATGGCTCTTCGCCGCATGTTGCTGGTGCCGTCTGCGGCCGGCCCGCAGCGCGATCGACTGATGCGCATCGGAGCGTCGGCCGTGCTCGTCGTCGCGGTCGTGGCGTCGTTCGTGGTGCTCGAATTGGATCCGCGCTCGCTTCTGACGTGGATCGGGCCGTCGATCGAGGTGTTCGGGCGTATGGTTCCACCGGACTTCTCAGCGTTGGGAGCGGACCTGTTCGACGCCGCCGTACAGACCGTTGCCATCGGAGTCGTGGCCACCGCCATCGGTATCGTTCTGTCGATACCCGTCGGAGTTCTGGCCGCGCGCAACGCAACTCTGCATCCCGCGGTGTACTGGGTCGCGAGATCCTGGATCCTGTTGGTCCGCGCAGTCCCCGAATTCATCCTCGCTGTCGTATTCGTCGCGGCACTCGGACTGGGCCCGGTGGCGGGAACCTGCGCACTGGCCATCGGGTCCGTCGGATTCCTCGGCAAACTCGTCGCCGACGCGATCGAGGAGATCGATCCCGGTCCCCTCGAAGCGGTGGCGTCGGTCGGTGGCGGTTGGTGGAATCGGACACTGAGTGCGGTTGTTCCTCAGGCTGTTCCGTCGATCGTCGGTTCGAGCCTGTATCTGCTCGACGTGAACATCCGCACCTCGACCATCCTGGGGATCGTCGGTGCAGGCGGTATCGGCTTCCTGCTCTTCGAGTCGATTCGTACTCTGAACTTCGACGTCGCCGGTGCGATCGTTCTCGTCATCTTCGTCATGGTGTACATCGTGGAAAGGATCTCCGGATGGATCAGATCATTGTTGGTCTGACACAGGCCGCCGTCTGGACGGGGAGCGGAATCGAACTGCGGGACATTGAGATTCCCGCTCTCGAATCGGGTGAGGTGTTGGTGCGCGTCGATCTCGCCACGGTGTGCGGGAGCGACCTGCACACCGTGTCCGGTCGACGGCACGGTGCGTGCCCGTCTGTGCTCGGGCACGAGGCCGTCGGTCGCGTGATTGCCATCGGCGATGCGGTATCGGCTGTCGAGGTGGGGGATCGGATCGTCTGGTCTGTGACGGTGTGCTGTGGTCGGTGCGCCCGATGTGTCCGCGGGTTCACGGCCAAATGTGCGGCCGTGCGCAAGGTGGGTCACGAGTCTGCCGAGAGCGCATGGGCTCTCAGCGGCTCCTATGCTCGACACATCGTGCTCCCACGCGGAACCGCAGTGGTCCGAGTACCCGACACCATGCCCGACGCCGTCGCCGCGCCCGCAGCGTGTGCAACGGCGACGGTGATGGCCGCCCTCGACGCCGCCGGTGCGATCGACGGTCGACGAGTACTGATCGTCGGGGCAGGGATGCTGGGGGTGACGGCCGCTGCGGCGGCGAGGGAGCGAGGTGCATCGGTTTCGGTACTCGACCGAGACCTGCAGCGGCAGAGGCAATCCCGTGCATTCGGGGCCGTGGAGGACGACGGTGCACGCACCGATGTGGCCATCGACTTCTCCGGATCGTCCTCGGCTGTGCAGGCGGCCTCGGGGCGACTCGACGTCGGTGGGCGGCTCGTGCTCGCCGGCTCCGTCGCGCCCGGTGCCCCGATCACCGTCGACCCCGAAGCGGTGGTCCGAAACTGGCTGACCATCACCGGAATCCACAACTACGAGCCGCGGCACCTCCACCAGGCCGTTGCCTTCCTCCGTGATACCGGCGAGAAGTATCCGTGGGAATCCCTCGTCGAGGCACCGGTTCCATTGGCCGAACTCGAATCGGTGTTGCGGCCGACGCCGTCGGGAATTCTCCGGTCGTCGGTCGCGCCCTGGGCTCACGGTCTGTCGACGAGGTCCAACGACTGTCCGGCAAGTCCGGCAGGTGTCGCGTCGCGGTGATGTCGGCTCCGGCGGAGGTGTTCATCGCACGAGGGGGCCGAGCGGGCGATTACGGTTCTGCCGAGCGGGATACCCCAGAAGCATGCCCGAAGGCGACACCGTATTTGCATTGGCCGCGAGGTTGCGTCGAGCATTGGACGGCGCAACGCTGCGGGCCGGAAGGCTGCAGGTGCCGGCGCACGCAGTGGAGAATCTGGCCGGCCGAACCGTCGTCGGGCATCGGACACACGGCAAGCATCTGTTCACCGATTTCGAGAACGGCACGACGCTGCACACGCATCTGCGGATGAGCGGATCGTGGACGGTCGTGCGGGCCGGTCGCTCGATTCCGCAGCGCGTCCGACCCGACGTGCGCGTCCGGCTTGCCGTGGTCGACGGGCCCACCGCGTACGGAATTCTGCTGCCGGTCGTGGACTACGGATACACGAGGGACATGAACGCGCTGATCGCACATCTCGGGCCGGACCCGCTGCACCCGACGTTCGACGCCGAGCGCGGAGTTGCCAACATCACGGCTCAGGGGAGTCGGCCGATCGTTGCGACGTTGCTGGATCAGCGGGTGATCGCCGGTCCCGGAAATCTGTGGGCCAACGAGCTGTGTTTTCTGCGCGGACTGTGGCCGTGGACGCCGTCGGGTGATGTCGACGCGCGGAGATTGGTCGCGTTACTCGAGCGAGCGATGCGTCATTCGGCGACAGTTCCGGGTGCGATGCAGGTCACCACCGGGGACACTCGCCGGGGTCGATCGCACTGGGTTGCAGGGCGGGCAGGAAAGCCGTGTCTGCGGTGTGGGACGTCGATTCGGGTGGTCGCGGAGACACCAGGAGATCCGGACAAGCGTCGAACATGGTGGTGCCCGACCTGCCAGCCGGAGCACTAGCGACGAGCGGTCGATCGCTGTTGGCTCAACGACATAACCGCTCGCGGGTACCGCGTGTTGCCTGCCGATACCAACGACTGATTTCCTCGTGACCGAAAGATCGAAACCTGGGGGTCGTCAGAAGGTCGAATTGGTCGGGTGGTCGGTATCGACCAAGTCGTGAGCCACCTTGTGCAGAGGCTGATTCTGCTGCTGCGACAGCTTCGCCAGCAGCTCGAATGCCTGCACCGCGTCGAGATCGTAGCGTTCCATGATCATTCCCTTGGCTTGGCCGATGATGTCGCGACTGGCCAGGCCCGTGCGGAACTGCTCGTTGTCGCGGGCGCTGAGCAAGGCAATGGCGGCATGCGCTGCGAGGGCTTCCCCGATCTCGACCGCGTCGACGTCGAAGGCACGCGGCTCGTCACTGTAGAAGATCAAGGCACCGAGGTCGTCGGCGTTGCTGTAGAGCTGAAACGCCGCCAAGGATTTGAATCCCTCGTTCACGGCCAGAACCGCGAACTCAGGCCATCGTGGCTCCGACGTGAGGTCGTCCGAGACGACGACATCGAAGTGGCGAACCTCGGTGGGAATCGGGCCCTCGTCGAGCTCGTACTGCAGTCGACACAGCTTTTCGGCCAAAGGGTCGGTGGATGCCACCACGGTGCGGACGCCTTTGCTGACCGTGGTGACGCAGCCGACGGTTGCACCCGGTATGAGCCGGATGGAGGTGCGCAAGATCTCTGCCATCGTCTCGGGCATCGAACGGCGGGTATCGCGCAACGACCGCGCGAATTCGGCGAGTGACGATGCAGGGGACGATCCGGGAAGCTGCACATCGGGCGATGATTGCGACATTCACACGGTCCTCTCGCATAGGACCCCTGCCGCGCTTCGCCGGAGAGATCCACGATCTTGCGCCTTCTGCTGGACGCCCGTGCCGGCTCGAGAGCCAGCGCTGTGCACTTTATACGCTTCCGCCGAAACGGTTGTTCGTCGAACAGCGTGAGGGCCGCCGATCACCTGATCGACGGCCCTCACCGAAGTACGACTTACTTGAAGGTGTCCTTGATGTTCTCGCCGACCTTCTTCACGCCTGCCGAACCCTGATCCTTCTTGCCCTCGGCCTCGAGGTCTTTGTGCGTCGCCGACAACTTCCTTCGCCTTGCCGATGGCGTCTTCTGCTGCGTTCTTGGCCTTGTCGATGAAGCTCATGTGAGTTCCTTTCCTCGTGCCGGGTTGGTACTGAAGACTTAGTCGGAGCCCGTCGACCAAAGCGCACGTTCGCGTGCTGAGATCTGGGTCACACGCGCCGTCGACGTTTCCGTGGTGCCTGCGGTGGTTACATTCGTCCGATGATGGTCGCCAAGGTGGACAGTTATCAGCGCAGGCATCCGTCGGCGGGTTTCCCGCTGGCAGTGCTGTACAAATTTCTCGACGACCGTGGCGGTTACCTCGCGGCCCTCATCGCGTACTACTCGTTCCTGTCGTTGTTCCCGTTGCTGCTGCTCTTCACCACCGTGCTGGGAATCGTGCTGGCCGGGGACCCGGAACTGCAGACCCGCATCATCGATTCGGCCATGAGTCAGATCCCGGTCATCGGTGATCAACTCGGACAGCCGGATCGGCTCAGCGGCGGAACGACCGCCATCGTCATCGGTGTGGTGGGGTCGCTGTACGGCGGACTGGGAGTGTCACTGGCCGCTCAGTACGCAATGAACACCGCGTGGTCGGTCCCGCGAAACGAACAACCGGATCCGATCAAGGGTCGGCTGCGCGGGCTGCTGCTGCTCAGTACCGTCGGCACCGCCATCATCGGCCTGACCGTTCTCAACGGCGTCGCGTCCTCGGGCGTGTTCGGATTCGCCGGCGGCGCACTGGCACTCGTCGGAGCGGTCGTGGTCAACGCCGTGGTCTTCACTGCCGCGTTCCGAATCGGGACCGCCCGCGCCCTGAGTGTGCGCGAGGTGCTGCCCGGTGCCGCGATCGCCGCGGTGATCTGGCAGGCACTGCAATCGTTCGGCGGCATCTACATTCGCTATGTCGTCGGCAACGCCAGCGCCAGCAACGGGATCTTCGCGATCGTCCTCGGCCTGCTCGGCTTTCTCTACGTCTCGTCGGTGCTGATCGTGCTGTGCATCGAAATCAACGCCGTACGCGTCGACCACCTGCATCCCCGAGCGTTGTTGACGCCGTTCACCGACAACGTCGAGCTCACCGAGGGGGACAAGAACTCCTACACCGGACAGGCAGAAGCGCAGCGCAACAAGGGATTTCAGGACATCACGGTCACCTACGACGAGCCGGAGTCGGTGACGGAGAAGGACTCGCCGCCGAGCAAGTAATGGGTGGTGGTGCGTGGCATCGGCGATCGCAAATGCGCGTGGCTGATCGGCGGCGATCGCAAATGCGCGCGCATTCGCCAGGTGCTCACGGAATAGCGAGGTGATCGGGCGCGAAATCGCGCGCGGATGGCAAACGCGCGCGCATTTGCGGGGACTGGGGCGGCGGGGAGGCGGCTGGGGACTCGGTTTCGGCGGACGGGGGAGGGTTCGCCGCCGGACAAGTGATGGGTGGTGGTGCGTGGCATCGACGATCGCAAATGCGCGCGCATTCGCCAGGTGCTTGCGGAATAGCGAGGTGATCGGGCGCGAAATCGCGCGCGGATGGCAAACGCGCGCGCATTTGCGGGGACCGGGGCGGCGGGGAGGCGGCTGGGGACTCGGTTTCGGCGGACGGGGGAGGGTTCGCCGCCGGACAAGTGATGGGTGGTGGTGCGTGGCATCGGCGATCGCAAATGCGCTCGCATTCGCCAGGTGCTTGCGGAATAGCGAGGTGATCGGGCACGAGTTCGCGCGCGGATGGCAAACGCGCGCGCATTTGCGGGAACGGGGGCGACGCGAACCGGGCCGACGCAAACTGCGTGACCCCCGTCACGAACCGTCTGCCCGGTCGGTGAAAAAGAATCCAAGTTTGTTTCGGCGAAAGCGCATGCGCAAGCGCTTGTATGCGTTCTAGGCTCCTGCAATCGAGCGACGCGACCGCGTGGTTAGGGGACAAGGGAGTCCACATGTTCAATCACCGTCGGAAGTCCGCGCTGACGATCGGCACCGCGCTCATGGCCGGTTCGCTCGTGTTCGGTCTGACCGCCTGCAGCAGTTCGGATTCGGACAGCGTCAAGGTGGGGCTCATCACCAAGACGGACTCCAATCCGTACTTCGTGAAGCTGCGCGAGGCAGCGCAGGCGCAGGCGGATTCCAGCGGAGCCGAGCTGGTGGCTCTGGCCGGCGCTTTCGACGGTGACAACGAGGGACAGGTCGCGGCCATCGAGAACCTGGTCGGGCAGGGTGTGAAGGGGATTCTGATCACCCCGAACTCGTCCACCGGAGTCCTGGACGCGATCAAGAAGGCACGTGACGCCGGCGTCGTCGTCATCGCCCTCGACACCGCAACCGACCCCGAGGATGCGGTCGACGCCACGTTCGCCACCGACAACAAGGCCGCAGGCGTCAGCCAGGGCGAATGGGTCAAGGGCACTCTCGGAACCACTGCGCCCCAGGTCATCATGCTCGACGGCACCGCGGGCGGCACGGTCGACACGTTCCGTCACGACGGCTTCCTCGAGGGCATGGGCCTGACCGACAGCTCGCCGGAGATCGTCGGACAGGAGAACACCAACGGCGATCAGACCAAGGCGCAGACCGCCATGGAGAACCTGCTGCAGCGCGCACCGGGCGTCAATGCGCTGTACACGATCAACGAGCCCGCAGCAGCGGGTGCGTACCAGGCGATTCAGTCTGCCGGCCGCGCCGATCAGATCACCATCGGCTCGATCGACGGCAGCTGCACCGGCATCGAGAACGTCAAGGCCGGCATCATCGGCGCGACGGTGTTGCAGTTCCCGGCGAAGATGGCCGAGCAGGGCGTCGACGCTGTGGTGAAGTTCGCCGAGGACGGCACCAAGCCCAGCGGCTTCAACGACACCGGCTCGCAGTTGGTCACCGATCAGCCCGTCGACGGAATCGAGTCGCAGGACACCGCGTGGGGCGAAGAGAATTGCTGGGGCTGATCGCGGATTCCCGGACCACCGCTCCCACACGAGGACTGATCCGTGAGTACTGACACCGCCGCCGAGCCCAAGGCTCCGAGCCGGTTCAACGTAGGGACCATCCTGCGTGAACCGCTGCTCGGGCCGATGGCCGCACTCCTCATCGCCGTCATCGTCTTCAGCTCGATCTCGAGCTCGTTTCTCAACCCGCAGAACGTTTCTCTGATCCTGCAGCAGTCGGTGGTCGTCGGCATTCTCGCTGTCGGCCAGACGCTGATCATCCTCACCTCCGGTATCGATCTGTCGATCGGTGCGGTGGCGGTGATGGGCACCATCGTGATGGCGCAGTCGGCAGGCGCGAACGGTCCGGTGGTCGCACTGGGTTCCACGCTTGCCGTCTGCCTGGCGTTCGGTGCGATCAACGGCGGATTGGTGACGATGCTGCGACTGCCACCGTTCATCGTCACGCTCGGCACGTTCACTGCGATTCAGGCAGCCACCAGGTTGCTGGCCGGCTCCGAGACCTACCAGGTGCCGAGCGGACCGCTGACGCTGCTGGGTACCTCGTTCAAGATCGGGAGTTTCTCCACGACGTACGGCGTGGTGGTGATGCTGCTGGTCTACGCCGTGATGTGGTATGCGTTGTCCCAAACATCCTGGGGCAGGCACATTTACGCGGTCGGTGGTAGCCCGCAGGCCTCGGATCGCTCGGGCATCAAGTCCGGTCGCGTGCTGTTCTCGGTGTACATCGTCACGGGAGTCATCGCGGCGATCGCGGCGTGGGCAGCGCTCGGACGGATCCCCAACGCCGACCCGAACGCCTATCAGAACGCCAACCTGGAAACGATCACCGCGGTCGTCATCGGTGGAACCAGCCTGTTCGGTGGCCGCGGCACCGTCATCGGGACTCTCATCGGAACCCTGATCGTCGGTGTGCTGCGCAACGGTCTCACCCAGGCCGGCGTCGACAGCCTGTACCAGAACGTCGCGACCGGCATTCTCGTCATCGTCGCGGTGGCCGTCGATCAATTCGCACGTAGGAGGTCACAGTGAATGCCCCCCTCGCTCTGGAAGCGCGCGGCCTGGTCAAGACCTACGGCAGTGTGACGGCCATCAGCGGTGCCGACTTCGAGTTGCGGCCCGGTGAGGTGCTGGCGGTGATCGGCGACAACGGTGCCGGAAAGTCCAGTCTCATCAAGGCTTTGGCGGGCGCTGTCATTCCCGACTCGGGCGAGATTCTGATGAACGGCTCTCCGGTGTCGTTCAAGAACACGCGCGACGCACGAGCAGCGGGCATCGAAACGGTCTATCAGGACCTGGCTGTCATTCCGGCGCTCGACATCGCGTCGAACGTCTATCTGGGACGCGAGATCAAGCGGAAAGGCATCAGCGGAAGTCTGTTTCGTCGCCTCGACATGCCGCGGATGCGCGAGGAATCGTCGAAGCACCTGCAGGACCTGAAGATCGGCATCAAGTCGGTCAATCAGGCGGTCGAGACGCTCTCCGGCGGTCAGCGTCAGGGCGTGGCAGTGGCGCGGGCGGCAGCGTTCGGACGCGGAGTGATCATCATGGACGAGCCGACGGCCGCACTCGGCGTGCGGGAGTCGGGCATGGTGATCGATCTGATTCGCACTATTCGCGACCGAGGCATACCGGTGGTGCTCATCAGCCACGACATGCCGCACGTGTTCGAGGTCGCCGATCGCATTCACATCCACCGCCTCGGCAAGCGTGCAGGCGTCGTGAATCCGAAGAACCGCACCATGTCCGAGGTCGTCGCGCTCATGACCGGCGCGGAGGAGCCGACCGACGATGAACGCGCAGGCCGCTGAATCTACCGGTCCGATCGGTGTTTTCGTCGGGCTGGCGACACTCGACGTCGTTCATCGAGTGTCGGCAGCGCCGGCACCCAACCAGAAGATCACCTCGAGCGCACAGTTCGTCGCGGCGGGAGGACCTGCTGCCAACGCGGCGGTGACCTTCGCCGCGCTGGGCGGGACGGCGGTGCTCGTCACCGCGCTCGGAGACGACCCGGTGGCAGCCCTCATCAAGGCCGACCTGGCGGCATTCGGAGTGCGGGTGATCGACGCCGCCGAGGGCTCCACCAGGGCTGTGCCCGTCTCTGCTGTGACGGTGATCGAATCGACCGGTGATCGGTCGGTCGTCTCGGCCGACGCCGTGAACTCCGACGCCTCGCCGCCGGAGGATCTCGAAGCCGTCGTGGCCGGTGCCGACGTCGTACTCGTCGACGGGCACCACCCCCTGATCGCCTGCGCCGCCGCGGAACATGCGGCGGCGCGGGTTACCACGTTGGTCGTGGACGCCGGTCGCTGGAAACCGGTGATGAGCGAGCTGATTCCGCACGCCACGGACATGGTGTGCTCGGCGGACTTTCGCGCCCCCGGCACCTCGGACACCGCTTCCACCGCCGCGGCGCTCGTCGGATCCGGCGTGCACACCGTCGTCACGACCCACGGCGAAGATCCCGTCGAATGGTGGTCCGAGGGATCGTCGGGATCGGTCGATGTGGAGCCGGTCGCAGTGGTCGATACTCTGGGTGCCGGGGATGCGTTCCACGGAGCGTATGCCTACTACTCCACGCAGCCAGGCTCTCTTTCCGAGCGCATCGACAGGTCGGCTCACGTTGCCGCATTGCGCTGCTCGGTGATCGGCCCCAGAGCGTGGTTACACGAACTCTCCGCCGACACACTTCACTACCCACGGACTCGAAAGCGACAACGGTGAGCACTGACCAGGACGTACAGGAAGCCACCCTCGAACAACTCGTGGAGCTGGCGCGAAAGTCGGCTGTGTCCGGTCAGCGACGCATACTCGGCCTGACCGGTGCGCCGGGTGCCGGAAAGTCCACTGTGGCTCAGCAACTCGTCGATGCGCTCGGGCCGGAACTCGCGGTACTGGTTCCGATGGACGGATTCCACCTCGCCAACGAGGTGTTGATCGAGCTGGGCCGGCTCGATCGCAAGGGTGCCCACGACACGTTCGACGACGGCGGCTATGCGCGGCTGATCGCGGCGATTCACGACCAACAGCCCGGTGACCCCATCGTGTACGCGCCGAGATTTCGGCGCGAGATCGAGGAGTCGATCGGGTCCTCGATTCCGGTCCCGTCGACTGTCCCGCTCGTCGTCACCGAGGGCAACTACCTGCTGATGGAGTCCGACGCGTGGCCTGCGGCGCGTGCGATGATCGACGAAGTCTGGTTTCTGGCCCCGCATACGACGGTTCGGCACCAGCGGCTGGTGGCCAGGCACGAGGCCTACGGAAAGTCGCACGAGGACGCGAAGTTCTGGGCACTGGGCTCGGACGAGCGCAACGCGGAATTGATCGGGTCGACCGCACTCCGCGCCGATCGAATCCTGCGACTGACATGACTGTTCCACCGAGCCACGAGACCCGACAGAGTCAGGCCGACTGACATGCCCACGATGGACGACGTTGCTCGCCTTGCCGGGGTATCGGTATCGACTGTCTCCCATGTGCTCAACGGAACCCGCAACGTCAATCCCGCTACCCGGGAGCGCGTCGACGCAGCGATCGTCGAGATCGGCTATCGGCGCAACGTCGTCGCTCGATCGCTCGCGGCGGGTCGGACGCACACCGTGGGACTGTCCATCGCCGCATTGACCAACCCGTACTTCGGCAGCCTGGTCCATGCCGTCGAGGAGCGGTTGTCCGAGGCCGGTTACGTGTTGATCCTCGGTGACTCGCACGACGAGCCACGCTCCGAGCGCAGGGTGACGGACTCGTTGCTCGACCGTCAGGTCGACGGCATGATTCTCGCGCCCGCAGCCGGCTCGGAGTTCTCCACGATTCCCGAGATCGTCCGTAGCGGAACCCCTCTGGTGTTGATCGACCGGATGCTCGATGTCTCCTGTGACCAGGTGGGCCCGGAGAACGACGCGTCGGCGTACGAGCTCACGACCCACCTCCTCGACGCCGGACATCGACGCATCGCGATCGTCCGCGGCATCGAAGGGATCTCCTCCACGACAGAGCGATTCGACGGCTACTCTCGCGCACTTGCGGATCGAGGAATCGAACTCGATCCTCGACTCGTTCTCGACGGCCGGTCCAGTGTGGAGGTGGCCGAGTCCCGAGTGCGTGAGCTGATGTCGGGTCCGGATCGGCCGACTGCTCTGGTGTCGATGAACAACTCGATGACCATCGGATCGCTGAAAGCGGTTCGCGGCCTGGGCTTGTCGATCCCCGCCGACCTCGCCTTCGTGTGCTACGACGACTTCGAGTGGTCGGATCTGTTCGAGCCCCGGCTCACCGCGGCGGCTCAGGACGTGCAGACGATCGGCCGAACCGCAGCCGACCTGTTGCTGAATCGAATCGAGGGCAGCGAAGAGACACCTCGGTCCATTCGAGTGCCCACCACCTTCACCCATCGCAATTCCTGCGGCTGCACGTAGACCGCAGCCACACCCGAAAGATAGGACCCACCATGCCGATTGCCAGTCCGGAGCAGTATGCCGCCATGCTGGATCGCGCCAAGGAGGGTGGGTTCGCCTACCCGTCGATCAACGTCACCGGTTCGCAGACTCTCAACGCAGCTCTGCAGGGATTTGCCGAAGCCGAGAGTGACGGCATCATTCAGGTATCGGTCGGCACCGCGCTCTATCTGTCCGGCAACGCCGTGCAGAACCGCTTCGCCGGGTCCAAGGCGCTCGCGCAGTACGCCCACGAAGTGGCGCAGCACTATTCGATCTCGGTGGCGCTGCACACCGATCACTGCCCCGCCGAGAATCTGGACGACTGGGTCCGCCCCCTGCTGGCCGACGCGATCGAACGACGCGGCCGCGGACTATCGCCGCTGTACCAATCGCACATGTGGGACGGATCGGCCGTGCCGTTGGACGAGAATTTGCGGATCGCGCGCGAGTTGCTCGACCTGTCGGTGGAGGCCGACACCATTCTGGAGATCGAAGTGGGAGTGATCGGCGGGGAGGAGGACGGGGTGTCACACGAGATCAACGAACAGCTGTATTCGACGGTCGACGATGCGCGCGCCACGATCGCTGCGCTCGGTGCGGGGGAGCGCGGTCGTTATATGACGGCTCTGACCTTCGGCAACGTCCACGGCGTCTACAACCCCGACTCGGTACATCTGCGACCCGAGATCCTCGACGAGATCCAGTCCGTCGTCGGAGCCGAGACGGGCAAGGACAAGCCCTTCGATCTGGTGTTCCACGGCGGATCGGGTTCCAGCGCAGAGGACATCGCCTCCGCCGTCGCCAGCGGGGTGATCAAGATGAACATCGACACCGATACCCAGTACGCGTTCACCAGATCCATCGCCGGTCACATGATGAGCAAGTACGACCAGGTTCTCAAGGTCGACGGCGAGTACGGAAACAAGAAGGCCTACGACCCCCGATCCTGGGGCAAGCCGGCCGAGACGGCGATGGCGGCTCGCGTGGTCGAGGCGACACAGATGCTGGGCTCGGCAGGGCGCACGATGCGCTGAGAATCTTTTTCGTCGAGTGTGTCGAAATCTGCGGACCGGTTCCGTCCCAGGGTCGAATGCGGCAAGAATGGCCGCATCGAACGTCAGGAGACACCATGGCCAAGTACCTCATGCTCAAGCACTACCGCGGCGCGCCGGAGCCGATCAACAGCGTCCCGATGGACCGGTGGACGCCTGCGGAGGTGCACGCCCACATCCAGTTCATGCAGGATTTCGCCGCCGAACTCGAAGCCACCGGCGAGTTCGTCGACGCCCAGGCCCTGGCTCCCGAGGGGACCTGGGTCAGCTCCGGCGGTGAGGGCAAGCCGCCGGTCACCGACGGTCCGTTCGTCGAGACCAAGGATCTCATCGCAGGCTGGATGATCATCGACGTGGAGAGCTACGAGCGAGCGCTCGAACTCGCCGGGCAGTTGTCGGCCGCGCCGGGAGCAGGCGGCGAACCGATTCACGAATGGCTCGAACTGCGTCCGTTCATGGAGGCTCCCCCCACCATCGCCGACTGACGATCGCCATGGACCCCCAGGTGCTGCGGGCACTGACACCCGCGGTGATCGGTGTCCTCGTCCACCGCGGAGCCGACTTCGCGTCGGCCGAGGACGCCGCGGCGGAGGCGATGCTCGAGGCGACCTCCACGTGTGTCGCCGACGCGCCTGCCGATCCGAAGGGTTGGCTGGTGACCGTCGCGTGGCGCAAGTTTCTCGACGCAGAACGATCCGAGAAGGCGCGACGAGCACGAGAGGATCGAGTCGCGGCACAACCGGATCCTGGCACCGTGAGCGGCGTCGACGACACGCTGCAGTTGTTCTTTCTGTGCGCGCATCCCTCGCTTGGTCCGGCGGCAGCGGTGGCACTGACGCTGCGTGCCGTCGGGGGATTGACGACGCGGCAGATCGCGCAGGCGTACCTGGTGCCGGAGAAGACCATGGCGCAACGCATCAGCCGCGCCAAACGCACGGTGCGCGACGTGCGTTTCGACGCGCCCGGTGATGTGGGGACGGTGCGACGAGTGCTGTACCTCGTCTTCAACGAGGGGTACACCGGGGACGTCGATCTGGCGGCCGAGGCGATTCGGTTGACCCGGCAGTTGGCCGGGTTGTCCGAAGACGAGGAAACGGCCGGGCTGTTGGCGCTGATGCTGTTGCACCACGCCCGGCGTTCGGCCAGAACCGGGCCCGACGGTCACGTCATCGATCTCGCTGAACAGGATCGATCTCGTTGGGACACAACGCTGATCGCGGAGGGAGTGCACATCCTGCAGGCGGCGCTCGCCCGCGATCGGTTGGGTGAGTTCCAGGCGCAGGCGGCCATCGCCGCCCTGCACGCCGACGCCCGGTGTGTGGAGGAGACCGATTGGCCGCAGATCGTCGAGTGGTACGGCGAGTTGCTCGCTCTCACGGACAGTTCCGTCGTACGACTCAATCGAGCGGTTGCGATCGGGGAGGCCGACGGTCCGGCGGCGGGGCTCGAGGCGTTGGGCGAGGTCGATCCGGCCGTTCCGCGGCACACAGCGGCGGCCGCGTACCTGTGCGAGAAGGCCGGTGATCTGTTGCGTGCTGCCGAGTTGTACGTGGAGGCGGCGGAGAAGGCGTCGTCGATTCCCGAGCGGCACCATCTGACTCTGCAGGCCGCGCGGATCAGAGCCGGTTGAGCCCCGCAGGCGGCAAGCGAACGGACCGATCGGTTTCGTAATCCGATCGTTAGCGGTAGAAAGCGGAATCCGTGCGACCCTCGTATGGTGCTGAAGTTGCCAATGGGACAGAAGAGAAGGAAACGAACTCGATCCGCTGCGTTCGTGACGGCCGCGGCTGCAGCGTCGATGCTGATGATCGGAACACCGGCGCAGGCGCTGCCGGGCAACTCCGGATCGGCCGACGCGGCTGCGGGAGCCGTCGGCATCCATCAGGTGTCGGCGACCCGAGCGGTGCTGAACGTCTTCTCCCCGTCCATGAATCGGGTCATTTCCAACGAGGTGTTGCATTCGCCGGAAGGTGGCCCTGCGCCCACTCTCGTGCTGCTCAACGGCGCACTCGGCAACGAGGACGGAGTCGGGTGGCTCAACAACTCGGGCGTCGAGCAGTTCTTTCTCGACAAGAACGTCACGGTCGTCGCACCGATCGGCGGTCGCTTCAGTTTCTACACCGATTGGCAAACAACCGATCCCGTGCTCGGCAGCAACAAATGGCAGACCTACCTGAGCCGCGAATTGCCTGCCGCCGTCGACGCGGCCTACGGCTCGACCGGCAGACGCGGCGTGGCAGGGCTGTCGATGAGTGGTGGTCCCGCACTGGATCTGGCGATCCAGGCCCCGGATGTGTTCGACGCGGCCGCGTCGTTCAGTGGATGCCCGGCACCCTCCAACCCGCTTGCCACTGCCGGTATTTCGGCGATGATCGCCGGCGGACTCAACAACCCCTTCAACATGTGGGGGCTGCCGGGAGGTCAGGGATGGCGCGACCACGACCCGTCACTCAATGTCGAGCGGCTGCGCGGAACCGCGGTCTACGTCAGCTCCTCCCGCGGACTGCCCGGACCGGTGGATCGCATTCCCGAGGGCGCGATCCCGCCGTTCGGCGGAATGGCGGTGGAGGCCATGGTCAACCACTGCACGTCGATCTTCGTCGACGCCCTGCGCCGAGCAGACGTGCCGGCAACGGTGTCCATGCGCGAGGAGGGCGCGCACACCTGGCCGCTGTTCGAGGATCAGCTGCGTGAGGCCTGGTTCACCACGCTGGCACCGGCTCTGGGAACCAGCTGATTGCATCGAGAGTCCGGCGGGTAAGCGTGGTTCACACCGGCGAAAGGACAACGCGAACATGTCGAAGGACGAACTGCACAAGGGCGACAAGGTCGAATGGCAGACCCACGGAAACACGACCGAGGGAACGGTGGTGGAGAAGATCACCTCCGAGACCGAAGCCGCAGGCCGCACCGTGAAGGCATCGAAAGACGAGCCGCAGTACCGGGTCGAGAGCGACAAATCCGGTAAGGACGCGGTGCACAAGCCGGAAGCGCTGGACAAGAAGGACTGACGCCACAAGATCACCTGTGCGCCCCGAGTTGTCGACTCGGGGCGCACAAGTGGATCTCAGGCCTCGGGCACCGATCGTTCTGCGCCCCAACTCCGTTCGATGTAGCCGCGGATGCGCTCGATGTCCTCGGCGGGGATTCTCTCCGGCTCGCCGTGCTCGAGGGGATCGGTGTGGAAGATGTAGAGCCGTGAGGCGAACTGGTCGAACGGCAGCGAACCCTCGCCTGCGCGTTCGCCGTTGCCCGCCGTGCCCACCACGACGCCGTCGCCCCAGTCCTGACCGCTGTCGTTGTTCGGGTTGAAGAAGTACACCCGCATGACGCCGTCGGGATCGGTGTTCACGCGCAGGATCGTGATGGCGTGCCACCCCACATACCTTGCGGCGCTGTCGGTTACGGCCACACCTGCCGGCTGCGGATGGATCAAGGGTTGGTGCCCGTTGTACTCCGGGTGGTACGCGGCGTAGAACTGCCGCAGAAAGGCGTCCAGGCCGACGAGATTGCCGGTCGCAACGTCGACGTCGATGTGGAATTCGCGTGCCGACCACCACCCGTGGAACTCGGGATTGACCCAGCGGTGCGGATCGCCTGGACGATCGGCGCAACGCCGGACCATCTCGGCATAGATGCGATCGAGGTGCGGAACCAGCAACAGCGACGCGGGATCGAGGTCCACCGGATCGGTCGTGGCGACGCCGCTGACACTCTCGGTCGACGAGATCGACTGCCCCTCGAAGTGCATGACGATCTCCTCGTCACGCGCCGCCCACACCACCATCTGCAGCAGGTAGTCGGGATCGTTGTAGGCCCACATCGACAAGGCCCGCGCCGACTGACACGTCGGGTTGTCGCCCTGGCCCACACCGAGGGGCTGCCCGAGCATCGAGAGCAAGCCCCCGAGCAAGCGTGACTCCGGCGCGGGGACCGGCCCGAACGTGGTGATCAGTCGTTCCCGCACCGCGGGAGCAAGTTTCAGCGAGATCTGCCGCCACAGGGACGGCACGATCGGCGGCTGATGCAGAATCCCGCGATCGAGAAGCAGTGCCAATCCGTAGAGGCACTGCGCGGTCTCGGGATACACCGTCTCCTCGATGAGGCGATGCACCAGTTCCGGATACCGCGTCAGGCAGGTCCGGCCGGTATCGGACAGACCGAGGGCCTCGGGCAGCACGTACGAGTAGTGGTCGACGAGATACTGCGTCAGCGTCGCGTGATACGGGGAGACGAGCCCGGTGTCGTGCATGGCTCGCGCGAATCCGCGGGCCTCGAACTGCAACGCCTCGACGTCCATCGCCTCGAGTCGCGACCGGTACACCTCGACGCCCGGATCCTCGCGGCAGGCATCGGTTGTGCCGAACAGTGCCGTGATCAACCGATCCAGGCCTTGACCTGATGTGCCGAGATCGACGGTGGGATCGTCACGATAGATCGCGATGCGGGTGACCATGTCCTTGATGGTGTCCACCTGAATCGGACGCTGCCGCAGAATCCGCCAGATTTCCTCGACCAACTCGTCGAGCACACTGTCGTAGCCGATCTGCCCGGCCACGTACCCGAACAGATCACGGATCAGATGAGCGGTGCGGCCCAGGCGAACTCGCTCCGACTCGGACGGTGGTGTGAACAGGACGTCGAGATTCACCGCGAGAACCTGAGAAAGGAACCGGCGGGCATCCTCGGCGGTCACCGCAGCATGCTCGTACTCTCCCGCAACGATCGCGACCATCCGCAGTTCGCTGGTCGCCTCGAGTACGAAGGTGTCGTCGTTGCCGCTGCGCAAGCTGGGCCCTACGAACCCTGGAACGAGAATGTCCGGCTGTGCCCAATCGGTGCCCGCGAACAGCCCCGCATTCTCGAGCACCTCGGCGCGTTCGCGAATTGCACCGCAACCGCCGGGCTGCAACAGGACTCGATGCACACCATCCAGAACTCGTCGCACCTTGGTGTTCTTGCTGAACTCAGGTGCATCGGCCAAGGCATGCACGGCATGGTCCAGTTGCGCCAACCGTGATGCCAATGCTTTGTCCACGGTGGTGGTCGCGTCCGTCGGTGCCGGCTCGTCCATGGTCTGTGACGATGGGTTGCGGTCGTCTCCGAGTTGCTGCTTCACACGTAGAAGTCCAGTTCTTCCTGATGCTTCAACAAGTCACGCATGACGTAGGTGTCATCACCGAAGAAGTACAGCAGGCCCCAGTGGGTGCCGAATGCCGTTCTCTTGGTGACGGTTTCCTCCACCGGTGCCGACAGATCGTTGGTCTCGTAGTAGTCGTGCCCGGAGGTCTCCTCGGGAATCTGCAGTTGGCTGACGACGCGGCGTCGCGGGTACACCCCGAAACATCCGGCGACACCGGTGGCGTCGACGACCTCCTTCGGGAAGAAGGCGTCGATCTCCTCCTCGGTGGTTTTCGGATCGAACGCCAACGCCAGGCCCTGGTAGGCGTTGAAGCCGTAGGCCCGCTCGAGCAGCTCGAACACCTTGAAACCCGGTGGGCGGTAAGCAACTTCGCCGAAGTACATCTCGCCGTCACTGGTGACGAAGTACTCGGGATGAATGAAGCCGAACTCGATATCGAAGGTCTTGATCAACTTCTCGATCTGCACCGTGATCTGCTCGCGATACTTCTCCAGTTCCGGTGTGGCCGGAACGAACACCGAATAGCCGAGCGTGACGTATTCGGAGATGTTGAGGAACTTGATCTTGCCGTTGTGGATCCATGCTTCGACGGCGAACTCCCAACCGTCGAGATGTGATTCCATCAGTGCCGGAAATTCCTCGTCGGGAATGGAGTCGACCTCGTCGGGGGTGCGAATGACGCGGTGTCCCAGGCAGCCTGCCTTGTCGAATGCTTTGACATGGATGGGATCGTTCGGATCGCCGTCGAGCTTGAGCAAGGTCTGGTTGACGCGCTTGAGGAATCGGATGACGTCCTCGCGGTCGTGGGCCTCTTCGAAGATGCCGACGCGGATTCCACCGAGTTGGGCGCGACGCTTCATCAAGGACTTGTCGCGCAGCAGCATCGCCTGACCGAACAGTCGCGGGTTGCCCAGCAGTACCGAGTTGATGGCACCGGCCCACTCGACCGTCTCCTCGTAGAGCGGGATCGCGACGTCGACGCCCTTGTCCTGCAGGGTCTCGGCGATTTCCAGTGAGCGATCGTTGAGTCGCTCGAAGTTCCACGGGAGGTACGGAATGTCGTGCTCGGTGCAGTACGCCTCGGCCCACTCGGGGGCGACGACGACGTAGCGCCGATCGAACTTGTCCAGTGCTTCCACCGCGGCCAAACTCCACCCCAGCAGGGCCACGAAACCCTTGTTCGGGTCTTTCTCCAGCCTGTCTGGCTGAGCCATGAAGTTCCTTCCCCTAGATGATTCATCGGTCGAGGTCCTTCGCTCCACCGTACAGAGGCAGTATCGGTCACCGGGCACCCCTGTATGCGACTGTGGATCGGAAACGCGCCGGATCCAGGTGTTCGGTAGCGTTCACGATCGACGAGGTGCGGTGCGCGCCTTCCTGGAACGAGGAGTGCGACATGACGGTCGACAAAACGGGTGCGCAGGTCGAAATCACCCAGCAAGCAGATCGTTTCACGGTTTCGGCCGACGGCTCGCAGGTCGGGTTCACCGAGTTCGCCGACGACGAACACGGCAGACGTATCTTCTTCCACACCGAGGTCGACGCAGCGTACGGCGGACGTGGTCTGGCGACGATTCTCGTGCAGCAGGCGCTCGACGCCACGCGCAACGATGCCAAGCGGATCGTGCCGATCTGCGAGTTGGTAGCGGCCTTCGTCGGCAAGCACTCGGAATTCGACGACATCGTGGAGCAGCCGACCGACGAGATCCGGCAATGGCTGGCCGACCGGCAGGCCTGACCGCGGGAATACCGTCGGGCTTCGGCGGGTTGAGGCGATCAGAGTAGTTGCAGAGTCAACTACATTGCCGAAAGGGACGCCATGCCTGCAGTGACGGTCGACAACATCCTCGCGTTGCCCCGCATCCCCATGCCCGACGCCACCGCCGTCCCCCGGCCGGTCCGGTCCGTCACGACGGCACCGACGGGTTACGAGGGCGAGGGCTTTCCGGTCCGTCGCGCATTCGCGGGACTGGACATGGCGTCACTAGACCCGTTCATCCACATGGATCAGATGGGCGAGGTCAACTACGCGCCCGGCGAGCCGAAGGGGACGCCGTGGCATCCGCATCGCGGGTTCGAGACGGTCACCTACATGATCGACGGCATCATGGAGCACAAGGACTCTCACGGCGGCGGCGGAGTCATCGGCGGTGGCGACACGCAATGGATGACGGCGGGCGGGGGCATCCTGCACATCGAGGCTCCGCCGGAGCATCTGGTGCTCTCGGGTGGGCTGTTCCACGGTGTTCAGCTGTGGGTCAATCTGCCGCGCGAGAACAAGATCCCGCACCCGCGCTACCAGGACATCACCGGCAGCAGAGTCGCACTGGCGTCGAGTCCCGACGGTGGTGCGTTGGTCCGAGTGATTGCCGGCGAGATCGCAGGCATGCAGGGCCCGGGGTCGACGTACACTCCGATTGCGCTCTCGCACAGCACCATCGCACCGGGTGCGGCGCTGACGCTGCCGTGGAACAGGGAGTTCAACGCACTGATCTACGTTCTCGCGGGCGAGGGCACCGTGGGCGCGGAGAAGCGTCCGATCAGGATGGGGCAGACGGCGCTGTTCGGCCGCGGCGACACCATCGAGATGTCCGCGTCTACGGCGGGGGAGTCGCTGGAGGTGTTCGTTCTCGGCGGCAAGCCGATCAGGGAACCCGTCGCGATGGCAGGCCCGTTCGTCATGAACACCAAGTCCGAAGTGCTGCAGGCGTTCGAGGACTACCAGGCCGGTCGGCTCGGCGTTCCCGTCGAATGATCGTCTCGGCCGTGCAACGATCTCCTGCATGAGCGACGCCGAGCCCCGTATTCGCAGAACACGGCTGTATCGCCGTCTGGTCACCCGCGCGGACGGCCCGCTCGAGCCCGCGCGGGCGGCCAAGAGACTGTCGGCCTACGTCTACGGAAACATCCTGGTTCTGGCGGCGGTCGCAGCATCGACGCCGAGCTCGATCGAGAACGGAACTGCTGCTGTTCTGGTTCTGGCCACGGCGGTGACGACGTTTCTGGCGCATGTGTTCGCCGATTTCGTCGCCAGCAGTCAGATTCCCGAAGCGCACGGCGATGCAACCGACGAGCAACGCACGTTCGAGGCCGTCGAGGAATTCCGTGACGCCGTGCCGATCCTGAGCTCCGGCACGGTCCCTGCGGTGATGCTGGCCCTCGGCTGGTTGTCGGTGCTCCCGGGGCAGTGGTCGGAACTGCTGGCCGGCGGAGTCATCGTGATACGCATCGCGACGATTCAGATGGTCACGGAACGAATTCGCGGCAACCCGTTGACCTTCCGCGCAATTCTGGGTGGTCTGGCCACCGCTGCGGTCGCAGCACTCATCGTCTTGGCCAAAGTGTTTCTGGGGCACTAGCTCCCGAACTCGGCGTACAACTCCGGCAGGAAGCCGGCCAGGTGATTCATCTCCTGTCCGCAGTGCAACAACAGATCTCGGGCGAGATCGACCCCGAGATCGAGGTCCGTCGGATCGACCGACGCCCCGCGGCGGACGGCGCACACGGCCTGCTCGATGTCCGGTACGTGCAGCCCGCGCAGGTTCAGGAAGAAACGGCTACGCATCTCGGCACCGCCCTCGACGGGACGCACCTGGTGGGCCAGCCAGCCCAGGTCCACCGGCGCGATGGAGCTGCCCACTCGGCCGAAGACGATCGTCTGATCCGCGGGAACGTCGAAGCCGTGCGCAATCGGATCGCGAAAGGCAATGCCCAGCTGTTGCAGCTTCGGCCCGACGTACTCGTCCACGAAAGTCGTGTTGCCGACGTACTTGGCCTTGTCGGGAATGTCGAGTGCCGTTCGATCCTCGGCGAGGGCTGCGTAGAGGTGGGCGTCGGGATGCCACAGCTTGTAGCGTGCGGCCTCGGTGGAATGCCAGCCGAACCACCAGTCCCACATCGCTGCCGTCACGCGCGGCATCACCGTGCGGACCGCCACGAACGTCACTCCATCGGCGCGTCGACCGTATCCGGTCTCGATCGTGGAGTAGCCGGTGGGCGCGAGATCGGTTGTGATGGAATCGAATCCAGGAATCGAATCCGGCGCGAGGGCCGGGCCCGCACAGGCGTCCGCGACGGCGGTCGGTGCGGGCGTCGTTCGCTGTGCCATGTATCGGGCGTACGGCAGATCTCGATCGGCGTCGCGGTAGCCCTGGTAGCGCTCACCGCACTCGTCCGCCGAACCGGTTGCCGGGGCCGCCACCGCCTTGGCTACCGGGCCGACGACGGCGACGGTGGCCGCAGCGGCCGCTCCGATCATGATCTGGCGTCGTGTCGGCCCCCGGGTCATGCGACCACCCCTCTCAACATTCGTTGAGGCTAGGTCGTGGAATCGATGTATGTCAACAGCCGGGCACTACACTGCGCGGTATGAGTCCGGCACACCCCAGGGACGACGAGTCGAGAGTGCGTCGGCGCGACGAGATCGCCACGGCCGCGATCGAGGTGCTCGCCACCCGAGGTCTTCGCGGCTTGACGCACCGGGCGGTGGACGCCGCAGCGGGACTGGGACCCGGGTCGGTGAACTACCACGCGCCCACCCGGAGTCGGCTGCTTCACCTGGCTCTCGGTCAGCTGTTCGTCCGCGACTTCGAGGTGGCCGGAGCGACCTTCGGCAGTCTCGTCGACGTCAAGCCGCTCACCGCCGATATCGTGGTGTCGCGCATCATCGATTTCATCGACGCCATGACGACCGGGGATGCCGTCCAACGGGTCATCGCTCGCCACATCATGCTCGGCGAGGCGCAGCACGACGACGAAATTCGCGAGTTGTTCGACAGTCAACGAGCAGCATTCGTCACCTACACCCAGTGGATCGTCGCCTCGTTGGACTCCGAGGATCCGCCGTCCGACGCCGAGACCCTCGTGGTGATGATCGAGGGGCTGGTGCAGCGGCAAGTGCTGATCGGGTCACGCCTGTCCCCGGGTTTCATCGAGCAGATGTTGCGCAAGATCGTGGTGGCCTCGCCGCTGGTCGAGAACTGACCCGGGCCGGCGGCCTCACCCCAGCAGCGAACGACGCTCGGTGTGGGTGAACGTGAAGATCGTCGCGCCGAAGCTGATCAGTGCGGTCAGAAGCAGTACCTGCGGGCCGGTGATGACGACGCCGATGAAGGCTCCGATCGCGCCTCCCAAGGCGAACGATCCGAGAAGGGCTGTGTAGCAGAGCCAGTCGTAGCGCGTCCCGCCGCCGAACATGTGCCGCTCGATTCCCTGGCCGAGTTTGACCATGGTCCCGGTGACGTAGCTCAGGGGAATGTAGGTCTCTTCCTTCTTCGTGAACGCGGTGTTGAGAGCACCGAGTGCGAAGGCCACCAACAGAATCGGGTAGAAGTTCACGTTGGCCGACGACCATCCGGAGATGGCGATGTCGATCGCGCCTGCTCCTGCGAGTGCGATCGTGGTGAGCACCGTTGCTCCGTGCGGGTGATTCGACCAGTAGCGACGACGGCAGATCGACGAGATCACGACGCCTGCCAGGAAAGAGCCCATGAGCGCCAGTGCCGCGATCGGTGAGGCCCCCGGGGTGACCTCCTTGCCCTCGGGATGCCCGAAGTGTCCGACGACTGCTCGCTCGGTGTTGCCGGTCATGAAGGTCACGAAGTAGCCGGCGGAATGGAGGAAGGCAACTGCACCCACCATCCCTGCCAGTCCCGACAATATCCAGGACAGACGAGCTTCGGCACCGACGGCTGTTTCGCGGCTGATCGTCAATGGGGAAGTCATGACTCGATTGTCCGGACTACGGGCGAACCGGCAAATCTTTGAGTTGTCGGTCACATAACCGACGGCGATTCACCATTGGCAATCATTCCCCGGTGCATGACCCTGTTTCCCACGACCCCGCTGTGATCGGCTTTGTGCATCACACATCGGTTGTCCCACATGACGACGTCCTCCGGTGCCCACGCGTGTCGCAGCACATTGGTCTCGCGAGTCGAATGTTCGAACAGATATCGCACGGTCTCCTGTGCCTCCTCGGTGGACATGCCGCTGATCGCGACGCACCGTGCGGGTGCCGACAATGCCAGAGCGGTACGCCCGGTCACGGGATGCACTGCGAACAAAGGATGTTCGGCACAGGAATCGGTGTCCGACGCCACCCCGGTCACTCGGTGCGTCACCGTTCTTCCGGCGAGGTCCGCTTTGCGGTCGGCCGGCAAGGTGTCGTAGGCCGCGTACTGGTCGCTGAACAGCGTGCTGCCCCCGGACTCCGGTACCTCGACCGCACGTAGTGCGGTGTAGGCAGGCGGATTCGGTACATACGTGGTGTCCACGTGGAATGTCGATTTCGGCGGTGTGGTGCGGCCGACGTTGCTGATGACGTTCAGGTCGGGAAAGCCCGGCACTGGCGTCTCGCCCTCGGTGAACATCATCTCGCCGAACCGCCGGAGAAATGCCAGGAAGCCTGCGTCGTCCAAGGGTTGTCTGCGTAGAATCAGCACGCCGTGTTCGGCCAACAGCGTTCGCAGTTCTTCGGTCTCGGTGGAGCTCAGGTCCAGCTCGTCGATCTCGATTCCCAACGTCACGAGGACAACTCCTTCACCGACAGTTCGTCGAGCGTTCGTGCGAACAGTTCGTCGACGGCGATACCTGCCGCCGAGGCCATCACGGCGAGCACGCTCGACGGCGAGTACGAGCAGTACAGACCGGCTTCGAGGAACCACGGTTGTCCGTCGGGGTCGATCCGGAAGTCGAACAGACCGTAGTGCCGGCAGCCGAGAGATCGATAGCACGATCGTGCTGCCGCCCAGACCTTCTCGGTGATCGGATCGGAGACGTCCACCATCCAGGCCCTGGTCTGCTCCTTCGCGACCAGGTATAGATCCCCGTCCGAGGTGCGATTCAACTTGTCGGCGCTGGTACGAATCGACTCGACGGCATACTCCTCGAGTGGAAGGCAGATCAGCTCGTCGCCCCGTGCGATGATGCCGCAACGGACCTCGCGGCCGAGGGGGATGTACGACTCCACCAGTGCCGCAGACGAATACGTCAGAGCCTCGCTCACAGCGGTTGCCAACCGGTCGGATTGGCGAACCAGTGTGACGCCCATCGAATTGTCCGAGTCGACGGGCTTGACGACCACCGGCAGTTCGACGTCGATGTTGTCACCGCACCGCACCACGACACCGGTCGGGACGGCGACCCCGGCCGCCGCGACCACGGCTCGGGCGCGAGCCTTGTCGGCCGTCATCGCCATCACGTCCGGACCGTTGCCCACGTACGGCACGCCCAACAGATCGAACAGGCTGCGGTATGTCGTCATTCCGGGCAGGCAGAACATCTGTGGAACCATCACGTCGAAGTGCCACGACGAGATGACGTCCACTGCCTGCGCCAACGACATCTGGTGTGCCGACGCCACACTGGCGGCGTCGATGCCGCCGGGAAAGCTCCAGAGCCCGCCGGGGGAGACGAACGCCACCTCGAACCGATAGTCGGGATTTCCACCGAGTGCGTCGAGAAATCCGCCCGCGTACACCCGAGACAGATCGCAGTGGAACTCGTCCACCGACGATCCGACCAGTACCAGGACCGACAGGGTCATCAGTCGCCTCCGTTCTCCACGAGCTTGCCGATGTTGAAGTCGATGCGTGACCATCCGCGCCGGGCCAGCAGATTTCGCACCAGCAGGGACGGAATCTGGAGGTGGTGCACCAGCAGATAGGGGAGTGGATCCCAGCCGGTGAGGATGGCGTCCTTTCCCTCGAAGATGCTGCGCAAGCGGGCCTTTCGGTTGCCCTCGGTGAGCAGACGCCACACCTCGTGGTAGATCCAGTAGGTCGGGCGAGCCGTCGTACGCGGCACGATCACCGGATGGCCGTCGTCGAGGTACGCGGCAGCCAGGTCGGGATGGTCGTAGAACATCGTGATGGCCGAATGGGTGCGGGGGTTGCACTCGATGGCGTAGATGTGGCCGTCGGCGGCGGACTCGATGAAGTCGAACGACAGCTGGCCGGTGACGTCCAGCGAAGAGACGAACGTTTCCACCCAGCGCAGGATGTCGGGCTTGTCGACCATCTCGTAGTTGACCTGGAACGCCGATGATTCACAGCAGCCGTACACCTGCAACCGGCCGCCGCGGACGGTGCCGTGGGTGCAGTACTCCTGCCCGGCGACGAATTGCTGCAGGATCCACGGATCGTCCTCGGAGATCCCGAGACTGCGTGCGAATCGCAGGTTCTCGGCAGGCGTGTCGCGGGTCAATCGCGTCAGATCCATGCGGCCGACCGGGTTGTACGAGATGCGTTTGAGGATGTACTCACGGCCCGGTGGGAAGTCGAACTGCGCGATCTGCTCGACGTCGGTGATGCGTCGCCAATCGGGAACGCGCAAGCCGAGCGCCGCAGCGTGTTCGGAGAACCTGGACTTGTCGTCGAGCATGCGCGCCGTCGCGCCGTCGCCGTGCAGGACCTCGCAGTGCGAATCGAGCAGTGCCCGTGCGTCGGCATCGTGGATGCTCGCAGCCGGACTCGCGACGGGGACGAAGACGTCGACGCCTTCGCGGAGCACCACATCCAGAAGTGCTCGGGCGTACCCGGATTCGGTCGGGTCGGGTACACAGTGAAATCGGTCGACCGCACGTGAGAACCGATGGCCGGTGAAACGGTACTTGGCCGATTCCACCAGGACGACTCGGTGCCCGGCGAGATGGAAGGACCGCGCGAGCTGCAGGGCCTTGGTCATCTTCCCGCCGCTGATCATGACCGTCTTGGGGGAGTCGGTTCGGCGCGTGGCGGGCCGGCCGCCTCGGACGGCAGCCACCCCCGCCGCCACGAGGTCGGCGGGGAGGGTGGCAGTGAGTCCGACAAGTGCTGCGACAGTGCGGATCATGTGCGCCGGATCAAGGTGACGCCGTCGCGCAACGGCACCAGCACCTGCTCCACGCGGGGGTCGTTCGCCACGTACTCGTTGAATTCTGCGACGGCCCGGCCGTTCTCGGTGGGGCGTTCGCTGTACGGCTGCCCCTGCAGGAGGGTGTTGTCGACGGCGATCACGGCGTTGTCGGCCAGCAGCTCGCTACCGAGCAGGTGCTCCACGTACGCGCGGTATCCGGTCTTGTCGGCGTCGACGAAGACCAGATCGAACGTGCCCTCCAACCGGCGGAGGGTGTCCAGTGCAGGCCCCACTTCCACCGTGATGGACGAGCCCGCAGGCGAATCCGCAAAACAGGACCGCGCGAACTCGGCCACGTACGGATCCACCTCGCAGGCGACCACCTCGCCGCCCGCGGGCAGAGCCTCGGCCATCGCCAGTGCCGAGTAGCCGGTGAACATACCGATCTCGAGCACCCGCTTCGCCCCGGTCATGTGCACGAGAAACGCAAGAAAGCGTCCCTCCACGTGGCCGGAGAGCATTTCCATCTCCAGGGGCCCCGAGCCGGAGACGACGTCACGTGATCTCCAGTCCTCGGTGCGGGTCCGCGATGCCAGTGTCGCCAGCGCTGCGGATTGGGAGGTGGTGCAGGTGTCGAGATACGGGTCGAGTCCCGCCGCGAGATCGCGGGCTCGATGAACACGGGTGATCAGCTCGTCGGTCGCCCCGGCACCGGCGTCGAGCAGATCGGCTATCTCGCTGAGCTCGCGCGCCAGAATGGTGGTCGGGGTGACCGGTCGCGGGGTCTGGGTCACGGCGTCGGTGCAGTGAACATGTCGAGACCCTCGCCTGCGCGCGGGAAGTCGAGGCAGATCTTCTTGTGCAGAGTCAGCACATCGGCCAACTCGGCTGCGTCGAGATCGTTGAGGAAGCGGCACGTGCCGATCGGGTCCGGCACCGCTGCGCGCAGTATGCCGTCGCGAGTCTTGAGGATCGACGCCGTTGCCTCCGAGAGCAACTCGGGGGTCAGGTACGGGCTGTCCAATGCCAGCCCGATGCTGGACATGACACCGAGCACTCGATCGCGGTCTGCCGTCGACAGGTGTCCGCGCTGTTCGGCGACGGTCGTCGACAGCGCCATGTCGATGTTGATGGCGTGGCCGTGGAAGAACGGGGCAGGCGGGGTCAGCTCGAGCGTCGGGCTCCAGGTGTGACCGAAGGCGATGACGCGATCGAGATCGATCTCGTGCAGATTCGGTGCCTCGAGTTCGAGCATCGTCGCGATCGCCGAGTAGGTCAGTCGGTCTGCGACCGAACGCAATTCCGCCGTTCCGTCGAGATGGCCGAACCGCGTTCGCAGCAGTTCCGGACCGTACTGTTCGAGCATCTCGAAGATCTCCAGATTGCCGACGACGGAGATCTTGATCAGCTCGGCCATGCCGTTGCGCACCTGATCCTCGGGCAACGTGCCGAGGAACGAGAAGTCCAGCAGCACCTTCTGCGACGCGTGGTACGCACCGAGGCGGTTCTTGTGCTTTCCGTAGTTGACGGCCACCTTGATGGATACGCTCGCGTCGATCAGGCCGATCAATGTGGTGGGAATGCGAATGTACGGGGTGTTCCGTCGGTAGCTGGCGCACGCGAAACCTGCTACGTCCGTGGTCAATCCGCCGCCGACCACCAGCACCGGCTCGGTGCGGACCAGACCGAACGCATCGAACTCGCCCACGATGCGCTCGAACGTCTCCAGCGACTTCGCAGTCTCGGCGATGTGCACCGGAACCACCGCGAGGGCGATGCCGTAGTGATCGAAGTACGCGCTGATCCGGTCGCCGTAGATCTCGTGCACCGATTCGTCGACGACCATCAGCGCGCGACCGTACGGCCGGTAACTATCGGCCAATTCGGTGTTCTCGATTGCGAACACACCGTCGACGTAGATCAGGTCGTACTCGATGCGTTCGTAGCCTTCGACGCGAAACGACCTGTCCCCGGCGACGACCTGGGCCTGAAGATTGCTCACTGGTTACTCCTGGAGGATTGGATGAATGGTCTGATTGCACGCTCGCTGCGCAGGCTCCGCTCAGGCAGAGACAAGAGCGCGGACACGCTCGGGATCGAGTGCATCGACGGTGTCGGTGGCCGAGCCGAACTCGGTGCCCGCAGTGTTCTCGTTCGGGAATGCGACGCAGCTGATGCCCGCGGCGACCGCCGCCTGGACACCGCCGGCATTGTCCTCGATGGCGACGCTGTCCGATGCGTTCTCGCCCAACGACTTCAACGCGAATTCGTACGACGCGGGGTCGGGCTTGCCGGCATCGACCGAGGACGCGTCGACGATGACGTCGAACGAGTCGGCTGTCAGCTCGGGGCTCAGGGCCGCCAACAATGCGTCGATGTTCTCTCGCGACGTCGTGGTCACGAAGCCCACCTTCATGCCGTTCGCCTTGGCCGAGTCGATCGTGTCGGCCACACCCGGTCGTGTCTTCACGTCGGATTCGCCGATCAGACGCTGGAAGATCTCGGACTTCGTCGCGTGCACGGCAGCGGCGTCCACCTCGGTATCCGTGTCGGACGCGTATTCGCTGATTCGGTCGGCACCACCGTTGGATCCGAGCATGGCCCGGTAATCCTCGCGAGACCAGTTCCAGTTCAGATCGTGTGCTGCGAACGCCTCGTTGAACGAGCGACGTTGCAGTTCGGACGTGTCGACGAGAGTGCTGATCGAGCCGAACAGAATTGCGGACATGGATGCCTTTCGGAGCGAGAGACGTTGTACTGGTCAATGTCTCGCGCATGCGCGATGGGTGAGTTGGTTCGGGGGGTATGCCCCATCGGCACCGAACGGGAAACCTTCGAATTTTTCGGCAGAACGGTCGGACGTCAGCGGTGCCGGACGGGCGCGGCCAGAGTCGTCGGTGTCGACCGGCCGCGCAGGGTGACCGCCTCGCCCGTCGTCCACTGCGCGCGTTCGTCGACGGAGGCGTGATCGAGCACGATCGACGACGTGAGCACGTCGGTGTTCGGGTCATCCTTCGCGAGATCGGTGAGCCGAGCCGCCTGATTGACGGTGTCGCCGATGACGGTGTACTCGAATCGGGATTCGGCTCCGATGTTTCCGGCGATGACCGGGCCGTACGTGACGCCGATGCCGATCTCGAAGCCGCCGTCGGAGGCGAGGGCGACGGCCAGGGTGCGTGCGGTGCGCAGTGCCGCCGTCACGGGATCTGGGTGGTCGACCGGAGCGCCGAAGATCAGCAGTGCGGCATCACCCTCGAACTTGTTGACGAAGCCGCCGTGTCGTTCGCCGTGCTCGACCACCACTGCGAAGAAGCGGTTGAGCAGATCGACCACCGCTTCCGCGGATTCTCGCTCGGCCATCGCCGTCGAACCGACGAGGTCGATGAACAGCACGGCGACCGTTCGGTTCTCGCCGCCCAGACGAGGCGCGCTTGCCAGCGCGCGCTGCGCCACGTCGTGGCCCACGTGGCGGCCGAAGAGCGACCGCAGTCGTTCGCGCTCGTCGAGACCGACGACCATCTTGTTGAACCCGTTCTGCAACCGGCCGATCTCGGAGGCGTCGTAGACGTCGACGCGGGTGTCGGTCGCTCCGGCTTCGACGCGTTGCATGGCCGTGCTGACCTGCTGCAGCGGATCCGATACGGACCGTCCGACCAGGAACATGCCGCCGAATCCGACGACCAGGGCGATCGCGGACAGCGACACCATCGCGGGGGACAGGTCGACGTCGGGTGGGATGACGGTGTCGATCAGTCTACCGAGTCCGATGAGGCCGAGCCCCAGGATGGGAATGGCCGTGCTCAGGACCCAGATGAGAACGACGCGCAGCTTCACGCCGAGTGCGGCGGAATCGGTGACCGCACTGACTTCCATCACCGCTGCGGTGATCGGCCGAAGCGTTCTCTCGGCAACCAGATAGCCCAGCGAGCAGGTCGCCAGGCCGCCGAAGCTGACGGCAATCGCGACGATGATCGACAGCGCCGCGCCTGCCGACGCATTGACCCCGACGAACACCGCGACGCCGAGTGCCCACAGCAGCACGTGGACGCCGAGCTGACGAAGGGGCAGCCGCACGATGGCGATCGCGGTGGCGTCCGAAGGCGTGCCGCCGGTGTGCAGCCACAGCACGAGGGGCTTCGCAACGCGGAGGCCGAGCGCGATCCCGATGGCGATCGCGACCGGTAGATACACGAAGAAGGCGACGTAATTTCGGTCCGACAGGATCTCCTCCGAGCCGACCGGCAACGGCAGGATGAAGCGGGCCAACACGAAGACGATGACTGCTCCGATGGCGTTGGCCGAGACCATGCCCGCCGCGTAGAGGCGCATCGGGGTGCGGGTGAGGGCGGACCGTAGAGCTGCGATCACCGATGAATCTCCGTTCTCTGTTCGCTCGAACTGTAGGGGTCCGGAAAAAGATTCGACGAGATTTCTTCTCGAGTGACTACCTGTGTCCCCGAGTACCTGGTAATCTCCGTAACAGTTACATACAGCGTTTCGACGATGGAAGGAACCACGGCGATGACCAGCACACTCTCCAGGAACGACGTTCTCGAGCCCGAGGATGTCTCCGCTCGTTTGCTCGATTCCGCCGCCCAGCTGTCGTACGACCCCTCCGAGGAGGTCGACTGGGAAGCCGATCTCGATCCCTCCCTCTACGGACTCAACCCGGAGTGGAGCACCCTCTACGGCACGAAGCTGTGGGACGAGATGAGCGAAGAGCAGCGCATCACGCTCACCCGCCACGAGGTCTGCTCGATCATGAGCACCGGCATCTGGTTCGAGATGATCCTGCAGCAGATGGTCCTGCGCGATCAGTACTGCAAGGACTCGTCGAACTCGGACTTCCAGTTCGCTCTCACCGAGATCGCCGACGAGTGCCGTCACTCGATCATGTTCGCCCGCGCCTGCCAGAAGATGGGCATCAAGGCCTACCTGCCGCGTCGATCGAGCATCGAACTCGGCCGTGGCTTCAAGGCTCTCGCGTCCGCCGAGGTCGCCTACGGTGGCATCCTCGTCGCCGAAGAGGTACTCGACGTCATGCAGCGCGACTGGATGCGCGGCGAGAACGTGCTGCCACTCGTGCGCACCACCAGCAAGATCCACGTCGTGGAAGAGTCGCGGCACATGACCTTCGCGCGTGCACAGATGCGTGAAGACATTGCAGGCAAGAGCCCGGCTCGCCGCAAGGCCAGCGCGCTCGTCGTCGCGATCGCCGCCCGCCTGATCGTGTCCAACATGGTCAACAAGGAGGTCTACGCAGCAGCTGGCCTCGACGTCGACCGCGCGGTGAAGGAAGCGAAGAACAACGCCCATCACCACACGATGATGCGCACCTCGAGCGAGCACCTGATGGCATTTCTTCTCGATTGCGGTTTGATCACCAAGCCGGCCGAGATGATCTACCGTCGTTTGCACATGCTCTGACCACTCTTTTCGAGGCCGTGAAGGACATCAGATAAACCATGCCGTTCGCGATCACGCAGAACTGTTGCAACGACGCATCCTGCCTGTCGGTGTGCCCGGTCAACTGCATTCATCCGACGCCCGACGAGCCGGATTTCGGTAAGACCGAGCTGCTCTACATCGATCCGCGCTCGTGCATCGACTGCGGTGCCTGCGCGGACGCGTGCCCGGTGGACGCGATCACGCGCGTCTCGCGTCTGACACCGGACCAGCAGATCTACGCCGACATCAACGCCGACTACTACAAGGACAAGCCCGCCGTGGCGGAGTGGGGCGCGCCTCGATTCCCGGTGGCGACGGTCAACGAACTGCCGCCGATCGACATCGCCATCGTCGGGACCGGACCGGCAGCCTGCTACACCGCCCAGGCGCTGTTGCGCGTGCCCGGCACCAACGTCACCTTCTACGACCGGCTGCCCACCGCGGGCGGTCTCGCCCGCTACGGCGTCGCTCCCGATCACCTCGGTACCCGACGCATCCGTGAGCACTTCCGTGGGATCTTCGTCCATCCACGGGTGACGATGAAGCTCGGTGTCGAGGTCGGCAAGGATGTCGACCACGTCGAACTGGCTCGGAAGTTCGACTCGGTGGTCTATGCCGTCGGTGCCGACAAGGACCGAGCCCTCGAGATTCCCGGTATCGACCTCGACGGATCGGTCAGCGCACGCACCCTGGTCGGCTGGTACACCGGCCACCCCGACGTTGCTGCCGACGCGATCGATCTCACCGGCGTCGATCGCGTCACCATCATCGGAAACGGCAACGTCGCACTCGACGCTGCTCGTATCCTCACGGCCGATCCGGACCGGCTCGACGGAACCGAGATCGCTCCTCATGCTCTGGCCGAGCTGCGTCGCCATCGCGTCCGCGAGGTCGTCGTCCTCGCCCGTCGTGGTCCTGAATTCGCGGCGTTCACCCGGTCCGAATGCAAGGCGCTCGTCGATCGCGCCGGCGTCGACGTCGTCGTGGCAGGACCGGACGGAATCGTCGACGCCATCGATCGCCTGCCGTTGTCCGCTCCTGCGTCGGCTCTGGCTGGGGCGACGCAAGTCGAACTGGGCTCGCAGGCACACGCCCGCCGCATCGTCTTCGCGTTCGGCCGAGCTCCGGCTGCTCTCCACGGCAGCGACTCGGTGCAGTCCATCGAAGTCGGCGTCGGTGAGCACGCCGTCGAGCTGCCGACCGAGTTGGTTCTGCTCGCGATCGGCTATCGCGGAACCCCGTCACCGGGAATCCCGTTCGACGACATCAGCGGCACCATCCGTAATGTCGGCGGTCGCATCACCGCTGCCGACGGCACTCCGGTTCCGGGGTGCTACGTCGTCGGGTGGGCCAAGCGAGGTGCCACGGGTGGCATCGGCGACAACAAGATCGATGCGGAGGAAACGGCCGAGGCGTTGCTGGCCGATGTGCCCACGCGTGGGCTTGCCCGTCCGGTCGGTTGGTACGGAAAAGTGAGTGCCGCCCTGGGCGACCGCGTTTCCAGAGCGCGCTGACCGGTCGGAACAGCCCGGTTCTGTTCACCTTGTGTAGCAGTCTCATTCGAGTCTGAGCGATTCGGATGTGTAGCACGGCGCACAGGGTTACCGTTGAGTATGGCTGAACGGGGGGCCAAGCCCCAGGTTTCTTTTGTAAGACGGACGATGCTGCGCGCAGTCCGATCGTTGTTCAATCCGCTCCGGCCCGACGACTACCTGTCGATGATCAATCCGCTGTGGACCACCCGCGAGCTTCGGGGGAAGGTCGAGCGGGTGACACCGGAGGGATCGGAGGCCGTCTCGGTGTACATCCGGCCGGGTTTCGAGTGGCAGGGCCACACACCCGGGCAGTACGTCCGACTCGGAGTACTGATCGACGGTCGGTACCACTGGCGGGCGTATTCGCTCACCTCCGATCCGGACCCGGTGGACGGATTGGTCAGCGTCAGTCCCAAGCTGGTGCCGTCGGGGACGGTCTCGCCGTACTTGGTGGGAACCATCAGGACCGGCGACATCGTCCGGCTCAGTGAGGTCGAGGGCGAGTTCACTCTGCCGAATCCGATTCCGGACAAGATGGTGTTCATCAGTGCAGGCAGTGGCATCACGCCGATCATCAGCATGTTGCGCGCCCTCGATCACCACGATCAGGTACGCGACGTCGTGGTGGTGCATTCGGTGCACAATCGCGACCAGTTGATGTTCGCCGATACCCTCGACGAACTCGAAGCCAAGCACGACGGGCTGACGGTGAAGCTGCGGATCACCAGCGACGAGGGTCGGATGAAGGCGTCCGAATTGGACGAGCTGGTCCCGGATTGGCGTGAGCGCGAAGCATTCTGCTCCGGTCCGGGTGAACATCTGGACGATCTGCGCTCGTACTGGAAAGACCAGGGTGACTACGACCGGTTCCATCACGAGAGTTTTCAGCCGGTCATCGGTGGTGGCGACGATGTAGGCGAGGGCGGCACCGTCAAGTTTCTCAACAGCAAGAAGGACGTCGAATGCGACGGCGGCACAACGATTCTCGCCGCCGGTGAGGAAGCCGGCCTGGATTTGACGTACGGCTGCCGGATCGGCATCTGCCACACCTGCGTAGGTACCCTGAAGAAGGGGCGTTTACGTGATCTACGTAACGGGGATATCTCCGAACCTACGGGGCAAGCGGTTCGGATCTGTGTCAACACTGCTGAGGGCGACATCGAAATCGAACTCTGATCTTCAAATCGAACAGGGGAATGAATGTCTATCGACGAAACCACCAGGCGTGTCACGGGCTCCGACGAGCCGGTGAACCCGCTGGCGCATCTGAGTGACGACACGATCGCCGAACTCGCCAAGGAGTTCGACGCCATCCACGACGAGGTGTACGCCAGCCTCGGTGACAAGGACCGGAAGTACATCACCTCGGTGATCGCAGCCCAGCGACAGCTGCTGGTCGCGGGTCGAGTGTTGCTGCTCGGATCGACCAGCAAGCCGGCATGGCTGGCAGGTACAGCGTGCCTCGGAATCGCAAAGATTCTCGAGAACATGGAGATCGGCCACAACGTCATGCACGGCCAGTGGGACTGGATGAACGACCCGGAAATCCATTCCTCCGTGTGGGATTGGGACACCGCGTCGACCGCGAGCTCGTGGAAGCACTCGCACAACTACGTGCACCACACGTACACCAACATCCGCGGCAAGGACAAGGATCTCGGCTACGAGATCATGCGTATCGACCCGCGGCAGAAGTGGCACCCGGCCTACCTGGCGCAGCCGTTCTACAACGTGCTGCTGATGGCGTTCTTCGAGTGGGGTGTCGCGCTGCACGATCTCGACATCGAGGCCATTCGTCGCGGTGAGAAGCCGGTCAAGGATCTCGTCGAGGATCTCAAGGGCATCGGCGTCAAGGCACGCAAGCAGTTCGTCAAGGACTACGTGGGTTGGCCGCTGATCTCCGCCGGTGCGTTCGCGCTGGCGCAGGTCGCATCGGGTGGACGTCTGCCCGAGAGCAAGCGCTCCAGGCTCGCGTCCAAGCTGCGTGGGTCTGCCCGATTCGGTAAGAACCGTCGGACCGCGGCTCTGCTGGACAGCCGGTTCAGTGGCATCGAGAGCACGTTCCTGTCGACGGTGGCCGCGAACTTCACCGCGAACATCATTCGAAACGTCTGGTCGAACGCGATCATCTTCTGCGGACACTTCCCGGACCAGGCCTACACCTTCAGCCAGGAAGAGGTGGAGAACGAGACCCGCGGTGGGTGGTACGTCCGTCAGCTCGTCGGAGCCGCCAACATCGACGGTGGCCCGTTGTTCCACTTGATGAGCGGCAACCTGAGCTACCAGGTGGAGCACCACCTGTACCCGGACATGCCCAGCACCCGGTACGCGGACGTTGCGCCGAAGATCAAGGACATCTGCGAGCGCTACGAACTGCCCTACAACACCGGACCGTTCTTTCAGCAGTGGGGCATGGTCCAGCGCACCATCGCACGGCTGGCGTTCCCGGGCGGCAAGACTCGGCCGAAGCCGGGCCCCTACCGTCCCGAGGAGAGCTGGCGTCGTAAGTTCGCCGAAGGTGCCACCAAGGACAGCGAGGCCGCGAAGACGCGCGGCCGCGTGCCGGCAGGGCATCCGGCGGCCGGACCGGAGCACAACTCCGGCGGCGTCGATGTTCAGCCGCCGCCCCGTGGCGACGACTGAGTTCGTCCCGTGAAGAGCTGACGAAACCGCGGCCACCCGATTGCCGGGTGGCCGCGGTTCTGCGTTGCGGGTGTCAGGTCATGTCGACATCCTTGGTCTCGATCAACCGCTTGGTGCACACCAGACTGAGTACCGACAGCAGGGCCAGCATGACTCCGATCGAGATGCTGCCGAACGCGGCGGTGAGCGGTGCGGCCAGCATCGGCGGAATCGCGCCACCGAGAACTCCGGCGAGGTTGTAGCCCAAACCTGCTCCGGTGTAACGGAAACGGGTCTGGAACAGCTCGGGGAGCAGGGCTCCGGTCGGTCCGTAGGCAACTCCGAAGATGGCGAGCGTGACGCACATGCCGATCACGAATGCTGCGGGTGACCCGGTGTCGAGAACGGGGAACAGTGCGATCGACCAGGGAATCGCAATGATGCACGCTCCCATGATCACTCGCCGTCGGCCGACGCGATCGGAGTAGGTCGCCGAGACCGCGATGGCAACTCCGAAGATCACCGCGGCACCGATTCCGGTGATCAACACGAACGGCCGGTCGAACCCGAGTGTCTTGGTGCCGTAGCTGGTCAGGTACGCGGTACCCATGTAGAAGAAGGCGAACAGAGATGCCAATGCGCCTGCAGCGGTGAGGATTTCCCGCTTCTGGATGCGCCAGGCGTCGAAGATCGGCAGTTTCGTCGGTGCTGCGTTCGCCGGTGCCTGCTCCTCGGCGAGCTTGTTGGCACGAAAGACCGGGGTCTCCTCGATGGCCAACCGCATGTACAGGCCGATGAGTACCAGAACGGCGCTGAGCAGGAACGGGATTCGCCAACCGTAGTTGAGGAACGTCTCGTTGGTGTCGCCGAGCAGCAGTCCGGTCGCGAGGAATGTCGCGCTGGAGAAGATGAACGCGGCCGACGGTCCCAGCTGAGGGAACATCGCGTAGAAGCCGCGTTTGCCAGGAGGCGCGTACTCGGCCGTCAGCAGTGTCGCGCCTGCCCATTCACCACCGACTGCGAACCCCTGGCCGAACCTGAGCAGCACCAGGATGATCGGAGCAGCCACGCCGATCGTCTCCGCACCGGGCAGCAGACCGATGGCGAACGTGGACACCCCCATCAGCAGCAGCGTCGAGATCAGGGTCTTCTTGCGGCCGATGCGGTCACCGAAGTGCCCGAACAGCACTGCGCCGACGGGCCTGGCGATGAACGCGACCGCGAACGTCGCGAACGAGGCCACGGTGCCTGCGGTGGAGCCGAGGGCCGGGAAGAAGATCGTCGGAAAGACCAGGGCGGCCGCGGTGCCGTAGATGAAGAAGTCGTAGAACTCGATCGTCGTGCCGATGCCACTGGCGACAGCGACCCGGCGGACACTGGTCTTGGTCTGCACCGTAGGTGGCGTCGATGCGGACACACCCGGGTCGTCGGGTGAGACAGTGGTCATGGTTCCTCCGTTTTGTCGGGTATCGGGTGAATGCGCGATACCGAGTGCGACGAACGGTAGTGATCCGAGTCACGCGATGAATACCCCCGGATGGGGGTGTGGTGAACGCACGAGACCTCAGGCGCACCTCAGGGTTCGCCGGTACCGTCTGACACCAAGGGAGCGACGCTTGTGTCCGCAGGGTAGGAAGCAAAGGTGATCTGGTGTCCACAGACCACAATCGGGATGTGTTCGACAGTGAGCGGGTGGCTGCGGCGTACGTGGAGTATGCGGGTCCGACCGACGGCTTTCTCGACTGCGGGGAGGCGGCGGCGCTGGTCGCTGCGGCCTCGGTTGCGCGCGGAACGCCGATACTGGACGTGGGAGTCGGCAGCGGACGAACCACGGCGCTGCTTCGGCTGATCAGCGACCGCTACGTTGCGATCGACTACGCACCCACCATGGTCGACGCCTTTCGGCGGAATTTCCCCGACCTGCAGGCGCATGTGGCCGACGCGCGTGATCTGGCGGACTTCTCCGACGGCGAATTCGGTCTGATCGTGTTCAGCAACAACGGAATCGACACCGTGACCCACGACGAACGAGTTCGAGTACTCGCAGAATTTCACCGAGTTCTCGGCGAGTCCGGAATTCTGGTGTTCTCCACTCTCAACCGCAACGGACCGTCGTTCGGGGAGAAGCCGTTTCAGTTGAGCAGACCGACTCAGCGGTTCACGTTCTCACTCGCGCGCATCGTGACGGCTGTCGGACGACGACTGCTCGATCCCGCCGGAGTCGTTCGTAGCGTTGCCAATTGGTGGTCTGCGCGCTCTCGGGTCGTCGATCGCGGAACGTGGGCCGTAGCGCCGCTCGCTGCGCACGATTTCGCTCCGTTCATGCACTTCACCACCGTGGCAGACGTGCGACGACTGGTGACCGACGCCGGGCTCACCATCTCCGAGATCTTCGCCGACGACGGTTCGATCGTGGCACCCGACGTTCTGGCGAGCTCAGCGGACAACTTCACCGTTTTCGCACGCAAGTAGGGCCTCAGCCCAGTCGCTCGAGCGCCTCGGTCATCTTCTCCACGGTGTCCGGCGCGACTTTCGCCTCGAACCCCGCCTTCAGGAACGGGCCGGCTATCTTGGCGGCACCGTTGAATTCGACCTTCGCGTGGTAGTCGATTCGGGTGGCGTGCGGTCCTTCGGCGGTCAACGTGATGTCGTCGACGCTGGTGGCCGTCTTGTTCTCGCCCTCGAGCACGATGTGATCAGGCTCGTCGGTGACCAAGGTGTAGGTCAACTCCGTGGTGATACCGAACAGCTTGGACACGTTGTGCCACTGCGTTCCGACGGCGACCGGACCGTCGGAAATCTGTGTGCAGCTCTGGGTTCCGGGATCCCACGACGGCGCATGGGAAAAGTCGCGTAGAAAGGCGGCCGCCTTCTCGATCGGAACAGCGGCGGTGAAGGTGCGGGTGACGTCGACCATGAGAATTTCCTGTCGTCGGGGATCAGTCTTCGAGCGGGACGCCGAGGTGCTCGGCGAGCCGGCGCATGGTGCCGACTATCTGCTCCTCGGTCACCCGGGGAAAGCCGGCCATCTTGCGGAACTCCGGGTCGGTGACGCGGGACCAGTCGTAGACCTGTGTGAGAGCTGTCCGATTCTCGGCAACTTCTTCGAGTTCCCAGGACCACCGCGTGCCACGCGGTCCCATCCCCTGGCGGTTGGGAATCCAGCCGACGCGACGATCCTGCTCGAACACGAACACGGTGTTCTCCATGACGTACTCGCCCAGCTCCGGCTGATACATGTCCATCGCAAAGGTGTCGCCCACCGCGCGCAGCGGTGTCGGTTCGATCGCACCACGCAACATCTCCGAGCCGTCGACCGCGGCCTGAACCTCGGGGTTGGCCAGTGCGGTGAACACCGAGGCCGGGGGAGCGTCGATCACGCGTCGGACGGTCAGCTGGTCGCTCATGGGGCTCGCTTTCGGTTGTTTACGCTGGCTACGGAGTTACCCCCGTCTGCGTGGAAGGAAACTCCGGTCGCCGTTTTTGCCTCGCAGTGGACACAGCGACGAAACACGACCGCCACGTCGCATTCGTACAGTCGCCGGGTCGGACTCCACAAAATCCAGCTGTGGAGCAGCACCTTGTCAAGGGGTAGCCATGAGTGGAAATACCGTACGCCTGCAGGCGATCAAAGACGTCGAGGCGTATGTGCCGCCTGCGGTCAGCTTCGTCGGAGACGAGAAGCCGGGCGAGATCTTCGGAGAGAACGTCTTCAGCAAGGTCGTCATGCAGAAGCGACTGCCCAAATCCGTGTTCAAGTCGGTGATGGCGACCATCGACAAAGGCAAGAAGCTCGACCCCCTGGTCGCCGACGCGGTGGCGTCGGCGATGAAGGACTGGGCACTGGAGAAGGGCGCGACGCATTATGCGCACGTCTTCTATCCCCTCACCGGCTTGACGGCCGAGAAGCACGACAGCTTCTTCGACCCGGTCGGAGACGGCAGCGCGCTCGCGGAATTCGCGGGCAAGACGCTGATCCAGGGCGAGCCCGACGCGTCGAGCTTCCCCAACGGCGGCCTGCGCAATACGTTCGAGGCTCGTGGGTACACCGGTTGGGACGTCACCAGCCCGGCGTACGTACTGGAGAATCCGAACGGCAACACCCTGTGCATCCCGACGGTGTTCGTCTCGATGACCGGTGAGGCCCTCGACCACAAGACGCCGTTGCTGCGTTCGCAGCAGGCCATGGGTGGGCACGCCGAGCGGATCCTGAAGCTGTTCGGGCACGAGAACATCGAGAACATCGTCTCGTTCTGTGGTCCGGAGCAGGAGTACTTCCTGGTCGACCGACACTTCTTCCTCGCCCGGCCCGACCTGCTCAATGCCGGCCGCACCCTGTTCGGCTCGAAGCCGCCGAAGGGCCAGGAGTTCGACGATCACTACTTCGGAGCCATTCCCGAGCGTGTGCTCGGCTTCATGATGGACACCGAGCGCGAGCTGTTCAAGCTCGGCATCCCGGCCAAGACCCGGCACAACGAGGTCGCACCAGGGCAGTTCGAGATCGCGCCGATGTTCGAGCGCGGCAACATCGCAGCCGACCACCAGCAACTGCTGATGACGACGTTCAAGACCATCGCCAAGAAGCACGGCATGGAGTGCCTGTTCCACGAGAAGCCCTTCGAGGGCGTCAACGGCTCCGGCAAGCACGTCAACTTCTCGCTCGGTAACTCCGATCTGGGATCGCTGCTGGTGCCCGGGGACAACCCCCACGACAACGCGCAGTTCCTCGTCTTCTGTGCTGCCGTCATCCGCGCGGTGCACAAGTACGGCGGTCTGCTGCGCGCCTCGGTGGCGTCGGCGACCAACGATCATCGCCTCGGCGCGAACGAGGCTCCGCCCGCGATCATCTCGATCTTCCTCGGCGATCAGCTCGCCGACGTGTTCGACCAGATCGCCAAGGGCGCGGCCACGTCGTCGAAGGGCAAGGGCACCATGATGATCGGTGCCGACACCCTGCCCGTATTGCCGACCGACCCCGGCGACCGCAACCGAACCAGTCCGTTCGCGTTCACCGGCAACAGGTTCGAGTTCCGTGCACCCGGTTCGATGCAGACCGTCAACGGCCCGATGGTCACGATCAACACGATCATGGCCGAGGCTCTCGACTACATGGCGACCAACCTCGAGCTGGCCGTCGCCGAGGGAACCGATTTCGACACCGCGGTGCAGAACCTCTTGACCGAGATCATCACCGAGCACGGTGCGGTGGTGTTCAACGGCGACGGCTACTCCGACAACTGGCAGATCGAGGCCGAGTCACGCGGCCTGCCGAACCTGCGTACGACGCTCGACGCGTTGCCCGAACTCATCTCGGACTCGGCCATGGAACTGTTCGAGAAGTACAAGGTGTTCAACCACCGAGAGATGCACTCGCGCTACGAGATCGGGCTCGAACAGTACGCATTGACGGTGTTCGTCGAGGCGCGTCTGACACTCGAGATGGGCCAGACGTCCATTCTGCCCGCAGCCGTGCGCTATCAGACCGAGCTGGCGCAGAACGTCAGTGCACTCAAGGGTGCAGGCGTCGACGACGTCGACATGACTGCGCTGCAGGCGGTGTCGGCACCGCTCGCCGAGCTGCGCGCGGCGTTGGCGACGTTGAAGGCCGCGCTCGAAGCCGACCCCGGCGGCGAGGCCCTCGCCGAGGCGACGCACGCCAAGGACGAACTGCTGCCCGCGATGGCCGCCGTTCGATCTGCGGCGGACACTCTGGAAGCCATGGTGGCCGACGATCTGTGGCCGCTGCCGACGTATCAGGAGATGCTCTACATCCTGTAGTGCGCTGCGCGCAGGAGTGGAGCCTGCGGAACGACCAGATAGAACAGTGGTGCGGATAAGTGCTCTTCGGGGCACCTATCCGCACCACTGCTGCGTTCGGCGTGAGCAATGTCTCGAGGCGGAATAGCTCGGTGGATCTTTCGAGTTCGGAGTGGACAGTGGCAAAGATTGTGCACGCACTCGTGAGGAGAGAGATCCATGAAGTTGTTTACCCCGTTGGCGCTCGGTGACCTGAAGCTCGACAACCGGCTGGTGATGGCCCCGCTCACGCGGACGCGCTCCGGCCAGGACGGTGTACCGGGCCCGCTGGTGGTCGAGCACTACAAGCAGCGTGCATCCCTGGGTCTGATCGTCAGTGAAGGTACGTACCCCAGCCATGCGGGCCAGGGCTTTCCCGGTCAGCCCGGTCTGGTCACCGACGAGCAAATCGAGGGCTGGCGCAACGTCGCCGATGCAGTGCACGCCGACGGCGGACGGATCTTCGCGCAGGTGATGCACGCCGGTCGCGTGACCCACGAGGCGACGACGGGTGGCCGCGAGGTCGTCGGGCCCAGTGCAATTGCCATCGAGGGCGAGACCCACACCTACGAGGGCAAGAAGGCGTACCCCACCCCGCGTGCGCTGCGCGAGGACGAGCTGCCCTCGGTGATCGCCGAGTTCGTGCAGGCGTCGAAGAACGCGATCGCCGCCGGAATGGACGGCGTCGAGATTCACGGTGCAAACGGCTATCTGTTGCACGAATTCCTTTCGCCCGCCTCGAACCAGCGCGACGACTCGTACGGCGGCTCGCCGGAGAATCGGGCGCGCTTCGTGGCCGAGGTCGTGGAAGCAGTGGTCGCCGCTCTCGGAGCGGGCAAGGTCGGAATTCGCATTTCACCCGAGCACAACATCCAGGACGCGCTCGAGACGGACGCCGATGACGTGCGCGCAACCTACCGCGCATTGGTCGATCGAATTGCACCCCTGGGATTGGCGTACCTCAGTGTGCTGCACAAGGATCCGTCGGGCGAGCTGGTCCAGGATCTGCGACAGGCCTTCGGCGGCCCGGTGCTCGTCAACAGTGGCTTCGGTGAGATCACCACCCGCGACGAGGCGCTCTCACTCCTCGACAACGGAATCGGCGACGCAGTTGTCGTCGGCCGTCCGGCGATCGCCAACCCCGACCTCGCCTACCGCTGGCGCGAGGATCTGCCGTTGAACGAGCCCGATCCGAGCACCTTCTACACCGATGGTGCCGAGGGCTACACGGATTACCCGGCCTTGCAGCACTGACGAGTGCCTAGCGGCAGGAGTGGAGCCTGCGGAACGACCCGATGCGCAGTGGTGTGTTCGAGTGCCCCGTAGGGGACTCGAACACACCACTGCGCGGAGCGCACTCAGAAGTCTGCGGTTTTACGGGCGCGGATCTTGCTGACGATCGAGAACACCACAGCGATGACCATCAGTGCGTAGAGCACGATGGTGATGCCGCTGCTGATCAGAATCGACGGATCTCCTTCGCTGACGGCCAGTGCGCGTCGCAGTGATTCCTCGGCGAGCGGGCCGAGGATCACCGCGATGAGCACCGGTGCGAGCGGAATTTCGTAGCGTCGCATCATGAATCCGACGATGCCGAGTCCGAGCATGAAGATCAGGTCCACGATCGACGCACTCGACGCGTAGACGCCAAGGGCTGCGAACACCGAAATACCGGCGTAGAGGTAGTTCTTCGGGATCTTCAAAAGCTGCGCCCACAGTGGTGCGAACGGCAGGTTGAGGATCAACAGCACGATCATGGCCACGAACAGGCTGGCCAGCAGGGCCCAGACGATGTCGCCGCTGCGCTCGAAGAGCAGGGGCCCGGGTTGCATGCCGTACTGCTGGAAGGCCGCCAGCATGATCGCGGCCGTCGCCGACGTGGGCAGACCCAGAGCCAGCAATGCTCCCATTGCCGTTCCGGCCGTGGAGTTTCCGGCGGCCTCGGGACCCGCGACGCCTCGAATGGCACCCTTGCCGAACATCGGCTTCTCGCGTTTGCGATCGAGCCTGCGCTCGGTGCCGTAGGCCAGGAAGCTCGGCACTTCGGCACCACCTGCGGGGATCACACCGAACGGCACACCGAATGCCGTGCCGCGCATCCATGCCGGCAACGCATCGCGGAACTCTGCCTTGCTCAGCCACGGTCGTCCCTGCGACTTGATCAGCGAACGGTCCTCGGGTCGACCGATCTTCGACGCGATGTGGATGACCTCACCGAGGGCGAGCATCGCGACGGTGATGACGACGATGTGGATGCCGTCGAACAGGGCAGGGACCTCGAACGTGAATCGTGAAGCGCCCGAAGGGCCGTCGATACCGATGACGGCGAGGGTGAGGCCGATCAGCAGTGCGGTCAGGCCCTTGAGTGCGGAGTCCGAGACCACCGCCGAGGTGGCGATGAACGCGAACACCGCGAGGGCGAGATATTCGGCGGGACCGAAGTTGCTCGCCAAGGCGGCGAGCGTCGGGGCGAAGAACACCACCAGGGTGGTCGCGACGATACCGCCGATGAACGCGCCGATCGCCGAGGTGGCCAAAGCCTGTGGGGCGCGGCCGTTCTTGGCCATTCGATGGCCCTCGAACGTGCCTGCGATCGCAGTGCTGTTGCCGGGGGTGTTCATCAGAATGCCCGAGATGGAATCGCCGAACAGGCCGCCGAAATACACTCCGGCGAACATGATCAACGCGGCGGTCGGGTCCAGGGTGAAGGTGACGGGCAGCAGCAGGGCCACGGCCATGGCGGAGCCGAGACCGGGCAGGACGCCCACGGCGGTTCCGAGCAGCGCGCCGACGAACACCCAGACGAGGTTCATCGGAGTCAGCGCGGTGCCGAATCCGTCGATGAGATTGCTCAATGAATCCATCAGAAGTTCAGCTCCGTCAGAAGATTTGGGCGAGGACGCCGCCGGGCAGGGTCAGCCCGAGGCCAGCGGAGAATGCGATCTGAATCGTGCTCGAGACCAGCAGTGCGACTGCCGCGTCGAACACGTAACGGCGACCGCCCAATCCGACCGACACGCCCCAGAACAGCAGCGCGCCGGCCAGGACCCAGCCGAGCGGGTCGAGCAGGGCGATGAACAATGCCACCGATCCGACGGTGATCGACAGGGTTCGCCAGTTGCTGACGGTGCCGGTGTGCGGCTTTCCGTCGGCGTCGACCCCGCGGTCGATCACGTCGGGCTTGACCATCAACTGAATTGTGACCAACAGGGCGACGACGAAGCAACCGCCGGCGACGATGGCCGGAAAGACCTGTGGGCCAGGCGAGGTGGCGGTGGACGGAACATCCATCGTGACGGTTCCGTAGACCAGGAACACTCCCAGTGCAACGAGCAGTGCCGGAACGATCAGGCCGCTGCGGCCGGTCCAGAACGACCGGGACGTACCCGTGTCGGTGTCTGTGGTCGTCGTTGTCATACCAGCCCCAATTCCTCGAGAATTCCGGTGATCCGTGTCTGCTCGACCTCGAGGAATTCGCCGAATTCGTCTCCGGTCAGCACCGATTCCTTCCAACGGTTGCGTTCGACGGCCGTGGCCCACTGCTCGGTTTCGACCATCTCGGTGACGATGTCGACGAGAGTCTGCCGGTCCTCGTCCGAGATCCCCGGGGGCGCAACGATTCCACGCCAGTTCACCAGGTCGACGTTGTAGCCCTGTTCGATGAACGTCTCCACGTCGAATCCCTCGAGCGGCTCGGGCGCGGCGACGGCGAGTGCGCGTACGTTGCCTGCCTCGATCTGGTCGCGGAAGTCGTTGAAGCCACTGACCGCGACGCCGACGGTGTTCGACAGCAGCGACGTCAGGACTTCGCCGCCTCCGGAGTAGGCGATGTAATTGATTGCGGCCGGGTCGATGTCGGCTTCCTGCGCCAACTGACCCGCGACGATGTGGTCGATTCCGCCGAGGGAGCCGCCGCCGATCGGTAGTCCACCGGGATTGGCCCGCCATGCCTCGATCATGTCCTCGAGATTCTGGATGGGTGAATCCTTGGGCACCACGAAGACCTCGAAGTCCTCGGCGAGCTTGGCGATCGGGACGGTGTCGGCCAGTGTGGTCTCGGAGTTGTTGATCGCGATGCCGCCGAGCATGACGGTTCCGGTGATCATGACGGTGGTGGGCTGACCGCTGAGGTTGTCGAGTTGGCTCAGGCCGATAGTGCCGCCGGCACCGGGGACATTGACGACCTGAGCGTTGTTGACGATGCCGTCGCTACGTAGCGCCTGTTGCGATTCGCGGGCGACCAGATCCCAGCCTCCGCCCGCGGCGGCCGGTGCGATCAGTGTCAATTTGGCTCGGGCGTCGGATCCGCTGGCACTGCGAGCGGCGTCGATTCCGGCAACGGTGACTGCTCCCACCACCACCAAGGCTCCGGCCGTTCGTAGCAGTGTGGGCGATATCGCCATCAGAGACCTTTCGTGTGGGGTGTCACAGCGTCAGGTTAGATACAGTTTGTCTGATTAGTCCAGTTCACAAATCCCCGAGGGTGATCCTCGGTGAAGACGAGCAACGAGCAACGGGAGAGAACGTGTCGGTAGCGAGCGCAGTGGCAGTAGCGATGAGCAACACACCGGAGGGGCAGGAAGCGTTGCGCCGCGGTGCCGCCGAGGCCGAGCTGCGTCAGGCCGAGCTGATCGTGTTGTCCGTGGTGGACCGCGATTCCGTATCGGCAGAGGACCGCGCGGCAGCGCAGGCCGAGGTGGAGAAAACCCTTCCCGGAACTGCCACCACCGTGCGCGTCGAGCCCGACGGCGGCGACCCGGCCGGCGCGCTGGTCGATCTTGTCGCAGACGTCGGTGCGGGCCTGGTCGTCATCGGCTCCAAGCGTCGCTCCGCGGTGGGCAAGTTCCTGATGGGCAGCACCGTGCAGCGAGTGTTGCTGGACTGCCCGGTTCCCGTCCTGGTCGTGAAGGCACCGTGACCCGACACTGACTTCGACCCGGTAGTATCGGACAAACTTCACCCTTACAACCTCGAGGAATCATGGACAGCGATAAACCCGGGCCGGACACGGCCCCCCGCACCACAGCTACTACGTGCGAGGCGGTGTCCGGCGAATGAGCGTTCTGCTCACTCTTCTGCTCGGCCTGCTCGTCGTTTTCCTCATCACCGTCGCGACCGGCTACTTCGTAGCTCAGGAATTCGCGTACATGACCGTCGACCGGTCCCGGCTCAAGGCACGTGCCGAGGCCGGTGACGCCGTCGCCGCTCGTACCCTGACCGTCACCAAGCGCACGTCCTTCATGCTGTCCGGCGCGCAGCTGGGCATCACGGTCACCGGCCTGCTGGTCGGCTATGTCGCCGAACCGCTGATCGGTCAGTCCTTCGGCGCGATACTGGGCGGCGTCGGAGTTCCGACGGCCGTCGGTGTCGGCCTCGGTGCCGTTCTGGCCATCACGTTCGCGACGTTCGTGCAGATGCTCTTCGGTGAACTGTTCCCGAAGAATTTCGCCATCGCCCGCCCCGAGCCGGTGGCTCGATGGCTTTCGCTGTCGACGACCATCTACCTCAAGCTCTTCGGGTGGTTGATCACCATCTTCGACCAGTCGTCGAACCTGTTGCTCAAGGCTCTCAAGATCGAGCCGGTGCACGACGTGGAGCACTCGGCGAGCCTGCGCGACCTCGAGCACATCGTCTCGGATTCCCGCGAGACCGGCGATCTGCCCGACGAATTGTCGACGCTGCTCGATCGAATCCTCGACTTCCCCACTCGCACAGTCGAACACGCGATGATCCCGCGCTCGCGATCGGCGACGGTCCGAGACACCGACACTCTCAGCGAGGTCGCTGCCCTGATGGGGCAGGAGCACTCGAGGTATCCGGTGCTCGACGAGGACGACGGTATCGTCGGCGTCGTCCATCTCGCGGACGTCCTGTCCGCGACGGTGCCGGGTTCCAGACCGATCTCCGAGCTCACGCGTGACGCGCTGATCCTCCCGGAGATCCAGACCCTGCCCGACGCGATGCGCGAGTTGCGCTCGACCAAGAACCAATTGGCTTGTGTGATCGACGAATACGGCGGTCTGACCGGCGTCATCACGATCGAGGACCTGGCCGAGGAGCTGGTCGGCGAGATCACCGACGAGCACGACGACGACCTGTCCGATCCGAGCCCGGTCAGTGCCGACGACGGCAGCTGGACCATGGCCGGCGAGGTGCACGTCGACGAGGTCGAACGTGCCATCGGCATCGATCTGCCCGAGGGTGACTACGAGACCATTGCCGGTTTCGCCATCGCGCACAACGGATCTCTCCCCGATGTCGGGGAACGGATCGAAGTGGACCTACCACCGGACAACGCCGATCTGGCGAACGACGAGGAGAGTCCCGTTCGTTTCGTCATCCTCGAGATCGAGGAGATCGACAGCCACGTCCCGTCCCTGCTGACTCTGACGCTCGGCGAGCGTGACCCCGAACACGACGACGAGTCGGCCGAGTCGAAGGAAAGTGTGCACCGATGAGCAACATCTGGATTTTCCTGGCCGTCACGATCGGCCTCATCGCTGCCAGTGCCTTCTTCGTGGCCGTCGAGTTCGCGCTGTTGGCCGCCAAGCGGCATCGGCTCGAAGACGCGGCACCCAATTCACGTTCCGCTCGTGCGGCGCTGCGCAGCTCGTCCGAGCTGACGGTTCTGCTCGCCGGCTCCCAGCTCGGCATCACCGTCTGCACCCTCGGTCTCGGTGCGACGACGAAGCCGGCCGTGCACTACTGGCTCACGCCCCTGTTCGAGAGCGGCGGCCTGCCGTACTGGTTCGCCGACGTCCTCGGTTTCGTGCTCGCGCTGATCATCGTCACCTTCCTGCACCTGGTGGTCGGTGAGATGGCTCCGAAGTCCTGGGCCATCGCCCATCCGGAGAAGTCCGCGACGATGCTCGCAATCCCTATGCGCGCGTTCATGTTTCTCACCCGTCCGGTGCTGACGGCACTGAACAACATGGCGAACTGGTGCCTGCGGCGGGTCGGCGTCGAGCCGGCCGACACCGTTGGTACGGGCCAGAACGCGGACGACCTTCGGCAGCTGGTGGAACATTCGGTGAACGTCGGTGCCCTCGATGCCAGCTATCAGGCGCAGATTTCCAGTGCGCTGGAACTGCAGGAGTTGACCGTCGGTGACCTGGTGCGTCAGTTCGGCAAGCCCACGTCGGTACCGTCCACAGCGACGATCGACGACGTGCGCGAGGCCTCACGTCGCTCGGGACATCTGCGGATCCTGGTCAGCGACGCGGACGTGGTCAAGGGCGTGGTGCACGTGCGCGACACGTTGACCGCTCCGCAGACCCTCGCCGAGATCACGCGTCCGGCATACACGCTCGAGGCGACGACGCCGGTGTACGTTGCCCTGCAGTCGATGCGCGAGACCCGGCATCACCTGGCACTGGTGGTCGACGGTTCGGCGGCGGCGGACGATCCGGCTCGCAGCGTCGGCGTCGTGACCCTGTCGGATGTGTTGACCCGACTGTTGCCCCAGCCGGTCTGATTCGATTCCGGTTTCGAACGAGACATCCCCGCCCGGCCGAGAAGGCCGAGCGGGGATGTCTTCGTCGTGACGGGTCGAAAGAACTCAGATCGGGGCGACAACCAGCAGGTGTGCCCAGTACGACGCGACGTCGTGGCCGAGTTGGGGGAGCAGAACGTCGTAGAGCAGGTAGGACATCATTGCCGTCGAACTCCTTGTTCAGCGTGCCGTTTCCGACTCGCGTTCCGAGATTGTGGGTGACCGAGACTGCCGGTCACTGAGACTGTAGATCACACAGCCTTCGGTGACATCCATATCGCCCACTCGCACCCCCGTGGCGCACGTCAGCCGATGCAGCCCTGCAGGGTGGTGAAGCTGCCCGCGATTCCGGCACCGTTGCACACCGCGCCGTTCGGGGTGAGGGTGATGGTGGAGCCCGGTGCTGCCACCGCGATGGAGAGCCCGAGACCGGCTGCGGTGTTCTGTGCGACGGCACCGGGGCCGAAGGCGATCGCTGCAGGCGCGCCACCGAAACTGCCGTTGCTCACTGCAGTTCCACCGTTCAGTCCCAGTGCAAGGGCGGCTGCGTTGTTCATCGCCTCGGCCGAACCCCAGCCCTCGAGGCCGAGGCCGGCCGCCGCACTCGCGACGTCGGCGGAGCTGTCGCACTGCGATCCTCCGACGAGCGCAGCGACATCGGCCCCTCCGGGTGCGGTGGTGCAGGCGACCGGTGCTGCGGATGCGGTGCCGGGTACCAGTGCCGCGAATGCACACGCGAATCCGAATGCTGCCGCCCCGCCGACAATCCTCTTGGTGTGGAACATGGTGAATGCCTCCCCAGATCAGTGCGTCGGCACCGGTGTGCCGAGCGTGTCGGTCGTCGGGCCGATGTTGCGCAGGACCCGCACGCCCTGGAGTCGAGTCTAGACGGGTCCGAACGCGGCACGGGTTCGGCATCATCACGGAAACGTCTCGGTAGTATCACGCTGAAATAACGCGCTGGTGGGTGTTCGCGGCCTCTAGGATCGGACCGTGATCGGACGCATCGACGAGGTCGTTTTCGACTGCACGGACCCGGCATCGCTGGCGCAATTCTGGGCCGCGATACTCGGCGGAAAGCCGATGGTGCGTGACGCCGCCTGGCACTTCGTCGACGTCCCCGGGTTCACTCGGCTGGCATTTCAGCGAGTCCCGGAGAGCAAAGCGGGTAAGAATCGGCTCCACCTCGACGTCGCCGTATCGGATATCGACCGTGCCGTCGGGTCGGCCGTCGCCCTGGGTGCGAGGGTGCTCGGCGACCGACACTCCGACGCGGCGGGAACCTTCCAGGTGCTGCTCGATCCCGAGGGCAACGAGTGGTGCCTGGTGACGCCTCCCGCCTGAGCCCGGCCGATCAGCGGGCGTCGTGTTCGGCGCGTGACTCGAGGACGGCAGGCATGTTGCCCTCGATCAGTTCGATGAGATCGGCCAATCGGGCACCGACGTCGCGTCCCAGCGGGGTGAGGCTGTACTCCACCTTCGGTGGAATGGTCTCGAGGACGGTGCGAACCACGAGACCGTCCCGCTCGAGGGTCTGGAGGGTCTGCGAGAGCATGCGTTCGCTGACGCCGTCGACGCGTCGGCGCAACGCGTTGAATCGATAGTCGCCCTCGGTGAGGGCGGCGAGGGCGAGCACGCCCCACCTGCTGGTGGCGTTCTGCAATGTCTGCCTCGACGCACAGTCACGCGCGAAGACGGACGCTTCGAGAGATTCTGCGGGCTCGGACATATCGCCATGCTAGCGCATATCAAAGAGTCAGTAATAACTAGAAGGGTTGCACTGCACGAAAAGTAAGTGCATAGTGAAGGGGTACTCGACACCTCGACTCCAGGAGTTCGATCATGACCACAGCGGTAACAGGAGCAACGGGCAATCTCGGCGGACTCGTCGTCGACGCACTCATCGAGCGTGGTGTCGAACCCGCCGACATCGTGGCGGTCGTCCGAAACGCGGACAAGGCCGCTCCGCTGGCCGAACGCGGTGTCGTGGTTCGGGTCGCCGACTACTCCGATTCCACCGCGATGACGGCGGCTCTCGCCGGCGTCGACAAGCTTCTGCTCGTCTCGGGCTCGGAGGTGGGTCAGCGAATTGCGCAGCACACCAACGTGATCGAGGCAGCGGAGGCCGCCGGAGTGGGCCTGATCGCCTACACCAGCCTGCTGGCCGCAGACACTTCGGGAGTAAGCCTCGCGCCCGAGCACAAGGCCACCGAGGAGCGCCTCGCCGCGTCCGGCATCCCCGCGGTGTTCCTGCGCAACGGCTGGTACTGGGAGAACTACCTCGGTTCGCTCGCCCAGACCGTAGAGAGCGGAGTGCTCCTCGGCGCGGCAGGCAACGGCAAGCTCGCCGCCGCGTCTCGCGTCGACTTCGCCGCCGCGGCCGCTGCCGTGCTGACGCTCGACGATCAAGGCGGAAAGATCTACGAGCTCGGCGGCGACGAACGCCTCACCTACGCCGAGCTTGCGGCCGTCATCGGCGAACTCTCCGGCAAGCCGATCGCCTACAAGGACGTCTCGGAGTCTGAATACGCCGCGATTCTCCAGGGCGCAGGACTGCCCGACTTCGTGGCAACCATGCTGGCCAGCGCGGATGCCGGGATTGCCCGCGGCGAGCTCGACACCGATTCCGGAGACCTGCAGGCCCTGATCGGTCGAGCGTCCACCCCGGTCGCAGAAGTACTCCGCGCCGCAGTGTGACGGACATCGGGGGCGGTACTTGTAGCGTGGGCGCGGTGAATCACTCCTACACCCGCACCATGTTCCTGGCCGCCTCCGTCTCGCTCGTCCTGCTGACGGGCGCGTGCAGCTCGGACGAGGACACCTCGTCCCCGGCACCTTCCGCGTCCTCCGCGTCGTCGGACGCCGGTGCCCCAGCCGCCTCGAGCACCTGCCCCACGGAAGCACCCGACGCGGCAGCCATTCCGGAATGGACGCTGGACGGGGACTCCGGCAGCATGGCCGTCGTCGGATCCACCGACACGGCCGCGCCCGCGGTCACCGTCGACGCACCGTTCGCCGTCGGCGAGACACAGGTCGAAACGCTGATGGCTGGGGATGGACCGGTCGTCGCAGCCGACGCCGAGGTGTCCGTCTGCTACATGGGCGTCAACGGACGCACAGGGGAAACGTTCGACAGCAGCTTCGAGCGGGGCGCGCCGGTCGAATTCCCGCTCGACGGAGTTGTCGCAGGCTTTCAGAAGGCCATCGCCGGACAGACCGTCGGCTCGACCGTCGCCGTTGCGGTCACCTCGGCCGACGGCTACGCCAGCGGCAATCCGGCGGCAGGAATCGAGCCGGGCGACAGCTTGATATTCGCGATCTCGATCCTCAGCGCGAGCTGAGTGCGCTCCGCGCAGTGGTGCGGTTGAGTGCCCCAGGGGGCGCTCAACCACGCCACTGCCGCAGGCATTACACCGTCGAGAGCTGCTGAATCGTCGTCGCGCCGCCCGGGGTGGGCGTCGTGGTGATGAAGTTCGAGTCGTAACCCAGCGATTCGACGACGCCGCGGATCTCGCGGAACTGCTCGACGCTGACGTCGGGCGTGCGCTTGAGCACGAATCCGGACGTGCGGGTTGGGCTTCCGACGAACGCCCACGAGTAGTCGTCGGCGATGTAGGCGACGATGTAGTTGGTCGGTCCCTCCTGGCTCTCCTGCGTGGGAACGCCCGGGAAGCTCACGTGCAGTTGGGCATTGGTGACGGTGTCGTTGACTCGTGCGTTGCCGACGATGCGGTTTTCCTGGCCCGTCCAGGTGGTGCAGGTGTTCTCGACGCGGATGTTGGCGTCGTCGATCATCTGGTAGTTCGCCTGGGTGTCGCGGGCGCAGATCAGGTTGAAGGGCTGCGGCACCGCGGCGACCTGGTTCCAGGTGCCCAGGTAGCGCTCGACATCGAGTGACGGGATCGGAGCCAGCGGCTCGAGTCCGACCGATCCCAGCGGTCCGACCGGCTGCGCCTGAGCGGGGGCCGCGGTCAGCAGTGCGCCTGCGGCCAGGGCACCGACGAGTGCGGTGCGGCCGAATGCGTTGCGGATCTTCATGTGTTCGCTCCTTGGGTTGCGGATGTGTTCTTGTTCGAGTCGATCCTGTTCGGCCACCAGATCCCCGGGCCGATGAGGGTGAACAGGGCGGGAATCACGACGGTGCGTACCACGAAGGTATCGAGCAGAATACCCAGTCCGACGATGATTCCGAGTTGGGTCAGGGTGATCAGCGGCAGGACGCCGAGCACGCAGAACACGGCTGCCAGAACGATTCCCGCGCTCGTGATGACACCTCCGGTGGCCGAAACCGCCCGCACGATGGCAGATCTGGTGCCGTGCCGGGGCGTCTCCTCCCGGGTGCGAGTGACGAGGAAGATGGTGTAGTCCACGCCGAGCGCGACCAGGAACAGGAACGCGAACAGCGGAGTGTTGTCGTCGAGGGCGGGGAATCCGAAGACGTGCAGGCTCACCCAGCTGCCGATCCCGATAGCGGCCACTGCGCTCAATACCGTTGTCGCGACCAGGATCAGGGGCGCGACCAGGGCGCGCAACAGAACCAGGAGCACGGCGAGCACGACCGCGAGAATCGCGGGAATCACCACGAGGCGATCGCGGGCCGCTGCGTCGGTGGTGTCGAGTGCCTTGGCGTCGCTGCCGCCTACCACAGGAGTGGAGCCTGCGGAACGACCCTCGGGCGCTGCTCCGTCCACGCCGGTGAGTGCGGCGCGGAGGTCCTCGACGACGGCGAACGACTCGTCGGATGCGGGAGCCGCATCGGTGACGACCGAGAGGCGGGTGAGTCCGGTGTCGGAATCCGCGACGCGATCGACCGAGACGACTCCGTCGATGCCCTCGGCGGTGCTGATGACTGCGTCGATGTCGGCGGTGGGAGCGAGGACCGTCATAGGGTCGGCCGATCCGGCCGGGAAGTGCTGGGAGAGAGTGTCGAAGCCTTCGACGGACTCGGCGGTGACACGGAACTGCTCGGTTTGCGAGAGTCCGATCTGAGTCCCGAACAGTGCGGCGCAGCAGGCCAGCAGTGCGACGATCGTGATCGAGGCGGTGGCCACGGGGCGTCGGGCGACTCCCGCGGCGATCGAGTGCCAGACGCCCTCCGTGGTGGTGTCACGGTCCGATTCCTTGGGAACGAAGGGCCAGAACAGCTTCGGGCCGCACAGTTTCAGTAGAGGCGGCAGTACGAACAGGACGAACACTGCTGCGACCACGAGACCGGCCGCGGCCAGCGCCCCGAGGCTGCGGGTGCTCGGCAGCATCGCGAGGAGCAAGGTCAGCAGGGCCAGTACGACGGTTGCGTTGCTGGCGAGGATGGCGGGCCCGGCCTGGCGAACGGCGCGGTGCAGGGCGAGGCGATGATCGGACTCGCGACGCAGTTCCTCGCGGTATCGAGAGATGAGCAGCAGGGCGTAGTTCGTGCCTGCGCCGAACACCAGCACACTGGTGATTCCCGAGGTCGAACCGTCGAAGGAGAGCCCGGTGGCCTGGGCCAGCACGGTGCCGACGGTGGTGGCGAATCGGTCGGCGAAACCGATGACGGCCAACGGCACCAACCACAGGATGGGTGATCGGTAGGTGACGATGAGGAGGACGGCCACCACGAGGGCGGTGACGGCCAGAAGCGTGAAGTTGGCACCGGAGAACGAGTTCGCGATGTCGGCACCGAAAGCGGGTCCGCCGGTGACCTGGGCAATCAGATCGGGAGAGAGGCCGTCACTCGCAGCGGATCGCAGTTCGGTGATCAGTTCGTTGAGCGTGAAGCCCGACAACTCGGAATCGACCTGGACCAGCGCGATCGCAGCTTTGCCGTCGGGAGCGACGATCGGGGGCGGGCCGGGCTCGTCCGGCACCGAGCGATCGACTGCGAGCAGCCTGCTCTGTGCGGCAGCTGCGCCCTCGATGTCGGCGGCTGTCAGGTCGCCGCCGTCGGCCCGGCTCAGAACCAGGATCACCGGTGCGGAGTCGGAATCCGGGAATTCGGAGAGAAGCTCGTCGACCTGGTAGGACTCGGCCGACGTCGGCAACGAGTTCGGCGATTGGTCGGCGGAATCGTTGCTGCCGACCAACCCCATCACGGCCACGGCGAGGATGAAGATCGCTGCCGCCAGCGCCCCGGATCTACGCCCGGTGGCCGCGACCGCGACGCGGTCCCAGACGGTCTTGTTCTCGGTACGAGTGCTGTCCACGAAGAAACAATCTCATTTACTTAGATATTAAGCAACTGAATCTCTTGCGGGCAGTAGTCTGACGGTGACCGCAGCGAAGGAGTTACCACCGACATGGCCGACCGAAACCGCCTCGAATCCGCGATTTCCGCGGATCTACGAGCGCTGTCGTCGGTCTCCGAACAGATCGGCCAAGTGTTCGGTGCTCAACACAGCCTGCGGCCCAACGACTTTCGGGCTCTGTTGCACGTCATGGTCGCCGATGTCGAGGGTGCGCCGCTGACGGCGGGGGAACTGGGCACCATGCTGGGGCTGTCCTCGGCGGCGATGACCTACCTCGTCGAGCGCATGATCACCTCCGGGCACATCCGCCGCGAATCCGACGCGTCCGATCGACGCAAGGTCATTCTGCGGTACGACGAGCACGGGATGGAGGTCGCTCGCGGATTCTTCGGCCCCCTCGGTAAGCGGACGAGCGCCGCATTGGCGGACCTCCCCGATGGCGATCTCGCCGCCGCGCATCGGGTGTTCGAAGCGCTGATCGGCGCTATGCGAGAACATCACGCAGACCTGGGAAACAGCCGTCGCGCGTAGGGGCCGCGCCCGGCGCGATGTTCGAACCGCTGGTGGGTGGCCTGTTCTGGCCAATGCTGGACTCCGAGCGTGCGAGTAACGTAGGGTTGGCCACGGTTGAGCTAACAGCCGGTCACGGGGAAACGCAGCGAAGTCGGCGTCCGGGTCAGGCTAAAATTCTGCTCCCGCTGCGTCAATCGGTTTCCCCCTTCAGTTCGACCGATCGATGGGATCTGCCATGAGTGTTGAATCTTCAGGCAACAAAGTTCGAACCACCCCGGTGACTGTCGCGGAGAAGTCCGTGTCCGTCGCAGCAACCGGAGCAATCTTCACCGCGCACGACGGCCCCGACGGATCACTCGTCGTCGCCGTCCACGGCGACATCGACATGCGCAGCGCGCCGATGTTCTCCGATTTCGTCTGCAGCCGCGTGTCCAGCAAGAGGCATGTCACCCTCGATCTGTCCAATGTCGAATTCTTCGGCATTGCTGGTCTCACCGTTTTCGATGCAGTCCGTGACTACACGGCCGGCATCGGCGCATCATGGTCGATCGTCGCAGGACGCTCGGTCTCACGTCTGATCCAGGTCGCCGACCTCGAGTCCACAATTCCGACGGCTCGTCCCTCGAACGACCGGTAATACTCCGGCGATCATCGCCGCGACAAGAGGTGGGCAGCTCCAGTACGGGGCTGCCCACTGTTCGTCGTTCTCGAGTCGTCTGCCCCCGAGTTGCCTGTCCCCGAACGAACGACCCTGCAGAACGGCGCAGCCGATGTACAGGGTCGTTCGAAGTTGTTGCAGCCCAGGAGAACTAGTCCTCGGTTCCCTCCGAGGCGCTGAAGAAGGCCCACTCGCCGTCGTGCTCGACCTCGAGTCGCCATCCCAATTCCTCGTTGTCCGACTTGCTGTCCTTGAACCAGGCGTGCGCGTCCTCCGAACTGGAGATGTCCTTGGTCTCGACGACGGTTCCGTGCGGATCGATAACTCTGTAATTTGCCATGACGTCGGGATGCCCCGATGTCGCACGGCCTAATCCACGCTGGAACGCCGAGGCGAGAGGGCGGCCGACTCCGGTGGTGTACAAAAGCGCGCGCATTCGTCGAATGCGCGCGAAATCGCCTCGGAAACCACGCGATTCTGCGCGCAGCCGGCAAACGCGCGCGCTTGTGCGGTGAGCGAGCGAGTTGTCGAGTGCACCCGCTACGTGCGCGAGAGCACCGATCGCGCGAAGAACATCAGGTTCGCCGGACGCTCGGCCAGTCTGCGCATGAAGTAGCCGTACCACTGCGACCCGTAGGGCACGTACACGCGAACGTGCCGACCGGCATCGACGAGTCGGCGCTGCTCGGGATCGCGGATGCCGTACAGCATCTGGAACTCGAACTCCTCCGACGACCTGCCCGCGGACGCCGCGAACTGCTCCGCAGCGTCGATCATCTCCGGATCGTGTGAGGCCACCATGGGGTAGCCGCGACCGTTCATCAAGACCTGCAGGCACCTCAGGTACGAGTCCGAGACCTCGCGTGCAGTCTGAAACGCCACCGACGACGGTTCGTTGTACGCACCTTTGCACAGGCGGATCCGAGATCTCGGCCCGGACAGGTCCCGGCAGTCGGCCTCGGTGCGTCGCAGATATGCCTGCAGCACCGTGCCCAGATCCGGAAAGTCCACGCGCAGTTCGCGGACGATCGACAGGGTCGAATCGGTGGTCGTGTGGTCCTCGGCATCCACCGTCACCCACACTCCCGCCGCAGTGGCAGCAGCGCAGATGGTCCGTGCGTTCTCCAGTGCCAGGGTTCGATCGATTCCCTGGCCGAGCGCGGACAGCTTGAGTGATATCTCGAGCGCTGTCGCATCGGCCTGTCGCGTCGAAAAGCGTTGTATCAGTGACAGATACGCGTCCACGGTTGCTCTCGCCTGGCCGCGGTCGGTGGTGTCCTCACCGAGGTAGTCCACCGAGACGAACCGGCCCGACGCCAGCAGGGTATCGACTGCGCTGACGGCCGCAGGCTCGGATTCACCCGCGACAAAGCGGTCGACGAGGGATCGGGTGGCGCGCAGCCGCGTCACCGTCGCCTGCAGTTTCGGCGAACGCGCCGCCGCCAGCAGCGCCGGTCGCAGCGGATTGCTGAGCAGAGTGGTCATCGTGTGCCCTCGCCTTCCTGGTGCGGGTAGCCGTGAGTGGTCGGCGGTACGAACGTTTCCTTCACGGTGCGGGCCGAGGCCCAGCGCAGCAGATTCTGCGGTGAACCCGCCTTGTCGTTGGTGCCCGATGCGCGGGCTCCGCCGAACGGTTGCTGTCCCACCACCGCGCCGGTCGGCTTGTCGTTGACGTAGAAGTTCCCGGCGGCGAATCGCAGTGCCGCATGGGCCTGTTCGACGGCCGTGCGATCGGTGGCGATGACCGCTCCGGTCAACGCGTACTTCGAGCCACTGTCCACGACACGCAGGATCTCGGCGTAGGCGTCGGGCCTGGCGTCGTCGTACACGTGGACGGCGAGGATGGGGCCGAAGTACTCGGTGGTGAAGGCCTCGTCGGTGGGATCGTCGCCGAGAAGCACGGTGGGGGAGACGAAGTAGCCCTCCGAGTCGTCACAGGTTCCGCCTGCAGCAATGGTCAAGCCGGGGACGGACTTCGCTCGGTCGAGGGCAGCTGCATTGCGGTCGAACGCCTTTCGATCGATGACGGCGCCGCCGTAGTTGGAGAGGTCGGTCACGTCACCGTACTTCAGCGCCGAGACCTGCTCGACGAACGAATCGCCCATCGAAGCCCACAGCGATTTCGGTACGAACGCCCGCGATGCTGCCGAGCACTTCTGTCCCTGGAAGTCGAACGCGCCGCGAATCATGGCCGTGGTCAGCACATCCGGATCGGCGGAGCTGTGGGCGACGATGAAGTCCTTGCCGCCGGTCTCGCCGACGAGCCGTGGGTAGGAGTGGTAGTTCGAGATGTTGTTGCCCACCTGACGCCACAGCGTCTGGAATGTCGCGGTGGATCCGGTGAAGTGGATGCCGGCCAGCCGTGGATCGGCAAGGGCGACTTCGGACACCATCGGCCCGTCGCCGAGAACGAGGTTGATCACACCCGGCGGCAGACCGGCGGCTTCTAAGAGCTGCAGCGTGAGATATGCGGCCACGGCCTGGGTGGGCGAGGGCTTCCACAGCACGGTGTTGCCCATCAACGCAGGCGCGGTGGGCAGGTTGCCTGCGATGGCGGTGAAGTTGAACGGAGTGATGGCGTAGACGAAGCCCTCGAGCGGACGGTATTCGACGCGATTCCACACTCCCGGTGCCGATATCGGCTGCTCGGCGAGAATCTGCCGGGCGAACGTGACGTTGAACCGCCAGAAGTCGATGAGCTCGCAGGGTGCGTCGATCTCCGCCTGGTAGGCCGACTTGGACTGACCGAGCATCGTTGCAGCAGCGATTCTTTCGCGCCACGGGCCGGACAGCAGATCGGCGGCCCGCAGGAACACCGCGGCGCGCTCGTCGAAGGGAAGATCGCGCCACATCGGCGCGGCTGCCGTCGCGGCGTCGATGGCGTCGCGCACATCCTGGTGGCCGGCTCCGGCGAAACTGCCGATGACCGACGAGTGCTTGTGCGGTTCGACGACGTTCTCGCGTGGGCCGTCGGCCTGTCGATGAACTCCGCCGATGACCTGATGGATCTCGACGGTGGAGGAACGCAGTTCGGTCAGGCGGCTGCGCAAGCGGGTGCGTTCCGGACTACCCGGGGCGTAGGTGTTGACCGGCTCGTTGGTGGGGGTGGGGACGGATGTGACGGCGTCCATGGCTGCTCCTCGGCTTCGGTGTGTGCTGCTCATTGAAGTCCGATCCGCACCGCGTTCAATCAGCTCATCGGCCAAAGAATTCATGATCTACTTGTCCTCATGGCCAATACGGTGTCGCTGCGTTCGATGCTGACCTCGCTGCACAGCGCCGTCGTCGAACTCGTCCTCGCGCCCGTCGGAACGGACATGGCCGTCGAGTCCGTCGCGCTGCTCGATTCCGACGACCTGCGGCTACCTCCGGGAACATCCTCCGATCTGACGCTGCTGGTGGGCGTGACCGAGGCCGATGTGATCCGGTGGTTCGACGATCTCGCGTTGCGCTCGGTCGCAGACCGACCGCTCGCGGTGCTGACCAAAGTCGCCGCCTCGACCGCGCTGTCCCACGGTGCCAGGGAGACCGGCATCGCCTTGGTCGCGGTGCACCAGCAGACACGGTGGGAGCTGTTGCTGTCGATGATGCGCGGAGTTCTCGATCAGGCCCGAGCCCAGAGCCCCGACGACGGACTGTTCGGAGCCGACACCGACCTCTACGAACTCGCGCAGACGGTGGCGTCGCTGACGAAGGGCATGGTGAGCATCGAGGACGAGCGCTCACACGTGTTGGCCTACTCGGCATCCGACGACGCGGCCGACGAGCTGCGCACCCTGTCGATTCTCGGACGCGAAGGACCGGCCGACTATCTGCGCAGACTGCACGAGCGTGGCGTGTTCGATCGACTCCGCCGCACCGACGACGTGATCGACGTGCCGGCCGATACCGAACTGGAGATTCGTCGACGCCTCGCAGTCGGGATTCGTCGCATGACCGGCAGCCCCACGACTCTCGGGACGATCTGGGTGCAGCAGGGTTCCCTCCCGCTCGCCGCCGACGCCGACGCGGTACTGCGCGGTGCCTCCGCTGTCGCGGCCCGACTGATCACCCGCATCGCGAACGCCCCGACCAACGAGGCCCTGCAGATTCAGCGCCTGCTCGGGGCCAGGGGCGGCGGAGTCGACGTCCCGTCGCTGGCGTCTGCGCTGTCGATACCCACCTCGGGTTCCGCGGCTGTCGTCGGATTCGCGGCCTGCGGAGACTTCGAGATCAGCGCCCTGGCACCGTCTGTTCGACTGCATGCCAGCGCTTTTCGACGAGACTCATTGGTCACCACCATCGGTGAGAGAATCTACGCACTGTTTCCCGTGGTTGCGTCGGGCACGGGGATTTCGGGGTGGACCGCCGACGCCGTCGGACGCATCGAGACGCGTACCTCGCTGGCGTTGCGCGCTGCGGTCGCAGCCCCGATCGCCGACCTCGAGGGCGTGGCCGTGGCCAGATTCGAGGTCGACCGAGTTCTCGACGGCACCACCGGCGAGGTGCGGGTCACCACGCTGGAGGAGTCGAGAACCTCGGTGTTGCTGGGTGAAATCCTGGAACTGATCACCAATCACGAACAGCTGCGAGACCCGCGCATCGCCGCCCTCGATCGATACGACGCCACCAACGACTCCAGAATGCGCGAGAGTCTCGAGACGTACCTGGCGTGCTTCGGCGACGTTCGGGCTGCCGCCGAGCGATTGCACATTCACCCGAACACCTTGCGCTACCGCATTCGCCGCGTCGAGCAGATCCTTGACCTCGATCTCACCGATTCCGACGCACGACTACTCGTCGAGATCCAACTGCGTCTGTGAGCGGCTTCGCCGCACGTGAGCAGGAGTGGAGCCCGCGGAACGACCCAAGTGAGCGAAAACTCGTGACGGGTTCACGTGGTCGTCGCAACGAGCAGTCGTTTGTTGTACTCCTCGAGTGG